>JACOEH010000077.1 GCA_024998685.1 Nitrospira sp.
TGTTGTCGCGCATAACACCCAATTCATGTGTCAGCGATGTGTTGACCCTTGTCGCATAGCCACAAAAGCAGCGCTCAACAGGCAGGCAAACAAGAGGGAATGTGTCATACCGCGATGACCCCAGAGGTCGCCGTATTGAAGCCGAAGTAAAAACCGATGACATCCAGGGCCGGAACAATCGAGCAGACTGCGCCTGACAGCAAGACAGGCCATGCCATGATGGGATGTTGAAATGTTTTGCCTAATGCAAGGGCGACAAAGGTATGAGAGAACGCAAAGGCCATAGTTGCTTTCGTAAGCTGGCAATAGTGGTCCTCAGCTAATGTCAAACCCAATTTGTCTCCAGGCTTCGTACACCACGACTGCAACAGTATTAGAAAGATTCAAACTTCTGCTACCGGGCATCATGGGTAGGCGAATCCGCTGTGGCTTGGAAACTGATTCCAGCAACTCAGTCGGTAGTCCTCGACTTTCCGGCCCGAACAGAAACACATCATTCTTCTCGTATGCAACCCGGTCGTAGCGTTGGGTGCCTCTTGTCGAGACGGCAAATAAACGACCGTCAGGGAAGCGTTTTGCACAAGCCGCCCAGTCGTCATAGACGCTGATGGTCGCAAATTCGTGGTAGTCCAATCCGGCGCGTGTCAGCTGCTTATCCTCGAGCAAAAATCCCAACGGTTTGACAAGATGTAGTCGCACACCGGTATTGGCGCAGAGGCGGATGATATTGCCCGTATTCGGGGGAATCTCCGGTTGATAAAGAATGATATTGAACATAGGGAGAGGAAGTGTATCACGCGGAGTGTGCTTTCACGAAGCAGACCAATGCATTGGACGCCGCAATGGGCATGAATAGAAGGTCGTCACGCCTGCTATGTGGAGTTGAAGAAGGGGGAGAGGTTCAACGGTGAACGCAATGCTGTCCTCAAAAATATAGCCGCTGGTGTTTGAAACCCTTATCTTTCTCGGGAGTTGATTGAGCCGTAACGCAATCCTGTTCAACTCCGCGTGGGAATAGCGCGAGAAGTCGGTCCCGTGAGGAAGATATTGTCGCGGTAAACGATTCGGATTTTTGTTAGGACCCATCCGCCAAGGCTTTGCGGATCACCAAAATAGACCTCTGGGCTACCTCACAGGGACACAAGAGATATTCCGAAAAAGTGATAGGCGCACCGGCTTGACCGAACGCCCTGCCTTGAAGGTGATCGGTATGAGCGCCAGCAACTTGCAATATCGACCCGGGTCGGATCGGATCGGATCGGATCGGAATGCCAAACTGTGGAAGGTTATGATCGCTTTCGCCCGTCCTTCCCATAGGGTGGCAGGGGGATTAGTTGGTAGATTGGATGTTTTCTATTGAAGGGGATTCGGTCGAATCTACCGCGTCCCCCTGAGGGTCCATTGATTCTGGTGAATCTAGTTCATCAGAAACTAGAGGCTGTTCGGATATCGTTGATTGCCTCGGAACTATCAGTGGACTTGTGATAGGTCCGGCAACCGACGCCATGGATGGATTGGGATGTTGGAACACCCAATCGTAATGCGTCGGCTTTCCTTCAAAATGACGCACAGCAAGTGGGAAGTTAGTTTGCTTGATCGGTTTGTGTTTGCTTTTGCTTCGGACTCCCATAATGCCTCCAGTGGGCGCGCGCAGCAATTCCCATTCACCATGTTCCATCGGATCGAGGTAGACCTTCCTGAGAAAGGGCTTAGGCGGCCTCGTGAGTTCGGCGAGTGTTTGTGGGTACACCTCACCAGGCATAACTCTTCCGGCTTTTGCACTGGATGAATAAAGTGCCAAGGCCGTTTGGATTTCTATCCCCTTGGCAAGCAAATCTGCTTCGAGCTCACGCTGCACCATCGTTTTCCATTGACGGGCAGCCACTGTCATAGCCAGGCCCATAAGAGTGATGGCAATCATCATCATGAGATATGAGAACCCTGTTTCTTGTCGCCTCTGCGAGACTAAGTGATTCCTCATTATCCATTTACTCCTGACCTGTTGGTTCTTCCGATGACTCTTCCGATAATGATACCGTTTGATCCCTGTGGGTACCGACATTTCGAATGGTCACGCTTTCAGAATTGATCGCCTTGAGGATCAGATGGTCGTCGACACGATCACCGATCTTGAGCACCAGGACCTCACCGTCTCTCTTGAGTACCGCAATATCGTTATCTTTACGGCGCCTTGAGTCCACGCGAAGATAGCCTAGGTATCGATACTGGTCTAATTTCAACGTATCTTCGTATTGCGTTGAACTCTCAGTTGAATCCGAACCAGGCCGGTTCACGGGAGTTGAGGCATCTCCGGCTGCGAATGTCCCATCGTGACGGGGCACGGCAAAAATGTTTCGAGGCACCGCAAAGGTTGCCTGACGTTGAAGGGCCGTGGATGCCAGTAAATCAAGGTTTACACGCAAGCTTGTTCGTCCCGTTTCCACACGTCGTGTCACGGAAGGGTGACCTGTGACATTCGTGAGCGGAACATGAACTGGCTTCTGCAGCAGCCGCCATTGCCACACAGCCAGTCCTACCCACAGCAGGATAAGCGAGACAGCGAGAATCGTCTTCCTTTTCGCATCCATGGCTATTGTGCTGGCCGTGACGAACTAGACTCCCCAGTATCGCCACGAAGGTACGCCGCAATCCTAATATTGAAGGTCAACAGCGCGTCCTGCACGCCTCCGGACCGAGTCAGCTCAAGATCCTCGATAAACAGTAACTCTTTCGCCGTCTCAAGGCCATAGATGAATCGGCGGAGATCTTCGTAGCGCCCCGTCATCAACCCCTGTAACAGCCCTTTGCTCGTATTCACGACGAGAGTGGGCTCAGTCTTATAGGACAACGCCGGTAAGATGACTCGACTCTGCTTCGCATCATCTGAAATTCGGAGCGCTAACGGAGTGAAGTCACGCTCGGCGGAGAGCACTGCCCATACTTGACTCAAATCATTTTTCGCTTTTCTTGCTTCTCGGTGGTACATCAACGCCTGTCGTGTGGCAGACCATTCATTCTCCAAGCGCTCCCGGTCCGCTCGAGCAGTTGCCACACCGAAATTCTGGACGAGGAACATCACGAAAAGAAGACCAAGAGCAACTCCCGCCCATGGAATCAACGGTGCGAAAGGATGCTGCCACAGAAAAAGCAGGCGATGTTTCATGCTCACATTCCTTCATGTCGGTATTGCAAGGCGATATCGAATTCCACCAACCCGTTCGGGGCGACACGATGCTGCGCCAAGATCGGGTCCTTAAAGATCACGTGATCCTGGAGTCCGACGGTGAAGGTCGTAATATCTTCGAAGCTCGTCGCAGTACCCTTCAGTCGAACCATCGTGCCGGTTTGATCCAGGCGAACGCTGATGAGCGCAAGGTGTGAAGGAATCGCTTGTTCCAATTCGGTCAAAAACCTGGTCCACGAAAATGTTCTCTTTTCTAGAATCTGATTAGCCAACTGGACCTCGAAAGGTAGTTTCTTTAGTGCTTCTTCGGACAAATCAATGCCTTCATGCCGAGCCTCTGCAATCAAGTCTCGGTCCTGTTGTCGTACTCGATCCAGTTCCGCCTCAATAATCCGGCATTCCTGATAGACTAAACTCATCTGTCTGAGATTCCAGAAAATCCCCAATGCGAGGAGGACACATGCAGTAATCAAGAGCAATCGAAGCGGAACCATCACAGGCCGATACTGGTGGCTTAAATTTATCTGAAACTGATCATTAGCACCGCCCGGCAGAGGGATAGCTTTGAGTGGTTCGATGAGTCTTCCGATTAAAACGTTCCCTATCGTCATGCTAAGCCACTCCTGCCATCGCCGCCAACGACGCCATTCCTCCGTGGCTTCCCTTTGCTACTCTTCCAAGGGCTTCAACCGATTCCCAGCCGAGCTGTTCCACGGAGAGCAGGAGTTCTGCTTTCATCCGCTCTTTCAGGACTGGCATATCTTCATCTGCGCAGATCACAGCTTCCTTAATGATCGCGGATGGATATTGTTGTCGATAGAACGCTAGAGAGGCACCGCATTCTTCAAGAATCTTGTTCAGCATGTCTGTCGCTGCCAATACACCATCCGTTTTAGTGCCCAAGAGTTTGCATCGATAGAACAACAGGCGTCCTCGTTGGCATATCATAGTGGTCAAGGCATGATCAGAGATGCTGACCCAGAAGACATCGCGACGTTTCCAATCAGACCTGCCAGAAGTTCTCCGCCAGAGATTGAAGAGCCGTAAACTTGTGATCCCCACGTCATGAGGAATCAACCCGACGGATTCACAGAGAGCCTCGTATTGTCTTAGCACGGATTCTTGAATCGCTACTGTCAAGACCGTGAAGGCTCGCTGTGAGCCGCACCATTGATTGTGGGGCACATGAGACATGATCTTGGCTCCATTGAGTGGAAACAGCTGTTCTTGACCCAACCGCCACCTAATCAGCGCCTCGCGATCCTCACGCCGTGAGGGCAGCTGTTCCAGATACAACACCGTAGCTCTGACTGCAGTGTCAGGAAGCAGCACTGTGATTCGTCGAGGAGGACCAGAGAGGGCCGGGGCCCCTGTGATGTTGTCATCCGATCCCGAACCGGTGATGGATAAAATACGTTTGGCCAATTCAGGAAGCTGCGATAAATTTTCAACAATGGGTGAAGGTTTCACCATGCCATTGGAAAGAGCTGATATGATGCATCTGTGCCGGCGATACCCGCGCCAGTTCCATTCGGTTTCGGCCCACGCGATTGAGTCGATGCCGAACTTCAAACAATACTGTGGTCGGCTATTGACCCATTCCCACATCAGGCTATCCTTCCTCGCTGAAGGTTACACGATTGACTTCCCGTAGCGATGTCTCCCCATTCAATATTTTGTTCAACGCCGATTGCCGAAGCGTGATCATTCCGTCAGTCACGGCTCGATACCGTATTTCTGAAAGTGGTCGATCCGCAAGGATCATCTCTTTGATTTCATCCGTCAAATCAAGAAATTCCGTGATGCATTTTCTGCCGCGATACCCCGTACCAAGGCATGACGCACATCCTTTTCCTTCGTAGAACGCCGTATCCTTGTACTGTTCATAGTCCAACCCCGATTCTTCGATGAGAACCTTCTGAGCTTTGACTGGAGTCCGACATGATGGACAAAATATTCGTACCAGTCGCTGCGCCAATACACAGTTAAGTGCTGCGAGGAAATTATAGGAATCGATCCCCATCGATGCGAATCGACCGATCACATCAAATACATTGTTCGCATGGACTGTCGTCAGTACGAGGTGACCTGTCATAGCAGATTGGATCGCGATCTGTGCCGTTTCGGGATCTCGGATTTCACCGACCATAATTTTGTCCGGATCATGGCGAAGGATGGACCGAAGGCCCCGAGCAAACGTCAGACCTTTCTTTTCATTGACAGGAATTTGCACCACACCAGAAAGCTGATATTCAACAGGATCTTCAATGGTAATCAGCTTGTCTTCGAGCGTGTTCATCTCAGATATGGCGGCATACAACGTCGTCGTCTTTCCGCTTCCAGTCGGCCCTGTCGCCAATACCATGCCGTAAGGACGGGCAATCGCTCTCCGAAATCGCCTCAAATCTTCCGGGTTAAAACCAAGCCGTTCAAGCTTCAACGCCGACACTCCGGCCGCAATCGAGTCTCGGTCCAATATTCTAATCACCACCGACTCACCAAAGACGCTTGGAAGGATGGAGACACGAAAGTCCACGGTCTTTCGATCGAGCCTCATTCGGAAACTTCCATCCTGCGGCACCCGACGCTCGGCGATATCAAGCTCGGACATAACCTTCAGGCGTGACACCAAGGGGGCGTGCAATCGAATATCCAGCGGCTCCATGGCCGGAATCAGAATGCCATCGACACGAAGTTTAACTTTAGTGGCGCGGTCTGCGGCTTCAATGTGGATGTCGCTGGCGCGGCGCTGCATCGCGCTCAGTAGGATAGAGTCCAGCAGCTTCACGGCAGGACTTTGGTCTTCCCTTCCTTGATCAAAGGCTGCAATCTCTTCTCCTCGATCATCTTCTTTCAACAACACCGATCGATACTCTGCTTCGAGCTCGCGCAAGGCTTGGCTGGAGCCCGCACTACGGTCCAATGCGGACAGAATCGCGCTCTTGGAACTGACGATCAACTCCAACGGCTTTCCGATCATGAGCTCCAATTCGTCGAGCCTCAACAGATTGTGAGGATCTGCGACGGCAATGGTCAGCACACTGTCTCTCTCGGAGATGGGAATGAACGGAAATCGCTGCATCAGCTTGACGGATATCGTCTCGTAGTAGCGGGGATCGACTTGAAAACTCGTCAACGGATCGTAAGGAAGACCACATTGAACGGCCAGTGCTTGAGCCAGCTGATCCTCTGAGAGAAGTCCCTCACGGACCAGCGTTTGTCCTAGTACTGCCGGTACACCCTTCAATCGACCCAGGACATCTTCCACCGTCTGTTTTGCAAGCACACCCTGGCCGACTAGGATCTCAGCAAGAGAAGGCCGAGCAAGGTTACGTAGCATGTGTAACGTCCTGGGTCATAACATCGGCTTCGTGCACGATTCGATTTTCTACGATCTATCCGCCAACTGTCCCAGCCATCTGAAAGACGGGTAGATACATGACGATCACGATTCCGCCCACCAATATTCCCATCACCAACAGCAACGCCGGTTCGATCCACGTGGTCAGCTGTGTCAGCCTGGTGTCAAGGTCGGCCTCATAAAACTCTGCGACATCCCGTAGCATCGTATCGAGTGAACCCGTTTCTTCACCTACCGATAACATTTCGATCGCAAGCCGGGGCAGGATTCTAGGACGATCCAAGGCAATGGCCAAAGTCATTCCCTCACGTATATCGTTGACTGCCGCCATCAATTCTTGTGAGACAAAACGGTTCGATACAGCTGATCGAGCGCCTTGCAAAGCATCGACGAGCGGAGTTCCTCCCGCTAAAATAGTGCCTAGTGTTCTCGTGAGTTGCACGGTATTATGTTTGACTGCTATCTGCCCCACGAGTGGAAGTTTCAGCACAAGGCGATCGATTACAAGATGCCCTATTGCGGTGGTATAGTAAGCGTGTATGCCTAGGATGACACCGATCACCACGGCACTAGTGGGTAATCCCCAAACTTCCGCATGTGTCACGAAGTCGAGTGCGACTTGAGTTGCCCAGGGGAGAGTCTTCGTGGCCTCTCCATAGACTGATACAAAAGTCGGCATGACATAGGTCAATAGAAATCCAATCACGGCCATGCCGATAAGAACCAGGAAAATCGGATAGGAGATCGCCTTCGTCACTTTTTGACGAAGCCCCATCATGAGCTTTAGGTATGTAATGTATCGCTGCAGCACCTCAGGAAGATTGCCCGATTGCTCTCCTGCCTTTACCGTAGCGACATAGAGCTCAGGAAAATACAACGGGTGTTTCGTCAATGCATCGGAGGCTGATGTTCCACCTCGAATGTCTTCTCGTACCTCACGTAATGTCTGCCGAAATCCAGCGTGGCCAGCGCGTTCGATCAGCAAATCCCACACTCGTAAGATCGGCAACCCCGACTTGAAGAGAGCCAGTAATTCTTGATTGAAGACTAAGAACTGACCTAGCGGAAGTCCGCTCCATGACCGAGACTTGCCCGTCCTCACCGAGACCATCCCACGACGGTGAAGATTAAAAACTAACAATCCTTGTGCTTCTAATTTGGCGCGAACGACAGATTCCTCTTCCCCTTCGACATGTCCCTGGATCGTCGAACCATCAGCCCGTGCAACGCGGTATGCAAATACTGCCATAGCTAGACCTTCAAGACACGCTGCTAGCCCGGTACATGCCTACATTCGTTCGTGCTCGGATTCGCCGGTAGACAATTCAGTAAGCCAAAGCATTTGACCTGCTCGTATACGATCATTGGAAAGTGCGTTGATTGTCATGAGGCGCTTCACAGAAGTACGATGTCGTTGCGCGAGGCTCCAGAGCGTATCTCCAGCCTTGATCAACACGCGTAACCGAGTGGTCATGGTGGGTGATTGAGAACTATCTTGTCTCTCTCCGACCGTAGAGGTGTTGAATCCCATAGTGTGTGAAGGTATGTGGGTACTTTCCCGAGAATCGTCCGCCAGTGTTTCGCGCCCATGGTGTACGGTCGCCAACTCCGGTTCACCATCTCCGGGGGCCATAGCCTCTGATATTTCTACCTTCGTGGGCTTCTCCAGCTTAGATGAGTTTTGGTAAAGGTGCTTTCGTTGATTCTGACGTGGGACTTCGGTTCGAGCAACCCGTTCGCGCTCAGAACGCGACTGAGCCAGCTCAGCCCGTTGAAGATCAATCACATGACGGGCTTCGGTCAACCGACGTTCCACCTCCCGAATGCGCCCATCAAGCTGCGCCCGGGCGATCTGTACATCGGCCAATTCCAGGCGCCGTGCGTCCGCCTCTACTCTCAATTCGGCAACCGTTCGCTTGGCATCTCGCAATGAGGCCTTGAGAGTATCCATCGTGAGTTGAAGATCCGACATCTCTGACTCTACAATCACAGATTCAAGCGGACTACAGGCCGACATTCCGAGTAGAAGAATTCCGATGGACGTCCTTCCCCATTCCCCCATCACTCGAAACACTTTGCACCTAAGGCGGAATCTACTCCGGCCAATCTCACGCGTAAGTTCACCATTGGTTATATGGAGTCCCGTTTGTCCCAATAATGTCCGACCCTGAATACACATCAAAGATACCACCCTCTGTCGGTTCCATGATCTGTTGCCATGAGTTCGGCGAATTCGTAAAGGGGTCTTTGGGAATGGCCCGCAGATATCCTGCAGTTACTAGATCATCCAAGGATGGAGGGTACTTCCCTTTGTCCGCACGGTGATGATCCAACAACTCGCGGAGCGTGAACAGATCTTGCCGCAACACGGTCTCTCGTGCTTTGATCACTGATGATTGATAGGACGGAACGGCGATCGTGGCCAAAATGCCGACAATGGACACGACGATCATGAGTTCAATCAGTGTAAAACCCTTTGCATTCCATCCGTCCACCTTACCAATCCTGATACTTGGTACCATTGAGCGCAAACTCTTCGCTTTGTGTCATCACATCGTAGACATCCATACCGCACCAACTAGACGGCTTTGGGCGATCTTTATAACAACGCAAAGCCCAATCGGATTTGCCGGTCAACGGGTCGATCGGCATCACCCGCAAATAACGCCTAACCGTGGTGCCTCGAACCGTCGCCTCTTCTCCCGTCAGTTTTACTCCTAACAGAACATCGAGAGACTTGGGATAGCCGTACGGCCCGGTGATTTCCTTACATACCAACCTATTCTTCATACAGATTGATCCAAGTAAGACGTCTCCATCGCGATTCCATTCCGTCTTGAACAGATCGATTGCGCCGCGAATCGTCCGAAGATGCTGGCGAAGCTCAATCTCCTGGGCTCGTTTCGCCGATACCTTACTCAGAGGCATGGCGACCGAGGCTAAGATTACAATGATGGACATGGTGATGAGAATCTCGATGAGTGTTAGTCCGTCCTCTCTCATCGCACTCTCACCAGCCCTGTCCCGACTACTTCTGGTGCTGCCTGCAGCGCATTGCTAGGACCGGTCAGTTCGATACGAATCAGGGATACCCCTGGCGCCTTCGCCACAAAGGTGACATTCATAGTTCGTGATAAACGCTGGGCCGGGCGAGCGAAGTGGAACGTAATGGCTCCTGCTTGCCTGACATTGTCCACTGTGGTGCTCATGCCCGTGTCGATCAACTCAGCATTATCGAGTTGTTTGAATTGCAGAATCTCGGGGTCATAGCCCAATTTGAACGTGCTCTCGTCTGATGCACTGATTCGCCCGTCCACGATAGAAAGTCGTATTTCTTTACCGGATTGAGTAACTGATTCTTCTGGCTTTATCACCAGTAACGGACCAGGCGTCGCTAATTGGACCAATGATCGGACCGCATTCAGCTGTCCAGTTCTCTCTGCCATAACACCGCTGCGAGTGGAAGTCTGTCTGTTATCACTCCGTACCGAAGTCGATATCTTTCTGGAGGTGCTGGGGAAGACAGGGCTGGTCGCATAGTTGAATTCGGTACCGGACCAGAATGCCTGATTGCTGGAGCCAGGAGTAAGCGTCGGTTGCGTAATGTGAGGAGTGATGGTCAGAATGACTTCCGTCGTTATCCGGTCGGTTTTGAAAGAGCTCAAAAGTTTTCCGATCAGCGGCAAATCCCCAATCCATGGCATGGTCACCCGTGTTCGGCGATCTTCTTCCTGAAGCAGCCCTCCGAGGACGATTGTTTCTCCATCTCGCATATTTAGCGTTGTCTCTGCCGAACGATTACCGAACTTGAATTGTTGAATGAGCGGAGAAGCCTGTAGCGTGACCTGATCTCCAACCCGAATGACTTCGACCTTCATCTTTAACGACAATTCATTACCTAATCGGATCGAAGGCTCGACAGTCAGCTTGACGCCCGTATCTCGGAATTCGATCGAGGTAACGGTCGAAGTGGTCGGCACAGCTCCTGTAGTAGCTTGCCCCGGTAAGACATTGGTAGTAGAGAGAAGGATCGGTTGTTTATCTCCGATATTGATCTCCGCTTTCTTGTTATTCATGACGCGCACTTTAGGTGAAGCGAGAGTCTTGGCGTCGGATTGCTGCTTGAAGAAGTCCAGCAACACGGTTGTCGGTAGTTTAAAGAGGTAGTTATTGGATCCGAGATCCGTCAGTTGACGGTAGGTCATCTGCACGGCGTCGGCCGCTAATGGTCCTGCAAACCCAGCAGCAATCAACCCAGCACCAGCTTGTTTTGGATAATTTAACCCATATGTCTGGCTTTTCGTCCGATTGACTTCCAATACTTCGAGATCAAAAAGTACCTCTGGTTCCTGTCGGTCGTTTGCCAGAATAATCTTTTCGGCTAGTTCCAATTTTTCTGGCTGATCGCGAATGATGATCGCATTGAGTTGTTCGTTTGCGTGCATTCGCTTGGAGTCCAACATGCCCTTCAGCAAAAGCACCATATCTTTAGCCTTCGCCGTCGAAAGATAGAACGTCCGAATCATCAGATCTCGATACTGCTCCTGCTTTTGCTTGGTATCTGGACTGACGATCTGAACAACCGGAGATATCTGACGAGAAAACAAACTGTTACTATTGAGGATCAGTTGCAGCGCTTCTTCAAAAGGCGTGTCTTGGATCGAAATGGAAATAGGGTCGTTCCGAACATCCTTGTCAAAAACCAGCGTAACCCCCCCAACCTTTGCCACCCCCTCCAAGACCTCTTTAATACCAGCGTTTTTAAATTTTAACGTCACCGGCTGTCTTGAACGTTCGTCTCTTGCAAGCCCATGTTGCTCTTCGGTAAGCCGGGCGATGCTTTCCAGAGCCTCTTGGTATGTTGGGTCGAGTTCCACAGCTCGCGCAAAGCCACTCATCGCTTCATCAATTCTGCCAAGGTGAGCCAGCCGTTCCGCCTCACGGTGCAAAGACCTGGATTCTTTCAAGCGAATGGATTCTTGGAAACCGACCTGGTGCTCGCCACTTGATGGTTCAATGGCCAGAGCCCGCTTAAATTCTTCCAGCGCAGGATCGAATCGCTTTTCCTTTAGAAACGCCCGCCCTCGCTCGGCATACATCGCTGCGGCGCGCTGGCGGGCCAAACCATACTTGCCTTGCAGAGATGCATTGAAAGGGTCCTCCTTTAGTGCTTGTTTATAAGTAAGAGCAGCCTCTTCCCAACGTTCCCCAGCCAGATGCTGATCTCCGCGTTTGACATCAGGAGGCACCCACAGGGCACAACTAGATATTCCGAAAATTCCTAGAATCCGGATGATTTCTCTAGTTAGGTTATAAAGAGACGTCTTTCGTTGAAGAACCACAATATATATTCCGGAATATATGTTTTCTGCAGACATTTCCTATGTCAGCCATAATTTTTCTTATACTACGGATCAAGACAGGCTCAAAGGAAAAGCCCAGAAGATGAGGGGATGATATCTTCTCGAAAACGCCATAAATTGAAGCTGGAGTACGATAGCGACTTCGACGGCAGCAAAAGTATGCCACGTGACATGGGCGGAGCTATTCTCAGGTCCTCCGGCCGGTTAAAGAAGTTGTGTCTTGTGGGAATGAAGTGACGAACCTTTCAACACCATGCTGGTTAAGCGGGATACCTATACTGGTGAGATAGCGGTTCTCATCTTCCTCGCAAGATTAGAAAATACTTTTGCTGACCTCGTTTGAGTAAGCGCTTTCATTCCCGGCGATGTCAAAGGCCGTCACCACAAAGAAATACGTCGTGCCGTATTGGAGTCCTGTTGCAATGTAGCTGGCCGTATTACCTTGGATTGTGGCAATGGGGGCTCCATAGGTTCCTGATGACGTCGCTCGATATACTCGATATCCTGCTAGATCACTTTCGGTATTTGCGTTCCAAGTCAATGTGACGGAGGAGCTCGATGGAGGATTCAGCGTCAGGGTGACATGTACGGTTTTGGTTGTGCCTCCACTCTTTACAGTGATGGTAGTCGAATTATCTCCCTTGATCGCGGTAGCGGTATTGACTCTTGCCGTAATGGTTCCATTGTTGGTGCCAGACGTCGGACTAAGCGATAGCCAGGAAGCATCATCACTGACCGTCCAGGATCCATTTGAATTGATGGCGATGGTCTGGGCGGATGGATTTGCCGCTCCCTGGGTGGCGGTGTAGGTCACGTTGTTTGGGGAAGCCGTCAATGAGGCGGCTGATACGGTCAGCGCGACAGAAATCGTTCGCGTCACGCCCCCGCTCGTAACGGTAATCGTTGTGTTGTTCGCCCCGACAACGGCAGCTGATAGAGCCACGTTGGCTGTGATCGATCCGTTGCCATTGCCGGACGATGGACTAAGGGTGAGCCAGCTGACGTTGCTGCGGGCTGTCCAATTGCCATTCGAATTGACCGTCACGGTTTGGCTTACAGGATTGGCCCAGCCCTGCACCCCTGAGAACGTCAACGATAATGGACTCAGCGCAACAGTCGTCACAGGAGGCTTTGGTAATGGTGGAGACGGAAGCGGGACGGGAGGCGGAGCAAGATTTTCCGGTCCCGGCATTTCAGACACGAACCTGTGTAGGGGGGGGGATGTCGGTCGGCCATGTATCTGACCGGGAAGCGGTGCAGTCGTCGAGATTGTACCTCGACCGGTCGCCGCTAATGCTGGCTGTATCAATGGAATCATCTGATCAAAAACAAACAATAGTGTGCTCATACTGGACGCGAGGAACAACAATCGCTGAATCTTTTGGCGCATTGTCGAAGTCCTCCATTGAAAGCACATCGCGAACTGTGCGTTCGCATAGGGCGAGAAGGCTAGAGCAAGTTAGGTGCCCTTTGCGAATGGAAACAGTTTTAAGTTAGCGGTGACTCCAAACGAAGAAGATTTTCACGGGTTTTAGTGAAAAAAGGCGTGCGTTTTGAAGAGAGGTGCCTGGATGTATAGAGGAAGTTTATATTCTTTGATTGTACATATGAAGTGATGGTTTATGGTTAATACTCATCCCTCAGTAGTGTCCGATTAAACCGCGAAGAGATTCAGTTGGTTGCTGTTGGTGCCCTGTTTGGAAATGTGG
>JACOEH010000008.1:0-105155 GCA_024998685.1 Nitrospira sp.
GCCTACCCTAAACCGGACAGATCATGTGCGACAACAACCGGACAGATCATGTGCTGGCGACAGGGGCTTCTCATAGAATTGATAATGAAGCCGTGTCAGGATTCTTTAGTCGTTGCCCGAAGAACCTCTGCAAAGCGAAGGAGACGGACCTGCGGTTCAAGGGTATTACCAGGTCAACGCAATGTGTCGGCGGGATTATTATCGACCGACATTGCCGAAGGTTCAGATGCCGAATCCGAACGGCTTCGTCGCGGATCTGCGGTCGGATGTGCGGTAATCGGCACTACGCACCCGACCAGGCAGGGATGAGCCGAGCCGGAGTCAGGGTGCTTGTTTACGGCGCATGCGTATTTGCCGGACCTTTGGGCCAGAGGATCAGGACGCCCGCGACTCCCGCCAGTAATGAAGCAATAAAGACGGCAATTTTGGCGGCCGCGTAGTCGTCGGCGCTGGGAAACGCCTGACCCGCGATAAAGAGGGACATGGTAAACCCGATGCCGGCCAGCGCACCGGCGCCGAATAGTTGGCGCCATGAATAGGCCGTCGGCTTCACCGCAATCCCGAAGTGCACCGCAAGCCAGGCAGCTGAAAAGATTCCAATCGGTTTTCCGATCACCAAGCCACACATGATCCCCGCCATCAGGAATCCATGCCCTTCGAACACGCCGTGCGACCAGACCACGCCGGCATTGGCCAATGCGAAGATCGGCAGCACGACGTAGCTGGACCAGGGCTCGACCGATCGAAGCAGTTTACTGGCCGGCGATTCGATCCGATCATGGATGACATCCATGGCCTGAAGGGCCGGCTCCGACGGCCCGTGCCGCATGACGTCGCCGGCGCGTTTCATCTCCGCCCGCAACACCGCTTCCGCCTGCCCCATCAGCGCGCGAAGGTTTGCCGGAGGACGCGTGGGCGTGACGGCGGCAAGGATCACGCCGGCCAGAGTCGCATGCAGCCCAGAGCCATGCAGGCAGGCCCAGAGCACCACCCCGACCACGGCATAGGGCAATGAGCGGTAGACGCCCCACCGGTTGAAGGCAGCCAGTAATCCCGTCACGGCAAGCGAAGCGAGCAGATACTGCATGTCGATCGCGTCCGTATACAGCAAGGCGATCAGTACGATCGCGACGAGATCGTCCATGATGACTGCGGCGGTGAGGAACACCCGCAACTCGATCGACACCCGTTCTCCGAGCAGGACGATCAATGCCACGGCAAAGGCGGTATCCGTGGCGATCGTCATCCCCCAGCCCGCATGCCAGGGGCCGGGCGGGACGATGGCCAGATAAATTAACGCCGGCGCAATCATGCCTCCGCATGCGGCGAGGATGGGAAGCGCGGCGGCCTGTCTCGTGGCCAGGCGGCCCACCGTAAACTCTCGTTTGATCTCCAGCCCGACAACCAGAAAGAAAATGGTCAGCAATCCGTCGTTGATCCACTCGATCACGGGCATGGTGAAATCACGGCCGCCGATGTGAAGACCAAAGGGCTCGTGCCACCAGGAAGCGAATGCCGAACCGAGCGTCGAGTTGCTGAACAGAATCGCCACGACCGACATCAACAACAACGAGAGACCGGCTGACGGCGCCCATCGAACGAAATCCACCGTCGCGGTGTGAAGGCGATGCCCCAACGAGCCCAACATGGCCTCGGCCAATGAACTCTCATCCCATGGCCCCTCATACCGACGGTTGTTCAGATAAAAGGTCGGCGTTTCCAGCACGCCGCTGCGCTGCGCGCTCCGGACGTCCTCGGCAACTCGATCACTGGCCGTTCGTCGCGTCGTCTTATCCCAGGCGTCGCGCGGCGGCAGATCGAACTCTGAGGCAATACGTTCGAGGTCTCCCTCATGGAACGTCGGCCCTTGCTTCATCAGAGCATCGTGAATCGGCCAAAATCGGCCGGTCGCTTTTGACGCATATTCGGCAAGCTCGGCGGCTCGCTCGGCCCCGTCGTTGCCCGGAATGGGTCGATGCCGAAACACATATCGCATCCGGTCGCCGAACCGATCGCGCAGGCCTGCAATGATTTCGTGCGCGGCATGGCAATAGGGGCAGGCGTAGCTGCCGTACTCGACGAGGGTCATGTCGGCATGGGAGTTTCCGAGGATGTGATCCCGTGTGCTATCGACCGGGCGATCCAGCTTCGTCGTGTTTGCATGGGTCATAGGTGATGATCCGTGAGAGAATCAGAAAAACGGCGGAGATCTTCTTATACCATCTCTGGAAACATGAACGGAACGCCGTCCCGATAACCGAGAGAATCGTTGATTGTTTTGTGTCCGATCTCCAGGGTTGATCTGAACCTGAACCGGGCGCAAGATGGCGCTTCGGCAAAAACCGGCGCGACTGCGATCGAGAGGGGATACCTGGGTCTATCTTCGCCTGTGTTTGTCCTGCGGACATGTGGGGTGTTGTGATTCATCAAAAAATACTCACGCGACGAAACACTTCCATAAGACGCACCATCCGATCGTACGGTCGTTCGAGCCGGGAGAGCATTGGCGCTGGTGTTATGCCGATGAACTCATGATGTAACCGTTCGCCTGTCGGGCCTATTCGAGGCGGCACACTCATGGGAGTTGGACGGAGAAGTGAACGGCACTGCCGGGCCGGACTTGAGGCGGGCATGAATCCGACGAGGAACTTGTGATGGCACGCCGACGCCCAGACCGACATGATGGCATTCGGGTCCATCGGATCATCTTCCGTGATGTCGTGGCCCGTAGGCCGTTCTTTAGTCGTTTGCCCGAACCGTCGCTGTCAGGTGAAGGAGACGAACCAGCGGTTGGTTCAAGGGTATTACCGGGTCGACACGATGTGTCGGCGGGATCATCATCGACCCGTGGCTTCCTGCTCCAGCTTCGATGCGAAGGCGTTCGCAAAGGCCCTGCCGCGCTACCCGTACCACTGACATCCTTGACCCGCCGGGCAGCTCACAGGCTTTAAGGAGTGAACAATGAAACTCGCAGCAACTTCTCGCCACATCAAGGAGCGTCCTATGGAGAAGGCGATGCTTGCAACGATCGCAATGGTGGTGCTGACGAGTTCTCTTGTTGCTGCAACCCTGTCGCCGGCATCGCCTTCCGCCACATCAGCCGAAGCACCGAAGCTGACTCGCACAGTCGTAATGACCGGCCTGCAGAGCCCGTGGGACATTGCCTTCACGCCCGACGGTGTGATGCTATTCACCGAGAAGTGTCGCGGCGTATCGGCACGCCTCGCCGATGGAAAGACGGTGCGGCTCTTCGGTACCAGCGGATCGGCGCTGGTGGCGTCGGATCTGTTTTGCCAAGGCCAGAGTGGCGTGCACGGAATCGCAGTCGATCCGGACTTCGCGAAGGGAACACGCGACATCTATGTGTTCATGGCATCCAGCCTGCGCAAGCCGGGCACCAATCGAGTCGTTCGCCTGACCGTCAACGCCGACTACACGAGGGTCGGCAACCGCACCGACATCATCGAAGACATCGCATACAAGGATGCGGCCAATGGCGTCGGCAGCGCCGGCGCCCATAGCGGCGGGCGCATTCGTTTCGGCCCGGATCGATTTCTATACGTGACCACCGGCGACAATCACAACGCAACACTGCCGCAGGACTTGAAGCGGCTCGGCGGCAAGGTGCTGCGAGTGAATCGCGACGGCACGGCGGCGCCGGGCAACAACACTCCGGCCGACGGCGATCCGCGTATCTTCACTTACGGTCATCGCAACGTGCAGGGCATCACCTTCAAGCCGGCGGGTCAGCCGAACGCCGGCCAACCATTTACCGCCGAGCACGGCCCGAATCACAGCGATGAAGTCACTGCGTTGGTAGCGGGTGGCAATGCAGGATGGGATCCGCAGAATCGGCCGAGGTTACGTTGCCCCGACAACTATTGCGGCTACGCGGGCGATCCAATCACGATGCCGATGACCGATATCGAACGTTTCCCCAAAGCGATGCCCCCAAGCTGGGTCTACAACGGCAGCGGCCGCGGTATGGGCCCGGCTCTGTTTCTCGACGGCAAGCAATGGAGGGGATGGAACGGCCGCTTGCTGGTGAGCTTGATGGGCGGCCGGAGGATTGCCGTGCTTGAACTGGATGCGCGTGGCATGGCGACGAACGAGGCGACCGTCGAGTTGCCCGCAACGCGAACCCGCACCCTGGTGCAAGGCCCCGACGGCAATTTATACACCGCCAACGATGACGGAGAGATCTGGCGCGTCGTTCCGAGCTGATTCTGCGTGACGACTGCCGGCGGATCAAACATGGGCCGGTTCAACGGCGTGTGGTTGATCGAAGCCTTCACCACCGCTCGGCGGGTGGCGGTGAATGACGCGCCGCAACGCCGTCCTTAGAAACGATGCATGTGGAGGAGCACGATGTCACGTCAAGCGCATTCCGAAAACGGCATCATTCATATGCCGAGCAAGTACTCGGTGCCCGAAACCATTCGACGACTGGGAGGTCTCGCGAAATCGAAAGGGCTCACCGTGTTTGCGCACATCGACTTCAGCAGCGACGCCGCCAAGGTGGGCCTCCGGATGCGGCCGACGCAATTGCTGATCTTCGGCAATCCCAAATCCGGCACGCCCGTGATGATCGGCTCCCCCAGCATCGCGCTTGATCTGCCGTTAAAAGCTCTGGCGTGGGAGGATGCGGACGGGAAGGTCCGGCTCTCATACAATGCACCGGAATATCTCAAGAGGCGACACGACCTGCGTGGCGACTTACTCAAAAACATTTCAGGGGTCGGGGCACTGGTCGAGAGTGCGGCCGGATGATTTCGGATCCTATAGCTTGAAAGAGGACTCGATATGGAAACACGACAAATCGGATCGCTCAGCGTGTCGGTCGTGGGGCTGGGTTGCAATAACTTTGGGGGGCGTCTGGATGCTGAACGCACGGCGGCGACGGTGCGCGCCGCGCTCGATGCAGGCATCACGTTCTTCGACACGGCCGACATCTATGGAAAAACCAGAAGCGAGGAGTTTCTCGGCCGCGCGCTGGGACGCCGCCGGAACGATATCGTGCTGGCTACCAAATTCGGCATGGAAGTGGACGAGCGGCGTCGCGGCGCGAAACCGGCCTATGTTCGTCAGGCGGTCGAGGACAGCTTGCGCCGCCTAGGGACCGATTGCATCGATCTCTATCAACTGCATCAACCCGACCCGACCACGCCGATTGCGGATACCTTGGGTGCGCTCGATGAGCTCGTGCGGGCCGGCAAGGTGCGGGAGATCGGCTGCTCCAACTTCTCCGCAAGCGAGCTTCGCGCGGCGAGGGAAGCCGCGCGGCCGGGCGCGGAGCGGTTCGTCAGTGTGCAAAACGAGTACAGCCTCCTGCAGCGGGACCCGGAGCGTGACGTTCTGGACGAATGCAGGCGCACGGGTCTGGCCTTCATTCCCTATTTTCCGTTGGCGAGCGGCCTGCTGACGGGCAAGTATCGCCATGGTCAGCCTCCTCCCCAAGGAAGTCGGCTTCAGTCTCAATTCGGCACGGAACCGTTTACGGACGCGAACCTTCTCCTGGTGGAATCGCTGCTCGATTTTGCGACTTCGCGAGGACATACGCTGGTGGAACTGGCCGTCTCATGGTTGGCTTCACGCCCGACCGTCGCCTCGATCATTGCCGGTGCGACTTCGCCCGAACAAGTCAAGACCAACGCGACCGCCGCCGGCTGGCGGTTGACCGACACTGAGCTTGGTGAGATCGATGCGATCTTGTCGCAGCCGAAGGCGGTCCATCATGCCGAGTTTTCCCCTGACCGAGAGGGAACTGCATGATCTGACCAGCTACATGCTGGTTTGACGGAGAGCCGGTGAAGGGCCGCTTGGGACCAAGCGGAGACCATGTTCGTCTGCACATGGTCATTTCAGCAAAGAGGATGCGGCGGCAAACACTTACCGAACGTGTATCTCCGGCAGATATGGCTTGGAGAATTCACGGCTCTCTCTGTTCAATCCGGATCGGATCGCTAAGGCGTACTGAACACGTATATTTTCGACCCGTTACAGTGTTAGTCTTCTTTCCTTGAGATGCCACGAACCCTCATTCACTTGGCGACGGTCGTGATACCGCTGCACATTGCAGGAGTGATCGGATCGCACATATGTTCCATGGATCCATGGAGATGGCATGGTCATTTCCGTTTGAACATGGCTGAACGTCTATGCCGAGACTGTGATCAATGAAACCGAGCGCGCTCCTCAATGTCTCACCGGGGCTGGGCGCATTAAAAAGGAGGTAGGAACATGGCGGTGACCGTTGACGATATCAAGAAATGGCTGGGCTCTTTAGAACAGAAGCGGGATGAGCTAAGGCTTCAGGCCCACCTATTGGGGATGGAGGCGCGCGACGAATTCGACAAAGTGGACCAATCGATCGACAAGTTTCGAGGGGCGATTCAATGGGTGTCGTCAACCGCATCGGACGCGGCTCGGGAAGCACCCGCCACGATCAAGACCGGTGCCGAGACACTCGCCAGGACCGTGTCGGACTCCATCACCGAATTACGCGTCGCGCACGCCGATACCTTCGACACACTCAAACAACGGGCCGGCGACCTCCACACAGAGATCGAAAAAGCCACCCTGTCGCTCCAGGATACGGTCGGATCGTTGAAAGACAAGGCGGGTGAGGCGTCGGCTGATTTTCGGCGTCGATCCGAGGAGGCCAAGGCGGAATTCGCCGCAAAAGCCGCGGACGCCAGAACCCAAATTGCGGGGAAGCTTGAGGAGATAAAGCACAAAGGCCAGGAGATGAAGGAACGGTCGGAGCGCGTGTCCGAAGGAGTGAAAGGAGCATTGAAAGGCATGGCGGAAGACTTTTCACGCCATCTCGGCGAACTCCATACCGATCTGGACAATCGGCTGAGTGCGCTCAAGAGTAAGGTCGAATCGTCCGGGCAGTCCGAAGCCAAGAAGTAGGGCGGGGCTTCCATGGTGGGCTGATGTAAGTCTAGAAGTATATATAAATGGAGAAGAAGCACGGCCGAGCTGCACGAATTTCACATTACCCATGAATCAACGAATTCCACTCCCTCTTCTCGCCAACCTCCCGTTCGTGGAGGATTTATATGTGGAGTTTCTGCGGGATCCTGCCTCGGTCTCGCCGGCGTGGCGGGACTACTTTAAGGATGTGGAGAACGATGGCGATCACTTCATGGCTCGGGGACGCGGGCCTTCCCGTCCGCCGAAATCCCTTTTCGACCCCGAACGCGATCGTATCGATCTCACCCACCCACCCCAGGCGCGCCGAAACGCGCCTCTTCCCGGTCTCACCCGCCCACCCCAGGCGCCATTGCACCCTCCCGCCCCGAGCCTGCCGAGACAGGCTCCTCTTCCGAAGGACGCGCTCTTTGCCCGAGATCATGACGAGACAGGCATCGGTCGACTCGAACGAGACACCATCATCGGGCAACAAGATCGTGTCTCCCAGCTCGTGCATGCGTACCTCGTCCGTGGGCACATGGCCGCCGCCATCGACCCGCTGGAGATGCCGCGTCCGGTTCATCCCGAGCTGGATCCTGCATTCCATGGGTTCACGGAGAACGACTTGGAAGGGCGATTTTCTACGCATGGAATTGCAGGAGCGGATTTCATGACCCTACGTGAAATCCTGGACCGCCTGCGGGCCGCCTATTGCGGATCGATCGGCTCGCAGTTCATGCATATCGACGACCCGGAGCGGCGGGCGTGGGTTCGAGAGCGGATGGAGAGGCCGGAGAACCATGCCGGTCTCACGCGGCAAGAGCAGATCCGTATCCTCACCCGGCTGACCGACGCAGTCATCTTCGAAGAGTTCATCCAGCAGAAGTATCCCGGCGCCAAGAGCTTCTCACTCGAGGGGGCGGAAAGCTTGATCCCGCTGCTCGACCTGGCGATCGAAACCGCCGGCGAACAGGGTGTGGAAGAGATCGTGCTGGCGATGGCACACCGGGGCAGACTCAACGTCCTGGCAAATATCGTGGGGAAGCGACCGCGTGAGATTTTCCATGAATTCGAGAACGTGATCGACCCTCTTCGGGAGGGACGCGGCGACGTCAAGTACCACCTCGGACACAGCACGGACTGGGTCACGGCATCAGGGCGAACGGTGCACTTGTCCCTCTGCTTCAACCCAAGCCATTTGGAATTCGTCAATCCGGTCGCGCTTGGACGCACGCGTGCGAAGCAAGACCGGGCCGGCGATCGGACTCGCGCGCGCCGCACGGCGCTTCTCATCCATGGAGATGCGTCCTTCGCCGGAGAGGGTGTCGTGCAGGAGACGCTCAATCTGAGCCGGCTTGAGGGGTACCGCACGGGCGGGACGCTGCATGTCGTGGTCAACAACCAGATCGGCTTCACGACGTCTCCGGAAGAGGCTCGATCATCGCTCTACGCGACGGACGTGGCCAAGATGCTTCAGATCCCGATTTTCCATGTCAATGGGGAAGATCCTGAAGCCGTCGCCCGGGTCGTGCGGCTCGCGATGGATTTCCGGCGGACCTTTCACAGTGACGTCGTGATAGACATGTACTGTTTTCGACGGCGCGGCCACAACGAAGGGGACGAGCCCAGCTTTACACAGCCGCTCATGTATGGAGTCATCGACAAGCGCCGGCCTCTCCGCGAATACTATCTTGGACATCTTTTGCGCCTCGGTGAGATCGATCGTGATGAGGCGGATCGGATCGGGGTGGAGCGCCGGCGTGAGCTTGAGCGGGATCTCACCGAGGCCCGGAGTCATGCCTACATTCCGTTGCGAGAGAAGTCGATCGGGATGTGGGCGGGATACTATGGAGGACTCGACGGAGATGACGACGAGGTCGGCACCGGGGTTGAACGGGGCCGGCTGGTCACGCTGATGGAAACGCTCACCCGATTGCCTGAACGGTTTCATCCACACACGAAGATCACCCAGTGGCTGCAGCGCCGGCTCGAAATGGCAGCCGGCGCGCGTCCTCTTGACTGGTCTGCCGGCGAGGCGCTGGCCTTCGCTACGCTGGCTGTGGAAGGATACTCGATCCGTTTATCGGGTCAGGACACGCCTCGTGGAACCTTTAGTCAGAGGCATGCCGTCCTGCACGATACCGGGGATGGTCGGATGCATGTGCCGCTTCAGCATCTCGCGCCGGGTCAGGCGCCGGTGGAGATTTACAACAGTCCTCTTTCTGAGGCGGGCGTGCTGGGCTTTGAGTACGGGTACAGCTTGGATTGTCCCGACGGGCTGGTCCTTTGGGAAGCCCAATTCGGAGACTTCGTCAATGCGGCCCAGGTCATTATCGATCAATTCCTTGTCAGCGCCGAAGAAAAGTGGCGCCGGCTGAGTGGGCTCGTGCTTCTCCTTCCCCATGCGTTCGAAGGGCAAGGGCCGGAGCATTCGAGCGCGCGCCTGGAGCGTTTCCTGGAGCTTGCCGTCAACGACAATATTCAGGTTGTGAATCCGACGACACCGGCCCAATACTTCCATGTGCTCAGGCGTCAAGCGTTGTGCCGATGGCGTAAGCCCCTGGTTGTGATGACGCCGAAGAGTCTGCTTCGCCACCCGCAAGCCGGCTCGACACTCGAGGATCTCGCACAAGGCCGTTTCCGTCGAATCCTCTTCGACCGGACGGTCAAACCGGAGCGGGTCAAGCGTGTCCTGCTCTGCAGCGGGAAGGTCTACTATGACTTGGTGGGGTTACGGGATGAGCTCAAGCGCGACGACGTCGCGATCCTGAGGTTGGAGCAGCTCTATCCCTTACAAGATGCGGAATTGCGTCAGAGCCTGGCGACCTATCCGTCGAAGGCGCCGGTGGTTTGGGTTCAGGAGGAACCAGCGAACATGGGAGCGTGGCGGTATTTGTTTGCACGATTCGGCGACAGACTGATGGACACCTGGCCCTTCTCGGCGGTCTGCCGACCGGCCTCGGCCAGTCCTGCGACCGGATGGCATGATCTCCACAAAATCGAGCAGCAGAAGCTGCTCAAGGCGGCATTCGATGTCCATTGAGCTGAAAATCCCGACGATCGGGGAATCGATTACGGAGGTCCAGATCGACGAGTGGCTCAAATCGCCGGGTGAGACCGTTCGCCAAGACGAGCCGATCGTCGCGCTCGAGACGGAGAAGACCTCACTCGACTTGCCCGCGCCCCTGTCGGGCGTTCTTGTCAAGGTGCTCAAGAAGAAGGGCGAGATGGCACAGGTCGGCGAAGTGATCGCGTACCTGGATGAGGCTGCGGTTCCGAACGATACGGCAGCCCCTTCGGCTTCCGGCAAGACACCCACGAACACACCGGCTTTCAAGCCCCAGCCGGTCTCGATGCCCGACCCGCCGCGAGTGATGCCGGCCGCGCGTCGGCTCCTGAACGAGCATCGGCTCGGCGTCGAGGAGCCGACGCCGACAGGCCCCGGCGGAAGACTGCTCAAAGAAGACGTCCTCCGCCGTCTGGAAGAGCGTCCGTCCCAAGCGGAGCCAGCCTCAGTGGTCGAGACGGTTTCCGAAGATGAGGCTGCGCCGCCTAGGCCCGGGCCGCGTCAGCCGATGGGCAGCCGCGACGAAGAAGCGATACCGATGAGCCTGCTCCGGCGCCGCGTCGCCGAGCGGCTTGTGCAGGCTCAACAGACTGCTGCTCTGCTCACGACGTTCAACGAGATCGACATGACGGCAGTGACGGCCTTGAGACAAGACCTGCAAGAAAGCTTCCGGCAGCGTTACGCGGTGAAGCTTGGCCTTATGTCCTTCTTCGTGAAAGCGGTGATCGAGGCGCTCAAGCTGATTCCGGAGCTGAACGCCGAGATCCGAGGCACAGAGATCGTGTATCGCCGCTATTACGATATCGCGATCGCGATCGGAAGCGGGCGCGGCCTGGTTGTGCCGGTGTTGCGGAACGCTGAGCGCCTGAGCTTTGCCGAAATCGAGACCACTATCGCCGATTTCGCTCGGCGCGCACAGGCCAACCGGCTCACTCTGGAGGAGCTGCAGGGGGGCACCTTCACGATTTCGAACGGAGGAGTGTACGGCTCGCTGCTTTCGACCCCGATCATCAATCCGCCTCAGAGCGGCATTCTAGGGCTTCATGTGATTCAGGACCGACCCGTGGCTCGGGACGGGCAGGTCGTGCTTCGTCCCATGATGTACGTCGCCCTCACGTATGATCATCGGATCGTGGACGGCCGTGAGGCGGTGACGTTTCTCAAGCACATCAAGGCTTGTATTGAAGAGCCGGCCCGCATCCTCCTAGAAATTTAAAGGAAGGGTAAGGTTGAGATTTGAGGCTAAGAGAGCATGATCCTGGTGAAAGGAAACCGAAAAGATGGCTGCTCAGCGCGAGCATGATTTGATCATCATCGGCGCCGGCCCTGGAGGCTACGTCGCCGCCATCCGGGCTGCGCAACTTGGGATGAACGTCGCCTGCGTAGAGCGAGAATCAGCGCTCGGTGGGACCTGTCTCCGTGTGGGATGCATTCCGAGCAAGGCGCTTCTCGAGTCGAGCGAGATCTTTGCCGCTGCCAAGCTCGCGGAACGGCGCGTCCCGGACTTCGGCGAGCTCAGTCGAGTCGTGTGCCGGGGTGGGGCGGGTGAGAACAGTGGATTCGAAGGGCACGGCATTCGTCTCACGGACGTGACGCTCGACCTTGCGGCCATGCTGGGCCGGAAGAATGAGATTGTGGAGCGTCTCACGAAAGGCGTCGACGGTCTCTTCCGGAAGCACAAGATCGTTCGGTACCTGGGGCACGGGCGTATCGCGGGCTCCGGAGCAGTCGTCGTCGAGACCGGCAAGGAAACCGTGGTTCTGAGGGCCCGCTGGATTCTGATCGCGACCGGTAGTACGCCGGCAAACCTGCCCGGAGTCAGGCTCGATGGCGACCGCATCGTCACGAGCACCGAGGCGCTCAGCTATTCCGACGTGCCGGACCATCTCGTGATCATTGGCGCGGGATACATCGGCCTCGAGCTCGGGTCCGTGTGGCGTCGGCTCGGTGCCAAGGTCACGGTCGTCGAGTTTCTGGACCGTATTCTTTCGGGGATGGACGTGGAGATTGCCGCCGAGGCGAAACGGATGTTCGAGCGACAGGGCCTCGACTTTCTCCTCGGCAGACGCGTGACGGGGGCACGGGTTGAAGGAGATCACTGTATCGTGGAATGCGAAGGGGCCGAACCCATCCGCTGTAACCGCGTGTTGGTGGCCGTGGGGCGAGTTCCGATGACGGCGAACCTGGGCCTGGAGACCGTCGGCATCACGCCCGACGAGCAGGGCCGCATCTCCGTGGACGAGCGCTTTGCCACGAATGCAACCGGTGTCTATGCCGTCGGGGATGTCATTCGAGGTCCGATGCTCGCCCACAAGGCATCGGAAGAAGGAATTGCCTGTGTGGAGATGCTTGCAGGCGGCTATGGCCATGTGCACTATGAGGCGATTCCCAGTGTAGTCTATACATACCCCGAGATCGCGTCGGTCGGAAGGACGGAGGAGGAGCTCCGAGAGGCGGAGATCGATTACCGAAAGGGCATCTTTCCGTTTCTCGCAAACGGCCGCGCGCGGGTTCTCGGCCAGACCGAGGGGCGCATCAAGGTGCTCGCCGACAAGAAGACCGATCGCCTGCTGGGAGTCCACATCCTCGGGCCTCGGGCCGGTGACCTCATCGCCGAGGCAGCCACCGGGATGGCCTTCGGCGCGAGCAGCGAAGATATCGCCCGGACCTGCCACGCGCATCCGACCCTGGCCGAAGCGTTCAGGGAAGCAGCGCTTGCGGTGCAGGGTCGAGCGCTTCACATCTAGCCAGGCCTCATAGAAGCCCAGGCACCATGGACCGTGCGAGCTTGGATCGAGCCAATAACAGGACGAAGGGTTCGAGTATCGGTTGCGTATGATCGGATGAATGCGGCATTGTTGATCGCCGAGCGGTTTCGGTAATGACGAGAGAGCATCCGATAGTCGGCGCGCAGACGACAGGCTGCCTATGCCCGATCGCGCGGCCGGCGCAGAGCGAAAACGAGATGATGACATGACCAAAAGCACATCAGGACGACAATGGACGCCGCCACGAGTGAAGGACGACGGTGGAGCATCTGGCCGTCCTCGCAACGTATTGGTCATCGACGTGGGCGGGACCAACGTGAAGATCCTTGCAACCGGCAAACGGACGCCACGCAAAACTGCTTCCGGTCCGGGCATGACCGCTCGGGATATGGTCGACGCAGTGCGGAAACTTGCCGCCGATTGGTCCTATGATGTCGTCGCACTGGGCTATCCGGGCGCGGTACGGGCCGGACGGCCGGCTGCAGAACCCAAGAACTTGGGCAAGGGATGGATGGGGTGTGATTTTGAAAAAGCCTTTGGTTGTCCGGTAAAAATGATCAACGATGCCGCGATGCAGGCTCTCGGGAGTTACGAGGACGGCCGCATGTTGTTCTTGGGACTCGGCACCGGCATGGGCTCCGCGTTGATCACCGACGGCGTGCTGGTGCCGATGGAACTTGCGCATTTGCGGTATCGGAAAGGCCGCACGTACGAGGACTATGTCGGCTTGCGCGGGCTCAAACGGTTCGGCAAGAAGAAATGGCGACGATACGTCATGGATATCGTGACGGCGCTGAAGCATGCGCTTCAGGCCGACTACGTCGTGCTGGGCGGAGGCAATGCCAAGCGGCTCAAGCGTTTGCCGAAAGACATCCGTCTCGGCGACAATGCTCATGCCTTCGCCGGAGGATTTCGCCTCTGGGAGGAGGCGTGGAAGGATGCACGCGCCGCCTCCGTGGTGCACCAGGGTCGTTAGAAGGCACCAAAACATGTAGGTGGCGGGAGGATGGGGAGAACGTTCTGAATGGGCGCTGTTCCGCCTCTCGGGTTATCCGATTGATGAGGTGAGAGAGTTGCGTTTCACCTCAAACATCTGGATACTGCCTACTCCCAAAAGCGAAATACCGGGGGCTTTCCTCCGGCAAGGCTCTTCCGGAGGCCGGAGCGGTGATTCTATATATCGTGGACACAAGTCGAAATCATTAATATTCAAAAAGGAGGGTACTGTGAACGGTCGAATTCAACGGTCACCGGAATGGGTGGGGCACATCCAATGGAGAACACACATGCGCAAGATGATGATTCTCGGTTCCATGGTCCTGAGCTTGTCGATGCCGGCGACCTATGTCTTGGCCGACCAAGGAGGAACGCACGGGCACGGCAAGGGGACCCGCATGAAGGTTTCCGGCACAGTATCGGCCATTCAATCGGACCTCATCACCGTGAAAACCCCGTGGGGTCAGATCAGGCTTTCTTCCACCACTGCGCCGAAAAACCTGGAGGTCGGTGAAGAGGTCGAGATGCAAGTGAATGAAAACAATGCTGTGATCGACGTCCACCGGAAAGGGGATCCGTCCCATTCCCATCGCTTCGTCTCCGGCAGGCTGATCTATGTCGGAAAGATGAAGAAGGAGATCAAGCTTTGGACACCGGAGGGTAAAAAGGTGTTCCCGCTTGACCGGTTGGAGATTAAAACGCGTGACATTAAGGAAGGCACGCCGGTTACGGTAGAACTGAATGAAGCCGGGACTGTGATCGATCTGCATCGCATGACGGTGGAGATCGAACTGGACGAGCATCCCCACACCCTATCGGGCTACCATCTGACGTTGGACGGGGTCGTGACGAAAATTCAGTCCGGTCTGGCGTTTGTGAAGACGCCGGTCGGCCAATACACCATTCCTATGACGCAGGCTCCACCCGATGCGGCGGTCGGTGACAAGGTGACGTTGTGGCTCAACGAAGAAAATCTGGTGATCGACCACCATGGGAAACATAAGAATAAACCGGGCAAGCACCGGCTCATTACCGGCAAGCTGATTTATGCCGGATTGACCAAGCAGGAAATCAAACTGTGGACACCGGAGGGCGAGAAGGTATTTCCGCTGGAGCGGATGGAAGTGAAGACCAAGCCGATCGAGGAAGGCTCGATGATCACCGTTGAATTGGACGAGAAGGGAACCGTCATCGATCTCCGAAAGGTGGAGTGACAGGCGGCACGGAACGCGGCGCGCGCATCGGATATGCGCGCGCCGGCAGCATCGTCTATGAATCGTTGGTCGCGATTGCTGGACGCGTCAATCGTAAGGTTCACATGCTGTGTTTTCGCAATCATGTTCCGTCGGTTACCGTTTCGATTCTGAACCGAGGAAGTTCACTGCCAGGGACGCCGTGGTTCGAGTCCCGATCACTAGGGCGCTCTCATCGACAAAGAAACCCGGACTGTGGTTCGGCGCGGCTTTCGCGGGATCTTGATCGCGCGGCGTGATGCCCATAAAGATAAAGAGGCCCGGCGTCGCTTCTGCAAAGAAGGAGAAGTCTTCGGAAGCCCCCACCAGCGACCCACGGCTCACCCGGCCGTCCGTTGCCCGCTGCAAAACCGGTCGAGCCCACTCAGCCAATCGTTCATCATTGACCGTCGTGTCGTAGATCTTGACGATCGACACATCGGCCTTCGCTCCGGCACTCTCGGCAATCTTCTCCGCCATCGTTCGGCTATCACGATGAATCAGTTCCCGCATTTGTTCGTCATACGTCCTGATGGTTCCCGTCATCTGCACCGTCTCGGGGATCACGTTTCCTGTTTCGCCGTCATGAATGGTGCCGATGGTGACGACGGCGGGCGAGACGGTAAGGTCGGCCTTACGGCTCACCACGGTCCGGAATCGACAAGAACAACACCGCTCCCAAGACAAGGCCGACGGAATGACGTAGAAAGTTCATTGACCCTCCTTTCGATACTCTCTGAAAATCTTGGCGAGTCATCGCACTCATTCGACCGACTACAACATCCACATGACTAGGTCAACAGGATAATCGATGTAAGAGAGAACAGCTTCTTTACTAAAAGGACGAAGCGAGCGTCCTGCTGGAAGGGGCGTTCGAACTTGTCACATTGTTGAATAACTAGGCACTTTGCCAGCTTCGGAAGCAGGGAGAAGTCTTGTACCTGTGTGATCTGAAACTTCTCGGCAGAGTTCAGTAGTTGATTGCGATGTTGCTCGCTCTGAACGCTGCCAAGGTACACCAATGAAAGGAGGACTGTACTATGAACCCTCGAACAGCCGGCGCAGTCGTCATCAGCCTAGTCGCCGCCAGGCAGCGAGACCCGATAGCCGAGGATTGCTCACTGCCGCCGCCTTGCATGTGAACCGACATCGGACATCAGGGAGATTTCACGTCACGATCTTCCTCTTCCCTCGCTCTTGCTTACGGCAAAAGCAGGGTGCTACCGTGATTGCTGAACGGTTTCTACGGAGGAGACGGCCCAATGCCAGCACCAAAGATAGCTCAGCGACGGAATTCTGAACAGAATGGGCGTCTCAAGGAGCAAGCGGGCGAACCCAGAACCAAAAGAACGACTGATCAGGTCGCGATGCCTCCGAGGCGCACGTGGGTTTGGTTCTTGGGCCTTTTATTCGTCAATTACTTCATCGTCAGGCTCCTTCTGCCGAATCCCCAGGAGCCCACCACAGTGCCCTACACATTTTTCAAGAACCAGGTCGGAAGCGGCAACGTCGGCGCAATTTACAGCGAAGGAGAGTCCATTACCGGACGCTTCATTACCCCGGTGGCCTACCCACCGACGGACGACAAGAGCGCGACACCTTCGGATTCAGGGCAGACAGGGGGAGATCGGAATCGGCCTGCTCCCAAGGCCTCTCCGGCCATGACCACTCACTTCACGACCATCCTGCCCGCCTTTGTGGACCAGGGCCTGGAAGCGTTCTTGATCAAGAACGGTGTGGAAATCAGCGCCAAGCCGATCCAAGAGCAAGCCAATCCTTTGCTCACTCTGCTCTTCAGTTTCGGCCCAGGGCTCCTCTTCATTGGTTTTTATATCTGGCTCTTTCGGCGAGCGGCGCAGCAGGGCGGCGGCTTGATGGGCGGGGGGATGATGGGCATCGGAAAGAGCAAGGCCCGCCGCTACGATCAGGAAAAGGGGACGAAGGTCAGATTCGACGACGTAGCGGGCATCGACGAGGCCGAGAATGAACTGGTCGAAATCGTGGACTTTCTCAAGGATACGAAAAAGTACACGAGGCTCGGCGGCACCGCCCCGAAAGGCGTGCTCCTGGTCGGCGCTCCCGGCACGGGGAAAACGCTGCTTGCCAAAGCGGTCGCTGGAGAGGCCGAGGTCCCGTTTTTCTCCATGAGCGCGGCGGAGTTCGTGGAAATGATTGTCGGCGTGGGAGCGGCCCGGGTGCGGGATCTCTTCAAAGAGGCGCGCGAACATGCGCCGGCGATTATTTTCATCGACGAGCTCGATGCCATTGGTCGAGCTCGGGGGCATATGGCGATCGGCGGCTCGAGCGAGCAAGAGCAGACGTTGAATCAAATCCTGACCGAAATGGACGGATTCTCGAGCCGTGAAGGCATCATTGTCTTGGCAGCGACGAATCAGCCGGACGTGCTGGACAAGGCGCTGTTGCGTCCAGGCCGCTTTGACCGCCGCATTGTGGTCAATCTGCCGGATAAAGCGGGACGCGAGGCCATTCTCAAAGTCCACACCAGGAACGTGCCGCTCGCCGACGATGCGATCCTCGGCGATCTCGCGGCAGTGACGCCTGGTTTTTCAGGAGCCGACATCAGGAACCTCGTCAATGAGGCGGCGCTGCTGGCCGCCCGGCGCGTGCAGAATGAGGTTCGTCACAAGGACTTTCTCGATGCGCTCGAGAAAATCGTGCTCGGCCCCGAACGCCCAATCCTCATGAGCCGAGCCGATCGCGAACGAATCGCGTATCACGAAGGCGGCCACGCCATCCTCGGTCTCGTCGTGCCCGGCGCTGATCCGGTGAACCGGGTCACGATCGTCCCGCGGGGACAAGCCCTCGGTGTGACCTATCAACGGCCGGAGAGCGACCGTTACAACTATCCGGAACCCTATCTTCGCGCCCGAATCATCGGCATGCTGGGAGGGCGGGCGGCCGAGGAAATCGTCTATGGCACCAAAACGACGGGAGCCGAGAACGACATCGAGCAGGCGACCGACCTGGCGCGCCGGATGGTTACGCGATGGGGCATGAGCGACCGGCTCGGTCTGGTTCAGTTGGCCCCCAGGGACAACCCGTATCTGAGCGGCTCACCCGGATACATGGGGGCCAAGCCCTTCAGCGAGGAAACGGCAAAGGCCATCGACGCCGAAGTGCTGAAGATCATTCATGAGAGTCACGAGCAGGCCAAGGAACTGCTCGCGGCGCACCGGAAACAACTCGATGCGCTGGCCGATGCCTTGCTTTCTCGCGAGACGCTCAACGAGCTGGAGATCCTCGACGTCACCGGACTCCCGCCGGCTCGGCCGCTGGACAGCGGGATATTGTCCGCTTCGCCCTCGCTTGCAACGAGCGCAGACTCGGCTCGAGAGTTTTCGTCTCCATCGTCACAATAAAAACGCACAGGCCGATGTCCGGCCGATCTCGCGGTGAAAACCGACGGTATCTCATGCAATCCTGGTATCTGAAGAAGTCGCCGGGTCTATCGTTTTTCAATGAGAGGAGAAACAGCCATGGCCAATAAATGTGCACATCCTGCTTGCAGCTGTCTTGTTCAAGAAAAATGGGCATATTGCAGTGCCAAGTGTGCGTCGGGCAATCCCGGCAATGCCAGATGTGACTGTGGTCACGGTGGATGCAAAGGACGCTGATCCGCCACTCTCATCCTATTCTTAAGCGTTGTGCTCATTTAATTTGTCCGCTTCCTTTCCATAGAGAGCCGGTATTGTTCCACATGGTCCAGAATGCGGTCCTTCGGTACTCCGAACCAGGCCAAGGCATGCCGGATGAGTGTCGCCGACGCCTCGACTTCCGGCTGAATCACCTCGGTCGCCCCGACCACACCGAGTCGTTCCGCTTCCGCGAGCCCATGCGCACGGGCGAGGATCGCAACTTTGGGATTTAAATCGCGGATGCGACGCACCGTCAGTGCAGCCGGCTCAATTTCAGGCAATGCCACGATGATCAAAGACGCATCCTCGGCGCCAGCCTTCATGAGCAATTCGCGATGCGAGGCATCGCCATAGAGACAGGCAATGCTCCGGCTCTGTAGCCGGCGAATGATGTCCGGATCTCGGTCGATGACCACATAGGGAAGACTGAAGGCCTCCAACGCCTTTCCGAGCGAGCTGCCCACTCGGCCGAATCCACATAGTACGACATGCTGCCGGAGCGGTTCGCCTTCCGAAATTCCGTGCGCCATGTCGTGCTTATCGTGGTCGAGACGCCGCCGGACGAACCAGCCTGGCACATACCTCACAAGAGCCGCATTCATGAGAATGGTGATGACGGAGGCGGCAAGCGTCGCATTGTAGACTTCGCTGCCGACGAGTCCTGCCGCTTTAGCCTCCTGCACAAGGACAAATGAAAATTCGCCGATTTGAGTGAGGCCGATTCCCACCAGGAATGCCGTCGTCCAAGAGTGGCCGAACAGCCGTACGACGGTCGTCCAAATCAGGAACATGCCGGCCACGATCAAGCCGACCATTGTGGCAAGGAGAGAAAGGTTCTCGATGATGACGTGCGGATCGATCAGAATGCCGATGGTCACGAAGAAGAGCGCGACGAAGGCATCACGCAGCGAGAGCAGCCGGGCCAAGGTTTCGTGCCCATACTCGGATGCGCTGATGATGAGGCCGGCCAGAAAGGCACCAAGAGCAAGGGAAAGGCCGATCATCTGCGTGACGGCGGCGGTCCCAAGGCTGATGGCCAGCGTGACAAGTAAGAACAGTTCATGGTTCTGAGTCCTGGCGACGTGTGTCATGATCGGTGGGATGACTTTGGTGCCCAAGTATCCCACCGGCACGAGAATCAACAGCGCCTTTGCCAAGGCTTGGCCGATCACGAGCAATCGCCCCGAGTCGAACTCTCCGAGGGCCGGCATGAGCACGGTCATGGCGACGACGACCACGTCTTCGACCAGAGCGATGGCGATCATCACCCGTCCATGCTTGGTACGAAGTTCTCCCCGATCGACGAGAAGACGGGCGAGTACCATGGTACTCGCTATGGAAATGACCGATCCGATCACGATGCTTTGGATCATCGACCATCCGATCAGGCGCCCCGTCACGATCGCCAATCCGATGGCTATGAGAATCCCCAGCGGTCCGCCGGCGAGGGCGACCCATTTGACGCGCATCAGTTCCTTCACGGAAAACTCGAGTCCGATCGAAAACATCAGGAGAATGACCCCGATCTCGGCAAAGAGGTCGAAGGTGTGCGATTCGGAGATCGTCGGTCCCGGCGTGAACGGACCGATGGCGATACCGCCCAGCACGTAGCCGAGAATCAACGGCTGCCCGGCAAACCGAGCGAGGATGCCGCCTGCGACGGCCGCAAGAAATACTGTGGCGAGGTCTCTAAAAAATACGGGATCAGGCTGCACGGCACACCCTCTTAGGAGAATGGATGATTTGGAGCCACGTACATACCATAAAAAAGGTGAAACAATACCGCTTTCTCATGAATTAAACCCGGGTTCGCAGTTGAATGCGATGAGGGGGAAGTGCCCATGGGCTGGCGGCGTGAGCCGGGAACTCGTATATGAGGTCCCACCGTCCCGGTGGCGACAGCGGAGCGTTGCGCGGCTGATTATTGATGTGGTCGCGCCGGCGATGTTTCGACAACTCCCAAAGCAAGCCGTATTAACCGATACTACCGCGGGGAGGCGAGCGCCTCGTGCTGGTGGTCATTTCAAACGGTTTTCTCGCTTGAGCCTTCACAATAAAGACCGGGCACGCGGCTCTTCGAACCACGGCCTCGGCAACACTACCCAGCACGAGTCGCTTCATGCCGCGGCGGGCATGGGTTCCAACGATGAGAAGGTCGGTTTTCAGGTGTTTTGCCTGATCAAGAATGACTTCAACCGGATTTCCCGTGACCACGACCTTGTCGGTGATGACCTCATCCGCTCGGAACGCCGATATAATTTTCTGCAACCGTCCGGCATAGCGCCTCCGGGAAAGTTCATCGACGCGAAGAGGCTCAGACTGGAAGGAGTCCGAAGCCTCGGCGGCATGGACCAGCGCCACCCGCGCATTCAGCTGTTTTGCCAGCACGGCGGCGGCCCGAAACGCAGCTTTAGAGGAAGCAGAAAAATCCGTTGCCACCAGAAGACGAGATACGTTCAGCCGATACGGATTGACGGGGATATGCGCGGCAGTGGAGGCACGGACCGTAAGAACAGGGCAAGGCGCCCGGCGCAAGGTGCTCTCCGCAACGCTGCCTAGCCGGAGCCTATCCCAGCCGGTCTTACCATGAGTCCCCATGGCGATAAGAGCGACATCAGGATTGCGCGCAACCGCTAAGATGGAATCCTCAGGAATGCCCACCAGAAGTCTGTGATCGGCCATGAGGCCGTTCTCGTCAGCAAGACGGACTATGCGGCCCAGCTCAAGAAGAGCCTTGGTCTTCAAGGACTGAAGGGAACGGCGCGCGCCGGGAGACCACTGCTCGAATCCGGGAGGGGCTTTCACGACATGCAGGATGATGAGACGGAGATTCAACACGCGTGCAAGTTTAAACGCATACGGAATCACGAGTTTGGCCGGCTTCGAAAAGTCGGTCGCCACTAGAATCGTTCGCCTTGGATGCGCGGCGGTTCTCATGTTCCTTGCCTCACTCCATTGACAAAACGTACACCCGCGTGACGACGACACTGCTGCGGACGGAGCCGTCATTCCCAGGACGGCACCGAGAAGGGCCTTTTATAGTTCACCTGTTTCGCTCAGGTCAATCGCCGGGAAGAGGTGTCTGCCGTAACCTCGAAGGCAAGTCCGGGGGCTCGTGGCGCAAACCGGGGAAATCTTCCGGCAGGGGAGCACGTGAATCTACATGTCTTCGCAGGCCTACTTGACCCAGCAGGAACGCACTCACCGGCGCGGTGATGAACAGAAACAGGGCAATGAGCAGTTCACGTAGGGTAAATCCGTCGTCGACTGCGTGGACGACGGCCGCGAGCAAAAAGCTTCCGACGCCCAACGTCGTGGATTTCGTCGGGCCGTGCAGCCGCATGAAGAAATCAGGGAGGCGAACGAGGCCGAACGCCCCAACCACAATAAAAAAACTGCCGACCAGCAGGAGGATGGAGACGAGGAAATCCAGCATTGCGTTACTCCATGACCTTGCCGCGGGCAAGAAAGCGGGCGAGCGACGCCGTGGCCACAAATCCGGTCAATGCAATCAACAGCGCCGCTTCGAAAAAGATCGCCGTGGACTGGTAGATTCCCAGGACGGTCAGCAACGCGATCGTATTGATGTACAGCGTGTCGAAAGCCAGCACGCGATCGGCTGGGTGAGGGCCGCGCATGAGGCGTACCATGCACAATGTGAGCGCGAGCGCAATGGAGCCCAACGCTATGTAGACGGCGGCTGTCAACATTCCAGGATCTCCATCAGCGGCTTCTCATACCGTGCCTTGATCATTTCGACGAAATGCGCGTCGTCTTCCACGTGAAGCACGTGCAGCAGCAGCGTACGGGCGTCCGGCGTCAACGCGATCGAGACGGAGCCGGGCACGATCGACACGATGCTCGCGAAGAGGGCGATCGCGTGCGGGTGCGTCACGGCAAGCGGCACCTGCACGAATCCCGGCCGCAGGCGGGAGATGGGCCCGAGCACGAGGCGCGCGACCGTGATGTTGGCAACGACGATATCCCACGCCACCAACAGGACGAGCCGCGCTGCCGCGTTCACTGATCGGATTCCCGGCATCTCCTTCAGCAAGGGGGCGATGACGCGCGGGATGATCAATGCCAGCACCAGCGCCAACACGAGATCTGCCGGCGAAAGGCCCTCCAATGCGAGCCACGTTATCGCGAGGGTCACCGATAACAGAGGGAAGGGACAGAGAGTGTTCATCGGCCCGTCTCCGGATACGGTCGGACCAAACCCTCGCGGAGCGGCAGGAGCACGGCATCGATATAGGTGGACGGTGCGGTCAGTTGCGCCGACGTTGCATCGGTATAGCGCGTGATCGGCGCCGCGAACAGGACCAGAAGCAGACTACACGCACCAAGTGTAGCGAGCGCCGTCCATTCGCCCACACGCGGAGGGGCGATCGGCCCCGAGGACAGAGGCTCGGTCGTGCTCCAGAGCAAAATGCTGCCCGCTCGCGAGCAGGCAACCAAGGTCAGCACGCTCGTCATGAGGATGACCGTCCATATCAGGACGACGCTCAGCCCGGTCGTCGTACTTTGCAGGATCATGAGTTTCCCCAGGAATCCCGATGACGGCGGGATTCCGGCCACCGTCGCACCCGCGAACAGAAAGGCCAAGCCCAGCGGCGCCGCTTGCCGCAGCGGCGGTCCAGGATGAAGCCGGTCTCCCGCTGCTCCGCGGCTCCGTCCGAGCAGATCGGTGACGAGGAACAGGACGGCGATGGCGAGGGTGGAATGCGCCATGTAATAGAGCGCGGCGGCGAGGCCCTTGCTCCCACCGTCCGCCACGCCGGTCAGAATCGTGCCGACCGATGCAATGGTGAGATACGCCGTCAGGGAGGCAAGGCGCTGGGCGCCGAGCGCGCCCAATGTCCCCAATGTCAGCGTGAGCAACGCAACCGGCATGAGCCATGGGGAAGTCAATTCCATGACGGCGCCTTTGTCTCCTCCGGTGAAGACCAGCGTCGTGACGCGGATGATCGCATAGACGCCGACCTTCGTCATGATAGCGAACAGCGCCGCGACCGGCGCAGGTGCATGGGAATAAGCAGCCGGCAACCAGAAATAGAGCGGAAAGACCGCGGCCTTGACGGCAAATACGCCGAGCAGCAACAAGCCGGCGGCCCGCACCAGCCCCATGTCTTCGGCCCGTACTTCCGCGACACGTTCGGCCAGATGGGCCATGTTGAGCGTTCCCATGACGCCGTACATCAAGCTGACGGCGATCAGGAATACGCTGGAGGCCGCGATGTTGACGGCGGCATAGTGAAGCGTGGCACGCAGCCGCTCGACGTCCAATCCTTCCAGCGCGAGGCCGTACGACGCGATCAAGAGGACTTCGAAGAAGACAAATAAATTGAACAAATCTCCTGTGAGGAATGCGCCGTTCAGACCCATCACCTGGAAGAGAAAGAGCGGGTGGAACAATTTCCCCCGGGCATCCCACCCCTGTACGGCATAGAGCAGCACCGCGAGCGCGAGCGACGCCGTCAAGAGCAGCATGAAGGCGGAGAGATGATCCGCGACCAACACGATGCCGAACGGCGACGGCCAGTCGCCCAGCCGGTAGACGAGCGGCACGTCGGATCGCGTCTCCGCGAAAATCGCGAGCGCCGCAACGGCGAACGTCACCGTCGCTCCCATGCCGATCGCGCGTTTCATCACGATCGGTGCGCGGTGCAAGATCAGCAGAAGCGCCGCCGCCAGCGCGGGCACAATGATCGGAACTGCCAGCAAATGGGTCATGGGCCCTGCTCCGGCCTGCGTTCAGGCACCGGCTCGAAGCCGTCCACATGATCGCTCCCGGTCTGATGGTACATGCGTACCGCGAGCGCCATGACAAAACCCGTCATGCCGAACCCGATCACGATGGCCGTCAAGACCAGAGCCTGGGGCACCGGATCAGCATAGCTCTCTGTGCCGGCCGCCACGATGGGCGGAGCCCCGGGTCGAAGGCGTCCCATGGAGAAAATAAAGAGATTGCCGGCAGTGGACAACATCGACAGCCCCAGCACCATTGGGAACGTCCGCCCACGGAGAAGTAGATAGACGGCGCAGGCCGTCACGATCCCGATTCCAACTGCCATTATGAGTTCCATTGTCCGTCTTCCTCTGTCATTGACGGCTTGCGGTGGACTTGTCCGAGGGAGGTCAGAGTCAGAAGCGTAGTGCCGAGTACCGCTATGAAGACGCCGAGATCGAACCCCATCGCGCTGACAAGGGGGATTTCGCCGAGGAGCGGCACAACGGGATGGAGCGTGCCGCTGGTGAGAAAAGGTAAGCCGGCCACCACACTCGCGAGGCCGGTCAACCCGGCAATCACCACGCCGCCTCCGATCCAGAGCCGGAAGTCGATCCGGACATGAGCGAGCATGCGCCTCAGGCCTTCGCCCATGTATTGCATGATCAGCGCGAGCGCGGCGATGAGTCCCGCGACAAATCCGCCCCCAGGGAGATCGTGTCCTAGCAGAAACATGTGGAGCGCCACGAGCAGTGCAAAGGCCAGCAATACCCGCGCCGCCACGGCAAAAATCATCCGGTTGGCGGCGAAGCTCGGCGTCTCGACCGGCCCCTCGCCCCGCAGCCCATCCAGCAGCATCCACGTGCACATGGCTGCGATACCAAGGACGATAATCTCTCCGAACGTATCGAAGCCGCGGAAATCAACGAGCAGCACATTGACGACATTGTGGCCTCCGCCGAGCGGCAGGCTATTCTCAAGAAAAAACCACGCAATGGATTCCTGATCCCTCGTCAAGACGGCCCATGACAACATCGCTACCCCGGCGCCTGCGGCGACCGCCAAGGCTCCATCGCGCGCCTTGCGCCGGCGCGTCGATTCCGGCGGCGTCGGGTGCGGCAGGAGCGCCAACGCCATGAGCAACAACAGTGTGGTCACGACTTCGACGGCCAACTGGGTCAACGAGAGATCGGGAGCCGAGAAATAGGCAAAGGCGATCGAGGCGGCAAGCCCGACGACACCGGCCAGTACGACGGCAACGACCCGCGTGTGGTGGAACCGAACGGCGCCGAGCGCGCCGACCATCGCCGCGCCCCACACTATGACGCCCGGCGGCGCCGGTGTTGAAGGCATCACTTCCCCCATGTCAAGCCCATACTCCATGAACGGCCATGCCCCGAGTCCGAGGAACACGGCAATGACAAGTGCGAGATAGCGCTGAAGCGAGCCGTTCTCCATCCAGTTGGTAAGGCGACCCGCGACGCCGATGAATCCATCATAGGCATGCTGAAAGAGCAGTCGTCCCGTGTAGTGCGCAGGCACGTGCAGGTGCAGGTCGTAGCGATGACGCAGCAGCCAGTAGATAACCGAGCCGCCGCCGAGCGCGATCGCACTCATGACCAGCGGCGGTGAGAACCCGTTCCACAGCGCGATGCGATAGGCCGGCAGGTCGTCCCCCACCACCGCCCTCGCCGCCGCGTCCACGAATGGAACGACTGTATAGCCGGGCAGCACGCCGACTGCGATACAGACGACCGCCAGGATTTCGGCCGGGACCTTCATATAGCGGGGTGGTTTGTGCGGTTGATGAGGAAGGTTATACGGCTTGTCGAAGAACACATCGTGGATGAACCGCACGGAGTAGGCGACGCTGAACATCGAACCCAGCATGACGGCGACCGGCGCGATGTCCTCCAACAACAGCAGGTCATGGAGATCGAGCGCCTCGGCGAAGAACATTTCTTTGGAGAGAAATCCATTGAATAAGGGCACACCGGCCATCGCCGAGGCGGCAACGATGGCCAACACAGTCGTCTGCGGCATCTGACGCCAGAGGTTGCCCAGCCGCCGCATGTCGCGGGTTCCGCACTCATGATCGATGATGCCGGCCGCCATGAACAGCGACGCTTTGAAGGTTGCATGGTTGCCGACATGAAACACGGCGGCCAGCGAGGACATCGACGTGTCGAGACCCAGTAGGAACATGATGAGACCCAGGTGGCTGATGGTCGAATAGGCGAGTAATCCTTTCAGATCGTGTCTGAACATCGCCACGTAGGCGCCAAACACCATCGTGGTCAGACCGACGGTGGTCGTCACATATTCGAATACGAGGTTTCCGCCGAGCAAGGGGTAGAGTCTTGCGAGCAGGAACACCCCCGCCTTCACCATCGTGGCGGAATGCAGATAGGCCGACACCGGAGTCGGCGCGGCCATTGCTGCGGGCAGCCAGAAGTGAAACGGAAACTGCGCCGACTTGGTGAATGCGCCCACCAGGACTAAGCCGAGAGCGACGTTGAAGTGAGGATGATTGCGGATCGTCTCGCGCGCCGTAAACCAGGCGGACAGCTCGAAACTCCCCGCGATGTTGCCGATGATCAGTATTCCAGCAAGCAGGGCGAGTCCGCCGCCGCCGGTGACGGCGAAGGCCATGCGCGCGCCCTGTCGAGCCAGAGGGCTGTGAGTCCAGAAGCCGATCAACAGAAAGGACGAGAGGCTCGTCAGCTCCCAGAACATCAAGAGCAGGAGGGCGTTCTCAGAGAAGACGATCCCAAGCATCGCACTCATGAACAGCATGAGCAGCGCATAAAACCTGCCGATGCGGTCGTGCGGGGACAGGTAATAGCGTGCGTAGAGAATGACGAGCAATCCGATGCCGAGAATCAGGAACCCAAACATGAGGCCCAGCCCATCGAGCCGGAACGAAAAATTGAGCCCATGATCAGGCAGCCACCGCCATGTCCGGAGGAATTGTTCGCCTGCCAGGATGCCCGGCGCTTGGTCGGCGAGCAGCGCAAGGCTTGCGGCGGTCGGCAAGGCGGCGGCCCATGCGGCGGCGGAGAAACCGCGATGCCTTAGCAATAACGTGGCGGCAGTTCCGGCGAGCAACGGAAGGAGAATAATGATCGGCAACGTCATGGCGAGAAGACGACGGCGTTAGACCCATTTTTGGACAACCAGCACGTCACATTCCGAACGGGCGAGGACATGACGTGTGGTGCTCCCAAGGAACAGGTCTTCGATCCAGGATTGACCGTGTTTGCCGATCACGATGAGGTCGGACGAGAGCCCCTCTGCTTTGGCCAAAATCACAGGAGAAGGACCGCCGCTTTCAACGGCAGACGAAACCCGATCCGCGTCGACAGGGGATTCACGGATCAGCTCCCAAATCTTTTTCTCTGCGGCTCGCTGTTCCTCTTCGCGGTATCGGCGGATGTCGTCCTCCGACGCGCCGGCAATACGGAGTCTCCCCTCAAAAGGAAGGTTGAACACGTGAAGGATCGTCATGCGGGCGTTGGGCGCGATCCGGCTCGCCATTGTCAAGGCGGAGGCGGAATAAGGGGAGAAGTCGACCGGCACGAGCACGCGCTCATATCGTGTCTTCGGGGGGCGCTTAGCGACAAGCATCGGTCGTTTGCACGTACGGAGCAAGCGTTCCGCTGTCGTGCCGAGAATCAGATCATGCAGGGAGTTCCCACCATGAGCGCCCAAGACAAGCAGATCCGCGGACTGGGTGGCCGACAGGATTTCAGCTTGTGCTTGGCCGGTCTTGACGTCGGTACTCCCCATCACCCCTGTCTTTAGGCTGATGTCTGCGGCTATTTCGTTCAGTCTGTGTCCGGCATCGTCGATCAGCTTGACAGCCACGTCGGTCGGTGTCCGGAACAATTTTCGCACCTCGTTCAAGGCCGAACTGCTCACTACATGCAAGAGACTGAGATGCGCATGCTGTTCCTCGGCAACAATGGCGGCGCGATCCGCAGCGTGCCGAGCTTCATCGGAGAAATCGGTTGCTGCGAGGATTGTCTTCATGTTTTAGGCTCCCTCTTACAAATTGAACGATCGCTCCGGCCGGCGGATGCGCGATTTTTGGTGAAGCAGCGAATGATCGCTTTCTCCACTTCGGCGAACGCAAAGACAAAGGCTCCCACCAGCACGACCTTGAACCACTCCTCAAACGTCAGATGGGTCGAGTGGAAGACTACCTGCATCGGGCCGGTATGTACATAGGCAATCTGCAGAAGAGTGCAGACTATAATAACAATCGGGACCCAGCGATTGCCGATGAGCCCTTCCCGCGAGAGCGAGGATCTGAGGATGTGGCGGCTATTGAGCAGATAGAACATTTCCGTCACCACGATCGCACTGACGGCCATGGTACGAGCACTTTCCAGGCTCGTGCCCCGGTCGAGCTCCCAGAGAAACAGTCCCAGCGCTCCCGTCATCATCAGCAGGGACACCATCAGAATCCGCCACACGAAAAACCAGGAGAGTAGGGGTTCCCGAGGATCGCGCGGGAGCCGCTGCATGACGTCGGACTCGGGGAACTCAAACGCCAAGGCAAGACCGAGCGTGCTTGAGGTCACCATGTTGATCCAGAGGACCTGCGCAGCCGTCAGCGGCAGCGTCAACTCGAACAGGATCGCGGCCGCGACGACCAACGCTTCGCCGCCGTTGGTCGGGAGCATGAACAGGACGAATTTCTGGATGTTGTCGTAAATGCCTCGCCCTTCGCGCACGGCGCTGCTGATCGTGGCGAAATTGTCGTCGGCGAGCACCATATCGGCCGCTTCTCTCGCGGCATCGGTGCCTTTCAACCCCATGGCCACGCCGACGTCCGCTCGCTTGAGAGCAGGCGCATCGTTGACGCCGTCGCCGGTCATGGCCACCACATGGCCCGTCGCCTGCAGCGCATGGACCAGCCGCAACTTGTGTTCAGTGCTCGCGCGCGCGAAGACATCGACATGGGGCACAACCGAGCGCAGTTGCGCGTCGTTCATGGCCTCGACGTCGGCGCCCGTCAGGGCCGGCTTATCGTGGCCGATGCCGAGGCGCGATCCGATAGCGCGCGCGGTACCCGCATGGTCGCCGGTGATCATCTTGACCCGGATGCCGGCGGACGCGCATTCCGCCACGGCCGCCGTTGCTTCATCCCGAGGCGGATCAATGATCCCCAGCAGCGCGAGGAGTGTGCATCCGGTCTCGACGTCTGAAAAACTCAAGCCATGCTGGGTAGGTAGAGCCTGCTTTTCGGCGACGGCCAAAATGCGCATGCCCCCATCGGCGAGAGCCTTGGCGCGTCCATGCCAGTACTTCTGATCAATGGGCAGATCCCGACCGCCGGCCCGGTATTGCTCGCACATGCCAAGGACCCGTTCGGGAGCTCCCTTCACGAAGATGAACCCGTGGTGTTCATGATCATGGTGAAGGGTCGCCATGAATCGGTGCTCGGACTCGAAGGGAATGGCATCGGTGCGAGGGAGAGCGGCATGCTCCGATGCCGGATCGATGCCCGCTTTGATGGCCAACGTCAGAAGGGCTCCCTCCGTCGGATCGCCTTCGACTTGCCAGTCCCCATCGTGGTTGCGGAGCCGCGCGTCATTGCAGAGGAGGGCGGCGCGTGAGGCACTGATCAATTCAGGATAACCATCGACCGACACGGCGACGCCCGCCAGATGGAATCCGCCCTCGGGCGCATACCCCACGCCGGTCACTTCGAATGTATGGTCGCCGCCGGCGACCGATTGGACCGTCATCTCATTCCTCGTCAAGGTGCCTGTCTTGTCGGAGCAGATGACCGTCACGGAACCAAGCGTTTCGACGGCCGGCAGATGCCGAATGATGGCATTGCGTCTGGCCATGCGGCGGACGCCGAGGGCCAGCGTAATGGTCATGATCGCGGGCAGTCCTTCGGGAATGGAGGAGGCCGCCAAGGCCACGACCATCATGAACATGTCATCGGCGGCGTGCCCGCGCCAAAACACGCCGATCAGAAAGGTGACGACGGTCATCGCTGCAATGACGATCGCCAGCCAACGGCTGAATCCCGCCATCTGGCGCAGCAAGGGAGTGGTCACCTCCTGGACCTGCTCCAGCATCGAGCTGATGCGACCGAGTTCAGTTCGAATGCCGGTCGCGATCACCACCCCGATCGCCTTTCCGGACGCGACCAAGGTGCCTGAATACAACATGCCACGGCGATCGCCCAGCGCCGCATCCGCCGGCACCGATGCCGATGACTTCTCCACCACTTGAGACTCACCGGTCAGAATCGCTTCATTCACATGCAGGTTTCTTCCCGCGATGAGGCGCAGATCAGCGGGCACCTTGTCACCGGACGCGAGAACCACAATGTCACCCTGTACGACAGCCTCGGCTCCGATCTCGATTCGTTCCGCGTCACGAAGGACCGTCGTATGGAGCGACAGCATGCTGCGGATCGCATCGAGGGCGTTCTCGGCCTTGCCTTCCTGGATAAAACCGATGACGGCATTGACGATGACGGCGGCGAAGAGCACCGCCGCGTCGATCCAGTGACTCAGCAGGAGGGCGATCACCGTTGCGATCAACATCATGTAAATCAGCACGTTGTGGAATTGAACGAGAAAGCGCAGCCAGGCCGGCCGCTTGCGCGGCTGTGGAAGACGGTTCGGCCCCTCCCGCGCCAGCCGTCGTCCCGCCTCCTCAACAGTCAGCCCGCGATGCTGATCCGTCTCCAACCGATCGAGGACATCTTCGGCGTCGAGGTGATGCCACTGGACCGTATGATCTAGTTCGTGTTTCGCCATCACTTCATCCTTATCATTTCCAGATTGACCGATCTGCGCAAGGCCGATCCCGACCAATAGCGCATTGGCGCCTTGTGCGTACGAGCAAGGTAACGGGTGACACGGTTCTGCTTTACAGGTGAAAGGTTGCCGGTCGTCTTTCTTGTTGCGGCAGAAAGCGGACCTATATGGATGCACCGAAGCAGTGGCGTGGACGGATTTCAAAGGTGAGTCTTCAGTTCCTGTTCTCAAGCCTCCAGCCCCTCGGACCAGGTTCCAGCCTGAATAAATCACGGCTCGCGCCAGGAAAAGCCATCAAGGCTCCGAACTGTTCTATAGGAGCGGTGTTCAGACGCTTCTAGACATAATGGGAAAGAGACCCGATGACGACAGACTGTATATCGCAAGTGCCCTTAGAATTCTATGACAACCTGAAGCCGGTGATGGTGAGGTTTGATCAGGCGTACGCCGCGGTGGCAAGACCTTACACCATCGTACGAATCATGAGCTCCTCCTTCGTTTGAGAAATGTTCGATATCCGGCCTGTCATCGTGAAGGTACTGTACGGACTCACTCGGACGAGATGAACTAGGGGAGCACTCGGTCTGACAGCCGAAGCTTACCAGTGGAGTGCGTGAGCAGAAGCGTTATGGTTGGTCGCCGGCGAGACCTTGCACAATCGCGAAGCGCATCAACTCCGCCGTGGTATGGATATCCAGCTCTTCCATGAGGCGGGTCTTGTGGAACTCGATGGTCTTCACGGATACGTTAAGCAGCGTGGCGATCTCTTTGGTCCCCTTCCCCTCGCCGATCAATTGCAGGACTTCGCGTCGGCGGGAAGTCAATTCGGAGACGGAACGTTTGATGGGCGGAACAGACTCGGGGTTGAACGTGCTCTCCAGCACCGGCTTGGCGATGGAAGGGGTGAGATAGTGCTGTCCTTGCAGAGCGGCTTCGATCGCCAGCGGCAGCTCCACGGGAGCCGAGTGTTTGAGCAAATACCCGCTGCGCCGGCGTGAAACGCTTCGGTCGCGTAGGTCGGACTGGTCTGCATGGTGAGGAAGATGAATTTCACGTTGGGATAACGCGTTTTAATCTGATGCGCGGCATCGATCCCGTTCAGCAGCGGCATGGCAATGTCCAAGATGATCAGGTCGGGTTCAAGACGCTGAGCCGCCTCAACGAGCGCACGGCCGTCCGGGGCTGTCTCGACAATCTCGCAGGTGTTTTCAAGCAGCTTGTGCAATCCGGCCAGCATCATCTTGTGGTCATCGGCCAAAAGAACTCGTGGTCTGTTCAACGGGTCACCCTTTCGTATCGCCTCACCGATCAGGTTGAGGCCGGTGTAGTCGGCTCAGTCGGTGGCGATCCTCTCATCATGGGGCTCCCTCAGGAATCGAGTCCGTCAGCGGGACCCAGGCATGTACTTCCGTCCCCTTTCCAAGTTGCGTGCGGATACGGAACGTGCCTTTCATGAGCTGAACCCGTTCTTCCATGCTGAGGAGCCCCAGCCCGGGAGAGGGGAGTCCGGCCGGATTCAGAGAAAATCCCTTTCCGTTGTCCCGGATGCACACGCCCAGGCCCTTGGACGTGCGCAGGAGTCGGACCAGCACTTCCGATGCCTCGGCATGTTTGTGGATATTCTGGAGACATTCCTGTGTCACACGGTACAAACAGGTGGCCGTGTCGATCGGGAGGGGCCGGGGAATATCTCGACGCACATACTGAACGGCCAATCCTGTGCGCCGTCCGAATTCGTCGACATGGTCCCGAATGGCCGCCTCTAAGCCGAGATGTTCAAGAAGCGAGGGGTGCAGCTGATAAGCAAAGTTGTGGATGTCGTTAGCCAGTTGCCCGGCAGTCTGTCGAAGACGTAGGAGGTGATCTCGAAGCGATGTATCTGAGGGGAAGGATTGCTCGAGTGAACCGATATCGACGGCCAGGACGGCAAGCCGTTGTGTGAAATCATCGTGCAGCTCGCGCGCAAGTCGCTCCCGCTCCCGTTCTTGAGCCGCCAGCAGCTTTGCGGTCAAATCCTCGAGTCGTGCGTCATGCTGACGCAGTAAGTCTTCCTCCTGTTTCCGTCGGGTGATGTCCTTTTCCGATCCGACCAAGCGGACGGCTTGGCCTGCTGCGTTCCAGAGCGCGATGCCACACTCTAAAACCCACATCCAGCTCTGTCACATCGCCGGATTCGATATTCTTCCCGAAACTCCTGTCGTTTCCCGACAAGGTACTCATCGAGATGGTCAAGGACACGGGCGCGATCATCCGGATGAATCCGTTTCGACCAATGTTCAGGCGACTCTTGTTCGTCCTGCTGGGAAAACCCGTGCATCTCTTTCCAGTGAGGCGAATACACGGCCAGGCGCGTCGTCAAATCCCAGTCGTAGACACCCTCGTGCGTAGCCTGCGTCACCAGATCCCAGCGATCGAGTGCGGTCTGGAGCTCAGCGGTGCGCGGGGCAATGCGGGATTCCAGCTCTTCGTTTATTGTGAGCAAGGCCCCTTCTGCTTGCCTGCGTTGTTCGACTTCCAGTTGGAGAGATGCTTTCGCATGTTCCAACTCAGTGGTGCGTCGAGCGAATAGTTTTCCGCCCCACAGCGCAGACCAGAGAGCCATAAAGCCGATGATCCGGTTCACGGCAGACCAGGAATGAGGCACTCCCGGCGATGACAGAAAGAGACTCGCGAGCGTGAGCCCTGAACATAGTCCGCCCATAATGAACGCGAACCGCCACCCTCTCAGCCAAAGGCCGGCCAGACAGACCGGCACATAGAGCATGGACACGGAGATACCGAGCGGTGTGTGCCAGTCCAGAAGAAATACTGCGGCCGCAGCTGCGTACAACAGGACCGACAAGATCAGAGTCGGCTCGGTCGCCATCGGAGGTCGTTTTGTCTCCTACGGAATAACGTGATCCTCCAGGGTCGACTGAATCACAGGGATGATCATAGGACTCGGCGATGGTTCTCGCAAGAGCCGTGAGGCGTCTGATCGGCGGCAAGAAGGTTCACCAGCAAACTTCCAATTCCACGCTGGGTCAATCCCTAGCGGTTGAACAACCGTGACGTCGTGAAATGCTCCAGTTCCTTAATCGTGGAGCAGAAAGCCTCTTGCATCAGACCCGCCGGCAAAGTCTTCGTCGCGCGCCGGGTCATCCCCTAGTAGTACAGGAGCATGCAATTTCAGTACGGTGCTGGTGCAGACCACGATTCAGAGCGCTGAGTTTCCAAATGAGACGACGCTGTATGAATGTCGCGCAGGACGGAGTCGAACACAGGAGCTCGATTATGGATCAGAAGGAATCGTGTCCCCGTTGTCACGGGTTCATGGTGCCGATGATCGGCGACGGCTCCGAGGCCGTCGTGTTGGCGTGTTGGATTGGAGTGAGCTGCCCGGCTGGCGCTGCATCAACTATGGCGAGCGGGTCGATCCGCTGATCCTCGCCAATCGCCGAGGGGCGGAAGAGGAAGGGACGATGAAGGACAAGCGCTTTCGTTCTGGTGTGAATGGCCATGACCGGGGGGAAGATTTCTTCGAAAAGATTTCGAGATCGTCCGAACAAGCAGCGCCGATGAAGAGATCGGAGAAAGGATGCCGATTATGACTGGTTGGAATGGCGGAGGAGACGTGTGGTCGATCGTGTTGGCAGGCGGCGAAGGCGAACGGATGAAGCCGTTGGTACAGCGATGGTTGGGGCGACATCGCCCAAAGCAATACTGCACCTTCGTGGGGACGCGCTCGATGTTCCAGCACACGGTCGATCGGGCAGCCGATGTCACGGGGTTCGGCAAGACCGTGGTGGTGGCTGGGCGGACGCATGAACCGGAGGTACGAGCTCAACTGATCGGCCGATCGGTTGAGAAAGTCCTGTGGCAACCGGCGAATTCCGATACCGCAGCCGGTGTCTTTCTCCCACTCACCTATGTGCGGGCCCACGATCCTGACGCAACCGTCGTGCTCTTCCCCTCGGATCATTTTGTGTATCCCGAGGCGCGCTTTCTGAATCATGTACGGCAGGCCATCGAGGTGGCGGAGCGATGGCCTGACCGACTTGTGCTGCTCGGCGTGCGCCCGGATCGATTGGAACTGGAGTACGGATGGATCGAGCCGGAATCGGATCTCATGAATGGGGACCCAGGCAAGCCGGTGCGGAATGTGCGGACGTTTCCTGAGAAACCGGATCCGGTCAGAGCCGACGAGGCTATGCGTAACGGCGCCTTGTGGAACACCTTGGTCTTGGCGGCGAGTGCGGATGTGCTGTGGGAACTGGGGCGCCGATGCTTTGGAGGACTGCTCGCAAAATTTGAACGATTAGGGAATGAAATCGGCCGGCCGCGGGAAGCAGCGGTCTTGGAACAGATCTATGCGGAGATGCCAAAAGAAAACTTCTCCGCCGGCTTGCTCCAGAGACGGCCTGACACCGTCGCCGTTATGGAACTCGAAAACGTGCTCTGGAGCGACTGGGGGAAACCCGAGCGGATTGCCGAAACACTGCGGCGAATCAACAAGCAACCCACATTTCCGGCCCACTGCTTGGACCGGCCGTTCGCACCGCGGCCACTTTCTTTGCAGGTGCGCCCACTCAGCTAGCAGAGAATCTGCTCAAGCCGTTTCGGATGACGGCGAAGTGCAGCAGCGCATCGCCATGCGTGCCTATGAACTCTACAAAGAACGGGGTGTCACGACGGGCAAGGGATCGATGATCGGCTGGAGGCCGAGCGGGAAATCCTCGGTCCATGCATAAGGAGTGTGTATTCATGACCGAATCAGCTGCGGCCACGATCCTGTTTGGGGGCTTGAGAAAATGTTCCGGTGTTGACGACCGATGCCGGGATGGTTCGGTATCCGACCGATGACGGCGGTCGAGCCGGCCATGTGCCGGAATGACCTGCCGGTCTCGTGAACGGAAGGAGGGCGGACATGGATCCATTCTTGTTGCTCGGCATCCTGGCTGTCGTTATTGGGCTTGTCGGTGTGATTGTGCTGATAAAGGGGAGGAAGAAGAAAGTCCGCTGACAGAATCTTCCTTTCGACCACGGCAAGAGTTTGGTGATGCGAGTGACGCCGGAGCGGTAAGACAAACCTTCCACTGCGATCTGCATCCAGATGTGCAGGGGGAGACCTATCTCTTGGATGTCCCTGTAGGATGGATCTCTATCGGGGAGAAGCGTGGTGTTCCAACCCGTCTCAGTCGGAGGTGATGTTTGATCGGACAATCAATCAAACTGACGAGGATGTGTGGGATCGAAGTAGGTGTCCACTACTCGTGGTTCATTATCTTATTTCTCGGCACTGTTTCACTGACCAGACAGTTTGCGTCGGAATATCCCCAGTGGACACCGAGTGAATATTATGCGGTCGGGATCGCCACGAGCCTCCTGTTCTTTGCTTCGATCCTCGTCCATGAGCTGGCCCACAGTTTCATCGCGCTGGTGAAAGGGATTCCGGTCCGCTCGGTCATCCTTTTTTTGTTCGGCGGTGTTGCGCAGATCGGACGGAGGCCGGATCGGCCACTGACGGAGTTTCAGATTGCGATTGCCGGACCGATTGCGAGCGTACTCTTGGCTGTGGGATTTAGGACGATCGAACATCTGGTCGGTGATCAGTTCGAGCAACTGACGGTGCTTACCGACTGGCTTGCGTGGATCAACCTGATCCTCGCGGCGTTTAATCTTGTACCGGGCTTTCCGCTCGATGGGGGCCGCATCTTCCGCGCGGCCCTCTGGTACATCACCGGCAGTCTCAGGAAAGCGACACGTATCGCAGCGGGAACGGGACAAGGGATCGGGTATGCGCTCATCTTCTTCGGGATCTGGACTGGTTTCAGCATCGATTGGTTCAGCGGCCTGTGGCTGGCATTCGTCGGCTGGTATCTCATGAACGCAGCGCAGGAAAGCTTTGTGCAAGTCAGTGTCCGTTCCGCGTTGAGCGGATTCGTGGCGGAAGATGTCATGAGCCGTGACTGTCCATCCGTGACCGGACGGATAAGCCTGGCCGAGTTGGTCCAGGACTATGTCCTTAGAAAGGGGCGATGCTGTTTTATCGTGACCGATGGCAACAGGCTGGAGGGATTGGTCACCTACCATCATATTAAAGCGGTGCCCCAGGAGCGTTGGACTCAGGTGTCGGTTGGGGAGGCCATGACGCCCTTGGCGCACGTGCGGGTTGTGTCGCCCGAGAAGCCACTTCTCGACGTGCTACGGCTCCTGGAAGGTCAAGACGTCAATCAGGTTCCGGTTGCAGCGGGAAATCGGCTCTTGGGAATGGTCATGCGCGATCATCTCTTGCGCGTGCTCACCGCCAATATGGAGCTTGGTGTGCCGCGGAAGAGGGAACTCTACGTTCCGAGGTTGTCCAAACTGCCCCGGGCTTCTTCGACGGCATGATACGATGCGAAACGATTCGTGAAGGTACCGGTGCGTCGCCGGCCTTGAAGGTGACACTATTGACCGCTCAGCACATAGTCGAGAATCAATGACGCTCCGACGACAGCGGCATGGAATTGGGCTGCGCATAGCACCTCTTAGACGAGGGGAATCGCAAAAAGGAACCGGATTTGTGCCTGTAACCTCGTGAAATGATTTGGGCTTTCGGCTGCCCAACGTTTCGCCGCTTCTCTATTGCCTCTTGAGCCGTCGCCGGTCGATAGTCCATACTGCTTGTCTATGACTAGGCCTGACGTATCTCCTTGTGAGGATCTTGCGGAGCGGTACCAGGCGCTTCTGGAAGTGGCACAAGCGATTTCCGCCCAGCGCGACCTCGATCAGCTCTTTCGTGATCTGGCCCACCGTCTGCCTCGGGTGGTGCAGGTCAATTACGTCGACCTCTCCCTGCATGATCCAGTCAAGAAGGTCATGCGATTGCATACGATCCAGGCAAATGTGCCGGCTGACCTCATAGGGGGGCATGAGATAGCGATTGAAGACTGTCCAGCGGGCTGTGTATGGGAAACTCAGCAGCCGCTTCTGGTTCCAAATCTGTCGGAAGAACGGCGGTGGCCGTGGGTCATCGGTGCGATGACGGAAGACGGAACCCAGTCGTTTTGCTTTGTCCCGTTGACCACGGCAAGAGGGCGATTGGGCGCCATGGGATTTTTGAGTTTGCAGAAAGAAGCCTATAGCGACATGGATTTAGAGTTCCTCCAGCAAGTCGCCAAACAAGTGGCTGTCGCGGTGGAGAACGCGTTGGTCTTCCAACAGATTGCCGAGCTTAAAGATAAACTGGCGAAAGAGAAGCTGTACCTCGAAGAAGAACTTCGGATTGAGCATGGATTCGACGATATCATCGGCGACAGCAAGGCTTTGAAGCAGGTGCTCAAGGAAGTCGAGATCGTGGCTCCGACCGATTCGACCGTCTTGATTCAAGGGGAAACGGGCACCGGTAAGGAACTCATCGCTCGGGCTGTTCATCGACTCAGCGGCCGCAGGGAGCGCACGTTCGTCAAGCTGAACTGCGCCGCTATTCCGACCGGTCTGTTGGAAAGCGAACTCTTTGGACATGAGCGAGGGGCTTTCACGGGCGCGATTGCTCAGAAATCCGGCCGATTCGAACTGGCCGATAAAGGGACGCTCTTTCTCGACGAAGTGGGGGAAATTCCGCTGGAGTTACAATCCAAGTTGCTTCGAGTGTTACAGGAGCAGGAATTCGAACGGTTGGGCAGTACCAAGACCATTCGTGTTGATGTGCGCCTGGTAGCCGCCACGAACCGAGACCTCAAGAGTTTGGTGGAAGCGAAGCAGTTTCGGAGCGACTTGTACTATCGCCTCAATGTCTTTCCGGTCACCTTGCCGCCCTTGCGTGAACGACGAGAGGACATTCCGATCTTAGTCCGCTACTTCACCCAACATTACGCCCTCCGCATGAAGAAGAATATCCAAACCGTCCCGGCCAAGACGATGGAAGTGCTCTCCCGCTATGATTGGCCGGGGAACATTCGTGAGCTGGAGAATTTGGTCGAGCGTTCCGTCATCCTGACGCAAGGGACGGATTTGCAGGTGCCGATCAGCGAACTTCAGGCAGACACGCTTTCTGCAGGTTCTCCGGCGACTCTCGAAGACGCGGAGCGTGAGCAAATTCTCCGTGTGCTGCACGAGACAAAGTGGGTGATCGGCGGCCCTGCCGGCGCTGCGGCTCGACTGGGTGTTAAACGAACCACCCTCCAGTCCAAGATGCAAAAGCTTGGCATCACTCGCAGTCCGGCGTGACGGTCCGATGTGTCACGTGACGCTCGTTCGAATGGGCCGCCGCCTCGCTCCATGACCTCGGCCTTAAAGGTTTCGCTGTGCGACTAGGGGGTTGCCCCAGTTCGGGACGTCTCCTGCTATGGTAGGCCTGAGCCTATCCATCCCTGTTCCTCGTGGTTCCGTGAGAGTCAACTCAGGACAACACCTCGTGCGCTGAACGCCGTCTTGGATACCGGCGGCGGCCCCGCGATCGAGAACACGCTCAAGGTGCCGAAAAGCCGGCGGCAGATGGGTGACAGGACGGAATGTTCACATGATCGTGTACGTCTCAAACGCCGGAAGCCGTGACATTTCTGTCCTGCGGCTGAATGACCGTGACGGCAGTGTCCGTCTGATCGAGACGGTCACTGTTGCCGGGAAGGTCATGCCGCTGGCAATCGACCCACGACGGAAGTTCCTGTTCGCCTCGCAGCGATCGGAACCCTATTCGGTCGGCAGCTGGACGATTGATCCGGACAACGGCACATTGAGTTCGATGCAAACAGTGCCTGCCGCCGACAATTTGGCGTATCTCTCAATCGATCGCACCGGCCAGTACCTCTTCGGAGCGTCCTATTTCGGCGATAAGATTTCCATCAACACCATCGGGGCCCGAGGCGAGGTCAGCTCCAAGTCGCTGATGGTCGCTTCGACGGGGAAGCATCCGCATTGCATCATGGCTGATCCGTCCAATAAGTTCGTGTTCGTCCCCACGTTGGGAGCCGATGCCGTCCTGCAATATCGGTTTGATGAGAGAAGCGGAAGCATCACCCCCAACAGTCCACCGGCTGTCGCAACCAAAAAGGGCGCCGGTCTCCGCCATCTGGTGTTTCATCCCGACGGCATCCGGCTTTTTTGCACCAATGAACTCGACGGAACCGTAGGCATGTATCGCATGAATGGGTCCGGCACGCTGACCCAGCTCGGTTCGATCTCCCTCATGTCCGCCGGTTTCAAGGGCAAGCCCTGGGCCGCGGACATTCACCTCACTCCGGATGGGCGATTTCTGTATGCGTCAGAACGCAGCTCGAACACCATCGCGGCCTTTCGGATCCACGACGGCACGCCGACATTGATCGACCATTATCCGACCGAGACTCAGCCGCGTGGTTTCAATCTCGATCCGCAAGGACGATACCTCCTTGCAGCCGGGGAACTGTCCAATGGCTTGGCCGTCTTCAAAATCGACGGTCACTCCGGAGCGCTGCGCAGACTGATGCGTCTGAATATCGGCAGGGGGCCGAACTGGGTCGAGATTATTGCATTGCGCAAGTGAGCGTGACCACATGGCGGCCGGAAAGCCGGGAAGCGGCCATGAGCGGCCGAAAATCACCGAATCATAGGAGGTTCCCTATGGATAGCCATGAAACAGCCAAGGTCTCGCGACGTCAGATGTTGGGATGCATGACCACCGGGCTTGTCGCGGTCGCGGCGCCGGCGCTGGCGCAACAGGCGGGATAGGGGGGCCTTGAGCCGGACTACATTCTAGGGGAGGTTCTGGCTCAGTCGGTGAGACGACCGGCACATGAGACGTGGCCTATGGCGGAACGCCGATGCTGGGGACGCGCGACCTGCTTACGGAATCAAGACCGGCCTCGGTGGACGCGTTTTCGTATCACCACTATATGGTGCGAGTGCGCGCGGTGCTTGGCGATGGGGATACAGACCACGGTCGAAGCGGCACTGTCGGAGCAGTGGCTCAGGCGCACGATGAGACCCTCGCTTACGACAAGAAGCTGCGTGATGAGTTTCGGCCGGACAAACCTTTCTGGCTGACGGAGACGGCGGACGCCGTATGCGGCGGCAATCCGTGGGCCCGCTCGTTTCTCACTGTGAGATCTGCATTGCCGTAGAATTTCGCTTGACTGAGGTAACTCGCCCAAGTCAGGATCGATTTTCCTGAATGGACCGTGCAGTGCGTGACACTCGTGCAACCGAGTGGCGTTCAACGGCGAAGGGCATCTGCACGGGGTCAGCCCTGACGCCATCGCAAGTGGGCGATCCGTATTGTACGCTCGACCCCGTCGCACCGGAGTCATCCGGCGATGTGAGCCGGGCGCGGCGGAGATCGCGGAGACGGACAAGAGAGGGGGCACATGGAAAGAACACGACGTCGGCGCAGCTCTTCAGGTTCACGGTTCCCGGGTTGGGTTCCCAAAGCGGATAAGCGAAAATCGGGCCGTAAAGATGTACGGTTGATTCCAGCCCATATCCGGGTGCTCGGCGTTGGTCTGAGCGAGGACCAACGGTCGTTTATTCGGCAACGATTGACTAGGAAGCTCGAAAAATTTGCCGACTCTATCGAACGGGTCAGTGTGCGTGTGAAGGATGTCAACGGCCCCCGCGGCGGCATCGATAAAGTGTGCCGGATCAAAGTGGTCCTGAGCAATCTTCCAAGCGTGGTGTTCGAAGCGCAGGACGTCACCCTCGATATTGCGGTCGGCGGCGCTCTTACCGGGACAGAGCGAGCCGTGCGCCGAAGCGTTCAGCGCAGACGCACGAAACCGATCAAAGTCGGAACGCGTCCGACGGCCCGCCGCCTCAGCTGACTGTATTGATAGGCTCCTTCGGCTCGACTGCTGAAACGGTCATCTGTGGCGGTGTGCCGGCCGGCTCGATCCTCGACTGCGCAAGAGAGCAGGAATGCGATCTGATCGTGATGGGCACCCATGGACGACGAGGGTGGTCACGACTCCGCCTCGGCAGTGTCGCCGAAGCAGTCATCCGTCAAGCGCCCGAAGTTTGAACCGGGCCACCGCCGCGTCGTGCCGCAGAGCATGGACTGACGGAAGGATCCGTCGAGAGTGGGAAGGTGAACCGCGTGAAACCGGACGGCTGCCGCAACCGTCAGGGGGCTCATCATTTCGGAGCTCCACGGCTAAAAGGAAGTACTGCCTACTCCTTCATGAAGCAGTAACGGGAGGTATTGCATGAGAAATTCATTGTTTTCCGGTTGGACCAAGCTGATCGTCATCGGTGTCCTATCTCCTGTGCTGATCTGCCCGTGGGTTGATGAGAGTTCGCCGGCGTCGGGAGCGAAGGAACAGCGCCTTGAGATTACAATCCGGGACAGCACGTTTGTGCGGACCAAGACCACACCGATTCATCCAGGATTTCCTACCGTGATCGTCATCCGGAACGAAGACAATATCCGGCATGGGTTCACGTCGGCGATGCTGGCCGGCCTCTCCGTTCATGGTGAAGGAGAAGGCATAGAATCGTATGGCAAGGGGATAGACGGTTTCTATGTCGGCCCTGGAAAGACCTTGATGATTCGATTCATCGCTCAACAGCAGGGACGGTTCACCTTTCAGTGCGATCTGCACCCCGATCTCAAAGGAGAAATCTATCTCCTGGAGGTTCCGGTTGCCTAACCAATCGTCGAGGAGTCTCGGATACAGTAGGCAGGCATCCACAAGGAAGACTGCTTACGGGACGCGGTTGTTCTATTCGAATGAAACATGCTAAAAATCACACCGCGAAGATATGAAGATATAGGGGGGGCGCTGTGTGACGTTTCCCTATGAACCAACTTGAAAGGAGATGGGCATGAGGAGTTTCAGCTGTTTAATGGGCGCGATTGGAATGGTTCTCTTCATTGGACATGGCACCGGTTCTTTGGCGTATGGGAAAACCGTTGAGGCAGGAGATTCCAGTTCGAGTTGGAACGGGACCGGCGAATTCTTGGAACTCGGAAACGGAGAACAGGTCGTCAACGGCATTGTGAAAGGAGTCCTGATCTCCCGTCACAAAGACGGGGGCAAGATGATCGTCCATTCATCCAAACTGACTTGTCCGGTGCGCGTGAATCTGAACAGAGGCAAAGATTCTCAGGCGATAGAAGGCCTCTGCACCATCATCGCGCATGAAGGCAAGGACATCGGATATGCCCATTGGAAGTGCGCCGGCAACTTGAAAGAGTGTACGGGCGATTTCACCTTTACGGGCGGCTCCGGCGGATTCACTGGAATGTCCGGAACCACTCCTTTCCAGACCAGCATCGTCTTTGAACTGCAGGAAGGGAAAAACGGTCAGGCCATCGGATATGCGGTCTGGCCCAATTTTACCTACACATTGCCGTAGCACGCTCAACATCCCGCTGCACGCGCCGATCGCTCTGCAGCGTGCTGCGGGATCGCCGCTCGTTCACGAACTTGCCCCAAGCCCATCGATGCGTGAGACTAAAGTGTGAGCCGGCCCGGGACCTTTCAATGAAAGTCCCAGGCCGGTCATTCATGACATGCGGGTTTAGTAACCGCTACGCGCGTTTGATGCGGCGATTTGGCTGGAAAATGGGTCCAGAATGCTGTTGGGAGCGTTGTTCCAAATCACATCCGCCAGGTTCGACATGCGCGAGACCGTCTGTGCCGCCACGCCGCCCGCAGCGCCGAATAGGCCGCACCAGCCCAGCGCCACGAAGCCCCAGTGGAGCGGCGCCGCAAACATCTCATCGACAAACCAGAACGCATGTCCCCACTCGTTCAAGCCGACGTTCGGCAGAATGAACATCGGTCCGACGACCGCAGCCACCAACGGAAACGAAGTCGCTTGAGCATACAGCGGCAGCCGCGTCTGTGCGTATAAATAACTCGCCACCCCGCACGTAATATACAGCGGGAACGTTCCGTAAAACGCCACGATATGGCTCGCCGTAAAGCTCGTGTCTCGGATGATCACCTGATGCCACGCCGCATCTTGTTCCAGCGTCAAACTGCCGGCAAAGTACACGCCGAACACGTAACAGGCGAGCCAACCTAACCAGTAAAAATAGCGTTTCAATTCCAGCGTTGGGTTCAAGTCGGCTAGGTTGCGGTCGCGTGTCATCCAGATCCACCCGATGGTGACTGTAAAGAAGACGGCATTGGCGAGAATATTAAACCGCCATAACCCCATCCAGATCGAGTCGAATTCGGGTGTCATGGAATCCAAGCCATGCGAATAGCCATAGGTTCGCTGGTACAAGAGCCAGAATACTATGACCGCCAGCATCGACAGCCAACCGATTTTGGCCGGTCGTGAGTCATACCATTGAGAGGTATCATATCTTTGATCGTCGGGAGTACGAGTTGATGCCATGTCTAAATTCCCTTCCTCGCAAAATGTCAATAAATTCCGATAGAGAACAGAGCAGATCCACCCATGGCATCGAAGATGAGCGCCGCTCGGAATGTCTCTTTGTGAGATACAGCCGTCACGGACAGACTCCTTTCATGTAGGAAGAAACCGTTTGCTGGCATTGATCAGCTGCTGATTTTTGAAGAGCGATCAACAGGGCTCCGACATCATTCCATACTCCATCCAAAGAGTGCACAGAGCGTATGAAATAGAGCATAGCGATCGGATATGAACCCAACATGAAGGCCTCATGAAGAGGCTCTCATCCGGTTTCTTGCGAAGGGATGTGGGTTTTTCAAAGACGGAAGCCACGTTCGCCGATCACTCGGCACTGTGCCGTAAGCTCGGCAGAATAGCATCGTCTCCGAAAATACCAAATCTCCGTTCGGCAAGGCTTCTTTGTAAGTAATTCCGCAACTTGGATGGTGTCTGCCGCAGCACGTTCCGCTGGAACATAAGTTGCCATATCAGTCAGGTGGATGAACGAATCCTTATACAAAGGGAGGCGATCATGGCGACAGCCGTTGAGTTGACGAAGAATGGGCGAACAGAGGGCCATCAGCCGGGACGGAACTCTCTCTCCGATTCCGTACATTGCTCCAGGTGCATGGGGCTCATGGTTATTGAACAGGGATTCGACTCCATGCTGGGTGGTGGTGAAGCCGACGTGTCGCTCCGACGGTGTGTGCAATGCGGGGAAATTATTGATCCGGTTATTCTGCAGAATCGACGATCACAACCCGGAAGTGATATGGGACGAACCCACAAGAGAGCGAGCCGACGGGGAGGGCATCATGGCATTCTTTCAAACAGATGATTCATGGGCCGGTCTCATTCTTCGAGTCGGGCTTGGAAGTGTGATGTTTCCCCACGGCGCGCAAAAGTTATTGGGATGGTTCGGGGGGCATGGATTCGAGGGGACGATGGGATTTTTTACCCAAAACATGGGCCTCCCTTGGCTCGTCGCGTTCCTGGTCATCATCGGGGAGTCCCTCGGCAGTCTCGGATTGATCGCAGGGTTTCTTACCCGATTCATTGCCGCAAGTTTTATCGCGATCATGGTCGGCGCAATCGCGACCGCACATTGGCCGTATGGGTTTTTCATCAATTGGTCCGGGCAACAGCAGGGAGAAGGATTCGAATATCACCTCTTGGTCATCGCCATGAGCGCAGCCTTGGTGATCATCGGCGGAGGGAAGTGGGCGGTGGATGGTGTCATCGCTCGTTGGCTTGAAGGCGGTGAAAGAATCCTGCAACGCCCGATGAAGAAGATTGCTTAATGGTTGCGGCGTCCAACTAACATGCGAACATGCTGAAGATTACCGAACAACGAGGCCCTGAACCGGACGCAACCTTGCTGAGACTTGAGGGGCGCCTGGCCGGTCCATGGGTCGATGAACTGAGCGCCAGTTTTCGTCGGATATCCGTCAGACAGCAACGGTACGTGATGATCGATCTGACAGCCGTGACGTTCATCGATCCCGAGGGCAAGGCGCTGTTGGCCGATCTGTGGCGAAGGGGCGCGGAGCTGCGCGCGGCCGGCTGTTTGACAAGATGTGTCGTCGAAGAGATCAGAAGAAATGAGCCGGGCGGACCTTCGGAAGAAATTGCGACAAGCTGATTGAAGAGTTGATATGGAAGCGGATGTCGGCGGTTCATCATTGTCACAGTCTCGACAATTTGTGCTTGTTCGGACTTGCCGCTGCCTCATCGGCATCGGTACAATAATACGTTTGCCTTGGAGGGAAAAAATTGAGTAGGGTGAAACGCAAGGCGGAGGACATGAGTCTTTTGGATCGGAACCTGTTCAGATGCGTTGTCATGGTGATCGGATCAGCCGCGATAGCCGGGGTACTCGGCTGCAAGGATGATGCGGGCTCGACTCCTCCACCTCCTCCTCCGATCCCGCAAGTGGAAGTCGTGACGGTGATGGCGCGGACCGTGCCGGATGAACCGGAATTCATCGGGGAGGCCGAAGCATCTCGGCCGATTGAAATTCGCTCACAGGTCACGGGAATTCTGAAAGCCGTGCTGTTTTTAGAAGGACGAGAGATCAAAAAGGGCGAGAAGCTTTACCAAATAGATCCTGTGCCGTTTGAAGGGGCGTACCAGAGCGCGAAGGCCAGGATCGCGGAGGCGGAAGCGCGCTTAGTCCAAGCCAAGCAAGATCTTGCCCGTGTCAAGCCGCTGCTCGTGGAGCAAGCCGTCAGCCAAAAGGATGTGGATGATGCGATCGCCGAGGACTTGGCGGCGAAGGCTGCTCTGCAAAGGGCGAAGGCCGACTTGATCAAGGCCAAGTTCGACTTCGACAATACGGTCATCACAGCTCCGATCAAGGGGCTCATCGAGCGGAGTCGGTATTACGAAGGCCGACTGGTCTCGGCCCAAACCGATTTGCTGACCGTCATTAATCGTATCGATCCGATGTATGTGGTGGTCAACGTGCCGGAAAGTTTTCTGCTTAAGCGGCGGCAGGATGCCATCGCGGTGAGTCTTCAACATCCAGGCCTTTCGCAGCTGAAAGGCACCGTCATCTTCGCCGACGGCAGCACGTACAATCACGAAGGCTTCCTGGATTTCACCGACGTCGGCCTGCGGACCGAAACAGGAACTAGGCGAGTTCGATTCGTCGTTGCCAATCCCGATGGAGTGCTTCTGCCCGGGCAATTTGTGAGGGTGCGCTTTAAAGGAACGATGAAAGACCATGCCCTGTTGGTACCGCAGCGGGCGGTCCATCAAGGACCCCAGGGCCAGATCGTATTTGTCGTGGGTGAAGAAGATAAGGTGGAGATTCGCCCTATCAAGGCGAGCCGCTGGCAAGACAAGGAATGGATTGTCGAGTCGGGTGTGCGGTCCGGCGAGCAGGTGATCGTGAGCGGCTTCCACATGGTGAAACCCGGAGCGCCCGTCAAACCGGTTCACGCTGCCGAGCCCACGGGCAACGGAAACCCGGATAACAGGACGTCCAACGGCGGGGCCGACCATGAGGCCGAAGTCAAGCCTGAACCTTCGAAGGATCCACAGTGAGTTCCCGATTTTTCATCGAGCGGCCGATCTTCGCCTCGGTTCTGTCGATCATTATCGTCGTCATCGGACTCGTGGCGCTCGCCAAGCTTCCAATTGCCCAATTTCCGGATATCAGCCCGCCCGTCGTCCAGATCGAGGCCGACTATCCTGGAGCCAGCGCGGAAGTCGCGGCTGATTCGGTGGCTCGGACGATCGAAGTGCAGCTGCCGGGCATCGACAATCTCCTCTACTACGACTCGACCAGCACGAACGACGGCCATGTCAGCATCAGACTCACGTTCGAAATCGGCACCAACGTGGATATCGCCCAGGTGCAGACGCAGAACCGGGTGAAGCTTGCCGAGCCGCAGATTCCGCCTGAAGTGGTCCGGCAGGGAATCAGTGTCTTGAAATTTTCTCCCGACCTCTTGGCGGTCGTCGCACTGAGTTCGAGCGACCCCACTCACGACACGGTGTTTATCTCGAATTATGCCCTGCTGCGCGTCATCGACAATCTCAAACGTATTCCGGGTGTCGGACAGGCCTTGGTCTTCGGGCAGCAAAATTACTCGATGCGCCTCATTTTGAACCCGGTGCGCATGGCGCAATTGGGGCTGACACCGAGCGACATCGCCAATGTGGTTCGCGAACAGAACCGCGATTTTCCGGCCGGGCAAGTAGGCCGCGAACCTGCCCCCAAGGGAACGGAACTGACGATTCCGATTATGACTCAGGGTCGGTTGACCGAAGTCAGTGACTTCGAAAATCTCATCGTTCGAGCCATGTCGGATGGGTCGATGATCCGTCTGAAAGATGTCGCGCGAGTCGAGTTGGGAGCCCTGTCGTATGTCATGCAAGGGCGGTGGAATGGAAAGCCGAACGTGTTCCTGATCACCTTCCTGGCTCCCGGCGCCAACGCGCTTGACACGGTCAAACACATTCGCGCTGAACTGGAGGAACTGGCCGAGTCGTTTCCGCCGGGGCTGAAGTACGACATTCCTTACGATACGACTAAGTTCATTGAGGTGTCGATCAAAGAAGTGCTCAAAACGCTGGCCGAGGCGATGACCCTCGTCATCCTCGTCGTCTACCTGTTCCTGCAGAGTTGGCGAGCCACTCTGATTCCCGCCACAGCGGTTCCGGTTTCCTTGATCGGCACGTTCGCCGGGATGCAGGCATTGGGATTCTCGATCAATACCCTGACCCTCTTCGGCATGGTGTTGGCCATCGGCATCGTGGTGGACGATGCCATCGTGGTCGTCGAGAACGTCGAGCGACATATCCGCGAAAACAGGCTATCGCCCCAGGAAGCCGCGAAGAAAGCCATGGCGGAGGTCACCCGGCCGGTCATCGCGATCGTCCTGGTTCTCTGTGCCGTGTTCGTGCCGGTCGCGTTCCTCGGCGGGATCATCGGCGAACTTTATAAACAGTTTGCCATCACGATCGCCATGGCAGTGACGATTTCAGGAGTTGTGGCTCTGACGCTCAGCCCCGCTCTGTCGGCCTTGGTGTTGAAGCAGGGCGGGGAACATCACGAGACGGGATTTTTCGCGCTGTTCAACAGGTTTTTTGATTGGACACGGGAGCGCTATTCCAGAGCCGTGGATGGCGTGATCAAGTGGCGGGCCGTATCCTTCTCGGTGTTTGCAGTGATTGTATTCGCGGCATTCGGGTTCTTTCGCGTGATTCCTCCTGCCTTTTTGCCGGAAGAGGACCAAGGATATTTCATCACGGTCGTGCAGTTGCCCGACGGCGCGTCTAAGCAACGGACCGATGAGGTTCTCACGAAGATCGAACGGTATTTCAGCTCGGTCCAAGCCGTTCATTCGACCGACGCGATGTCCGGCATGAACTTTGTTTTTAATACGCGGGGCCCCAATTCCGCCACCATGTTCCTTCCATTGCACCACTGGGATGAGCGCAAGCCAAGTGAACATGTACAGGCCTTGGTCGGCGCAGCCTATGGAGAGTTCTCGAAAATACCGGAGGCGCTCATTCTTGCTTTCAATGCGCCGCCGATTCGCGGGATCGGCGCGACGGGTGGGTTCTCCTTGCAAGTCCAAGATCCGAGCGGAGGAGACTTCCGAAAGTTGGCCGCCGCTACCCAGGAATTCGTTGCAAAAGCCAAGGAAAATCCCGCCATCGCAGGGATCGGGTCCAATTTCCGCGTCACGGCGCCCAGGTTGTTCGCCCATGTCAACCGAGAGCGGGCGAAGGCGCTGGGGGTGCCGATTTCCGAGATCTTCGATACGATGCAGGCGTACTTCGGCAATTTCTATATCAACGACTTTCTCAAGTTCGGCCGGGTCTATCGTGTTCAGACTGAGGCCGAGGCCGAGTTCCGGTCGGACCCTTCCGACATCGGGAAAGTGTACGTGCGGTCGTTGAATCCTTCCGCTACTGCATTCGGTGGAAGAGCCGGTGCGCCAGGTTTGGGAGGTACCGGCCCGGGGGGCATGATGATCCCCCTCGATACGGTGGTCGATACCGAATTCACGAGCGGGCCTGATCCGGTGACGCATTTCAACGGGTTCAACACCGCCTGGGTGTTGGGGGCTGCGGCTCCCGGTTACAGCTCGGGTCAGGCTCTCGAGGCGCTTGAACGAACGGCGCAAGAGGTATTGAATCCAAAAGGCTACACTCTGGAGTGGAGCGGCATTTCGTACCAGGAAGCGAAAGTCGGCGGGCAGTCCGGGCTGGCGTTTGGGTTCGGCTTGTTGATGGTCTTTCTGGTGCTCGCCGCGCAGTTCGAAAGTTGGGCCGTGCCGTTCGCCGTCATTCTTGCGGTGCCGTTCGGAGTTTTCGGCGCCATGTCCACCGTGTGGTTGCGAGGGATGACGAACGATGTGTATTTCCAAATCGGCTTGGTCACACTGATCGGACTGGCGGCCAAGAACGCCATCCTGATCGTCGAATTCGCCAATCATCGCCGAACCGACGGCATGCCGCTCCTACAGGCGGCAAAGGAAGCCGCGCGGTTGCGGTTTCGGGCGATCATCATGACCTCGATGGCGTTCGTCGGTGGTGTATTGCCCTTGGCGATCGCCACCGGAGCGGGCGCGGCCAGCCGTCAATCCATCGGCACCGGTGTCTTGGGTGGAATGCTGGCGGCCACCTTCCTTGCCATCTTTTTTGTCCCATTGTTCTTCGTGACGGTGCGGAAGATCGGCGAGCGATGGGCTCCCGTGAAGAAACGAGCCGAGTTGCCTGAGGCGCCGCCTGAACGGGTTCGTCAAGAATACGCCGGGACTTTAGCGGACGGAGAGCATTGATGCGGCCCTTCTCGACCTGTCGTTGCCTGTCTATGCTGGCATTCGGCGCTGTCTTGACCGCTTGCGCCATCGGCCCGGATTACCAGCGGCCGCAGACCGATGTGGATGATCGATTTCGGATGGCGGAGGGCCGGTCGGATCTGCCCTCATTGGCGAATTTGCCATGGTGGGAGCTTTTGCGTGATGAGCGACTGCAGCAGCTCATCCGAACGGCGCTGGAGCACAATTGGGATCTCCAGCGCGCCGTCGCGACCATCGATGAATTTCGGGCGAGGGCCTTGGTCGCCCGAACCGACTTTTTGCCTCAAATCGCGACTACAGTGAACGCGCCGGCCGTCCGCCACACCGCGTTCTTGGTTCCAGGCTTTCCCAATTTGTTCGACTATTACTTCCTAGGCAACTTGTCGTGGGAGCTGGATCTGTGGGGCCGCATTAGACGATCGACCGAGGCGGCTCGCGCCGACATGTTGTCCAAGGAGGAGAACCGGCGCGGCGTGACGATTCAGTTGGTCAGCGCAGTTGCTGAAGCCTACTTCAATCTTCTCCAGTTTGATCTCCAGCTCGACATCGCGGAGCGAACCTTGCGATCATGGGAAGAGTCGGTGCGGATCGCGCAGGCGCGCCTGCGCCAAGGGATGACCTCGAAACTGGACGCGGATCAGTTTGAAGCGGAACGAGCCAATGCGGCTGCCCGCATGGCGGAACTTCAACGGCAGATGGTTCAAACCGAAAACCAGTTGAGCGTCTTGCTCGGCCGGCGGCCGTTTGCCGTCGCTCGTGGCCGTTCATTGGATGAGCAGATCCTGGCTCCGGCCGTTCCACCGGGTTTGCCGTCGGAGCTGTTGCAACGCCGACCCGATGTATTGGTTGCTGAACGACAGTTAGCTGCCGTCACCGCCCGTATCGGGGCCGCCAAGGCCGCGCGATTCCCCAAAATCACGTTGACCGGGGTGGCGGGCATGGCTAATCCTGCATTGCAATCGATCTTCACAAGTCCGGGCCACTTCGGTGTGTTCGGCGCCGCTTTGGCCGCTCCTATCTTTAATGCTCAAATACTGGGTTTCGAGCAAGAAACGGTGGAAGCTCAAAGCAAAGAAGCCTTTGCTCAATACCACCAAACGGTGCTGACGGCCTTTCGTGAAGTCGAAGATTCGTTGATCGCTGTGCAGACGACTCGCTCCCAGAGCGAATCCCAACAGCAACAGGTCGCGGCGTTGCAGTCGGCGCTGAAACTGGCGGAGCTTCGGTACAACGGAGGGTTGTCCAACTATCTGGATGTCCTCGTTGCCCGAAGAAACCTGTTCGAGGCGGAGCTCGCTTTGACCAGTACACGCCGGTTCCATCTGGCGTCGATCGTGCAACTGTACAGAGCACTCGGCGGCGGATGGTCTCCTGACGGCCAACCGGTCGAGGATTCAAGCAAGGACCGGGACCATGGAGAAGCCCGCGCACGCTCAATTTCCAATCCATGAGTTGATCGCCCGTCGCTGGAGTCCGCGTGCTTTTGATGAGCGACCTATAGGGATAGGGGCCAGAGCGGCTGCGAGAACGTGAATTACGGCCCCGGAGTCGCCGGCCGATCGGAGAATCGACATTTGTAGGGCAATGGGGACATCCCATCGCATAACAGGAGGATGATAGAAGGAGCCGAGCGGATGAAATCATTGAGCGGAAAAGTGGCGATTGTGACCGGAGCCTCCGACGGAATCGGTCGAGCGATTGCAGAACGCCTGGCGGACAACGGCGCCATCGTCGTCGTGAACTATTCGAAGAGTGCGGAAAAAGCTCAACAGGTCGTTGCGGTGATCCAAGCCAAAGGCGGCAAGGCGTTGGCGGTCCATGCCGACATGGGTCAGGTGGCAGACGCGCGCCGACTGGTGGTCGATACGGTCAAACAATTCAACCGCCTGGATATTCTCGTAAACAACGCCGGGAAATTCATGCCGAAGCCGCTTGACGAGACGACCGAAGAAGACTTTAACAGCGTGATCGCCCTGAATGCCAAGGGACCGTACTTCGCCATGCAGGAAGCGGCAAGAGTGCTGAAAGACGGAGGACGGATCGTGAATATCTCAACCGGCGGGACCCATCTCCACTTTCCCGGGGCCGCAGCCTACTTGGGGAGCAAGGCAGCGCTGGAGCAATACACCAAGGGATTGGCTCAAGAGCTGGCTCCGAAGGGGATCACGGTGAATACCGTCTCGCCGGGTTTTACCGAAACCGGAATGATGACGGAGGAATATCGGCAGATCGGCATTCAACTGTCGCCGATGAAACGGCTCGGTGTGCCGAAAGATATCGCGGATGTTGTGGCGTTCATCGTGAGTGAGGAGGCTCGATGGATCACAGGACAGACGATACAAGCCGGCGGCGGCATCGTCATGTAGCAGGATGCTGAAAACGTCCGCCAGCTTCGTTCTCGCATCGCTCAGAGGCTCAACGTACCGAAGCGTACGCCTCGCCCCTTCGCTCGCTGCGGCCTTGCCGGACGGCCTTTTTGAGCATCCTGCGGGCTCTTGTGAAACCGGGATGAGTGATCGGATCTCGCCCGGAGTGATGCATTGCGGGAGCTCCGACTCAACCGACCATCTTTCCAAGGTGGATCCTGTCATGCGTCGGTTGATCGAGGAGATCGGTCCGTTCTCGCTGAAACCGAGGATCCGCCGATCGCCGTTCGAGTCGCTGGCGCGCGCGATCGCCTTTCAACAGCTCCATGACAAAGCCGCCGAGAGCATCCTCAGGCGATTTATCGCGCTCTTTCCCGGCCGGAGATTTCCTCGTCCGGATGAGCTGCTTGCCATGCACATGCGATCCATCAGGAAAGCCGGTTTCTCGCGACCGAAGATTTTGGCGCTTCGTGATCTGGCTACAAAGACTCTCGATGGGACTGTGCCGACCAACCGTATGATCAGGCAATTGGCTGATGAAGCGATTATCCGACGGCTGATCGAAGTCCGAGGTATCGGGCAATGGACGGTCGAGATGTTGCTGATCTTTCAGTTGGGGCGGCCTGATGTGCTGCCGATCGATGATTTCGGCCTGCGCAACGGCTTCCGCATTGTCTATCGGCGGCCCACGATGCCCACGCCGAAACAGCTGTTACAATATGGCGAGCGGTGGAGACCCTACCGGACTGCCGCCGCCTGGTACCTCTGGAGAGCCACGGATCGTGCAAAGGCGGGATCGTGATGTAGTGGAGCAGGAGTTCAAAACGCATCTCTCATCGAAGAGTTAACGATTGGGCTAACCTGCGCCGCAGATACGGCAAAGGAAGGGCGCAGATCTTTCCAGCGTCCGGTTGAGCGAATGGTTAGCCAAAGAATTTGTCATACTCGGCATGCGGTCCGATCCAGAACCACTGCACTCCTTCCGGCACTGGAACGCCAAGGGCGCGGTAATGAACACCGACCCGGACGCTGCGGAAACGTCCGCCATGTACGGATTTGAATCGTAGGGACGGATGTGTTGGATTCTGTTTGAGAAGAGCGTAATTGCGTCTAGCGAGGCCCTGAATGTCGGTTGGCAGAGCATTGAAGCAGCGCCAAAATTGACTTGACGTGAAATGCCTCAAATCTCGCGTGCCTTACCGTTGCGATACTCATTGAGAGCCTCTTCAGCTAATGCATTGAATTTTCCGGCAGCAGCATCGGTCTCGATCTGTGCATCCCAAGCAGCGGCATCGAATTCCAAGAACCAGCGTCGCAACTTCGCAAGTTCGTCCGGGGGAAGCTGCTCAATGGCACGCTCTATGGTCTCGACACTCGTCATGAACTCCTCCTCAATTGACAAGGAAGATACCATATTTCTTTATTTCATGGCTAACGCCTAAGCTCACCTGGTGCGATGCCAAGTGAGCGCAGCAAATGAGGGAATCCCACCGTCGCACGAGGGCGTCCGAGTGGAGCCCATGGTTGGGCCTGAACTCAGCCAAACTGGTAGCCCATGGCGACCCAGTAGTGCCAGTCATCAATCGCCTCTCGTGTCTTTGCATCTGTGTTCTTGATTGGTTTCAACTGAGCCAACGGTACGGCGAGGTCATCCTTGACCCAGTGGATAGTCACGAACATTTCTTTTCCGCATTCTTTCTCCGAAGGCATGCTCGTGACTTCAACTTGATCCTCGACTTTGAGCGGCGAGATTGGACGTTTTTTGACGCAGGTGGCCTTGAAGGGAAACCGGAGTTGATTCTCCAAATAGTAGTACCAACCCATGACCTGTTCCTCTGCGCCGTAGGCATCAACGATGATTTTCATCGCGATGCGATCCTCGCGTTGCTCATTGCGCCGAGGCTACTTTGCTCGCATGGCGCTTCCAGGCCTAATGACCCTAGCTCAACGACCCGGTCCGCGGGACACGTGGATTACAACAGTGACGCGATGGCCGGTTCGCTGCAGCACATGGTTAGGCCACTCAGCTTTCATCTCACTGGTCTTTTCGTGCCCGTCCGTAGACCGGCAGCGTGTGCTTATCGAACATGATGATGTAACCGCTACGCTAGCAAAAAGATTTCGATCTCGTCAATTACATAGACAGATAATTTGACATATCTCTTTAATATCATTCATGATTCGAAGCGACTAACATGCGATTTTAGTAGACCATGGCCGATCGACACAAACGTCTTGATTCCAACGTTCCCGGTAACTTCTACGTGGATGCCACCTGCATCAATTGCGACACCTGTCGCCAATTGGCGCCGCTGAGCTTCGAAGAAGTGGGCGACTATTCCGCGGTCAGCCGCCAGCCGGATAGTGAATCGCGGATTCATCAAGCGTACCAGGCCTTGCTCGCCTGTCCTGTCGGCTCGATCGGCACTGAACAGGGCGACAAGGCACGATTGCAAACAGCCAAAGCAAGCTTTCCCCTCCGTCTCGAAGACGAGGTGAGTTATTGCGGTTTCAATTCGGAGAAATCATTCGGAGCGAATAGTTTTTTCATTGAACATTCGTCCGGTAACTGGCTGATCGACTCTCCTCGGTACATCAAACAGCTCGTCGAGGTCTTTGAACGGCGGGGAGGTATCGCCCATATCTTTTTGACCCACAAGGATGACGTGGCGGATGCAGAGAAGTATGCCGCGCATTTCGGTGCGGAGCGCATCATCCATCAGGCGGATAGAGACGCCGCTCCGACTGCAGAGCGGGTGATCGGCGGAGAAGATACGGTTCGGGTGGAATCAGATTTTCAGATCATTCCCGTACCGGGCCATACAGCGGGATGCATGGCTCTGCTGTACCGTGAGCGGTTCCTCTTCACCGGCGATCATCTCTGGTGGGATCCCCACACCAAGTCGTTGGAAGCTCCTACCCGTCTCGTTTGGAGAAAATGGACCTTGATCGAGTCCATCCGGAAACTTCTCGACTATCCGTTTGAATGGGTACTGGCCGGACACGGCGATCGGATTCATCTGCCACAGTCTGAGATGCGCGCGTCTCTTGAGGATTTGCTCCGCCGTCGTTCGCCGGCTACGGTCGGCACGTAGGTACCTATTGAACAGCATAGCCGTCTGACCGCACGATGCCGAATCCACTGGTTTCCTGGGTTGATCGCAATATCCTCTCTCTCGGTCGCGAGATGCGGCTGTCCTATCTGCCGCCGCTCATGGTCTATGTCGCCTACGGTATTTCAGGTCTCACCGGTATCGTCGGGACGTTCTTCGTCAAAGACTACCTCGGACTCTCCGCCGCATTTCTTGCCGCGCTCGGATTTTGGGCCGGGATTCCCTGGGCCTTGAAGATGCCGATCGGTCACACGGTCGATCTTGTGTGGCGATGGAAGAGCTGGTTGGTCGGGTTGGGCGCAGGGCTGTTGACGATCAGCCTCGGGATCATGGCCCTGTTGATCGGTAACCGCGAAGCGATGACGGCGATCTTTCCCGCTGAAGTCTGGTATGTCCTTAGTGTGTTGCTTGCCCCCATCGGGTATGTCATTCAAGACGTCGTTGCGGACGCCATGACCGTCGAAGCGGTTCCTCGTGTCGACGATCAAGGACACCCATTCGACGATCAAACACGCAAGTTGATGCATACCACGATGCAGACACTCGGGCGTGTTGCGATTGTCGGCGGTGGTATCCTCGTGGCGCTCATTAACGTGTATGTCTTCAGTGGGACGGAAGGACTGCCTCAAGCCGAACTCATTCGGTTGTACAAGAACATCTATCTCATGGCCATGGTGATCCCGGTTGTCTCTGTGGCGGGGGTCGGATTGGCGTGGTGGCTCAAACAGCGTCAGATGCAGCGACTCGTTCAGGAAGGATTCTCACAGGAGCAGGCCCGAAAGATGGTGGATGTGCGTGATGTGGAGAATGAACCGACGAAACCCAATTGGTTGATTCTCGGAGGCAGCCTGGCGTTTGTCCTCTTCACATTGACAGTCGGATTCGGCGGATTTCCATATCGAGAGGAAATTGTGTTCGCCGGTTCGATGAGCATCGTGCTGTTCTTGATGTCGAGGCTTGTTCAGGAACTGGAGCACGATAAACGGCTCACCTTAATCGGCACTGCGGCGGTCATCTTTGCTTTGCGCGCGGTTCCAGGACCCGGCCCTGGATCGACCTGGTGGATGATCGATGATCTGAAGTTTGATCAGCAATTCTTGTCCGTCCTCTCCCTGATCGGCGGCATTTTGGCCTTGATCGGCATGTTCGCCTTTCGGCGTTTTATGGCCGAACGTTCGATCATGTATGTGGTCGGATTTTTAACCGTCGTCGGGACTATTCTCTCTCTACCGATTGTGAGTATGTACTACGGATTGCACGAGTGGACGGCGAAGATGACCGGTGGAGTCGTCGATGCACGCTTCATTGCTTTGATCGATACGGCGTTGGAATCGCCCCTCGTGCAGATCTCCATGATTCCGATGTTGGCCTGGATCGCGAATTCTGCTCCTCCCAATCTGAAAGCCACCTTCTTTGCCGTGATGGCTTCCTTCACCAATCTCGCGCTTTCCCTGAGTCAGCTCGGCACCAAATATCTCAATGAGATCTTCGTCATCACCAGGGAAGTGCGCGATCAAGCGACCGCTGTTCTCCAGACTCCTGCCGATTACGGCCAACTCGGCGATCTTCTGATCACTCAATTGGTGATCGGACTGGCTCTTCCCTTCTCCGCCATCCTGTTTGCCAAACTCACCAAGTTCAAGAGCGCGTGACCTTCCCTTCATCAGTGAGGCTATCGAGATTGACTCCGCCGGCGTTTCTTTTCCTTAGACGGTCCATAGCTGATTACGGTTGCGGCTGCCGGTTGAGAGAAGCTTCTCGGCTCACATGCTTGATCATGGCCATGACGGCGGGACCGGCATTTTCGGGGCGAAGCACAATACGGGGGTTGCGATCGGCAAACACGCGAAACACTTCGTCTGCGAACCCTTGGCCCACCGAGCGCACGTCTCGAAAATCAAAGATGATCTCCCGGAACTTCTCCAAGTTGGTCAAAAGGCGTCTTGCCTCAGAGCGAGAGACATAGTCAGGCTGCAGAAGCTTGACCCGTACTTCAGTCTTTTGAAACTGGAAATCATACTTTTGAGGAGCGAATTCACCGAACACCTTGTCGAGAGTCTGGCGGGCACCACGCCGCACCGAAAACTGTACGAGGGTTCCACGCGTGAAACGTGGCTGTGAAACAAACACGTCCTCCTTGGCCCGGTTCCATTCAATTTGTATCCGGTGGGACTTCAAGGAAAATGTATCACCGACCCGTGAGGTGAAAAAAAGTCCTTCGCCGGTGTGAGCTTGAGGCATGGTGGTCGTCTTACCTTTGAGAAGCTCAACGAGCGCTGTCTCTTCATCCGGAAGGTGGAGTTTCGACGCAATGGAATGAAATACGCCGATTCCCGGATCGCGAATATCGAAGGATATCTGGTTTGGCCCTAGCACAACTTGAATGGTACATCGATCGGACTGTGAATGTTCAATGGCATTATTGAGCATTTCCGTGAAGGCATACCGCATGATCGCCAATACAGTGGGGCGAAGCGCTCGCTTGAGCTGGAGGCGGACCTCTATGTCATCCCAAATTCGATCTTCATCGCAGCCTCTCGTAGCGAGCGAACGAGTCAGTATAATAGGTTGATCGGCTCGGCCGGCCAACCTATAGCTGGCTCCTCGGGTTGTTCCCGATTTCACGATTTTATGCTCCGCAAGCAAGTTTTTAAGATGGAGACTTAAGGCTTGCCGGCTGAGCTTGAGGCGCTCTCGTAGCTCTCCTCCCGAAGCAGAGCTTCGACGAGATAGAAAAGCAAGGATCTGCCGCTTAGGGTGCATGGCGAAACGGTGGCATATTGTCAATCAATTGTCAATGTAAGAACATTGCAATTGTCAATATCCACTGTTCAACGGGTTTCGTGTACTCCACGCTGGGGTATTCCCTTCCCGATCCACCTGCGACAAATTCCGGTCTTGTAAGTGTCTGGCAGTGATCTGTTGATCGTGCAATCGATGATCGGACTGGCTCTCCCCTTCTCCACCATCCTGTTTGTCAAACTCGCGAAGTTCAAGAGTGCGTGAGAGATTGATTTTGCTCCTCAGCCAAGCCTCACGGTGTTGCAAAGTGAGACAGCTCCTCAGAGCTGTCTCTTTTTAGGCTCATCGGAAGAATCGGATTGGATACAGCTGAAACCGCAAGTAAGTATTCCCACCAGCCATCATGTTGAATTCAGGTTGAAATGTTCTCAGGGGAGAAGCTACCGATGGTGTAGCATCAAACTTGCTCATTGAACGCGAATGGTTCACAACTTTTGGTGAGCAATCTATTAGGTTTACTTTTGGAATTAATTTGTCTACAAGAATTTTCCAGCAGAACAAACCTTACAAGGTAGAGCTCGGCTCAATTTCTGCGTGCAAGGGGATCTCGTCATTCATCAGCTATTGTGAGGTCATCGATGATGATCCACTCCCATGGAATCAACATTGCTATTGTTCATCGAGATGGGTTGTATCGAGACAGTTTGCGGCACTGTCTGATGCAAGCTGAACCGATCTCGATCGTGCATAGTGCGTCGAGGCTCGATCAAGGAACTTGGAAAACCGTTATAGCCCACAGATCAGATATCCTCATTCTCGAATTCGGCTTATGCCGATGCCAAGGACCGGCTCAGTCGGCAGAAGGGATGTACAGATCTTCCCTCGCAATCAGGACAATCGTGATCGGAGTGCCGGATAAGGAGGAAGATATCCTTGCCTGCATCGAAGGAGTGGGGGCGGCGGCGTATCTGTTGATGGATGCAAGACTCGACGATCTTTTGAACAACATCCACGCAGTCATGAGGGAGAAAGCATTATGCCCCCCAAGGATTTCAAATTTCACCTTAGGACCCTGTGTCCACACCGGCGCGCCGAGTTGACAACGGTCGATCTGGTACCAGTCATGGAACGTATCTGACTCGACGGGAAACGGAGATCGTAAGCCTCATCGAGGCCGGTTTGAGCAATAAGGAAATTGCTGTTCGGCTCAATATCGAAGTGTCCACCGTCAAGAATCATGTCCACAATATTTTGGATAAACTTCAGCTGCACGATCGCTATTCCGCAGTGAAGCATTTCAAAGAACAAGCCATTCCGACAGGCGCCTCTAATCTCTTTTGACTCCGTCCAGAACGAGCACTTGCAATTCGACAGTGTAACCCTCGCTGGAAAGATCTAGACGGATCTAGATCCTTCTGTACCCACCTCTAGATCCAAATTCATCCTCAAGATCTATGGGAGTCTTGCACCAGCACAACTAAGGTATGCCATGCGTGTCGCGAGGCAGACGAGTGGACAAGATTAGGATCCTTTTTGCGAATCATCCGGTAATGGTCCCTGATGCCGTTCGAAGACTCGTTGAAGGGCAGGACGATATGGAAGTGGTGGGTGACTGTCGGGGACCGATGAAAATCCTCCAAGAGACCGGCAGAGCCAAAGCTGATGCCGTCATTCTCGCGCAGGAAGGGGGCGATGAACCGGGTATTTGCAGCCAACTGTTGGTGGCGTATCCGGATTTGGTCATCATGAGCGTTACGCAAGACCTGGCCACGGTGTTCACTCTACAGCTTGCGTCACATCGGCAAGAATTTACCTACACGCAGGAAAACATGATGCAGCCGCTTCGGGCGGCGCTAAGAAGAGACTGTCAATACTAAAGGAAGGGTAGAGAAGTTGCGCCAAGGATAAACCACAGCTTAGCGGAGGAAGCCAATGCCGACATCGCCGACATATCCAGGAGTGTACATCGAAGAAATTCCGAGCGGAGTACGCACGATTACAGGTGTTGCCACATCGATCACGGCGTTTCTAGGCCGAGCACTGCGTGGCTTGGTTAATGAGCCGACGCGCATAAATAGTTTTGGCGATTTTGAGCGTAAATTCGGTGGACTCGACGTGAATTATTCAATGAGCTACGCCGTTCGGGATTTTTACGCCAACGGTGGTAGTCAGGCCATCATCGTCCGGATCGAGAAGAACTCCGCCAAAGCTAAGCAAGATGATATCAAACTGGAAGCGGCCAGCCCCGGTGCATGGGCCAATTCCATGGTCTACACCGTTGATTCCAAAGGTATCACCGATGACGTTGCCGCCCGTTTCGGCATCCCCAAAGGCGATTTGTTCAACCTTACCATCTATGAAAATCCAGGCAGCGGCGCTGTCGAGCGGTTCCTGAACGTCGCGGTGACCACCACCGCCGGTTCGCGCCGACTGGACCGTGTGCTGGCCGAGGAATCCAATCTGGTCCGCGTCCAACTCAAGGCAGACGGCACGCCAGATCTCATCAGCCCTCGTCCGGCCGATTCTAAACCGGAAGAGGACCCGTCCGATCCGAAGGCGGACAAAGCAAAATTCAAAACATTCTCGGGCGGCGTGGACAGCGATCCATTAACGAACGACAACGAGATCCTTGGTGACGAAAGCAAAAAAACCGGCATGTATGCGCTGGCCCAAGCCGATCTGTTCAACTTGCTGTGCATCCCGCCCGACACGCGCAGCGGCGACACGAGCGCGGGGGTGTATCAGGGTGCGATGAAGTACTGTGCTAAACGGCGCGCAATGCTCATTGTCGACTCGCCTGCGGCCTGGAGCGCTAACAAAGATACGGCAGCGGAAAAAGCGATTAATGGTTTGCCAACGCTTGGACTCACGGGAATCGAGTCGCGAAACGCTGCACTCTATTTCCCACGTATCCAGCAATCTGACCCGAAACTCGATGGCCAGCTTGATACCTTTGTGCCTTGCGGCATTATCGCGGGGATTATGGCAAAGACCGACGTCAATCGCGGCGTGTGGAAGGCACCAGCCGGATTGGACGCGGGGATGAATGGCGTTGTGGCGTTGCAAGTCAATCTGAACGATGACGAAAACGGAATGCTGAATCCCCTCGGTATTAATTGCCTTCGCTTTTTCCCTGTGACGGGCCGCGTCGTCTGGGGCAGCCGCACTCTGCGTGGCGCAGATCAACTCGCCGATGAGTGGAAATATGTTCCCGTCCGTCGCACGGCGCTCTTTATCGAAGAAAGTCTCTACCGTGGTACACAGTGGGTCGTCTTCGAGCCGAACGACGAACCATTGTGGGCACAGATCAGGCTGAACGTCGGCGCCTTTATGCAGAATCTCTTCCGGCAGGGTGCATTCCAGGGCACCACACCGAGGGAGGCCTATTTCGTGAAATGTGACAAGGAGACGACCACGCAGAACGATATCAATCTCGGCATCGTGAACATCGTCGTCGGCTTCGCACCGCTTAAACCAGCCGAGTTCGTGATTATTAAGCTCCAGCAGATGGCCGGGCAAATTCAGACATAGGAGGGGCTGAGCAATGGCGCAGTTTACCGTGAACGCACAACGATTCGATCCGTATAAGAACTTCAAATTCCGCGTTAAGTGGGATGGGAAATTCGTCGCCGGTGTGAGCAAGATCGGTGCGCTCAAACGCACGACCGAGATGGTTGAGCACCGGGAAGGCGGTGATCCCTCCAGCTCACGTAAATCTCCTGGTCGAACCAAGTATGAAGCCATCACACTGGAGCGCGGCGTGACCCACGACAAGGAGTTCGAACAATGGGCGAACAAGGTGTGGAATTTCGGATCTGGGCTCGGAGCAGAGGTCTCGCTCAAGGACTTTCGGAAGGACATCATTATCGAAATGTATAACGAGGCGGGACAGCTTGCGATTGCGTACAAAGTTTATCGATGTTGGGTCTCTGAATTTCAAGCCCAGCCGGACCTTGATGCCAATGCCAATGCCGTCGCCATCCAGACGATCAAGTTGGAAAACGAGGGATGGGAGCGGGACTATGAAGTGGCCGAGCCGGCAGAGCCGAGTTTCACTGAACCGCAGTAATCGGCGGATCGATGAGAGCAGACATGCGGAACCTATCAGCCGCTGAACTCATAAGGGTGTGGGAACATACGGTTCACCGATCGCCGGTACAGCAGGCTTTGGGGTTGCTCAGTGCCGCCTTTCCCGAGTATTCAATGGACCGATTAGCCCGCCTAGGCATCGGTCAGCGAGATGCGCTGTTGTTGACGCTACGAGAACGGCTGTTCGGCTCCGATCTTGACGGCATGGTTGTGTGCCCCCGATGCCGGCAGCGGATTGAACTGAATTGCAAAGTCTCCGATCTGCGAGTGGAACCGATCGAGCTTGGAGCCATTGGTTCAGGAGATCAGCCAATCACGCTGAGGATGGAAGGCTATCACGTGGAGTTTCGCATACCCAACAGCTTGGATTTGACATCGATAGAGACCGGCGCCGATGTGAATGACGCACGTAGACGGGTTTTGTCCCAGTGCATTCACTCTGTTGTCCGCACGGCAGAAGAACCTGCTGATGCAAAGGCCTTGAACGATTTTACGCGACTGCCGCAATCGTTGATCGATGCCATAGCAGAACGTCTGGCTGAAGCGGATCCTCAAGCCCATACACGGCTGGCGTTCAGCTGTCCTGATTGTGGTCACGCATGGTCAGCCACGTTCGATATCGCCACATATGTGATCAAAGAAATACAACGATACGTGAAACATCTCCTGGAAGAAGTGCATCACTTGGCACGTGGTTATGGCTGGCGTGAAGCGGACATACTGGCGATGACTCCGACGAGACGACGGGTGTATCTGCAAATGTTGGATGTCGCGTAACGGAAAGCAGGATCGATGCAGGACTATCTCACCCAACTCGTCTGGAGAGTGCAACAGCCGGAATTGCCGGAATTAATGGTGCAGCCACGCCCCCTGTCCTTGTTCGAATCGCCACGGTATTCATCGGAGTCATTCGAGGTAGATAGAACGGGTGGACCTGAGCTGGGGATACCCGGCTCTGGACATGGAGTCACTCTCGCAGAGTGGACGGATCACACGGACGGCAAGAACCACGATGAGTCTGAAACAGCTGGAGTGATGCCTGATGTCGGTTTGACGGAGGAGATGGGCCGGCCGGGTCCAGAAGAATCGGTGGACTCACGCGTCGACAGAATGGATCTCGATCACGAGTTACGGCGGATGAGTGAAGACTTGGCAAGAGGGAAGCCGGAGAACGGACCAGACCAAGAAGGTGTTCGAGGGAGAAGAGAAGCGATCGAGCCGGCAGTTCCCAAAGACCGGTCGAGTCGAAACGCTTCCATTTCGTCGTCTGAACTGTGGGAGTCTGCTAAACCTGCCGGGCAAATGTCCGAAGCGGAGCACGAACCAAAACAACGCTCTCACAAGTTGGAATCACCCTCGCGTAGGAAACGCAATGTAAAGCAAGAGCCTGCCGTTAAAAGTACACGAGAGCAGAATGAACAGCGAGCGGCCATGGAGCGCGCCTCTCCTATTATGCCGCCAAGGCGTGGTGTAAGGTTCTTCGATGATACGTTGGTTCTTTCAACAGTGTCATCAAACGGGAAGTTTGATGCGACAGCGGATATCACGCCGATCCCGAGTAGAGACAAACGTACACCGTTTGTTGAACCGGTCGCATCATTTCGCGAGAAAGAGCGGGCTGTTCCTCCACCGACCATTCAGGTTTCCATCGGGCGAATAGAGGTCCGCGCGACGGTCGCATCGGCTCCGGCGAGAAAGCTAGAGGGAAAATCGTCGGCGATGAGTCTCGATGAATACCTCGCGCGCCGCAATGAGGCACGACGATGAGCAACGCCTTGGCCATCGCGACCGTCACGACGGCCCTGGCGCAGGTCGTACGTACGGCTGTCCAATCGGTCGTCCCGGGATCGGATGTCTTGACCGAGCGACCAAACGGAACTCCGCCGGGAGGGCCGAGGGTTCGGCTGTTTCTCCATCAGGTCGCGCCGAATGCGGCCCTTCGAAATAACGACCTGCCGACGCGTGGGGCCAACGGCAACGTGACAACGCGGCCCACGGCGGCGCTCGATCTACACTATCTCCTGGCATTTTACGGGAATGAGACTGAGCTGGAACCACAGCGCATGCTGGGCGCGGCCGTACGCGATATCCATGCCAAGCCGGTGTTGATGCGGCAGATGATTGAAGATGCCGTTACGAGTGCGTCGTTCTTGACGGGATCGAATCTGGCCGATGCTGTGGAACAAGTAAAATTTTCCCCGTTATCGCTGTCTCTAGAAGAACTCTCGAAGCTGTGGTCCGTGTTCTTTCAGGCTCCCTATGCCTTATCCGTAGCGTATCAAGGTACGGTTGTATTGATCGAAAGCGAGGAAAACGTGTCGACCGTGCTGCCGGTGTTGAGTCGGGGAGCAGGTGATCAGGGAGTCAACACCGTACTTGGTCCATTTCCGAGCATCGACCGTTTGCATATCGGCGTGCCGGAAGAGATAGACCGACGCCCCCGTCCCCCATCCCATCCGAGTGCGCAGCTCGGCATGGCGTTGACCATCATGGGGAACAATCTCGGCGGAGAAGCCGTCACCGTCCGGTTCGACCATGCGCGTCTTGCGCTGTCAAAAACCATCGTTGTGCCGGCTGTCAATGGATCAGCGACGGAAGTAACCGTCACCATACCAAACGACGTCGCAGCGCAAACTCAATGGGCGGCGGGACTCTATACGGTCGTGGTTGTCGTGACCAACGGCGGAGTCGATCGGACAACCAATCAGTTGCCCCTGTCATTCGCGCCCAAAATAGTCGGGATCACGCCGCCTAATCCGGTGGCGCGTGATGTGAGCGGGAACGTCACATTGACCGTTACCTGCGTTCCCCATGTCCGTCCTGCCCAACGGGTTGCATTACTTATTGCAGACAGGGAAGTGCCCGCAGAGACGCATCCGGCCGACACCGGCAGCCTACAATTTATTATCGAGCATGCCCCAGTCGTCACCGGCGCGTTGGTGTATCTGCGCATCGAGGGAGTCGATAGTCTTCCGTTCGTACGACAGGCTGCTCCACCTCCACCACGATTGGTGTTCGATGACAATCAAAAGGTGACCATCTCATGAACGATCTCGTAGCCTGGCAGACCGCCAACGACCGGTATCTGTCCGATGCCTTAGCCTGGTTGCGGGCAAAGCTGGAACGGTTAGCGGAGCAGACGATGCCGGAGGCGAAAACCGTGGAACGCGCAGTGGCTCAATCGCAGCCACTTCCGCATTCGTTGTTCAAACGGGTCGTGACGTTATCGAAATCTACGGCAACCGAGCCCAATGTGTTCTCGCCTTCAGACGTGATGGAGGACAAAGAGCAATCCACACCGCTTCCGCTATCGGTCGATGATGAGAAACAGGAGCATCTCACTGCCTTGAGGATGCTGGGTCATCGTTTTGGACTGACGGAGTTTGAGCGCAGCGTGCTGTTGCTCTGTACCGCCATGGAACTCGATACGCGCACGGCTTGGTTATGTGCCCGCGCACAGGGTGATCCCAACAAAGCTTATCCGACATTTGCGCTGACATTGACACTCTTCGACGGTCCGGCCTGGGACATCCTGTCACCTGAACGCCCACTTCGTTACTGGCGTCTCATCGAGATCAATCAGCCCGGCGCCCAGCCGCTCACAGCAAGCGCCATTCGGGCGGACGAGCGCATCGTCAATTACATCAAGGGCCTCAATTATCTGGATGACCGCTTGCTGCCGCTGTTGGCCCCGCTGACCGATGCCGAAGGGGAAGTGGCTCCTTCGCAGCAGCAGCAGGCGGAAATGATCGTGGCGCATTTGCGTGCGGCGGCGCATGGTTTACCGATCATCCATTTGCTCGGCGCGGATACGGTGAGCAAGCGAGCGGTCGCACAGCGGGCCGCACGCATGGTGGGATTGACGGTGTATCGCCTCTCCAGTGATGTGCTGCCGACCTCATGGACCGAGTTAGAGACGCTGGCCCGCTTGTATCAGCGTGAAAGCGTGTTGTTGCCGATTGCGCTGTATTTGGATGCCCATGACAGCGACAAGGAACTTCTTACCGTGGCTCGGTTCCTCGCGAGAATGTCCGGGCTCGTCTTTTTGGATACCCGAGAACCCTGGCCGCAACGGGGACGCGATGCGCTGACACTCGATATTGCCAAGCCTTCTTTGGCCGAACAGAAAGATGCGTGGCAACAGGCCTTGGGGAAAGAGACAGGGTCGGCAGCGGAAGAACTGGCAGGCCAATTCAATCTCACACTCCCTGAGATCCAACGTATCGCCAAGATCGCTTCAAAGGCGGCCGCGCTGGCCACGACCGGCACCCATACGGTCGGCAGCGCAAGCGAGACTCCAGACTGCACTTCAGGCAAGACATCCGGCGATGAGCGATCATTCCTGAATCAAATCTGGGATACCTGTCTCATTGCCGCTCGGCCTCGCCTGGATACGCTGGCACAGCGGCTGGATGTGAAGGCCGCGACCTGGGATGACCTGGTTCTCCCGGAGACGGAGAAAAAGTTACTCCGGCAGATCATGGATCAAGTGGGCCGGCGCCATCTCGTCTATGAACGGTGGGGGTTCAATCGCCGCATGAGCCGAGGGTTGGGCATCAATGCTCTGTTTGCCGGTGAAAGCGGCACCGGTAAGACTCTGGCAGCTGAAGTGATCGCCCACGAATTGCGGATGAACCTGTACCGGATCGATCTCTCGCAAGTGGTGAGTAAATATATCGGAGAGACGGAGAAAAATCTGCGCAAGCTGTTCGACGCCGCTGAGGATGGTGGAACGATCCTGTTCTTCGATGAGGCGGACGCCCTGTTCGGAAAACGGAGCGAGGTGAAAGACAGTCACGACCGCTTCGCCAATATCGAAATCAACTATCTGTTGCAGCGCATGGAAGCCTATCGTGGCTTAGCCATCCTTGCGACGAATATGAAAAGCGCGCTGGATCCCGCCTTTATGCGCCGCTTGCGGTTCATCGTGAACTTTCCATTCCCCGGTATAGCTGAACGGACACGAATCTGGGAGCGAGCGTTTCCCAAAGACGCCGAGACAGACGACTTGGATTATGCCCGCCTGGCCCGATTCAATTTAACCGGCGGCAGCATCCAAAACATTGCCGTCAATGCGGCGTTCTTGGCGGCAAGCGCGGGGAGCCCCGTCACGATGCCTTTGATTTTTGAGGCGGCGCGTAACGAATTCCGCAAACTCGAAAAGCCGGTCAACGAAGCGGAGTTCCGTCTAATGCAGTCGGTGGGAGCGAAACAATGAACGTCAATCTACATATTGATCGATTGGTGCTGGATGGCCTGGAGATCGCTCCTGAACAACGCCCTGTCTTGCAAGCGGCCGTTGAAAGCGAACTCAGCCGGTTGCTCACCGAGAGAGGGCTGTCGCCCAGTCTTGCCAGAGGAATCGCCGTGCCACGCATGTCCGCACGTGACATGCAGATAACCGGTGTGAACAGCCCGACCGAACTCGGGCAGCAGATCGCCCAGTCGGTCTATGGAGACATCGGCCATGAATAAAGCCTCTGTTGCACAGGCGACGAAAGCAACAAGTTCCTTGCCTCCTGCTCACGGCATTCTCCAACGCAAGTGCGCCTGCGGAACATATACGAGGGCGGGGAGCGAGTGCGAGTCGTGTGGCAAGAAGAGTTTCTCGATACAGCAGAAAGCTCAAGATTCCGTCGAACGTGTCCTCGCCAGTTCTGGCCGGCCATTGGAGTCCTCGCTGCAACGTGAGATGGGGCAACGCTTCGATTACGACTTTTCCCAAGTGCGAGTACATACTGGAGCTGCCGCCGAGCAATCAGCACGAGACGTCAATGCGCGCGCTTATACGGTAGGGGACCACATTGTTTTTGGTCATGGGCAATTGGCTCCAGGAACATACGAAGGGCGTCGATTGCTTGCTCATGAGCTGACCCACGTGGTGCAGCAAGGAGCACCACAGTCCGAGTTGGAGCGACTGGAGGTGGGGCAGGAAGATAGCACGCCTGAACGTGAGGCACAGCGTATTGCTCAGGTGGTGCTCGACGGTGGTCCGCCGTCTTCCATTCCGCGCACGTCGGTCGTCGTCGCGCGGCAGCCGGACATTCCCAGCTCCGGTGCACAACCCCAGGGGGTCGGTGCAGGTTCGCGGTCGTCCGGTCAACAGTCGTCGGCTGTAGGGGCGCTGGCGTCTTCGCAGACGCCGGAGGGAGCACGGGTTCAACGTATCCTCGTTTCGTGTCGTGATCTTCTAATCGTGTTGCAAACGGTCGATCGCACCTACCTCTATCGCATGACCTCATGCCAGTTGGATCCAGGCAGCTATGAGGCGAATGTTACGATAGACGGCAACGATGTGGGGATTCATGTCTTTTCCGGCGGACGGCGGGTTAGATTCCGTGCCGGATTTATGCTCAGGCCTGGGCAGGAGAATCCTGCCACGTTGCTGCAAAACCAGCAGAGCGTGCATGTGGACTCGGTCACTTCACTGACGCCCCCCTCTGGAGAGCAAGAGTGTTTTGTTTATATTGAGGATCAGGAACTGATCCCTGAGGCCTCGTTCATCCGGGATCTCTTTTCGCCGATTCATTATAGTCGGGAGCTCTGGTCGCATCGCTTCCTGCTTGGTGAATTTGGATGGATCACGATTGCTCTTGATGCCGATGCTAATGTGACCGGCAGTTTGCAAGGTTCGTATGGCCCAGGGACGCTTCAGGATATCTGTCTGACGCAGGGACTAGGCAGGGGCCGGATCGGCGGCAGGGCCCATTTCAACTTCGCAGCCTCGATCAGCGGCGCCGTCAATTTCAACGGCTCATTGAGCCTGAACGCGCGCTATCTGAGCATCATCCCGCTCACATCAATCGACGGGAACCTCGATGCTCGAGGCACGGCACAAGCAAGCGGTAAAATCGACGCGGACGTACAGGCCATCTTCGACCTGAGCACGGGCCGATGGAGCTTGGCTGCTTCCAGTGCATTAGCGCTTCGTGCGGCCCTGGGGTATAGCATTACGGCGGCCATTGCCGCCAAGATTCTTACTCGCACGGTCTGGGGAGCCTCGTGGACGGGTACCGCGAACGTCGGCTTTGGCTGGCGAGGAGGGATCGCCATCCGTCCCGACCTCTCGCTGATCATTAACCGCGGCGGGCTTGAGACGATGGCCGCGATGACGCAGTCTTCGCAAAACCAGATGGGCGCGGCTGCCACGGCTGGCGCTTCGGACACGCCAGCTTCGACCTCCATCATCATGCCCATATTGACGGGGATCGCCAACAGTCTTCTGAACCAGGATGCAGCCAACGTTCAGCAAGATCCTGCACGCGATGGACTTTCAGAACAGAACGCGCTGCCTCTCGAATGGCACAAGCCCAAGGACAACTTCATTTACCCTGGACGTCTGGATCTACCCAATGCAGTCTCGCCCAAGTTCGTGAACCGAGATGACGGGCCAACACAGGTGTCCTATGACCAGCCGGATGGCACTAGGACCTTCGACGACATCGGCGTGGCGGATCACTACTGGCCGTATATCGGCAAGACCTTCCAACTGGTCCGGGGAAGACGCTTAGACAGGGAGAGGGACCGCTTTCGCAACCTGGTCACATATTTGGGCTTCAGCCGCGCGGGCCTGCAGATCGATCACGTCCACGAGCTGCAATTTGGAGAACTGCATCCCGGCGACGCCCTCGATGCCTTTGAAAACCTGTGGCCAATCGACCGGAGCGCCAACGCCAGCGCGGGGACCCGCCATCGCAATCAAGTGCGGCGCTATGAACAACAACTGGGCTCTGTGCAAGGCCGTTGGTTCGAGATTGTCAAAATTGGGATTTGACAGAGATGTGCCTGCGGCAATCACACAATGGCGGGTGGGGAATGTGCGGACTGTGCAAAGAAAAAAGTTTGCTACAGCGGAAACTTGTTATCGGGGCCAGTAACGATCCGCTGGAACAGGAAGCTGACCGAATTACTGATCAAGCAATGGCCGGGGTAGTGTCAAGGTACGAGCGGTAAAAGGAGTTCCCAGCAAGCAACGTAGGTAATCAAACTGAAGTAGACGAACCATGCATGCTTCCGCACAACAACTGAAGACAAGTCAGCAGGCCGCGCATATCAAACCTCCGATACACGGTCAGTCGCAGTTCGGACATGGCTGGGAGGTGACCCCGGTCTGTTACCCCCCGAGCACGATCGCGAATCAAACTGTGCAGTGGCCGTTAGGAGTCAATACGACGAACGTCAAAGAAAATTCAACAACTGAAACTGCCTGTTTGGGTCACGATTTCAGCCGGATCCCGGTATTTTCTATAATCCCATTCCAGATACAAGCAAAACTGGCTGTTAGCACTCCAGGTGACCAGTACGAGCAAGAAGCAGACAAAGTAGCCGATTCAGTCATGGCCGGATTTACCTCGCCCGTGGCCCATATTTCATATGGTGTACAACCTAAACTCTACCGAGTGGAGTTGCGCCCGGAAGACATGGTCGATAGCATGTTCCCCACTGGGGAACAGTCTGAAGCCGGCTTTGCAGAGACTATCCTGCCTGCGGAAGTGCGGCGCAGCGCAACTGGTGACGCAGGTACGGTGGCCCCTCGTTTTGAGCAATCCTTGCAGCAAGCTATCCATGTTGGAGGTGAGCCCTTGCCATCGTCTGGCCGATCCTTCATGGAAAGCCGGTTAGGCCATGATTTTTCTTCTGTTCGGGTTCATACCGATGACCGAGCACATGCGCTTGCCCAAGAAATCAACGCGCGCGCATTTACCCTTGGCAAGGACATCTTCTTTGCCAGATCTCAGTACCAACCCGAAAGTCAGGAAGGCCAGTACCTGCTCGCTCACGAACTTACCCATGTAATTCAGCAAACCAAGGGCCGATTATCTCGTCAAATCCAACGACAGACCTCTTGCAGTAACTACAACGGCTATGATTCTTCGGTAAGCTTGCGTAACTACAATTGTGCCGGTTTAGCAACACGAACTTACCAATACATCTCTCCACCGTCAGCCGTCTATGATTCAATCATGGCAAACTTTATCTTGCCCCAGACCCCAGCAGGGGGGAGCTGTGGCGCGGGCGCAGTGAAGTTCTGGCTCTGGGAATACGATATTCACTTGGAAGATGATCGAGGTACCGTTCTTTCGCCGAATAACAGGGATTTCCATATTGTCGCCGGTCGCACTGATCCTACTGGAGCTGACCCAACTGATGTGTACTCAAAAAATGGTGCTCGTAGAGTATACGGTCCAGGAAACGGACCCGGTTTCCGGCCTGCCACACGAGACAGAGCCTTGTCCAACGATCCAAGCGAAACACCGGTTACCTCTGGGGGGCGCCCAGTTTTCAAGGTGCGTAGCAATATGAGCGAAGCCATCACCTGCGCCAGATGTCACCCCTAGGATTGGAGTGATAAATGGATCAGTGCTCTATTGATTATCCAAGGGGAGCGGCAGTATGCGTCCCAGGGGATTACCTGATTTGTCACCATCCACCAGAAGGGTGGCAGGTGTACAGAGTAGAAAATATCATTTTGGTCAAGCGCTTGTTGCCCTTACTAAATAACCCAGCCACATTGCTGATTGAGGAGCAAATGCTCGACTCCATGAGTCCGGTATACCATAACGAGGTGCAGTTACTTCTAACTGCCTTCGATCCCATTTTTTCCAACGAGTCGGAAGCCGTACAGGCCATCCACCTCCAAAACCTGACCGAACGAGTTGAGGGGTTGTTACGACTCGCGCGTGGATTTTCCGAACGAGATTGCAGAGTGGTGCATCAGACCAGCATGCCGTAAACTGAGGAATTGTGGGAGGGGAAAGTGACTGAATCATTGCAGGTAGAGATTGTTGCCTAAGAGAGAGCAAGAGAAGCAGAAGGGTTAAGGTCTAATATTGAGCATGTCGATAAGTCGAAGTGAGAGAATGGGTGTTTGATCGGAGCGACAAACGTATTGGAAGGGTAGATTGAAACATGACTGCGTTTCCAAGCTCCCCTTGCCTGATCAAAAACGCTCTCTTCGGCGTGGATATCTTGAATCCCGTTGGCACGGTAGTGGTGTTTCAGTACAACCTCGATACGATGACGCGGCGATCGGAGGTGTGTGGGGAGACTGGTGATGGGGTGAGGTGCAGATATTCAGGAGAATCGATTTGCTGTGAATGTGGGCCTAGCCTATTCTTCCGGTAAAAGGACCAATAGGGATGGAGTGAATCGAAATGGTGAGTGAGAAAACATTCAGCCAGGCAGGACAGAGCAGTGGTAAATTTTTCACTCCGGTTGCACAGGGTGTGCTGCAAAGGAAATGCTCCTGTGGGACGCACTCGATGGCTGGAGGGGGATGTGAGTCTTGCGGGAAGAAAAATCACTCGTTGCAGCGGAAAACTCAGCACTCAGGACTTAGCACTCAGCAGTCGGACGCAGTTCCTCCAATCGTCCATGAAGTTCTCCGCTCGCCTGGTCATACACTTGATGCACCAACCCGCGCGTTCTTTGAACCGCGATTTGGCCATGATTTCAGTCGTGTGCGAGTGCATACGGGTGGGCAAGCAGGGGAATCGGCGCGAGCGGTCAGTGCACTCGCCTATACCGTGGGCCAAGACATTGTGTTTGCATCTGGTGCCTACGCGCCTCACACCACCTTGGGAAGGCAACTGCTCGCTCATGAGTTAACTCATACTGTTCAGCAGGATCAGGCGCATTCGTCGAGTGCGCACCTACATATGGGGAAGAAAGATACCGTGCATGAGCAGGCAGCAAGTGCTGCTGAGTCGCAGGTAGTCGGCGACTCACGGCTGCCGGTTGGCCAGATGTCTCATGCCGGAATTAGCTCGGGAATACTCTCATCGTCCGTACTACAACGATTCTCTGAATCGAGTTCTTCAGGGTCTAGTGGCGGAGGCGGTCCAGCTCCGTCACCGGGAACAGGATCCTCGTGCAAGATTGATGTCAGAGCAACCCATATCGGAGGAATCTTAAGCGGTGCGCCAATATGGCATCTGTTCATTGTCTATACCGACAGCACCGGTACCGAGTTTTACTATCGAGGTGGTCCTGGAGGGAGTTGCCCCGGAGTCGACGCAGGTTCTTATGGGACGATCATCACCAATAATGGCCCGTATGTCTCTGGTACGGTCGATTGGGATCCTTCAGCGCCATCGGTGACCGTTATGAGAGGACCAGCTGCCTGTGGCAAGGATTCGTGCTTTGCATCGGAACTTCGACGAATCGATGGGACCTGTACTCCCTACGCCCCAACTGGCCCCAATAGTAACACGGTTGCCAGTACACTACTCTCAAATTGCAGTGTCCCCAGAAATAAGCCGGTGATGATCGCCCCGGGGTGGGGGCATCCTAATATCTAAAGTGCCGAGGTAGAGGTAGTAGACACTGGGATCAATACTCGGAACCATCTGTTACTTGAATGGGAAGTAGTACGAATGATTGATTGGAATTCCTATGACCAATCAACGCAGGTACAGCAAGTGTTGGTATCGGAGTTGAGTCATAAGCCGATTGAAAAACTTTACGCGTTTGCCCAAAGGGAAAAAATGGAGTGCTCACATCCCGTTGACAATCTCATCTATTGTTCGATTGTGGTTTCTAGCCACCTGGCACTGACTAAAAAGAAATGGTTGATAGAAGTGCAGGTTATGGACGGAGGCACGATTGGGGCAATCGACGTGCGCGCGGGGTATATCGGGCCATAAGCTCATGGCATCAGGTTTCTATACAATGGCGAAGGAGAGGTCTGCAGATGGGGGAACTTTTATGTGACATACAGGTTTCCATAGACCATTTAGGGCTCGGGCGGCAAGCGGCGATGGAGATCGTGGCGAGGCGCAGCGGTTGACTGGGCCATCCAAGGAAACCATTACACTAAGTATCGAAATCGATGCCAACTATTCTAGAGAGGAAAAGGGGATAGTTTCCTGTGGCAAGGACTACGACGTGCGGAGAAGAGACCACGCAGAGATCGGACACTGACAGGAGAATTATGACAAACCAAGCCAACGTCGCAGCGGACCTTCAATTTGTTGGAGTTGTGTCGATGTCAAGGTCCCAGTTTGCGAAGGTACTTGGCGTGGGGAATGGTCACGAGATTTTGAACATCAAAGGCTCCTGGACGAAGGAATGAAACTGAAACACCGACCTCAAATTGTGTATCACGCGGGCTTGTTGTGTGAGGCACGGCGGTGGCGAGAGCGCGTTCAGTATCCGATGCCGGGATGCTTACAATCACACAGGGGCGAACCTTGGCGGCCAGACCAAGATCCACGAGCCAGACTTCTCCCCTATTGGGAGTGCTCATCAGCAGCTTCTCGTTCGTCTAACGCGAGAAACAACTCTTCGGCGTTGAGAACAAGTTCGTCATCCGAGACGGGATGGAATGTAAATCCTCGCACACGACGTAAGATCCCCGATGCTGCTTCTCGCTTTTCGGCATCGGCGAGATGGTCAAACGTACGCAGGAGGTGTTCAACGGATTGGGTTATAGATGAAAGTGTATAGGTTTTCAGACCACTGCACAAGGCCGGTCGATGGCGGCCAGGCAAGTTTTGGTAAGGTTTGGTGAGTCATTTATGAGTACATTCCCAGGATCTCCCCGTTTAATCAAAGGCGCTCTCGTCGGCGTGGATATATTGAATCCCGTCGGTAGCGTGGTGGTGTTTCAGTACAATCCGGACACGATGACGCGCCGGTTGGAGGCACGTGCGGCGAGTGGGGATGGGGATCGGGGCGAGGCCCAGCGACTGACTGGGCCGCCGAAGGAAACGATCACGCTGAGTATCGAAATCGATGCCACCGATCAGCTCGAACAGGCAAACCCCTTAGCAGTCAGCATGGGTATCTATCCTACGCTCTCAGCGCTGGAGACGATGCTGTATCCGAAAAGCGCGGTGGTGATCGCTAACACCGTGTTGTCCCTCGTCGGCACCATCGAAATTTTACCAATGGAAGGCCCATTCGTTCTGTTTGTATGGGGACCACAGCGAGTATTACCTGTACGCCTGAGCAGCTTCAGCATCACCGAGGAAGCCTATGACCAGTTGCTGAACCCAATCCGCGCCAAAGCCGAGCTGACGCTGAACGTGCTCAGTTATCAGGATCTCGGCGTGCTCCATCCTGGCCACTGGATGTTCCTGGCACATCAGATGTCAAAGGAAGTGATGGCAACGTTGAATGTGGCCAACAGCGTACAAAATGTCGCAACCGGGGTACGACTATGAATCCGACACGGAGCCTAATATTTCCACCGACGAGCCGGTATCACAATAGTGAAACGGCCAGTTTACTGCAAGCGGACGGAACTGAATTAATCTATCTGAAACGCCGCTTTTTGCCGTCACCGGAACGCTTTACATTGCTGCAGGAGCATGTGGTCACGCAAGGGGAGCGTTTGGACAACATCACGGCGCGCTATCTCGGCGACCCGCTGCAATTTTGGCGCATTTGTGACGCCAATAACGCGATGAATCCACCGGAGCTGGTGGCGCAAGTCGGACGGCGGCTCCGCATCACCATGCCGGAAGGGATTCCAGGGATTCCGAATGTTGGTTAACGGTCTCTACCTTACGCTGCTCATCGGTCCATCTGTGCCGATTCCGGCACCACCTCCGGTGCTGGAAGCTTTGCAGAGTGTGCAGGTGAATACTTCGGGAGATCGCAGCGGCTTTCAACTGACGTTCACTGTCGGAAAAAACTCGCTGTTACAATTGGCGCTGCTACCGGCTGGTTTTTTCGACCCCATCGTGACGCGCGTCATCATCATTGCAACCTTGAACGGTATTCCTAATGTGCTGATCGATGGCTTCGTGACCCGGCAAGAAATCCAACCAAGCAATGAGGCAGGGAAGTCAACGCTGACGATTACCGGGGAAGATCTGACAGTAGCCATGGATTTACTGCAGGTCACGCTGATGTACCCTGCTATGCCTGACATTGCACAGATCAACCTAATCTTGGCCAAGTATGCGTACCTGGGCGTCGTGCCGGTCGTTCTCCCACCATTCATCTCCACAGTCAGAACACCCGTTGATGGTTGGATCACGCAGACCGACACGGATCTCCAACATATTCGTTCACTGGCCAGTCAAAACGGATATGTGTTCTATATCGAACCTGGGCCTCTGCCTGCTCAAAGCATTGCGTACTTCGGCCCGGATATTCGTGTGCCTCTACCGCAAGCGGCATTGAGCGTCAATATGGATGCTCACACGAATGTAGAGTCCTTGAGTTTCAGCCTGAATGGATTGCAGAAGCAGATCGAGATCATCAATGTATTGGATCCGGTTACAGGAAGAGTGCCGATTCCGGTTCCGATGCCGGATATCAATATCTTTAAGCCGCCTCTGGGTGCCAGGCCTACGCCTCCAGCCAAGGTGGTTTTCGACCACACTTCTGCTGCATTGCCGGTTGAAGAGGCTCTCAAGCACGCAATCGCGCGCGGAGTGCAATCGTGGGCTGCCATTACGGGCAACGGCAGCTTGAACGTGCTGCGCTATGGGCAGATTCTTCGGGCCAGGACGCTGGTCGGTGTGCGTGGAGCTGGTTTAGCGTACGACGGTTTATATTATGTCGACAGTGTGACGCACAACATCAAGCAGGGTGAATATAAGCAAAGCTTCAATCTGTCGCGAGACGGGTTAGTTTCCAATACACCAGTGGTCATGGCGTAACACATATGAATGGATCGCAAAAGTATTACGGCAAGTATCGAGGGACGGTCATACAAAATATCGATCCTGAACAACGTGGCCGGTTGCAAGTGATGGTGCCGGATGTGTTGAGTCTCATCCCCAGCACCTGGGCCGAGTGCTGCACACCGTTTTCGGGGATGACCGGCGCCGCCGCCGGCATGTTTGTGGTTCCACCCATTGGTGCGGCCGTGTGGGTCGAATTTGAGCAGGGGGATCCGAATAAACCCATTTGGACAGGAGGACGCTGGGAAAGTACGGCTGACGTTCCGCCGTTGGCCCTCGCGCCGCCTCCGATTCCACCCGGACAGAACGTTGTCATACAAACCACGTTGCAAAACCAGGTGTTGATCAGTGATAGCGCTCCGACACCGGCGACAGGAGGTATTGTGCTGAAAAGCACGACAGGCGCAATGCTGGTCGTGAACGATTCAGGAATTTATATCAATAATGGGAAGGGCGCGATGATTACGATGGTCGGCCCGACAGTCACCATCAACAATGGGGCGCTCGTCATTGTGTAGCAGGAGAACTAAGTCATGCCTGGTTTCTTAGTCCATGTGGGGGCACAAGTGCTGTGTTCGCATGCAGGACAGGCGCAACCGACCGTTCCCAATCCACGCGTGGCCGTGAGCGGCCAACCGACAGTGCTGATGACGGCACCCTATATGGTCGCCGGCTGTACCTTGCCGCCGCCTCCTGCCGCCAACGGACCCTGTGTGACGGCTCAATGGATCGTTGGGACGACACGTGTCACCTCGAATGGCCAACCGCTGGTTGTGCAGAGCAGCCAAGCGATCTGTGCACCGACCGGTACACCATTGCTCATTGTGGCGACACAAACACGGGTGAGTGCTCTATGAGGCAGGTATGAACATCGACTATCCGTTTCATTTTGATCATCGCGGCCGTACGGCGACAACTGGTGAGGACGATCACATCCGCGACATGATCGAGCAATTCCTGTTTACCAACGCGGGTGAACGGGTGAACCGACCGGATTTTGGTAGCGGTCTTTTACAAATGATTTTTGCTCCCAATAGCCCAGAATTGGCGGCGGCGCTCCAATTTACCGTCCAAGCAGGATTGCAGCGGTGGCTGGGCGATGTGATCGAAGTGCGGACGGTAGAGGTGACCAGCGAAGAGGCCACGTTGCGTGTGGTGGTGAACTATCTGGTCCGGCGCACGCAAGAGACTCGCGTCGCCACCTTTAGCAGGAGCACGTCATGAATACCCTAGTGTGTCGTGATGAACGACGGCGCGAGGTGGTGCGTCAAGACAAGGCTCTCAACGGTCTGGATTATCTGGAAGTCGGGAGGGACCGGGTTACCTTGACGGTCTATTTTCTCGGGAAAGCACCGGTGACGCTGGAACCATCCAACTTTCTCATTGAGGGTGGGCGGCGGATTCGCGGCATCACGGTGACCAAGGTGAAGGTCACACGCTCCGATATGGCTGGGCTGGACGATTTCATGGACGTGGTGGTGGACAAGGAGGGCGATTTCTCGACCTATACCCTCCGCGTAGTCGATGGGCGGGATGAGCAAGGGAACTGGAAACGCCATCCGAAGTTCGATGCCCTCTACGACTCCGTCGAATTCAATTTCAAGGTGGATTGCCCCAGCGATCTCGATTGCAAGCAAGAGGTGGTGTGCCCGCCGGAGAAGCTCAACGAACCGGAAATAAACTACCTCGCAAAGGACTATGCGAGCTTTCGTCAATTGATGCTAGATCGACTTGCGTTGGTGATGCCGGATTGGCAGGAGCGCCATGTGCCGGATCTTGGGATTACGCTGGTGGAGATCTTGGCCTATGTAGGCGACCATCTGAGCTACTACCAAGATGCCGTAGCGACTGAGGCCTATCTCGACACGGCTCGGCAGCGCATCTCAGTGCGCCGCCATGCCCGTCTCGTGGATTACTCCATGCACGAGGGTTGCAACGCCCGCACCTGGGTCTGTGTGGAAACCGACAGCGACCTCACGCTTAATGATCCGAGTGATCTTTATTTCATCACGAATCTTGATCGAGTCCCCGGAGTCGTCAAGGAAGAGGATCTGCTCCGTCAGCAGGTCGGCCTCTACGAAGTATTTGAACCAGTGACCAAGGACGCGATCCGACTGTATGCCAAGCACCATGAGATTCATTTTTACACATGGGGCGATCACGAATGTTGTTTACCGCGGGGGACGACCATGGCGACGCTCATCGGTCGCTGGATTGAGCCACCCCCGCCCGAGAAGCCTCATGAATGTGATCCGGTTCCTGAGGGGCCGGATGAGCCGCGTCCCAAGTCGGTAACCGCCGCAACCGGGGATCCGCTTCATCTGGAACCAGGTGACGTGCTGATCTTCGAAGAAGTCATCGGTCCGAAAACCGGCAATCCTGCCGACGGTGATCCGAAACATCGCCATGCCGTGCGGCTGACGGATGTCCACCATGGGTACGATCCGCTCCATCCAGACATCGCTATCACTGAAATCACGTGGGCTGAGGAAGATGCGCTTCCGTTCCCCCTCTGTCTCTCCGTCATGGGGCCGCCGCCGGATTGCGCTGTGATTGAGAACATCAGTGTCGCTCGTGGAAATCTCATTCTCGTGGATCACGGTATCACCATTCATGAGGATTTGGATCCGGTGCCAGTCAAGGAAACGATCGAGACATGTGATTGCTTAGGCGGGGTGGCAGAGACAGTCGCCGTGCCGGATCGATACGAACCGGTTCTAAAAAAGGCACCGCTGACGTTTAGTCAGTCAATCGCGACGGACCTGTCTGCCACGCAGATATTAATCCAGGGGGTGAGAGACGCGCTGCCTCAGGTGACAAAACTTACCGGCACCTCTCTCAGTGCGGTCGTTTCAGATTGGACCGTTCAAAGGGATTTGCTCGAGAGCCACAACCCCGATCTGCACTTCGTCGTGGAGATGGACAACGACGGGCATGCACATCTGCGTTTCGGCGACGATGAATTGGGACAGAGACCGGATGCCGGAACAACATTTCACGCCGTCTACCGGGTGGGGAACGGTCCATCGGGCAATGTCGGGGCTGAGACCATCGGCCACTTGGTGACTCGCCGGACATCGTTGAGCGGCGGTATCGTCAACATCCGTAATCCGTTGGCAGCCCGTGGTGGCACGGCGTCTGAACCTATGGCCGAAGTGAAGCTTTATGCGCCGTATACGTTTCGAAAGAAGTTGGAGCGGGCGATCACCGAGGATGATTACGCAACGATCGTCCTGCGTGAGTTTCCGCACCAGATACAAAGTGCTGCCGCCCAGCTACGCTGGAACGGGAGTTGGTACGACATGTTGGTGGTCGTCGATCCGCTGGGGCGAGAAGAGGCCGATCCTGCGCTGCTGAAAGAAATCGAGGGAAGACTGTATCGCTACCGCCGCATCGGTCACGATCTGGTCGTTCAATCCGCTCAGCGCGTGCCGCTCGATATCGAGCTGATTATCTGCGTGCTGTCGAGTTATTTGCGAGGCCATGTCAAGGCGGAATTGTTGGATTTGTTCAGTAACCGGGTCTTGCCGGATGGCCGGAAGGGACTGTTTCATCCCGATAACCTGACCATCGGTCAAAGCATCTATCTCAGCAAGTTGGTCGCAGCGGCTCAAGCGGTGCCCGGTGTGGAGAGCGTGATGGCCGACACACTGGAACGTTTGTTCGAGGGGCCTAATGGCGAGATCCAGAACGGCATACTACCGCTCGGTCCGCTTGAGATTGCTATCGTCGATAACGACCCCAGTTTACCGGAGAACGGCCGGCTGGTCCTTGATGTACGAGGTGGACGATGAAGAGCGATTGCTGCTGCCCCCCGGCGAATGCGACGGCCTGTGGTTGCTGCGAGGGCGTAGAACCGTTGACTCCGCTATCGACGGCAAATCGGCCGGGCCTGCCGGCCTTGTCCTACCGTATCGGCACTCATGCGACTTTCCTCGAAACGATGAAGGCGCGATTGACAACGCTGTTTCTGGAGAAAGAGATCGATGGCGAAAAAGAACAATTCTATCCCTTACAGAAGCTCACTTCGCGTGAAGCAGATGACCCATCCATCGCATTACTTGATGTCTGGGCGGTCGTCGCCGATGTGTTGACCTTTTATCAGGAGCGCATCGCCAACGAAGGCTATTTGCGAACCGCCACAGAACGTCGGTCAGTGCTGGAATTGGCGCGGCTTGTGGGCTACCAACCTCGACCGGGCGTCGCCTCGAGCGTCTACCTGGCTTATACCCTCGATGCAAACTTCAAGGAGGAAACGACCATCGCCAAAGGCTCGAGATCGCAGAGCGTGCCAGGGCCTGGCGAGTTGCCGCAATCGTTCGAAACGAGCGAGGATCTGAAGGCGCGGGCAAAATGGAACAATCTCAAGCCCCGAATGACGCAGCCTCAGAGGGAACAAAGCGTGAAGGCCGGCGACGGGACGAACCAGCGGATTTATCTCAAGGGCATCGCCACGAACCTCAAACCGAATGACCCGTTGCTTATCGACTTTGGCAGCGGCACACCAGATTTTCATCGTGTGAAGGATGTCAAGCCGGATGCCCAAACAGATCGAACCTTAGTCATTCTGCAGGAACCGGCAACGCAAGGTTTCGATCAGTTTGTCGCTCGGGGTGTTGATCTAATCGGTGCACTCACTCTTCCGCCTTCTGTTCAACTTGCAAACTCCCTCCAGCTGGAACGTGACCTGAAGGTTGTGTTCCGTGGGAGCGGAGTAGAGTCAGGCAAATCCGGTGAATCTTCGCTGCGTAAGACATTGGCCGGCGGCGAGGCCAGCCACGCTGCGCTGAAGGCGTTCGCGCCGGTGTTGAGAGAGACACTTGCTACGGCGACTGCGAATGCCGAAGTGACGCCTGAGAGTGGGATTAAGGTTTACGCGCTGCGGCTAACAGCTCCCTTATTCGGAGGCAATGCGCCCAAGAAACCAGACAAGCTAAACGAAACCACGAAGGTTCTAGGAACTAAAGAGTGGGAATTAACTGACATAGAAGAAAGCGAAGAAATTGTTACGAAAGCCAGCAAGGAACAATATTCTGCCACAGTTTTCCTTGACGCAGGCTACGACAAAGTTTTGCCGGATACCTGGATAGTCGTAGACACCAGCGCGGTTGTATTCGATAAAAATAAAACTCATACAGTGAAGCCTGCAGAACAACCTCACATTGTCGCTAAGGTGAAAAATCCACACGCCAATGGCGCCCGTGCAGTTTATGGTATCAGTGGTAAGACAACACGGATTGAGTTAATCGATCCGCAGGATTCGTCCAAACAGAAGGAATGGTTTGTAATTCCACCTCCACCAGTAATTGGAATCGCAGCCGCAACCACCGGGCAACCGCTATTTGATGATTTTCAGATCATCCGACGGACAGTAGTCTACGCTCAAAGCGAAGAACTCGAACTCGCCGAAGAACCTATCGACGAAACCGTCTGTGGAGGTACGGACGAGCTGCTTGAGCTCGATGGTCTTTACGAAGGCCTGGAATCCGGCCGTTGGGTTGTCGTCTCCGGCGAGCGTGATATTCCCGGCACGAGCGGCGTCCGGTTCAGCGAGTTGGCGATGCTGGCCTCAGCGACTCAAAATGTCGGTACTCAAGTGAAGCGGGCTCAGGATGGCAATAGTCATTCTGCGGCGAAAGCCAGGGAGTTTCAAGTCTTCCCGGGTGATAAAACCCGCACCTTCATTCAGCTCGCCGAGAAGCTCGCCTATTGTTTTAAACGCGACACGATCACCATCTATGGCAATGTCATCAAAGCCACTCATGGGGAAACACGCAAGGAAGTCCTTGGGAGCGGCGATGGCGCGAAGACGCTGCAATCGTTCGTCCTTAAGCAACCCCCGCTGACCTATGTTTCAGCTTCCAATCCTGCTGGCGTGGACAGCACCCTCAAGGTCTTTGTCAACGATGTTCAGTGGAAGGAGACTGATGCGTTGGCGGGGCTTTCATCCACTGATCGCAAGTTCATCACCAAGACCGACGATGACAGTAAGACGACGGTTGTCTTCGGCAATGGCCATGAAGGGGCGCGATTGCCGACCGGCATCGAAAACATCAAGGCCGAGTATCGCAACGGCATCGGCAAGTCCGGCAACGTCAAGGCTGGGCAGATCACTCTCTTGAGCACACGCCCGCTGGGCGTCAAGGAGGTGATCAATCCCTTACGCGCCACTGGAGGCGCAGATAAGGAAAGCCGCGACCAGGCTCGCAAGAATGCGCCATTGGCGGTGAAGGCGCTGGATCGGTTGGTGTCCGTGCAAGATTATGAGGACTTCACATGTATTTATGCCGGGATCGGGAAGGCGCGTGCGGTGGAGCTTTCCGATGGCCGTCGCCAGTTGGTGCATATCACCATCGCCGGTGCCGATGATATTCCGATCGATAAGAATTCCGACCTGTACCGAAATCTCCGTCAGTCGCTGCTCGATTTCGGCGATCCCCATCAAGCCGTTCAATTGGAGATCCGTGAACTGATGCTGATCGTCATCAGTGCGCGCATCCGAGTTCTGCCGGAGTACCAGTGGGAGCCGGTGGTCACGCAAGTCCGCGCGACATTACTCGAGGCGTTTGGTTTTGAACGACGCGAGCTGGGACAGGATGTATTGCTGAGCGAGGTGATCAGCGTGATGCAAGCGGTGCGAGGGGTGGAGTATGTGGATGTCGATCTGCTCAGAGGAATCCCTGAAAAAACTCCAGGCAAGCAGAGCTCAGGGAACCGACGGTTACTGACACCGAGCGAAATAGCCGACTGGGTCAGTGGATCATTAAAGGACCAGAATGGGAATGAGATCAAAGGTGTGACTGAGCCTCTATCTCGCCTTACTGTCAATCTAGCATCCTGTGTTGAGGGCGGGATTCTTCCGGCGCAACTGGCTTTTCTGACTCCTGACGTTCCCGAAGCCTTGATCCTGAATCAGATCACGTGAGGTCTCATGAGTACGAGTATCGATAATATCGATCGGCTCTACGAATTGCTTCCCGCCATTCACCGCATTCGCGATGCGGAACAGGGCGAGCCGCTCAAAGCCTTGCTGCGGGTGATTGCGGAACAAGTCAATCTGGTCGAAGAAGACATTGGGCGGCTCTATGACAATTGGTTCATCGAGACTTGTGAGGATTGGGTGGTGCCGTATGTCGCCGATCTGGTGGGCTATCGGCAGATCCACGAAGCCGGCGAGCCCGGCGATGTCCGTAGCGAACAGAGCCGTGCGCGTAACAAGATCCTTATTCCACGCCGCGAGGTCGCCAATACCATTCGGTACCGGCGCCGCAAGGGGACGTTGGCGCTCCTCGAACTCCTGGCGAACGATGTGGCCGGCTGGCCGGCACGAGCGGTGGAGTTGTACCGTTTGTTGGGCTGGACACAGTCGCTCAATCACCTGCATCTGGACCGGGCGCGTACCATCGATGTGCGGAATATTCGCGCCCTTGAGTTGCTCGATGGTCCGTTCGACGAACTCGCACACACGGTCGATGTTCGGCGCATCAACTCTCAACATACCCAAGGCCGGTACAACATTCCGAGCGTGGGACTTTTCATCTGGCGCCTCAAGACCTATTCAGTCACAAAAACTCCGGCGTTTTGCGTCGAAGCCGCTGGGCCACACTGCTACACGTTTAGCGTGTTGGGGAATAACGCACCCCTCTTTTTGAAATCGGAGGCTGAGACCGATCCCACCCATATCGCCGATGAATTCAATTTGCCGGTTCCGATTCGACGCCGTCTACTGGAAGACCATCTGCATCGGCTCTACGGTGAGGAAAAGAGTTTCTTTATCTGGAAGGGAGTCAAACGCGGCACTGAGATTGTTCTTGAGGAGTTGAAAGAGAAGATCATCGCGGCGAATTTAACCGACTGGACGTATCTGCCTCACAAAGGGACGGTGGCGGTCGATCCTGTCCTGGGACGTATTGCCTTTCCCCCTCAGCACACCCCCAAAAACGGCGTGTGGGTGTCTTATCACTACGGATTCAGCGCAGATGTGGGTGGCGGAGAATACGACAGAACGGTCTCTCAGCCGCCAGGCTCTGTGCTGTACCAAGTCAGTGAGGGTCGCGAGTTCAAGACTTTGGGCAAGGCGCTCCAAAAGTGGCGTGAGGAGTCGAAACCCGATGCCGTCATCGAGATCGATGACAGCCGCGTGTATGTGGAACAGCTCATGATCGAGTTCGGCGAAGGACAGAAAAGTCTGCAATTGCGAGCGGCGAACGGCCGGCGTCCGGTGATTCGGCTCTTGGATTGGCAGACCAATCAACCGGATGCGCTTACGGTGACGGGGCCGGCCGGCAGTCGATTTACCTTGGATGGCCTTCTTATCACGGGCCGCAGTGTTCAGCTCGGTGGCGATTTGCAAAAAGTCATGATTCGCCATTCCACCTTGGTGCCTGGCTGGGAAATAGACAATGACTGTGAATCGAAACACCCTACGGAACCCAGTTTGGAGATCTTCAGCCCGAATGTGTGTGTCATGATCGAGCACAGTATTCTGGGCTCCATCCAAGTCAATCCCATAGTTTCTACATCCGACGGGGGGTCTGCGCCAAAAGACAGCCATTCGGATGATGAAGTGCTGCGGGCACACTGCCAGGGGATTGGTCCCGATTACCGTCTTGATCCTATTCGCGTATGCATCAGCGACACGATTATTGATGCTGTTCATCCGGATAACGAAGCCATTGGCGCACCAGGCTGTCCGGTGGCCCATACCGTGCTGACGATTTGCCGCAGCACGGTTTTCGGCCATGTCCAGGTACATGCAATCGAGCTGGGCGAGAACAGCATCTTCAATAGCCGTCTCACCGTCGCACGACGTCAATATGGATGCCTGCGTTTTTGCTATGTGACGCCCGGATCACGTACCCCGCCGCGCTATCATTGTCAGCCGGATTTGGTAGAGCTCCCTGTTCGTGCAACGTTGCCATCTAGTTCTTCTGATGAAGCAAGAGAGTTGGCATTGGCACCAGAGCGACAGCGCGTCCTTCCCCAGTTCAACAGCACCCGCTACGGCACACCGACGTATTGCCAGTTAGCGCAAACCTGCGCCGAGGAGATCTCGCGCGGTGCGGACGATGAATCAGAGATGGGTGTATTCCATGATCTCTTCCAACCACAACGTGAAGCGAATCTGCGTGTCCGTTTGGATGAATACATCCCGGCGGGAGCCGACGTCGGTATTATCGTGGTGAGCTAGACCTTAGAGGAGAACGAGCATGAAAGGCGATTTTTCCAGAGAGACGTTCGATAGGACCAAACACTTCAGTCGCGTGCTCATGCAACAGGGGCGGGCGCAGCTTGATGCCGACTGGAACGAGCAGGCGGCGATCTTACTCCACTATCTGCGCACTCTGACAGCAGATCTAATTGGGCCATTTGCAGGTCCTGCCGGAGATTCTCAAGGGTTTAAAATAGGGGATACCGACATCAGCTCCAAGGATTTCTCCATTGGTAAGGGCCGTTACTATGTGGACGGGATTTTGTGTGAGAACGACATGGAAAATATTCGGTACAACAACCAGCAAGACTATCCGAATCCCCCTCCACTGGACTTAGATACGAGAAAAACCTATTTGGTGTATCTCGATGTATGGGAACATCATATCACCGCGCTGGAGGACGACTCTATTCGAGAAAAGGCGCTTGGTGGTTCTGATACGGCGAGCCGAGCCAAAGTTGTGTGGCAAGTGAAGTTGTGGGATACAGCCATCATTGGAACTCCCCCTTTGGATGGAGATGCCGATAAGGTCGGGCAAATACGTGATAACTGGCAAGAATGGATTCAACAAGAGTCGTGGCAACCTCGGTATCTCGGTTGTCTCAAAGCACAGGTTAAGCAACCAGATGATTCACATGACCCTTGCCTCACGGCTCCGGAGGCCAAATACCGAGGCCCCGAGAATCAGCTCTATCGCGTCGAAATACATACTGGTGGGGAAGTAGGAGTTGATAAAGTTACTTTTAAGTGGTCTCGCGACAATGGCGCCACCGTGACCGGTTGCCAATCGAGCGGTACGGAGCTGACGGTCCACAATCCTCGTGGATTTGCCGCCAATCAATGGGTGGAGTTGACCAACGAAGGACAGGAATTACGTGGAAAACCGGGAGTCCTGGTCAAGGTTACCAAAGTTGACACTGTAACATTGACACTTGAGAAATCCGTGTCGAAACCCGCTGATGTTCCGGATACTGAAGATTGGCCAACGAAAGTGCGCCGGTGGGATCAGAGTGAAAAAGGGGGAACTACGTTGGCAGAGGATAGAGCGGTGATGGTTCAAGAAAGTACAAAAGACTGGATCGATGTGGAGGACGGCATTCAAATTCAGTTTGTCCTGAATAAAAAAAAGCCGAATCGTTATCGCACTGGTGATTACTGGCTGATCCCTGCCAGGGTTGCGACTGGAAACATTGAATGGCCACTGAAGTTGAAGGAGAGCGGGGAGCCGGAACGTGATGCGGACGGAAACACAATACCTCTTCCTAGGCCTCCCCATGGCATCCATCATCACTATGCACCACTGGCAATACTGACCTTTGGTAACACCTGGAATGTTAATGATTGCCGATGCGTGTTTCCGACGGTGAACAAGTGCGGATTGCCCAGTCACGGTGAAGAAGGCATGGGAGGAACTCCGGCTTGCGCCAGTGAAAGCGCTGATACGAGGAACAAGTTAGCTTATTTGCCTAAGAAAGTACCTAGTCCTCCTAAGAAATCAAAGCCGAAATGAAAATGCAAGATCGGTTCGCTGTCCGCCTCACCTCTCAGTCAGAGGACAATCGCGCCTGATATGGACTGCTGCAGATCACCGCTTGTTATGAACTGACCCGCGTCGGCATCATGAACGTGAATGTTGGGCGGCGAAGAACTTCGTGCTTGATCGTTCAGTTACGATGACGCGGCTGTTTGAGCATGAGGCCACAACTTCAAGAACCGCATCTTGGTCTTCCGCTTGCCACCCTTGATAAGAACTTGCGAAAGGCGGCATAAGCCGAAGGCATCGCCGCCTTGCCGGAAAAAATACCCAGATAAGGCATTTGGGCCGAAAACAAATCGAGCCGCCCTCTTCAAAGCTTCGGCTGAGGAGCCATAGAATCCTTTTCACCCGTTCGATGAGGAAGCCCGGGGCATGGACGTCGCTAGGGGAATAGGCCTCCACTATCTGATCCAGGGTACCGCAGCTCCCCGTTTTCTACCACCGCGAAGGAGGCAAGCCGATGTCGGTCTGCTTTCGTTTCCGACATGATATGTCGAATTTCCCAGCCTCTCGTCACTAGCGCGTCGGCGATCAAGGATCGGTGGCATCGCCAGGGCACGGCCTCCGCGCACATGATCGTCGTCTTCTTGCCCGTGCCATACGTTATCAGCTCTTCAAGAGCTCTTTGAAATTCATCCGTCTGCATGTAATCGGCGTAGCCACGAAAACTTTCATTGCGCCAGCCGGTGTTGATGGAATCCTTCTTGGGCTTTCGCAACCCACCGAGCTTCGGCATGTGCTTGTACGACAAGTCCTCATGCTGCAAGCTCTTTGAAAGCGCTTCGTTATTATATTGAGGATTGTGGCGAGAGCGGGGAATGGTACGAACGTCGATAAGCTGCTGAATGCCATGCGCCTTTAGGAGTGAGAGAAATTCGTTGATCGGTTTGGTCGAATGGCCGATGGTCCAGAGAATCTGAGGCATGGCGTGATCATTTCTCGACTGCTTCTGCTGCCCACTGGGTCAAGACTTCCGCATCTTCAATCACATCAATCGGGACTTCATAAAAGGATGTGAGTGTCTGCTTGGGGTTGGGTTGAAACGGTTTCATGCCGTGTTTCTTGTAATTAAGAACGGTGGTCGCACTCACTTTGAAATAGAGGCGGCCTTTATGAATGATGCCGAAAAACTCGGCGCTCTGATAGAGACCGTAGCCGCCGAACATGGGCCGTGCAGCCACTCCGTCCAGCTCCGTCAGCTGATCCAGGATGAAGTCTTTGAAGCCGTCGTTCTTCGCCGACATGCCTCATCCGGGCTTGCGTCCTGCTATCATCCGCACCGCGATCGGGAACGTGATGTGAGCACCTCGCTGGAACTGCGAAGCGGCTTTGATGATAAGATGTTTCACCTCCAGCCGTTGCGCCTCGGACAGCGTCGCCATGAGATTTTGGACCGGAGCGGCGATTTCCATCAAGCTCGTATAATATTGATCGGTTGAGCCGTAGGACCATTCCCCAAGAAACTCTTGGTCCGTGATGTCTGTAAGGCCGGCTTTCTCCAACATGCCGGCGAACTCGCCGGGTGTAGCGAGACGGAAAATGCCCGGCGCCATTGGGTCCGCCGCCGGCAGGTCGATCACCTGTTTGACGGCAGCCATCGAGATGGCGATTGAAGGATTTTTTTCCGGAGCGGACCAGACGGCTACCGCGACCCAGCTTCCCGGCTTCAGGACGCGTGCGATTTCGGCGGCAGCTTTAGGAATGTCTGGGACAAACATAAGACAGAAGCGGCTGATGACGGCATCGAAGGAAGCAGCCTCGAACGGGAGAGTGGTCACATCGCCGACCCTGAACGTCACGTTAGGCAATCCCAATTGCTTCGCCTTTCTCTCCGCTACAGCGAGCATATGCTCGGCGAGATCGATGCCTACCACGCTGCCGTTCGCTCCGACTGCCTGGGCGGCGAGAAGTGCCGGATAGCCCGTACCTGATCCCAGATCCAACACACGAAGACCGTTGCGCAGTCTGGCGTCGGCCACGAGCCGGTGGTTCAGGAACGCCATCTGCTCATCGAAGAAGCGATCCCACTTTTCCCAGCCGCCGGCAACACGGTTCCAATCCTGGCGCTGACCGTCAATGACTTGTTCGGGTAATGGCGCTGCCATGGCGTTACCTCAGGGTTTGCAGAGTCTGGCGCATCTCTTGGAGTTCAGACACAAAAAGGTCCAAGTGTTGATCGCGCTGCGGTTGATCATTCTTGAATTTCCATAGCCGCCTGAAGATCGTTCTGAGTTCCTTGTTGTGTGTGACGGCCAGTGCGTAGGCCGGTTGTTCTTTCACCGGTTTCTCGACGCAGCAAATGCTGTTATCGATCGCATGGAACTGATTGTGCAGATCGTCGAGAGATTGATCGACTCCCTTGCCTCCTTTGGCGGCTTGAGCGGAGGTCTCCGCCATAGTGGTCAGGTTGATGAGGGTATCGAGGCCCGTTGCTCCCTTCGCTTTCTCAGTAAATTCCTTTGCGTGGGGATAAAACAGGTAACTACATCCGCTGGTGCTCAGTAGCAGCAAGGTGGCGATTGCGAGCATTGATTTCCAATTCATACATCCTCCTTGAGAACGACTTGGAATTGAGAGACGGGAACTTCCCCGACGGACGATAGACCTATGCGGGGAAGTCCTTTCCGTATTGAGTTTCGCTAGACCGTGACGGTCACTGTCTTGATAGCTGACTCCACTTTGGCAGCCATCTCCTGCGGAATCGAATCCAGCTTATGACATTGCTTGGCGTGTGTCGCGACGAGTTGCATCAGTTCAGCCTCGGTCTCCGCTCTCACCTGGAATCCGCAGCCGCCCGACGGTTGCACATCCAGACATCCGAGCTGCTTGTACTGTTTGTCTGCCATGACGACCTCCTCTTGTAAAGGTTGGGTTGGTGAATGTGTCGAGCATGTGGCGATCGATCGTTTCCTGTGTCAGCTGATGAGGAGAATCGTAGTGGATTTGTACGTAACAGATCAACTCCGAATTGCTCGATGACCAGACCGGTGGATTATAATGAAACATACGACTTGCCGAACTGGTCGATGCGGTGGATCGAGTCCCCGCGACCAACAAAAAATCCGAAAAAGTCCGCAACTTGACCGACACGCTGCTTCTCGCCCACGCATGCGACATCGAACCGGCGGCGCTCCGTTTTGCCAGAGTGAAGCGATACCGGGCCGACAAGACCATCGTTCAAGCCGATACGATTCAGACCGTGGCGGCGTCGTTCAAAACTCGACGACAGTAACAGTTGAACACGTTGTTTTTCGGCGTGGTGTGCCCCTACAATCGTGCCGAGATGTCCATTTTGACCATGTCAGGCACGAAGATTCGGTGCGGCTGGGTCGGACTGAAACCGCATCTCATTCGGTACCATGATGAGGAATGGGGTGTGCCGGTGCATGACGATCGCAAACACTTCGAAATGCTTTTGCTCGAAGGAGCTCAGGCGGGTCTGACATGGGAAACGATTCTACTGCGTCGCGAAGGGTACCGGAAGGCCTTTGCCGGATTTGACCCTGCTGTCGTCGCCCGGTTTACTCAGCGGAAAAAGGCCGCACTGCTGAAGGATGTGGGTATTATCCGCAATCGATTGAAGATCGAGGCGGCTGTCACGAATGCGCAGGCATTTCTGGCCGTGCAGCTGGAGTTTGGATCATTTGATCGGTATGTCTGGCGATTTGTCGGTGGGAATCCACGGATCAATGGTTGGAAGGCTCTAAGCCAGGTTCCGGCTATCACGACCGAAAGCGATGCGCTGTCCAAAGACCTGAAAAAGCGCGGCTTCCGATTTGTGGGCAGTACGATCAGCTATGCCTATATGCAGGCAGTCGGGCTGGTGAATGATCACACAAGGGACTGTTTTCTTGGCGGGAAGGCATTCTAACGACATCACCCTGCCGTAATGTTTTTTAGAAAATTTAGCGAGATTCATGATCGGAGCGCAGAGGACAGACCTGACCTCTGCGCTCGATCTTTTGGCAAGGCGGGAAGAGAACCGATCAGGCTCTCTGATCTCTATGGCTTGGCCATATTGATAATGCGGCTGCAACAACCAGCCACACGACACCCGTAAGGACCGCCATTATGTTGAGATCGTACCAGGCGTTTATCCCAAGGAAAGCCTCATTGAGAAGGAACGCCAGCACCAACATAGCGAATCCAATCCAATTGATAAGGCTAAATCCCATGGATTGTCTCCTTTCTAGTGATGGCCTTTGCCTGCGTTCGATGAACACTTAGGTGAATTGTTCTCTTCAACTGTATCGACATTCTACCGTCACGCCCGAAAATTAAGTCCTAGACCTTGAAAAGTTAGTGGGTAAACGACATCATGCGCCCTGACGACGCGGCCCTCCCCACAGTGAGAGCCAAAGTCCAACACCGAGGTACAGGATAGCCGGAACAATCACGGAGAAGTTGAAGTCGTACCATACGTTCAAGTACACGACCTCATTTAGGAAGAGAGCAAAAAGCAACATCAGAAATCCGATGATATTGAACCAACGAAAACCCACGGCTTGCCTCCTCTCGTTGATGTTTCTGACTTGTGAGCAGCGATCGTGTAGCTAAACCGTCTTCTTCTTCTTCTTCTTCTTAGCTTGAAAGCAATTGTATGTCACTCCTGGTACGAAAAGCTATGGTGAAAATGACCGTACTTCCCATAGGGCAGTGTCTGTATGTGCGTCGTCGACTGTTTGATGGTATCCGAAAGAGCATGAGATAAGTGCATAGGATTATCGCACACTTAGATATGGATGCATTCTTTGCCGCGATCGAGGAGCGCGATAGTCCGGCTTTTCGTGGGGTTCCTCTCGTCGTTGGCGCAAATCCGCAGGGCGGAAAAGGTCGCGGGGTCGTGTCCACGTCGAACTATCCGGCGCGTGCGTACGGAATTCACTCCGCGACGCCGATCTCGACTGCATGGCGCTTGTCTGAGGTCGCTCGCCGTGCGGGAAAGCCGCCGGTCATCTTTGTATCGGTCGACATGCAAAAGTATGCACGAGTTTCGGAGAAAGTGATGCGGATCGTACGGCGCTTCATTCCAAGTGTGGAACAAGCCAGCATAGATGAAGTCTACGGCGACGTGAGTTGGACAGGATCCTATGAGGAAGCAGAACATATCTGCCACCGTTTAAAAACGGAGATCCACTCGGAAGAACAACTGACGGCCTCAATCGGTCTTGGGCCGAATAAGTTGATCGCCAAAATCGCTTCAGGATGGCGGAAGCCTAACGGACTCACGATCGTGCGCGCGGAAGGGGCCGAGGCGTTTCTGGCGCCGCTCTCGATCCGGGTCATCCCTGGTATCGGGCCTAAAACGGAAGACATGCTGAAGGCAAAGAGTATCGAGATCGTCACGGATCTCAGAGCGCTGCCCCTCCATCAACTCGAAGCCATGTTGGGGAAACGCGGCGTGGATCTCTATGAGAAGGTGCGCGGACGAGATGACTCACCGGTTGAGGAATATTCGGAACCGAAATCCATCGGGGAACAGGAAACATTTGAATGCGATACGCTCGACAGTCATCTGCTGCTCAATCAACTCGACGGGCTTGTTCGAGGCGTGATGGATCGCCTGCATCACGAGGGATTCCATTCGTTTCGAACCGTCGTACTGACCATTCGCTTTGCGGATTTTGTGACTAAGTCACGCGCCCATACGCTGGCTAGGACGACCGGTGAGCCGGCAATATTGAGACGGGAGGCCATCAAGCTGATGCTGCCCTTTCTCGATCGACGTGAAAACCCACACCGAAAACTCATCCGCTTGCTTGGTCTTCGAGTGGAGAAGCTGAGCTGTGAGATGAACCGTGTTGGGTTGTTCGATGGGCTCTTGAGCTGAGCCTGCTAGCCGTATTCCGCAGAGGATTCGGCCAAAATAAGAAACAAATAAGTAAGTTGGCCGACTATCCTGATTGAAATCGGAGCTCAATGCTCCTTGTGGCCCTACCTTCCGGTGAAGGCCAGACCTTCTGTTGTGTATGGTTTTACCTTCACCATTGGATTGTATTGAGAATCAATGATTTATAGCCACAATACTTCGGAATGATGAATCCATATCCCTTCGCTGTTTAGTTTCGATACGTTCTTAAACAAGCAAATTGGAAGTTTGTAAGGGGGATTCATGGGCAATCTACGTAGGCCATTATCAAAGCTCCATAGGTATGGCATTTGCTCGACTCACCTTCTTGTAAGTATCGTTTGATTGATCTTTGGAGGCATCATGAATATTGGAGCAAAGGAAGTCATGCATGGATCTCCCATATGCCGCGTGGGGAATCTGAACACAGAAGTTACTGTGATCGGGGTCCCTAAAGACGTAACGGTTTCATGTCCTTCGCGACGGCGAGAGGTGCGGGTGAACGAACAAAAGATATGCGCCTATAGTTTGTGCGAATCATTCGATGGCAAGCAAGTGATCATTGAGCAGGGTGGGGTGTACTGCATCAATAGGAGTGAGCATGGAATTCTCGTGTTGATGGGTGGCCGGCTTCGAAAGCGGCAACTGCTGGAACTCCATGTTGCTGAAACACGGTGGGAATATTCCATGAATCTGTATGAAGTGCAGTGGACGAAAATAGTACCTGTTGAGTCTCACGGTGAGCTTTTTCTAGCGGGATGCAGCCTGGTATTTGGAGCGCCTCGATACTGGGCATTCTAACGCCTTCATCATGGCAGAGTCTCGCCTCGTGTATCTCTGCGATCAATACTGCTCGGTTCCCTTTACGAGTTGAGAGTCCTGCTTCAATTCGCATGTCACCTCTTTTGAGCTAGAAATCTTCGAAAGGTTGTGTTCAATTTCTCAGGCATTGGCTTAAATAAGAGCAAAGCATATTCGGGTCATTCGGGAAGGAATTGCTTTTGCTCCTGAATCAATCGAAATGTTCGAACGGTCCACGTTCATGCCAGAAAACTTCTTGAATATCGGTTGATTGCAAGCCAGGATGGCCGTATCCTGCGCGCGTGGTCTTCTGGTTCGTCATCCTCTATCTTCTCCTTTCTGTCGGCATCGGACTCTATGCGGGGACCCGTGTGCGGAACTCCAAGGATTTTGCCGTTGCCGGCAGGAGCCTGCCTTTAGCCGTTGTGGTGGCCACCGTGTTTGCGACGTGGTTCGGCGCGGAAGCGGTATTGGGCATCTCGGCTACCTTTGTCAAAGAGGGACTGCGTGGCGTGATCGCCGATCCATTCGGGTCCAGTATGTGTTTGATGCTCGCAGGACTTTTTTTTGCTCCGCGTCTGTACCGACTCAATATGCTGACGGTTGGAGATTACTATCGGTACCGCTACAACCGGACCATAGAAGTGTTATGCACGCTCTGTATCGTCGCCTCGTACTTGGGCTGGGTCGCGGCCCAATTCAAAGTGCTGGGCTTGGTGCTCAATGTCGTGACGGAGGGAGGTGTCAGCCAGTCGGTCGGAATCATGATCGGCGCAGTGATTGTTCTGACGTATACGACGTTTGGGGGCATGTTCTCTGTGGCGATTCTCGATTTCGTTCAGATCTCCGTAATTATGGGGGGACTTTTGTATATTGCGTCGATCGTCGGGGATTTGGCGGGCGGCGTGCGTACGGTCGTCAACCATGCGGCCGATGCCGGCAAACTCGACTTGTTCCCGCCTGCTACGCTGACGGCTTGGGTTCCATTCGTCGGGGCTTGGATGACCATGATGCTTGGTTCCATTCCACAACAAGATGTGTTTCAACGGATCACGTCGGCAAGGGACGAGCCTACAGCTGTGCGGGGCGCGCTGCTGGGCGCAGCGCTCTATTTTACCTTCTGTTTTGTACCGATGTTTCTCGCCTACGCTGCAACTTTAATTGATCCTGTCAAGTTCGGCGCATTGTTGGAGCAGGATTCGCAGCTGGTCTTGCCGACCCTGGTGTTGCAACATACTCCGATCGCGGCACAGGTCATTTTCTTCGGAGCAGTTCTTTCTGCAGTGATGAGCTGCTCCAGTGCGACCCTGCTCGCACCATCGGTTGCGCTGAGTGAGAACGTCATGAGGCCGATGTTTCCACACGTGAACGATTCTGAATTTCTGCGGCTCATGCGTGTAGTGCTGGTAGGATTTGCCTCCGCGGTTTTGGTGCTTGCACTATGGTCGGACGCGACGATCTATAAGCTGGTTGTGAGCACATACAAGGTAACCCTGGTGGCGGCTTTTTTCCCGTTGTTTGCAGGGCTTTACTGGAAGCGGGCGACGACGCAGGGGGCACTGTGGGCCATTGTCGCCGGATTGACGAGTTGGCTGGTATTGGAACTAGTAAGCCAGCCGACCGATGTGTGGCCTCCACAGCTTGTCGGGTTCACAATGGCGGGTATCGGTATGCTTGCGGGGTCCTTGTGGCCTACCCAGATGGGTGAGTCCCAGGGACTTATCGAGAACGTCAAGGATAAGGTAGAGTAACACCCGTTCATCTTCCCGAGGCGAGACCGGTTTTGGTTCGCCTATTCATCTCGTCGGCCATTGCTAATGATCGAGCGTGAAACGCACGGCTCGACGAATTTCTTCCACCGTAAACGGTTTCCGAATCACACGCCGTGCACCGAAAAGCTTGGCGACGTTCAGAAAATTCCGGTGGCCGGTTGTCCCTGTCCTCGCAATCATTCTGGCAGGTAAGCGTAATCCTCATCGCGTAAGAGCGACAATCCGGCCTAAATGACTATAACCCCACGACCCGTTTCTTCATAGCTCAGCATGGTTCGACTCTGTTCACTTCCATTGAGTCAAGTTCCTCCTCAACTTAGCCGATAACATAACGGGAGAAATTCTTAGGGGACAGGGTCCGTCATGGCGATGAGTATTGTCCGGCATGCCCAATATTGGACAGAGCGCATTGTGTTGCGGGCTGCCGTTGTTTTGGTCGCTCTGCTTTCACTCGCCGGGTGCCTTGTCAAACCACACGCATTGAACAAGGAAGAGGTGAAGGCTCGGGCGGTGAAAGATTTTGAAGCCATTTCGTCGATTGAGGAGCCAATCACTGGACCAATCGACCTCTACGAGGCCATTGCACGGGCCTTGAAGTACAACTTGGATGCGAAGGTCAAGGCGATACAAGCTCAGTTGGCTCATCAGCAACTCAATATCGCGCACTATTCATTGCTTCCCCAAGTCTCCGCCAACGCCGGTTTCGATGGACGCAATAATTACAGCGGTGGTACAGGGCGATCGATCATTACCGGACGTCAAGCAATTGAACCGTTCACGTCATCGGAAAAGAATGTTACGTCCGGCAATCTCGCCTTGAGTTGGGATGTCCTGGACTTTGGGTTGTCGTTCGTGCGTGCTCAACAGGCCGCCGACAACGTGATGATTGCTGAGGAGGAAAAGCGGCGCATCGCGGTTCGGCTCGTACAGGAAGTTCGAAATGCGTACTGGGGAGCCGTGAGCGCGGAACGGGTGCTCCCCCGGATCCAGTTTTTGAATGAATCGGTCGCCAAAGCGCTGGATAAAGCCCAGCTTATCGTCGATCGAAAGCTTCAAGCTCCGTTGACTCCTCTCACCTACCAACGGGATCTGCTCAACCTACAGCGGGAAGTTCGACGGCTCTTTCGTGAACTCAGTACGGCCAAGACACAACTGGCTTCGATCATGGGGGTGCCGCCTGGGACTTCGTTCGATCTGGTCATGCCGCCGAGCGTGACCGCGGTGCCGATCATCAATTTGGATAGTCAAAAGATGGAAGAACAGGCGCTCTTGCTCAGGCCGGAGCTGCGAACTATCGACTATAAGAAGCGAATTAATGCCAAGGAAACAAAGGCCGTATTCTTGGAGCTCTTCCCCAGTCTGAAGGTTTCATTCGGGGGGTACTATAACAGCAACAGCCTTCTCTTCTATCAGAACTGGCTGACCTATGCCGCCCAGGTGAGTTGGAACCTCCTGTCGGTATTTCGAACACCGGCCAAACTCAAAGCAATCGAAGCGCACGGGCAAATGTTGGATGCCCAAAGCCTGGCGTTGAGCTTGTCCATCTTGACGGAGGTGCATGTCGGCACCGCTCAATTCCTGCATGCCAAGGAGGAATATCAGGATGCCTGGGATTACCAGCGAGCACAGGCGGCGATCGTGGAGCACACCAGAAACTTGTGGATGACGCAAAGGACGAATGATCTCACGCTGATCCGAGAACAAGTCAACGATGTCGCCGCGGATGTGAGACTGGATGCCGCACGATCAGGGCTGGAAACGGCCTATGCCACCTTGATGGCATCTCTCGGGGAGGAAGCAGTTCCCGCAAGCATGGGCGAACAAAATGTGGCTCAACTCGCAGATTCGATCAGGCAGTATTGGGAATCGAGTAGTTTCACGCTGTCGGAAGCAGAAAGGAGATCGGAAGCCCATGCGATACCGGTGGCTCGATAGCGTGCTGGTGCTTTTCACCGTCATGGCGGTGGGTGTCCCTGCGACAGGTTGGTGCAAGGAAGATCGACTGGTTCATGCCACAAGGCCGGAATCCGGCGTTGCTCGTGGAATTGTGAAGGCGGCGGCACAGGCGGTCCTCTATGCTCAGGTCCAAGGCCGTGTCAGTCAGCTCCCATACAAGGAAGGGCAACGCTTCGAAAAGGGGTACACGCTGGTCCAACTCGACTGTGACAAGTATCGTGCAGAATTAGCGGTCGCCCTCGCTGAACATGAGGCAAAAGACAAGGTTTATAAGAATAACATTGAGCTCGGTAAACTCAATGCCGTGAGTAAACTCGACCTAGAAACGTCCGAGGCGGAAGCCAAGAAGGCGTTTGCCGCTATTCGGATTGCCGAGGTCAACGTGAAAGGATGCCAAATTGCCGCTCCATTTGCGGGGCGTGTGGCCAGCATCATGATCAACGAGCATGAGAACGTATTTCCCAATGACAAATTGATCAGTCTGTTGGACGACAGCAGCCTTGAGATCGAGCTCGTGTTGCCGTCTTCCTCGCTGTCCTGGCTCCGACGCAAGTCGTCGTTCACATTCGTCGTGGACGAAACTCGAAGAAGTTATCCGGCAAGGGTCAAAGAAATCGGCGCTTCGATCGATCCTGCGAGCCAGACGATCAAAGTAACAGGGACTTTCGAGAAATTGCCGCCGGAAATCTTGGCCGGCATGAGCGGGTCCGCCCAATTTTCGGAGCAACACTAGACATGGCAACGACTGCCGAGCCGACCGCACAACAATTTCCGACCCTGATTCATCTGGCGGCCCTCACTCATCTGGAAGGACAAATCCGTGCGGCCAAGACAATCCAAGAGCTGCAGTTTCTCTCTGTCAATGAAACCAGACGACTGATTCCCTACGACCAGGCTTTTCTGCTGGGGTCACCGGGGCAGGCAACGGATGCGTATTGCGTGCTCAACGCGTCAAGTGTCGCTGTCGTTGATCGCGATGCGCCGATGATCGTGTGGCTTGAGCAGGCGGTTCAGGTGCTGCGTCGAGCGGAGAATATCAGTGAACAACCGACGCCTGTCACGGAAGAGCTGCTGCCCGATTCGCTTGGCAGCGGCTGGCGGGAGTTTGTGAAGGGGCACGTCTTTTGGTGCCCGTTGCAGCATCCGGACGAGACGATGCTCGGGACTTGGTGGTTCGAACGAGATTTCGCCTGGCAGGAAAACGATGTGGCGATCGTCCATCGGCTGGCCGGTAGTTATGCGTATGCGTGGAAGGCGCTGTCGAAAAAGGAACAGGGTTGGTCCAGGAAGATCAAGAAACCAGCCTGGTGGTTTTTGCCAATCGTCGCGCTTGGCGCGCTCTGTTTACCGATCCGGATTTCCGCCGTGGCGCCGGTCAAAGTCATGGCGAAAGATCCGGTGGTGGTCAGCGCACCCATGGACGGGGTCATCGCGGATGTGCTTGTACCACCGAACCAAATGGTGCAACCGGGCGCCTCGTTGTTTCGGTATGAGGACATCAATCTGCGCAATCAATTCCGTGTCGCGGAGAAGCAATTGGCGGTCGCCCACGCTGAGCATAGCCAAGCAGTTCAAGCCGGTTTCAGCAATCCGCAACGCAAGGCCGATGTCCCCTTGAAGGAAGTCGAAGCCAATCTCCGCCAGACCGAGCTCGACTATGCGAAAGAGATGCTCGATCAGGTCGAAGTGAGGGCGTCAAAACCCGGCTTGCTCCTTTACTCAGACAAGTCCGATTGGGTCGGGCGTCCGGTGACCGTCGGTGAACGCATCATGGAAATCGCGGACCCGAAGCAGATCGAGTTGCGTATCGACTTGCCGGTGGCGGACGCCATCGTGCTCAAGGAAGGAGCTGACGCGGTCGTCTTTCTCAACGCCCTTCCATTGGAGTCCTTCGCAGCCATCGTAATCCATACGAGTTACCATGCCGAGGTTCTGCCGGGTGATATCTTGGCATACCGCGTGACGGCACGATTGGCACAACCGGATCCGCGTGTTCGCATCGGATGGCAAGGCACGGCAAAAGTCTATGGCGAGCAAGGACCCTTGGGCTATTTATTGCTGCGGCGTCCATTGACGGCAATTCGCCAATGGGTGGGTTGGTAATCATGTTCATTCCGAAATCACCCGACGCCAAGCCGCACGAACGCAAGCTCCCGCCGCTTCGCACGAATCTCCAATTCACTCGCGGCACCCCGACTCCCGACGGCGTGCCGACATGGACCATTGTCGATCCCATTCGCAACCGGTATTTCCAGATCGAATGGCCGGTCTATCAGATGATCAAACACTGGAGTGCCGGAACGATTGAGAAACTCCATGCGGTGATGGCGCGTGAGACGACCTGTCGGACGACTGTTGAGGACGTGGAAGACTTCGTGAAGTTTCTCTATACGAACAATTTGACCGAGCAGTCTGCGGGCGGCAAGCACACGGATTATCACATCCAGGCCCAAGCCGGTGAGCAGAATTGGATGATGTGGCTGGTCCATCACTATCTGTTCATAAAAATACCGCTGCTGCATCCACACAACTTCCTGAAGGCAACGCTCCCGTACGTTGCACCCTTCTACACGGTGGGCGCCGGATGGACGTTCGGCATGATGGGGTTGATCGGACTGATCGTAGTCGGACGTCAATGGGATGTCTTCGCCTCGACCTTTCTCTATTTCTTCAACTGGCACGGCGCGATTCTCTATAGCTTGTCCCTTGGTGTAGTGAAGATGGTCCATGAATTGGGGCACGCCTACACTGCCACGCGATTCGGTTGCCGAGTCCCGACGATGGGCGTCGCCTTCATGGTCATGATGCCGGTCTTCTATTCCGATGTGTCCGATTCCTACCGGTTGACGTCGAAGCGGAAACGCCTCTTAATTGCTGCGGGCGGTGTGATCGCAGAGTTAGGGCTCGCATCGGTCGCATTGTTCGCCTGGGGGTTTCTGCCGGACGGCACCGTCCGGAGTATCGCCTTTATCGTGGCGACGACTAGTGTGATCATGAGCCTCGCAGTGAATTTGAACCCCTTCATGAGATTCGACGGCTATTATCTGCTCGCAGATAGCCTGGGCATTCCAAATCTTCAGGATCGGGCCTTCGCGTTCGGACAATGGCAACTGCGCGAGCTGCTGTTCGGATGTTTCTCCTCGCCCCCGGAGGAGACCGCAGTCGCTCGGCGCCGGACCTTTATCGCCTTTGCGTGGGCAATCTGGCTCTATCGCCTGGTTCTCTTCACCGGCATCGCCGTGATGGTCTATCAGTATTTCTTCAAAGCGCTGGGCATCATTCTATTTCTGGTCGAGATCGTCTGGTTCATCGCTATGCCCATCGCTCGGGAAATCACCGGCTGGTGGACCAACCGTGCTTTCTATGCGGCTTCATCGAGAGCCTGGGGCACGGCCGTCGTCCTCGGCATCCTTCTCTCGCTCGCCTTTATTCCGCTTCCCACGAGCGTCTCCGCTCCCGCGGTTCTGCAGGCCGCCTCCTACGCGACGGTCTATGCGCCGATGCCTGGACGTATCAGCCAGGTGTTGGTCCGTAACGGGCAAAGGGTTATGGCCGGCGAACAGATCGCGGTATTGGAGAATCCATTGCTGGAGAAAGAAGTGCGGTTGGCGGAGATCAAAGCGGCGATGTGGAACTATCGTCTTGACCGCCAGGCTGGTCATGATCAGGACCGCGCACAACGACAAGTAATCGCCGAATCATTGAAGGCCGAATTGGCCGAATTGGCCGGACACAAATCCAGACAGGAGAACATGATTCTCAAGGCCCCTATAGCCGGGATGATACGCGATCGTGCAGATTCCCTGACCTCTGGCCGATGGATCGATCAGAAGCTTCCCGTTTTCTATCTTATCGATGCCGGTCATCCCGTGATCGAAGGTCTCATTCCTGTCGATGAGCTCGCCTATATCGATGTCGGGCAATCGGCGCGATTCATCCCCGCAGACCTGACCAGTCCATCCGTTGAAGCCCAGGTGGCGGAGGTCGCTGAAGTCGACGAGCGAGATGTAGCCATATCCTACTTCGCATCAATTTTTGGGGGTGATATGGCGGTGCGGAAAGACGATAAGGGGCGACTCAAGCCGGAGGTCTCGGTATATCGAGTTCGACTGAACCTTCGCGATGCCATCCAGGATGTCGATCAAGCCGTCCTCGGCCACGTTCAGATCCAAGGAGAGTCTTCCAGCTTAGCAAAACGAGTGTGGGATCACACTGTAGCAGTGCTAATCCGTGAAAGCGGATTCTAAGCAACCAACTCGATACCAGATAGGCTGATCTCTTTCTTTCTGGACCATGGCCTCGTAGAGCGGTCCCACATGAGCGACGAAAGGAAATGTCCGCCTCAGTCGCCCGCTCGGCACTGACCGATGGATTGTAGAGTGGTTTGCATCCGTTACCGTCGGTTCTCGTGCTTCATTGTCGGACCGGATCTTGCGTGGTTTTGTAGGATCTTCAGCAGCGGCAACATCCGTTCGATGATGACTTGACGCATCATCCGATCATATAAGGAGTCGATATGTTCCTGCGCAAGAAACCAAAACCGACCGTAACGGATAGGCAGGCCGAGCCGGCTCGGAAGGCGTCCGAGAATACGAGGACCAAACAATCCCTCCTCTCGCTCGAACCTCGCTTGATGTTCGATGCCGCCGCTGCAACTACGGTGGCAGAAGTGAAGACCGGACAGGCGGCTCAGGATCAGGCTGAAGCCGCCGTATCATCCGAAGCTGCCGGCGATGATCAGACCACTGAGCAGAACGAGTCACAGAATCTTCTTCAAGCCATTGCGACCTATAATCCGGGCGAGTCCACAACCGAGGTGGTTTTCGTTGATCCCACAGTGCCGGATTGCCAAACGTTGGTAGCCGGGATCGGCCCCAATGCACAAGTGATCATGCTTGATCCCACACGAGATGGGGTTGAGCAGATTGCTGAGTCGCTGGCCGGACGCAGCGGCATAGATGCCATCCACCTCATCTCGCATGGCAGCTCGGGAGAGTTACAGCTGGGTGCCGGCACGCTTACCGCCGAGTCCATGTCCGGGAAGTATGCCGACGAACTGGCCACGATTCGGGAAGCCTTGTCGGATCAGGCCGACATTCTTGTTTATGGATGCGATTTCGCCGAAGGCCATGATGGGCAAGAGGCGACCACGTTGCTGAGTCAGTTGACTGGCGCCGACGTCGCCGCCAGCACGGACGCCACCGGCTTCGCTGGATTGGGCGGCGACTGGATGCTGGAGACGCAGACCGGGACTATTGAGACGCAAATAGCCGTGGACGACGGGGTCCAGGCGAATTGGGTCGGCCTCCTCGCCGGTGAAACGCCCCCGACGATCACCAATCTCAGCGGCGACAGTCTGGCGTATAGCGAGGGCCAGGGGGCGGTGATCATCGAGCGGGGCGGCAACGCGGTGGTCGCCGATGTGGATAGCTCCAACCTGGATACCGGCACCCTCACCGTGTCGATTCCGACCGGGGGCGACAGCGCCGAGGATGTGTTGAGCATCCGGAACCAAGGCACCGGCGCGGGCCAGATCGGCGTGAGCGGCAGCACCGTGACGTATGGCGGGACGACCATCGGGACGTTTGCCGGGGGCAGCAGCGGCAGCGACTTGGTCATCACGTTGAACAGCAATGCCACGCCCACGGCGGTCACCGCGCTGGTCAAGAACATCACCTATCAGAACACCGACACGAATGCGCCGACCACGGGGGCGCGCACCGTGCGGTTTGTGCTGACCGATGGGGACGGCGGCACCAGTGCGAACTATGATACGACCGTGACGGTCAGCGGCGTCAACGACGCGCCGGTGTTGGCGGATACGGCGTTGTCGCTCACGGTGGCGGAAGATGCGGGGGGGCCGAGCGGGGCGGTGGGCAGTGCGGTGAGCGCCTTCACCGGGGGCATCACCGATGTGGACAGCGGCGCGGCCAAGGGCATCGCGATTACGGGGCGCAACCAGACGAATGGGACCTGGTACTATACGACGAACGGGGGCAGCACCTGGACGGCGGTGGGGACGGTGAGTAACACCTCGGCCCTGTTGTTGGCGGACAACGGAAGCACGCGGCTGTACTTCGCGCCGAAGGCGAATTACAACGGGACGAGCAGCGCGGCCCTGACGGTGCGGGCGTGGGATCAGAGCAGCGGCACGGCGGGAACGAAGGTGAGTACGGCGAGCAATGGCGGGACGACCGCCTTCTCCAGTGCCACCGACACCGTGGATGTGACCGTGACGCCCGTCAACGATGCCCCGACGATCACCAATCTCAGCGGCGACAGTCTGGCGTATAGCGAGGGCCAGGG
>JACOEH010000008.1:105255-119365 GCA_024998685.1 Nitrospira sp.
GCGAGCAATGGCGGGACGACCGCCTTCTCCAGTGCCACCGACACCGTGGATGTGATCGTGACGGCCGTCAACGATGCCCCGACGGCCCTGGCGCTGTCGGCGAACACCGTGGCGGAGAACGCGGCGAACGGGACCGTGGTCGGCACGGTGACCGTGACTGATCCCGATGCCGGCGATACCAAGACGTACAGCTTGACCGATAGTGCCGGTGGGCGGTTTGCAATCGACGGTAGCACCGGCCAGATCACGGTGGCCGATGGCAGCTTGCTCGACTATGAGAATACTCCCAGCCACGACGTCACGGTGCGGGTCACCGACTCGGGTGGGCTGACCTATGACGAGACCTTCGCCATCAACCTGACCAACGTCAATGAAGCGCCGACGGGTATTAGCTTGAGCGGCAACACCGTCGAGGAAAATGCAGCAAACGGGACGATGGTAGGGACAGCATCGACCATGGATCAGGATGCGGGCGACAGCCACACCTATCAACTCATGGACAACGCGGGCGGGCGATTCGCCATCAATAGCAGTACAGGCCAAATTACGGTGGCCGATGGCAGCTTGCTCGACTATGAGAGTACTCCCAGCCACGACGTCACGGTGCGGGTCACCGACTCGGGTGGGCTGACCTATGGCGAGACCTTCGCCATCAACCTGACCAACGTGAATGAAGCACCGACGGGTGCCGATGCGACGGTGACGATCAACGAAGATACATCCCACACCCTCACCACCGCCAACTTTGGCTTCAGTGACGTCGATACGGGTGACAACCTCTCTGCCGTGCGGATCGAGACGCTTCCCAGTGCCGGTAGCCTGACCATCTCAGGGGTTGCCGTCATGGCGGGCCAGGTGGTGGCGGTGTCCGATATTACGGCGGGCCAGCTGATGTTCACGCCGGCGGCCGATGCCAATGGCACCGGCTATGCCAACTTCACCTTCTCTGTGCGTGACAGCAACAACGCGTACGATGCGGCCCCGAATACGTTCATCTTTAATGTCACAGCGGTGAACGACGCGCCGGTGAACCAGGTGCCGGGGGCGCAGACGGTCAATGAAGATACTCCGCTCAGCCTCAGCGGCCTCAGCGTCAATGACGTGGACGGCAACCTGAGCACCGTGCAGCTGGCGGTGGGCAACGGGACGTTAAACGTCACCCTCTCTGGAGCCGCCACGATTACCAGTGGCGACAACGGCACGAATATCTTGACTCTCTCCGGGAGCCAGGCGGACCTCAACGCGACCCTGGCGAGCCTGGTCTACCAAGGCAGCTTGAACTACACCGGCGCCGATACGCTGACCGTCATCAGCACGGACAGCAACGCCATGACCGATGTGGATACGGTGGCCATCACCGTGACGGCCGTCAACGATGCGCCGACGGACCTGAGTCTCTCGGCGAACACCGTGGCGGAGAACGCGGCGAACGGGACCGTGGTGGGCACGGTCAGTGCGGTCGACCCCGACCGTGGCGATACGAAGAGCTACAGCCTCACCGATACGGCGGGAGGCCGGTTTGCGATCAACAGCAGCACCGGGGTACTTACCGTGGCGGACGGCAGCCTGCTCAATTACGAAGCGGTGACGAGCCACAACATCACGGTGCGGGTGACGGATAGTGGAGGCCTGACCTACGACAAGACCTTTACCATCACTCTCACCGATGCGTATGAGCCCCTGCCACCTCCGAATATGTCCAGCTCTTCTGGGGCAAGTCATGCGATTGTCGCGCGTGAGAATAGAACGGCTTTGCCTTCCTTGCCGGATGTATCGAGCGAAACCGGCAAGGCGGAATTCCGTCCCTCGGAAGACCTTCGGAAGGCGATCGAGATAATGACAGAAACTCCCCTACCAATTGATTCAGCAAACCTTGAGGAAAAGCATGTGGATGTCGTTCGGGAACAGTTCTTTGGAAAAGTGGAGTCGACGATAGAAGAAAAGGAGTTCTTACCTGCTCCCGTCAGTGAGAGCAAGACCGAAGGGAAGGTCACAGCGCAAGATCATGGAGACTCCGCTTTACTTATATCGGATCATCACGTAGATTCCCAACAATTAGACCGGACAAGCGAGAGTGCCATCGGTACGACAATGGCGGTTGGGCTGGCCGGCGTTGTCCTACAGAGAGCTATGGGGACCAAAGAAAGGCTGATCGCAAACATTCGGCGGTCCCGTGAGCATACTGAAGGAGCTTCGCCCGATATGGAATCTGAACTCTCGAGCGAAGGCGATAGTCGTTCGTTGCGCAACGAATCGGAGCATGACGGCCCCATCTCAAGCAAACCAGGCGCTGCCTGAGGCAGCAACCATACTTCGAAGGTGGCGACCTTCATAAGATGCCTGAGCTAGATGCCCGTGCTTCTTAACCAGCCGAGTTGAGCGGACAACCTGCTTGCTTTTGGCCGCAGTCAATCACTCTTTTCTGTTAATACAGCGACAGCTCGAACACATTCCCGCCCTGAGATGCGCATTCCTCATGGAGGCTTCTTGCACCGTTTCCTTGTCCAAAAATACAGGGTAAGCTGAGACCATGTCGGCTCAAACACCACCCCGGCTCGTCACGTCGGCAAGACGACTCCTCATTCCATTCCTTATCGTATGCGGAGTGATGTTCGCGCTGGTGGGAGGGTATGGCGTCTTTCTCTCAACCAGTTTGGCTCTTCCGAAAAGCGACGAGCATCCGCCGCTGTTGATCTATGGCGCCCCGTTTTTTCTGACGCCAGGGATCCATCCGGTGGATTCCGGGTTGTTCGACCATTTGCAACGCTTGGAATACAAGCCGGCCGTTGCGGCACCGCGGGCAGCCGGTGAGTATTTTGCCACAAAAGACTCAATCGAGATCTTTCTGCATGCTCAAGAGGAGAACCGACTTCCTGCACGATCTGTCCGGTTGATGCTGGCGAACGGCATCGTCACCGAGGTGCTGTCAGTATCCGATGGGCAACCGATTTCCTTGGTATCTCTTGAGCCGGTTTTGATCAGCGGGATGCGCTCCGGTTCCAGGCAGGTCCGGGAATGGATTCCCTTGGACCGTGTCCCCCCCACTCTGATTAGGACGCTGTTGATCATCGAAGATCGTCGGTTTCTTTCCCATTTCGGGGTTGATCCCATCGCGATCGGCCGAGCGCTGTGGGTCAACATGACTCGCGGCGTCGTCGTGCAAGGAGGCAGCACGCTCACCCAGCAATTGGCTAAGAACCTCTACTATTCTCCGAAGCGGACCATCGGACGGAAACTCCGGGAAGTGATGGCCGCGATGGCGCTCGAGTTCAAGTACCGGAAAGAAGAAATCCTCGAGAGCTATTTAAACGAAATCTATCTCGGCCAAGCCGGACCTGTTTCCATCTACGGTGTGGGAGAAGCCGCCCATCGCTATTTCAGTAAGAATCTTGACGAACTGTCGATCGATGAAACGGCACTGATCGTCGGATTGATCAAGGGGCCCAATACTTATTCGCCTGTAAAAGACGTTGAATATGCAACGAAGCGACGAAATGTGGTGCTTCGCCGCCTGAGAGAAGAGGGGATCCTGACGGAGGATGCCATGATTCAGGCCATGGCCAGACCGGTGAAAGTCATGTTGAATCAAGCTGTTCTCACCGATGCACCGTACTTTGTCGATCACTTGCTCAGAGAAATCGAGCAGGGGATAGGAATGGACATACCGGACGGCGCGCGAATCTATTCGACCCTTGATCCCAGGGTTCAACGAATCGTCACTCAGGCGCTACAGGAAGGATTGACGAAACTTGAAAAGAGCTATCCGGCTCTGGCCGAAGTCGAGTCTCCGCTTCAAGGAGCCGCGGTCGTGCTGGATGTGAAGACCGGCCATGTGCTGGCGATGGTCGGCGGTCGTAACTATCGCCTGAGCCAATTCAACCGTGCGGTGCAGGCGCATCGCTCGGCCGGGTCTCTGTTCAAGCCTTTTGTGTACCTTGCGGGATTTGAGGCCGCACGTGATCAAGGTATGGCCGGCCTGACTCCGGCCACCGTACTGGTGGATGAGCCGGTGACATTGGAATCCGGCACAGAATCCTGGTCGCCCCAGAATTACGATCGGCAGTATAGAGGACCGGTGACGGTTCGGACGGCACTTGAGCAGTCCTTGAACGTTCCCGCCGTTCGGACCGCCCACCGAATTGGAATCACCGCGCTCACGAGTCTGCTGCACGCGTTCGGCATTACCACACCATTGGCTGACAATTTGTCCCTGGCGCTGGGTAGTTCGTCCGTCTCTTTGCTTCAAATCACATCCGCCTATGCCGGGCTTGCCAATGGGGGTGTGGTTATACATCCGGTGGCGTTGTCCAACATGGTGCGTGAGGGAGGAGAAACCATCTGGAGTCCCCCACTCGATCGACGTCAGGCAGCCACCCCACAAGGAGCGTTTCTCATTACATCGTTGCTGAAAGGAGTGATGGATCGTGGTACGGGGACTAAGGCAAGAACTCTAGGGGTGAAAGGTCAGGTGGCAGGCAAGACCGGGACGACCGATGGGTATCGAGACGCCTGGTTCATAGGCTACACACCGGACATTGCGATCGGTGTGTGGGTTGGTTTTGACGATGAACGGCCCATCAAGTTGACCGGCGCCCAGGCGGCCCTTCCGATATGGAGTGAGTTGGCGGTTCGACTCATCCCACGAGATTCCCCGGACTTTGAAATGCCGGTTGGGGTCGTTCAGCGGAAGATCGATCCCAAAAGCGGACAACTCGCGACATCGCAATGTCCGGAGAAAAGATTTGAGTTCTTCATCACTGGGACCGAGCCGACGGTGTATTGCGAAGTTCACGGAGGCGGATTCTTGGAACAGCTGAAGCAGACGTTCGGTTTGTCGCAATAAAAATATAGTGGAGGCTGTAGAGAGAATGTTGGATTCCACAAACTGTTAGGCGTAGCCCCGGTCCTAAGGTACCCTTGTGTGGAAAGATCGACCTGTACCGAGGAGCCTTCATGAAAAAGTCCGGGTATGTAGACGACGGCAATATTACATTATTGGCAAAAGGTGTCGAACTGAAAGGTGAAATCAAAGTCGACGGGACCGTGAGAATCGACGGGCGTCTCGAAGGCGATGTGCATACGAAGGGGGAAGTGATTGTCGGGGAAGACGGCGTTGTGAAGGGAGCCATCCATGCCGACTCACTGATCAGCAGTGGCCGTATCAAAGCCACGGTCACGGCGACCGGAAAGATTCAGCTCCTCAAAACCGCGATTCTGATCGGCGAAGTCCATAGTCCTATCATATTGATGGAGGAGGGCGCCAAATTTCAGGGCGTGAGCGACATGGGAGTGACGGCCTGGCCCGAAGAAACGCCTCGGCTGCCCAGTAACGTCCGCGACATGAACACACATCGTGGGAAAGCGGTTGCGCTGATCGGGAAGGATCCCGACCTGTAAGCCGACTCCGGCTTCCCACTCTCGGTCCTTCCATATCGTTCTTTCCTGCCGTGACAGATGCCGTCAAATCTGCTATTTACTCGATACTTCTTCAAGAGACTTCGACCTTCTCCATGACTCGACAACAAATCTTTTCAGTTGTATTCTTTTCCCTCCTAGTATTGCTCCTCTATCAGATCGGGCTGATGTTCAAGCCGTTCCTGTTCTCAGCCTTGTGGGCCGGTCTGTTGGCCCATTGGGCATTTCCTCTTCATGTCCGTTTGACGAAACTGTTCGGCGGTAAGGACGCACTCTCTGCCGGCCTGTTGACCGTCGGGGCGTTGGGGATTGTGGTCGTTCCCTTGATCGCGATGGGGATGATGTTGGTACGGGAAGCCGGAGCAGCGGAACAGGAAATCCGATTATGGATTTCAGCCGGCGGCCTCCAACGTCTGCCGGATCAAGTGGCGGCGGTTCCCTACATCGGCGGTTGGTTGACCGGTTGGTTGAAGTCGGCGGTGTCCGGTACCAGTACGCCTGCGTTTTCCTTGGAGCAGTCGTTAATGACCGGCGTGAAGGAACTCAGTCAATTTCTCGTCGGTGGAATGGGAGACTTGCTGAAGAACACCTTCGTGCTCGTAACGGATTTCTTCATTATGTTGTTGGTGCTGTTTTTTCTCTTCACGGATGGCCGGCAGTGGCTCGCTGTCTTATACGATTTGATTCCGATGGAAGAGTCACACAAGTCCAAAATCATGACTCGGTTAGCTCAAACCATTCGGGCTGTGGTGAAAGGGATGCTGGTCACGGCGATCGTTCAAGGTCTCCTGGCGGGGATGGCCTATGTGGCACTCGATGTGCCGTTTCCGATGGGACTCACGGCTTTGACGATCGTATTGGCGCCGATCCCATTCAGCGGGACCGGGTTGGTATGGGGGCCCGTAGTAATCTACCTCTTCTGGGTAGGGGCGACCGGAAAAGCGCTTGCCATGCTGGTCTGGGGGATCGGCGTCGTCTCGATGGTCGATCAGTTTCTGCGGCCTTGGTTGATCGGTCATGACATACAGATTCCCGTCTTGCTGCTCGTGCTGAGCGTGTTGGGTGGGCTGGCGCTCTATGGGTTGCTCGGCCTGTTTGTCGGGCCTATCCTCATCAGTTTGCTGATCACCGCCGTACAGATTTATCGAGATGAATACCATCTTCGACCGACGGTGGTGCTGGCGAGTCCGTCCACACCCCCGTAAAAGCTTGGGCCTGCGCCGAAGCGAATCCTGGACCGCCTACCTGATTCTCCGTTGGACGAATGACGACTCGATTGCTGCGGCTACTCCAGCGGAATCGTAATGGCGATTCCGCCCATCACATCGTTCAACTTGAAATCTTGCTTCGGGCTCAACGGATGGTTGTTGTGGCAAGTGATACAGGCGGCAGAGACAGCCCGGTCTGAATAGATGGCTTGGAAGTACTGCTTCTTGCCGCTCGACACAATTCCGGTGACCGGCCGATCCGGCTGCCGCTGGAGCTCGGTCAGGGCCTTTCGTTCGAATTCGGTAGCGGGAGCGTTGCGTTGATACATCGGGGAAAGTCCGATCAATCTGTACCGGATGCCGCGTCCACTTTCGGCAACCAACCGACCGGAATGCTGAAGAAATTGGGCAGGAAGGGGGAGGGCATTGTCCTGTTCCCAATGTTCTGCCGCTGTGACGATGCCTTTCTCCTGCATACGATTGACGATCTGTGTCGTATAGATCGAGCGGTCGGCTTCGAGGACGGCATGGATATAATCGGCGACTTTCTCCGGAGCAATGCCGCCCGAGCTTTCCTTGGCGGATGGAAACGGAATCCCGATCCACAGTCCAATTACGAGGAATGCGATGGTTCCGGTTCGGAATGCGCAGCGTCGGTAGTCCATGGGCCTCCTTCGGGAGACATGGGAGAATTGACGGGGAGTGTGACGATGCAGGCGGTGCCGCGGCCCTCGGCGCTCTCGATGCGGAGATCACCTCCGAGCTTTCGGATAATCCGTCTCGCGACCGTGAGTCCAAGTCCGGAACCTTCGCCCTGTCCCTTTGTCGTAAAAAACGGGTCAAATATCTTGGGTAAGTGGTGCTTTGCAATGCCGGGACCGGTATCACCGATCGTCACGGTCACGGTCTGGTCCGACACGAGCGTCGTCAGCGTGAGTGTGCCGACACCTTGTATGGCTTGAGCGGCATTGGTCATAAGATTCACCAACGCTTGCCGGAGTTGATCCGGGAATGCCAACACGGATGTATTGCCCGCATAGGTCTTGTGGACCATGATATCCTTCATTTCCACAATGGTCTGTGCTGTGGCCAACGCTTGATCCAGAACCTGCTCTAGAAACACCGGCATCGGCTTGTCGGAGGCTTCACGGTTGATCACACCGGCAAAATCTCGAATGATCGTCGCCATGCGACGACCATGAGCCACGATGTCTCGGGCGCAGTTTTTGATGTGCTCCAAGTCCTGTTCATCCTGAATGACTTCTCCCAACCCGATGATTCCGAACAAAGGGTTGTTGAGTTCGTGGCCGATACCGGCGGTCAATACACCGAGACTTCCCGTCTTTTCCGCTTGAACCAGCTGGTCTTGTAGCCGGCTCTCATCCGTGATATCTCGAAACACCAGTCCAATACTGTCTTCCTCCCCTGGTCTCGCGGGTAATCGGAACCATTGGTATTGATAGATGCGTGAGGCGATGTGAAGTTCAGCGCGAGATTCGACTGATTTATGATCCGCGCTCGGTGTCAGTGGATCTCTCGACACTATCTCAGGGCCGATGGTGGCTGCGGTGAGAGTCGAATTTCCATCGGTGTGGAATTCCGTTTGAAGCCGTTTCTGAACGGCTGGGTCGAGCGGAAGAATCGTGAACAGCGACGTGCCCGTCATCGGTTCCTGAACCTCGAAGGATTCGCGGGCCGCCTGATTGATGTAACGTACGACTTCCTGAGCATCGATTAAGAGAATGGGAGTGGGAACGGCATCCAAGATCTGATCGGTGGACTGCCGGAGGACTTGGACCTCCTGGGTCTTCAACTTCACCTGGTCGGTCAGTCCGGCGAATGCGGCTTTCAGTTGACTGTTCATCCGATTAAATTCTTCGGCCAAGTCTTCCAATTCGTCGCCGGTGTTGATCTGAATCGGTGTCCGCAGTTCACCACGTCCGATGGCCTGCGCAGCCTGTTGCAGTTGTCGTACGGGCGTCACGATGCGACCGGCGGCGATGTATCCAAGTGAGGCCAGCAAGACCAAGGCGACGGCTCCGAACGCCGTGACCCAGGTGAACAGATGTTGAATCGGCGCGAAAAGTTCATCGGACGATTGCCACACGAACGTGTGCCAAGACCCCGTGCCGTTAGAGCTGGTTGCTCGGCTGGTTTCGTGGAGAGGGGCGAAGCCGATTACGGAGGTGTCCTGCCCTCCATGACCGTCGCTCGAGGCTTGCACCCAGCCGGGATGCTGAGGTGTGACGAGCGGGATTAAACTCCGATCGGACAACGGGACGCCGGTCGGAAGAAGCGGACAACTGATGACGATGCCGCTGGCATCGATCAACATGACATGACCGGTTTTCCCGAATCGAATGACGTGCGTGGAAGGTGAAAAGAATTCTTTGGCGTCGATCACACGGTGAAGTATCCCGACGACTTCATACCGGAGGCTGTCCATGACCGGAAGCGAAATGGTGAATACATAGGCATTCACCTGGTCATCGAAACGGATATCTTCGATGTAGAGTCTGCCCACCGCTTTGTTGAAGGCGCCTTGCCACCACCGGCTCTCATGATGGCGAAACGCGGGATGTTCGGTCATGGTTGCGACGAGCATGCCCTGCACATCGGTCAAGAACAGCATCTTCGTCGAGGAGCGAACCACGTGCGGAAGCAACTGTCCCGGCGCACTATGGACGCCGGTAAAGTATTCATGGAGCAAGGCGCTGAACGGGTTTTCCATGACGGATTTGATCGCCGTCCGATCTCGTGCGATCCAACGCCGTTCTAAGTCCGAGGAAGGTGTGGTGGAATTTTGGACAATACCACGCGCATCCCGCCGATGTTCGAGCTCTCGGATGAGCATCGGATCATTCGCGATGAGCGCCGTATGGGCGATTTCCTCGGCGAGCAGGAGATCGAGTTTGCGGGCCGCTTCAGTCGCCAGCGCTTCGAAGCTTTCTCCGCTGACTTCCCGGATTTCTTGGGATCCCTGCCAGAATGCCATACCCAACCCGACGATGAGCGGGATGAGACCGACGAGCAGCATGGAGAGGATGACCTTGGTTTTGAGCCCCCATCTGGTGCCGGGCGGCGAAGGTCTTGGATTTTCGGTCATGATGGAGTTGTTCTTTCACCTGTGCCGGACTCATCGCGAAACGTGAGGGTGAAGGTTGAGCCGCGGCCGATGTGGCTGTCGACTCCGATGAAGCCATTCATGCGATGGACGACATTTTTAATGTTGTATAAGCCCAATCCCGTTCCTTTCCCCGGTGGCTTCGTGGTGAAAAAGGGTTCGAAAATCCGACTTTGCACGTCCATGGTCATGCCGCAGCCGGTGTCAGAAACACGAATGTGTGTTGTGCCGGCCACCGCTGAGGTTTCCAGCGTCAAGGTGCCGCGGTGTTCCATGGCCTGGACGGCGTTTGTGATGAGATTGACGAATACATGGAGAAGTTCATCGGGGTTTCCCTTCACGACGACATCAGGCTGATAGAGTTTGCGAATGTCGATATCTTGAAGCGCCACGGCATAGCGGGCGATTTTGAGCGCTTCGTCGAGCTTGCCGTTGACGTTGACCAGGCAATCTTGCCGGAAGGATGTGCGGCGTGAGTATGAGGTAAGATCTCGACAAATGGCGGTCGTGCGCTTGACGGCATCGATGATGTCCCGTGCTTGAGCATGCACGGCATCGAGGTCCACTTCGTCCGCCAAATTTTCCGCCAAACCGAGAATCAGCTGAAGCGGATTGTTCATATCGTGGGCGATGCCTGCCGCAAACGAGCCGATTCCGGCGAGTTTTTCCGCATGGAGCAATTCGGTTTGCAACGTCGATTCATGCTGCACGAGTGTCCAGAGAAGTCGCGACGCCTGTCCGCTGATGATGTCGGTTTCTGCCTGCAGTTGCTCTTGAAGCACCGGCCTCATCGACGGATCACCGGTGACATCCATCACAAGATTGAGCCCCGGGCTTTTGATCAGATCGCCGACTCGCTCATAGACTGTCACGTTGATCTCCTGTGCGCGCTGGAGTCCTGGCGCTGAGGGGTCCTTGTCGGTAATGCCGAGGATCTCAATCGTACCGATTTGGTGGAGCACGTCGAGGAGGGCGGTCCCGCCACGGCCCGCCCCGACGATGGCCACTCTGATCGGAGGCGGGACGGGCACCGATTCGTTCCGCTCGCTCTGGAGCTGCAGATGGGCGCTGGGTGAGGAGGCCGTCATGTTCTTTCCCTGCGATGTCGTCCAGTCCATCAGAGATGGGCCAATTCACGCTGTTCCATGGCGCGAGCGACGGAGGCCTTCAATTTCTCGCCTTCCACGGGCTTGACAAGATAGTCCACGACTCCCTGCCTCAGTAACGATGTGGCCATGTCAGTATCCGGGAATCCGGTCAGCACGATCAGAGGCACGCGGGGATAGTTCTGGCGGAAGTAGGCAATTGCTTCGATGCCGTTTACTTTCGGCATCCGGATGTCGCAGATGATGACGTCAAGGAGCAGCCGATTTTCGCCCGAGTTGATGACTTCGATGGCCTTTTCGCCGTTCTCTGCTTCCAGGACATCGTAGCCTGCTTTCTGTAGGGTCATCCGAACGACCTTGCGGATGTCGGGCTCGTCATCGACGATCAACACTCGACCATTGGTGCTCTCACCTCCGACAAAAAACCCGGATTTGAATTCGCTCATGGCGACCTCCTTGGTGAAGAGAGGGAAATGTTTGCGTTGCACAACGATTAAACGCAAAGTCGATGCCGAATTGTGATGCAAGCAACATGAAACACTTTCAATAGCTTACGTATGAAGAGCAGTCTGATGCTTTTCCATTGGTGGCTCAACTGCACCACCACGATGCTGAAAATCACCAACGAGCTCATTGCGTTTCAAAGTCAATTTCGGCTAGGGTATTGAAAAAGCTAAGGGAGTGGAGGCCGGTGATTACGCCTGATGTGCTGACCGACTATATTCGTAAGTCCCTGCCGGATGCCGTGGTGACGGTGACCGACCGTACCGGAACGATGGACCATCTCAAGGTCCTGATCGTCTCAGATGGTTTTCACGGAAAAAACCTCTTAGACCGGCATCGGATGATTTATCAGGCCTTAGACGCGCCGATGAAGGACGGACGTATCCATGCGCTTGAATTAACCGCACGCACCAGAGACGAGGTATAGGAGGAAACCATGGCCGAACCGATCGAGGAAGAAATTCAAAAGGAAGTGAAGGCCCATAAAATTCTGATTTACGGCAAGGGAACGAAGACCATGCCGATGTGCGGATTCACGAGAGAGACGATGCAATTTTTCGACCGGTACGGGTACCCTTACGAACTCATCGACGTTCTGTCGCAACCGGCTAAGCGGGAAGTGCTCACGAAAATGACCAATTGGCCGACGCTTCCCAAGGTGTTTATCGACGGCACCTTCTACGGTGATACCGATATCCTTGACCCGATGGCTGCCAAGGGAGAGATCGAACCGCTGCTGAAAAAAGCATTTGGGAAATAAGCAGGGCATCCCTGCTAGTCTCTTGCTCCCCGAGCGCGCACGCGGGAGCAATAAGATCCACAATTAAGGGCGGTGCTCGCTCGAGAGGCGCAGTGCGACCAACAGGAACGCCCTGCTTTTAAGGTGGGGGAGGGGACCTTGTATAGTCACTTGCAATCCGCCGCCTCTCCTGTGCTCCGACCCTTCAACATAGTGGCGGTGTTAGTTTTCAGCCGCCGGCTATTGAGGGGGGAGTGGAAGAAGCGCTGTGTTTTCACTCCGAAATGATCACTTCATGGTGAACAAACAACTTTATCCTCACACTAAAATGTGTGGGTTGATCGCAGGGCTGGGTCTGGTTGTCAGCCTTGGATGTGCTTCTAGCCGCTTGCGGGAGCATATTGCCTGGGAACAATCGCAGATCGTTGATCTGACTCATTCATTCGGTTCGAACACGATTGTCTGGCCCACGGAACAGGATTTCAAGCTCCTCGTTCAGCATGCCGAGGATACGCCGGGTGGGTACTACTATGCGTCCAATCGTGTGGAGATGCCTGAGCATGGTGGCACGCACGTTGATGCGCCGATTCATTTTTCCAAGGGAAAGCAGACGCTGGACCAGATTCCAATTGAACATATGATTGGAACCGGCGTCCGAATCGATATCACAGAGCAGTGCGCTCGCGATCGGGATTACCGCGTGACTACTTCTGATCTCGAACGGTGGGAAGCCGAACATGGCCGAATTCAGGACCACGCCATCGTTCTGTTACATACGGGTTATGCCCGATTCTGGCAGGTCCGGAAGGACTATTTGGGAACGGATTTGAGGGGACAGGAGGGAGTACGGGAACTGCATTTCCCCGGGCTGCATCCGGAAGCGGCAGCTTGGCTGGTGCGTGAACGGCGAGTGAAGGCCGTGGGGATCGATACCGCCTCCATCGACTATGGCCAATCGACCAAGTTCGAAACACACGTCGCGTTGCTTTCTCAGGACGTGCCGGTGTTCGAGAATCTCGCCAATCTGCATGACTTACCGGCTCGCGGCTTTGACATCATCGCGCTTCCCATGAAAATCGCCGGTGGGACTGGTGGCCCCCTGCGGATCATTGCGGTCGTGCCACCCTCGCCCTAACTTTCAGGCCATCCACAGCAGGAATCTCCACCAAGCATCAGCCCCTGGCCAGAGAGAAACCATTGTCCGACGAGGGCAGCCGTCGCTTGCTATTTCTCTGCGCCACGCCCGGATGGGCGTGGGTATCTACAGACCGATTAGCGTCCCATCAGATGAAATAAAGTTAGCATGATGGGCACAAATGACGTGCCAGTCATTGCCGGCCTCATACACGATCCCAACAAGATCAAGGGTAGAGAGTGTTCCTCGAATAGCAAAAATGGGACATCCGCTTATGCCACCATATGTCTCAGGCCAGACCGTCTGACGAGAAGGATTGCTCATATTTGGAACGTCTATCGCACAGACAAAGTTGTTTTCGACAACGCTAGTAACCTGGGTTTTGAGGTTGAGTGAAAGGAACTTGATCGCTCGCTGTTCGGTGAGCGTTTCACGATATGCTTTGGGGAATCCCACGATAAGAACGCTTAAACCGGGGATTACGGGAGGCGGAGGCCACTTCGCAGGAACATAGAAAGTTAAGTGCTTGGCAAAGCATTGAACATCTATTCCTGTTAGGTCCAATGTAACGAGGTCGGGTTGGTTCGCTTTTCCAATGATACGTTCGGCGACGTTATCTATTGACCCTTCTGCAATCTGTAATCTTATCGAAGGTTGGGCGATCTGCCACTGCAGAAATTCTGAAATCACATGGTTAGCTGTAACAAGAAGAGGTCTGTCAAGTCCAAGCAGCACACCGCTTCCATTGCGAAAGCCATTCTGGCTGTCAGGCTCACCTCAGAATAGAGAAACTGTATGATTGAAACAGCTACGCATCATGAGCTCTAGCAGTCTGCTGAAAAACTCCTCGCAAAGCAGTCCGCAATAGGCTTCTCTGTC
>JACOEH010000009.1 GCA_024998685.1 Nitrospira sp.
ATCAGGTCTATCAGTATGTACATTGTTCGCTCACAAGCGCCGCAGGATTCAGGTTAAATGGTTCGTTGAATGGTTTAATAAGCAATTGAAATAGTTACATGTTCAGTGAAAAGTGGGTTTAGATGCTGTTTCGTGCATTGGGCTTTAAATGAGGTTGAAGCAAGATTTTGATACCCTCCCCCTCTTTAGAGGTAAAGCAATACCACAAGAGAATGCGCTATGTTGCAGCCGCAGGGGAGTAAAAAACCTTCATTCAGGGAACGCATGAAGAAGGGATCGTATCTCAATCAAGACACCACCAGGGAGGTGAGAGAGAAATGAAAGCCACGAAAGAAACGTATGTCAGACCAGTCCTTACGAAACATGATCTGTTGCGTGACATCACTGCGGCCTATTCCGGCAGCGGCGGTGGTGGCGTAAGAGACCGCATTGAGGATATTGTCTGCCGAGTCTTTCCTCGTCTCCCGCGCTGCAACTGAAACTGTCTACTCGCTGGTCAGTCGAGCATGGATTGACCAGCGCAGCACACCGAGTTATAAGGGCCATCCCCTACAGGGGATGGCCCTTTGTTTTTATGGCTCATGCAGCTTAGCGGGTCATTGGATCGCCTTGTTCACTTCGGTGGAGTAGCTGCTCTCGCCCGCACTGTTGTACGCTGTGACGGCGAAATAGTACAGCTTGCCGACGGTCAGACTGTTCACGGTCGATGTTGTGGCCTTGCCGACATTAATGGTTCGAGTATAGCGTCGGGGCGCCTCCCCCACGTAAATTTTATAGCCGGTGACGGTGCCGGTGACCGCGTTCCACCTGAGTGTGGCGGTAGATGCCGCAGGCGGCGGGGATGAAGAGGCCGACGAGGTACCGGACGAGATGACCAACGTCACAGGGATACTTTGAGTGAACCAGGTGCCCTCCTTGACTGTGATGGTGGCTCTGTATGTTCCCGCTGCACGTCCGCTGGTATTGACGGCGACCGTGAGGGTCGCCCGTGTGGTTTCGGATTGGCTGGCGGGTGAGACCGTCAACCAAGTCGCATTGTCTGAGGCCGTGAGCGTCGCCTTGTAGGTAGGGGCTTTGGTGAAGGTTAGTGTCTGCTTCGGTGGGTTTGTACCCTGCCTAGCGTTGAAGGTCAATGAGCTCGGACGAACAACGTGGGACGCCAAGCTCTCAGAAGTAAGTCCCAGGCAGAGGAATGCCGTGATTACGATCACCTGCCGGAACCAGGGTGTGGCCGAAGTCGTACGATGAGACCGAGCCGTTCGATTAACGTGTGTCATTATTAAAGAATGCTGCATCAGTGTCATGGCCTTTCTTCGATGATGGACGTTTCACTACGGATGTTCGTCCACACAAGAGATGTGTACGGTTAAGATTGAATTGAAGGCGTCGTCACCGTGATCTCATTCGAGCAGAGACTCTCCGACTCGTTGAACGCACGAATAGCGAAAGAATATCGGGTGTTGGGTTCCAGCCCGGTAATCGTTGCGGCTGGAGCTTCGACGGTCTTGCTTTCCCCGGACGAACATGAGCTTTGTTCTTCTGAATCGAACTCTTCTGAAGAGTTTGAAGCTGGCTCTTCTGAAGCAGGCTCTTCCGGACTTGACTCTGCTGAGCTTGGTTCCGCTGCCGGTTGCTTTCGATAATAAATGTCGTAACCTGCCACACTCATGCCTGGAGGGTGAATCCAAGTCACATGCGCGACCACTCCCGTTGGAGTCGGAGTCATGGTAATCGTGGGGTCTTCTTCTCCGTCGGCGTCCGCCGCCCCTGAATGGTGTGCTTGATTTGAGTCCGAACCCGCCGAGTCCGAACCCGCCGCAGCGTCCGTCGGCGTAGAAAGGCTCGAAATTACCGGTCCCCCCGCTCCATCGTTTGAGCAACCGGCCAGTGGCATAAGCAAGGGAATGACAACTATAAGGTGAGACATCGAGAAGCTCGATTTTCCAAATGCAATGCCGGCCGAAGTCCTAACCGGAGACATAGATATACTCCTTTAATGAGTTATATTGGGCTGTAATAGTATTAAGGTCTGTACCTAGTAAGACAGAGAGCTTCACAACAAGTCGTGATTTCCTAGAAGGACAGGAGGTACAGCAAGAGTGGTGCCGAGAGGAAATGATCGGATGAGCTTAACTTTTCAATACTTTGAACGGTAGCCGAGACTTAAAAGTGTAGGTGTGAAGGGTTCAACCTTCACAAGATCAAGAAGGAACAGAAAGTCCATATGATTGATGACAGCAATAATGTGTTTCAGCATGTAAGGCAGGAGATCGATAATGCCGGCTGGTCGGATCGTGACAGAAGAGGGCATACCTTCTGTGCCCACGACCGTACATACGTCTGCGACGAGAACCTGGACTCTATCCGGTGACTATGGTACTGCTCGCAAGGATCGGCACATGGCCGATCCGGCTCGCGGCGCGTAATCAGCGGAATCTTCAGTGATCACTTAGGCGGAAGGGATACGGCGTTGATGGACGTACGGCGGATACAGACTCAGTTGTGTGTAGTCATTGCTCTTCTGTTGCTGGTTACTTCGTCCGCTCCAAGCTGGGGACAAGACTCTGATCCTCAAGTACGGCCGCGCGTGGAATTATCCGTAAGGTCGTGGCTGTTTACGTCGGGCGAAACACAATGGAGTCACGATGCTTCCGGACTCGATTCCACATTGGGCGACCCTACCTCTAAACTCACGTATAAGGACAACGATACCCATCTTGTCGGGCTTGGGGCGAAAGTGCATCTCAATCGTCGGTTATTCTTGGACGGGGAATTCGGCTTCTCCGTCGATTTTGATCGAGGGTCACTGATCGATGATGATTATCTGACAGGACAACGATTGTTCTCGCGCACAAGCAGCGACATCACCGGGAAGGGAACTTGGTATGTCCAGGCAAATGCGGGGTATCGTGCAGCTGAATTTCAGAACGGCCGCGGCCATTTCGATGTGCTGGCAGGGTTGCAGTATTGGAGAACGACGTACGAGGCAACCGGGTTTAGTCGAATCGTGTGCGATTCATCGGTCATTAGTTGCAATCCCCCTGCGTCTCACTTGCCGGCGATCAAGAATACGACTCATTGGATTACGCCGCTCCATGTCGGAGGACAACTCGAATATCGGGTCACGCAAAGAGTGAGCGCGAATGTGAAGATGACATTTTCGCCCGTCAGCGTCGTCTTCAACGAGGATATCCATTTTCTACGCGGCGATTTGCAACAGGACCCGAGCTTTTCGATGTGGGGCCTCGGATTAGGTGCAAGCGCCGAACCCTCAATACGTATCAGGCTGACCCGTCATCTTTCGCTCACAGGTGGGTATCGCGTCATGTGGAACAGGACCTATTATGGTAGATGGGTCAATCATCCCATTGGAAGCGGGTCCGAAAGTGCTCCTCTCCATGAGTTTCAAACGATCCGCCATGGCGTCATTGTCGGGCTGACCGGCTCGTTTTAGATTACTCAATGATGGATGAGCTATCGTCTCGGGCGTCCTGCCGGTAGAGTTTCTTCTTCATACTCATGGAAGAGTCGCGTGGCCTCTGGATGGAGTTGACTGGGGTGGCCGTAGGGAATCCCGAGCGTTCTGAACAGCGGCGTCAATTTCCCGTTGGGATGCAGATAACCGGCTCTGAGGGGCACGGTGCGTTTGCTGTGACGGACGAGCCTGCAGACAGTGGATCGGATCGATGTCAGCCAATCGGCGATGTCCTCTGGGTTGCCGATCGAAGCGGAGAGCAAAAGGAGTCGAGCCTGCCCAGGACAAAAGATGATGGTTTCTTCCCACACCACTCCTCGCTCCGGATCGGCAAGGTATTGCGATTCGTCCAAAATCACCAGCCCCAACGTATCCAATCTGACGTCGATCTCCCCGCTGGCGGCATCATAGAGCAGATTTCGCAGGATCTCCGTCGTCATGATGAGCAGCGGCGCTTGCCCGTTCTCCTGGCGATCTCCGGTGAGAATGCCGACTTTCTCAGGGCCGAAGATTCGAGAAAACTCCGTATATTTCGTGTTGGATAAGGCCTTGAGCGGCGAGGTGTAAATGACGCTGCGATTGTCTTCCATGGCCCGGCGGGCCGCTTCAACGGCCACATACGTCTTTCCGCTGCCGGTGGGAACGCTGATCACGACGTCGGTCTCATTCAAAGCGGACAAGGCCTCGCTCTGCCAGGGATCCGGCACAAACGGTTGAGGAGAAGGAACGCCGAGGCCTTCCAGCCAAGTCGATAGCGAGACGGCGGTTTCAGCAGAATCCGGCTCAGCTCCACGTGGCGATGCTTTCTTATGAACAATCACCGGCGCACGACGGATGCGGGACGATCCGGCATCCGATCGGGCGTGTTGCCCATCGATCAAGGTCTGGAGATCGGATTCAAGACCGGCACGATTCTGGCTCGAATGCTGAAGAAGCAATTCGATCAGCCGCCTCTTGCCGGCACGAAAGTGCCGATGGACGCGTCCACGGGCCAGGCGATGCAAGAGTGCCACGGGTTGCTGTGCGAGAAGTTTTTCAAGTTCTTCGGTGGTCATAATTTGAGGTGGTCATGATTTGAAGTGCTGAGGACTGAGTCGCAGGATAGCTCAGTCCTGAAGCCTCGGCCCTCAGTCCTACACGACTCACGGCAGTTCCTCCAACACTCCTCGTCGGATCAACGTGATCGCGTGCGAAGTGGATTCAGCGAGGCCGGGGTGGGTAAATTTTAAAGCCTGCACTTGTGACAAAAACTCCAAGGTTCTGGCCAATAATCGGTAGATATCGCCTTCTGCCATCGTGGTCAATCGACAGAGTCCGATCCATGTGAGAGTGGGGTCGGCGATCCAGCGCTCAACCAAGGCCGCCACATCGGCGCGTAGGAGGGGAGGATCTTCGTAGGGAGAGAGACTTTCCGCCAACTTGCGAACCTGTCCGAGGAGAGAACTCAGCCCCGGACTGATGCGCGGAAATGCGCCGGGACGGTCATCATCGTGGGCCAAACTGGCCAAGACGCCGGCGAGGAGGGACGGATCTGCTCCCGTAAAGGCTTCAGCGCGGATCAGTTCGGTAATCAGCAGCGAATGATCGATCCGGATAAGCCTCGCCCACTCCCCATCCGCCGTCAATTGTGTCGCCGGGCTGAGATACCCGAATTTCTGCAGCACTTCCACTCGCTCCTGGAAGCGATGCCACAAACTGGTCCGCAGCGCTTGTATGGATTTCGTATGGCGCTGTTGCTCCTGGCGAAGTCGCGACGCAGTCGTGAAGTCTTTCTGACAGGCTGGTCGCGAAGAACACGTCGGGCAGGGAAAGTCACCCAACGATTGGACGATGGCATCAGACAACGGTTCGAGACCGGTCGATACGAGGATGGGCAGCACGGGTAAACGCGGCGGAAGTTCTTCCAATTGATGACTCAATCGATCGAACGTTCCGGTGGAACACCAAGGATAGGTCGGCGTCTCCGCGAAGTCGTATGTGCGGTCGTAGACTTCCTTCACGCTGGTGACAGGGCATTCGGTGACGGCGTTGTCCGGTCGTAAGACGGTGAGCATGGAATTCTTTTGCCCCTTACTCCGATATTGCCGGAGCACAATCCCCCGGCCTCTGCCGAGTCCTACGACACGCCCCGGCGTCAGGAACGGCAACCTGGCTGAAATCTCCGGCGATTCGGACCGGTGTGTCTGATGTCGCGTGTGGCGGTGTCTTCGCGCGTGGTCGAAGGTGTGCCATTGGGTGATCCAGTCCGTGCAGACGCGGGGACCGAACGGTTCCATCTGCCCATGCAGTGCGTCCAGTTTTTGCTCGAGGAGTTCAGCGCGCTGATTCAATTGGAATTGAGCGAAACTCTTGGCCAAGATTCCTTGAATCTGCTCATGGGGATGGGCCTTTAACAGGTTCAAGACCATCGGGTAGCTGATGGTAAACTGGCTGTCGATGGCCTCCGGCTGTCCGGTCAATCCTTTGGTCAGAACCATCAGATCGATATACGGAGAGGGAGTCACGATCGCAAATCCCACATGATCTTTTCCGCGGCGGCCGGCTCGTCCGGCGATCTGCTGGACTTCGCCGATGGTCAAGTCGGTGAAGTCACGGGACTTGCGGATGCTCGATTGTGTGATCACGACCGTGCGGGCTGGAAAATCGACACCCGCCGCCAAGGTCGTCGTTGCGAATACCGCATCGAGATGACCTTGTCGCATCAGCTCCTCGACGGCGATTTTCCAAGAAGGCAGATGCCCGGCATGATGGGCGGCAATGCCGACCCGCCTCACGATAGGAATCAAGGGGTGCTCGGCAATGCTGGGGTGCTGAGTCATGACCCGTTCGAGCGCGACGGCGATCGCCTCCTGTCGTGCCGGAGGGAGCACGAGATCGGCGTGGTCGAAGGTCTCCATGGCCTCGTCACAGGCCCGGCGTGAGGTGAGAAACACGATGGCCGGCGTGAGATGCTTGTGGCGGAGCGCAGTGATGAGATCAACCGGATGGATCGACGGAGGCATGCAGCTTCATTCCCTTTGAGATGACCACGAGGCCTGATTCAGTGACGGTAAACCGTTGCATGTCGGCCTCTCGGTTGTACCCGATTTCCGTCTGAGGAGGAAGCGTCACATCCTTGTCGATGATGGCGCGTCTGATGCGGCTCTGCGCGCCGATGGTCACATTTTCCATGATAATGGACTCCCGGACATCCGCATGGTCTTGCACGCGGACATTGGGGGATAAAACAGAATTCTGGACCCGTCCGCCCGACACGATGCAGCCGCCGCAGACGATCGAATCGAGGGCGACTCCCATTCGCCCTCCTTGGAAATCCTGTGCGAAGACGAACTTGGCCGGCGGAAACTGTCCTTGATAGGTTCGGATCGGCCATTCGGAGTCGTACAGGTTGAATTGAGGATCGACGGCGACCAAATCCATGTTCGCTTCCCAGTAGGCGTCGAGCGTCCCGATATCGCGCCAGTACTGCACGGCCTTTTTGTTGGCATCTTGAAATTTGAAGGCGTAGACACGCCCCTGTTCGATCATTCTGGGAATGATATTTTTCCCGAAGTCATGCGCGCTGCCCTCTCGTGCATCGGCGATCAGGTGTTCGCGGAGCGCTTTTGTGCGGAACAGGTAAATGCCCATCGACGCAAAGGCATGAGCGGGATCGTTGGGGAGCGGAATGGGATGCGCCGGCTTTTCATCGAAGCGGGTAATCCGGTAGTCTTCGTCCACCGCGATGACTCCGAAGCGGGTGGCTTCCTGGACGGGAATGTCGAGGGCACCGACGACCGCATCCGCGCTCTTGGCGATGAGCCAGTGGTACATCTCCGCATAGTTCATCTTGTAAATGTGATCGCCGGCGAGGATCAGCAGGAACTCCGGCTGCTCACCATCGATCAAGAACAGATTCTGATACACGGCGTCGGCGGTGCCGCGGTACCAATCTTCGCTGATGCGCTGTTGAGGAGGGACTGAGGCGATATATTCGCCTAGTTCCGCGTTGAGAATATTCCAGCCGACCCGGATATGGCGATCGAGCGAGTGCGACTTGTATTGAATGAGCACGACGATCTGACGGAATCCTGAGTTCAAGCAATTGCTTAAGGTGAAGTCAATGATACGATACTTCCCGCCGAAAGGGACAGCCGGCTTCGCGCGTTGGTCCGTCAACGGAAAGAGTCGCTCGCCTTTCCCGCCGGCCAATACCATCGTGAAAATGTTCTTCATCGGCCGAATTCTAGCAGGACCTCTACGAAATAGAAAGGAAGGGGAATCGTTGACTTCCCGTTCTATGCGGATAATACTAGGCCCAGCCCCGGTCGTGCGTGCCGGCTCGAAAGGAGCCTGAAGTAAAGGAGTCAGCATGAAGCGAGATGTCGTTGTCGCCGCGCTCCCTCGAAGCACCAACAGACGAGTGACGAAGCTTCCGACGAAGTCCTCCGCCAGGTCCTTGAACGATGTCACATGGCGTCTGGAGAGGTTGGAAGGGCAGATGCAAAAACTGTCCGAACTTGTTCGGGATCATGCTGAAGATATGGATCGTCTGGTGAAAATTGTCGCAGAAAACAGCGATATCATCCGCCGGCAGTTGCTTCGGAAACATCATGAGAAAGTTCGGGTGAGGAAACATTTGCGGGAGGTAGACGCTTCCACGGAATGTTGATCGAGGCGCTGCGCCCTGCCGGCTACTCCGCTGCCCTATATTATTCTCAGCCTCGCGCAAATTAGGATTTCTCGGAACCTCTTTCATTGCCCTATTCACGAGTGCATCGAGTATAATTGCCGCGCCTTCTCGGTGCGGAGAAGGTACGCCTTCGCATATACGCAGCATATGGCTGTGATGAGAGAATGGTTCAACGACTACGTATTGCCTCCCTCTGCCTCGCCGTCTCAATCGGGAGTTCCGTTGGCGGTGAGTCCTTGTCAGCCGGGCAGGTGATGAGCGTCGCTTCGGCTGAAGCCCCAGCGGTTGCCGTACCCTCAGCACGTCCTCTACGCATGAGCCTCGAAGAGGCGATCGGACTCTTTCTCCGCCAAAATCTCGACCTATTAATCGCGAAATACGGGATTGCGTTCAGCAAGGGACAACAGATTACCGCCCGACTGTTTCCGAATCCCGTCGCCTCAATGGGACTGGTGAGCTCGCCGGTCCAGGGCCGCACGCTGGGGAACAGCGGACAGGTTTTCCCTCAGATCCAGCAGTTGTTTGAGTTGGCGGGTAAACGAGGGTATCGGATCGAGAGCGCGGAATACGGACTGCAGTCTGCGGAGGCCGCCTTTGAAGATGCCGTTCGGCAACTGAGTTTCGCCGTCAAGGATGCCTACTACCGTGTCCAACTGGCGCGGAGACGGCTGGCATTGGCGGAGGAAAATAGAGATCGGTTCTCGCGGATTCTCGAGGTCAATACGATTCGATTCAAGAAGGGGTTTATTGCCGAGGTGGATTTGATCCGTATCCGGTTGCAGTTTATCGACTTTCACTCGCAAGTGATTCTGGCCATTCAAGAAGCGCAGTCGGCTCGATCGGATCTTCGACAATTGTTGCGGTCTTCGCCGGCGAGCGACCTGGAACTGACCACCGAACTGGATTACAAGCGGGTGGATCCGGACATCGTCAAGCTCCGTACTGTGGCCATCGACGCGCGCCCCGATGTTCGCACAAAGCGGATGACGCTGTCACAGCGCGAGGCCGAACTGAAGCTCGCCAAAGCATACCGGATTCCCGATGTCACCGTCGGCGCGGGCTACGCCGTTCAAGGCCCGCATGGACCCGACAATTCTAATCAGATGGAGTTCAGTCTCGGCATGCCGCTGCCGTTGTTCAACCGCAACCAAGGCGGTATCATGCAGGCGGAGGCTGCGATGCAGGTTGCAGGAGCTGACCTCGGCAAGACGTTGAATCAAGTCGAGAATCAAGTAGACGTCGCCTATCGCAACTTGATCGAAAGTCGTCGATTGGTCGAAGCGTTCCTGGGAGGGGTGCTTGATGATGCGCGCTCGACGATTGCGATCGTCGAGCGCGCCTATGAACGGGGTGGAGTCACTCTGCTTGATTTGCTCGATGCCGCGAGGACGTCGAGGACGATTCAGCAAAACTATATTGAAGCCTTGTTCAATTACCAACGGAATGTGATTCAACTGGAGAGTGCCGTCGGACAGGAACTCGCATCATGATGCAGCCGGTAAGAATCGGGTTGAGGTCTCAGATTCACAGATGAAAGCCTTTCCGGGGTATTCCCGCAAGCGTTTCCACGATCTTTCCTTAGCCCACGCCTTGATCCTGGTCCTCTTGTTTCTCTCCACATGCGGTCCGAACGACCAGCCTCCGAGACTCGATGCGTCCACACACCGGCCGGCCAAGAACGGGACGCTATCTCAGGTCGGGACGGAGCCTCATGTCGAGACGATGATTGTCGAGTTCAGTCCGTCTCGGCAGGGTTTGACCCTCTCGGGTAAGATCGCCTACGGCGAGGACCGATACTCGCGGATTTCCTCTCCTTTACAGGGGCGTGTTGTGGAAGTGCGAGCCCGTCTGGGGGGGAGGGTAAAAGCCGGGGATATTTTACTGGTCGTCGATAGTCCGGATATCGCGCAGGCTTACTCAGAATATGTCAAGGAGGATTCTGAGTTGCAGTATGCGACGAGGGCGCACGAATTGGCGAATGACCTGTATGAAACCAAGGCACTGGCTCTTAAGGACTTGAAGCAAGCGGAAAACGAATTGGTCAAAGCCCGAGCGGAGTTTCGCCGCGCCAAAGAACGGTTGCTTTCGCTCTGGATTGCGCCGGACGAGTTGAGCAAGCCGCTGGATAAACAACGGATCACGTCACGATACGAGATGAAGAGTCCGTTGACCGGGGTCGTCGTCGAGCGTACCGTCACGCCTGGACAGTCCGTGACCGGAGATCCCGCCAATGTGCTCTTTACGGTCGCTGACTTGGATGTCCTGCAGGTCGTGGCCGATGTCTACGAGCGAGACCTCGCACTCGTACGAGAAGGTCAGTCGGCTGTCGTGAAGGTGGAAGCGTATCCTGATGTTGACTTTCCGGCCAAAGTCATAGCGGTGGGGGACGTGGTCGATCCTGCGACAAGAACGATCAAGGTTCGGGCCCGCGTCAACAATGAGACGCACAAGCTGAAACCGGAAATGTTCGCTCGGCTGCAACTCGACGTGAGCGGCACCGGACCGTTTCTCATCGTGCCGCGTGAAGCGGTCCTGGAACTCGACGGCAAGCAGTTTGTCTATGTGGTTGAAGAAGGAAATCGGTATATGAAGCGGGACGTGAAGACCGCGAATATTTCGTCGGATCAGATTCGCGTCCTCGAAGGGCTGACGCAAGGAGAGCGGATCGTGACCAAAGGTGCCGTCTTGATAAAAGGGCAATAGGTCCCGGGCGCCTGATCGGCTGGTCCAGCCTGTCGTTGCAGTGCCGCTGGATGCGATGAATCCATGATCGCCAGAATCGTCGAAGTGTCGCTGGTGCAGCGGTTCTTGGTCTGCGCGCTCGGGTTTCTGCTCTTATTCGGGGGGCTCTACGCTTTTCATCTTCTCGACATTGTGGCCTATCCTGATCCGTCCCCTCCGATGGTGGAGTTGATCACCCAACTTCCGGGATATTCGGCCGAGGAAATTGAGCGGCAGATTACGATTCCTATCGAGGTCGCCTTGAACGGCACTCCAAAACTCACGGACATCCGGTCTCTCTCCATTTTCGGACTCAGTGATATCAAGGTGTACTTCGATTTCGGCAGCGACTTCTTTCGAGATCGCCAGGAAGTGTTGAATCGGCTCAATTCCGTTCAACTGCCCCAAGGGGTGCAGCCCATGCTTTCTCCTTGGTGGGCCATCGCCGAGATCTATCGGTATGAGTTGACCGGTCAGGACACGAGTTTGACCGATCTAAAAACCATTCAGGACTGGCAGGTCAGGCGGGCGTTCAAACGTGTGCCGGGTGTCATCGATGTGACGACGTTCGGCGGCACGACGAAGGAATATCATGTCGATATTGACCCGGGAAAATTGATCGGCTACGGCGTCAATCTTTCGCAAGTCATGGCCGCCTTAACGAACAGCAACGCCAATGTCGGTGGCAACTATTTGACGATCGGCGCGCAGAGTTACAACATTAGAGGGCTGGGCCTCATCAATGATCTCGATGACATTGAAAACGTGATGGTGGCGGAAAAGGAAGGGACACCGATCTTCGTCAAGACGTTGGGGAAAGTGACGATCGGGCATCGCGTGCGGCTCGGCAAAGTCGGGATCGACGACCGCGATGACGTGGTGGAAGGCGTCGTACTGCTCCAGCGCGGTGCTCAGGCGTTACCGGTCCTCGATAAAATCAGAGCGAAAGTCAAGGATCTCAATGAGGAGAAGTTGCCGGATGGAGTCAAGGTCAAGACCTTTTATGATCGGACCGCCTTGATCCATACCACCGTGGAAACGATCACGGACATCCTCATCAGCGGAATGGCGCTGGTATTCATCACTCTGGTTGTGTTTCTCGGCCATCTCCGCGCGGCCTTTATTGTCGCGCTGACCATTCCGCTCTCGCTGTTGTTTACCTTCACGATGATGGTGTTCGTCGGGGAGTCTGCAAACTTGATCTCCTTGGGCGCGATCGACTTCGGGATCATTGTGGACGCGACGTTGGTGATGGTCGAATGCATCTTTCTCCAGTTAGCGCACCGGAAGCCGCAGGGGCTCACGATTCACCAACACATCATCCGAGCCGCCGGCCAGGTCGGAAGGCCTATTGTCTTTTCCACCGCGATCATCGTGGTGGCGTTTGTGCCGCTTTTTACGATGAGCGGAGTCCCTGGAAAGATCTTTGCACCTATGTCGATCACCTATGGGTTTGCTCTGGTGGGTGCTCTCTTGATGGCATTGACGCTCGCTCCTGTCATGTGCTCCTTTCTCTTGCGGTCGCCGATCAAGGAGACCGACACGGCAGTCGTCAGGGTCATGCGCAAAAATTGTTTGCGGCTTGTTGCATGGGCGCTGGAGCATCGGATGTCCGTGGTCGGTTTCGCGACATGCCTGGTAGTGTTTGCCTTCCTTGGGCTGCGATTGGTGGGCGGTGAGTTCATGCCGCCTCTGGAGGAAGGGAATTTATGGGTCCGAGCGACGATGCCCGTCGATATTTCTTTTGATCAGGCCGACCGACTCACGAACGACATCCGTCGCATGTTTCGGGAATCGCGGGAAGTGGAAACGGTCGTTTCCCAGCTGGGACGGCCGGATGATGGAACGGACCCCACCAGTTTTTTTAATGCGGAATTCTTGGCAAATCTCAAGCCTGCATCGGAATGGCGCCGAGGGGTGAGCAAAGATGATCTGATCGAAGAAATCGAGCATCGACTGAACACCATCCCCGGCGTTATTTTTAATTTCTCTCAGGTCATCGAAGACAATGTCGAAGAAGCGATGTCGGGTGTAAAGAGTGAAAACTCGATCAAATTGTTCGGCTCCGATTTGAAGATCATGGAAGCAAAGGCCGTCGAGATTGAATCGGTGATGAAAACGGTTTTCGGCGTGAAGGACTTGGGCATCTTCCGGCTGACCGGTCAACCGAATTTGTTGATTCAAGTCGATCGCGAAGCGAGCGCCCGTTATGGACTGCGGGTCTCCGATGTGAATGCAGTCGTTCAGGCCGCCGTCGGCGGTCAAGCCGTGACCCAGGTCTATGAGGGAGAGAAGTTGTTCGACTTAGTCGTCAGGTTCCTTCCGGAATATCGGCGGGACGTCGAGACCATCGGCAATATTTTGGTGAGCACGCCGAATGGAGCGCGTATCCCGCTCAAACAGGTGGCAACCATTACCATACAGACCGGAGCCTTCATCATCTATCGAGAGAATAACGAGCGGTATATTCCGATCAAATTCAGCGTACGGGACCGCGATCTCCAGGGTACGGTCGAAGAGGCGCAGGCAGAATTGGCGCAGAAGGTCACGTTGCCGAATGGATACCGCATAGAGTGGGCAGGGCAGTACGATCAGCTCAAGGATGAGCAAAAACGGTTGGCGAAGGTCGTTCCGGTGAGTCTGATCATCATTCTCTTTTTGCTCTATACCGCGTTCGGCTCACTGAAGAATGCATTGCTGGTGCTGGCCGCGGTACCCTTTGCGCTGATAGGAGGCGTGCTGTCGCTGGTGATCACTCATACCGACTTCAGTATTTCAGCCGCCGTGGGAATGATTTCGACCTTGGGCGTCGCAATATTGGGCGGCGTGTTGTTGATCTCGCGCATTGAAGAGTTCCGAAGGGAAGGGGTTGAGTTGCGGCAAGCCGTGATACGCGGCGTCGATGTCCAGATGCGTCCCATTCTGATGGCGACCTTGAGCGCGGCTCTCGGACTATTGCCCGCTTCTCTGGCGACCGGCATCGGCGCTCAAGCGCAGCAGCCGTTGGCACGCGTGGTGGTTGGAGGGATGCTGACGGCGGCTTTCTTGATTCTCGTGGTGTTGCCGGTTCTCTACGAAATCGTGCATCAGCGTGATACTCTTAAAGCTCAGGAATAGGCGGTTGACGGATGCATTGGACAATAAAGAAAGGAGCGCCATCATCGTGAGGCAATCTTTCCTATTCAGATTGGGAATGATTTGGATGCTTGGCCTGGTGGGTGGAGCGGAACCATCGTACGCATGGGCGGATCACATCCGGGTCTGGCAAGTTCAGGTGCCCTATGAAGCGCCGCCGAAGAGTCAGGATGTGCCGGATGTCTCGATTCCCGTCAATAAGAACCCGCTCAGCCCTGAAGAACTCAAGCGCACGGAAGCCTTGCTGCCGTTGCTTGAAGGGAAACAGGAGTTCTGGGCCATGGGGGAATTCGTGCATTTGGGAGAGCCGGCTGTTCCCGTCCTTGTTCAGGCTCTGACCATGCCGAGCCCGCGGATTCGGTACAATGCAATCGAAACCTTGCTGATGATGAAGGGGGTCGCCGGGGTGCCCGCCCTTGTCTCCACCGCAAAGGAGCCCGGCGAAATTCCTCGGGTGCGGGAACATGCCCTGCGTGTTGCTGTCCGTCTGGATTCGACGAAAGCGCCCGAGGCGATTGAAGCCATGGCAAAAGATCCCAATCCATCCATCAGAAAAGCGGCGGTGTTCGAAGCGCGGTACGTCCGGCAGAAGACTATCATTCCCATCTTGATTCCGGTGGTGAGCGACGACGAGCGCTTCGTGGCGCTGTCGGCATTGCAATCACTCTGGATTCTGACTCGCCATGAGACCGAGTTCCACGATTGGGATACATCGACCAAGCAGGATCGTGCGGCGTGGTCGAGCGAATGGACGGAGTGGTGGGACGCCAATAAGGAGACCTTCGAGATTCCCGAACCGCAACGGCCGAAGCGGGGTTCGTAAAAGCCGGGAACTTGCGGGCCCCGAGATTCCTGTGTTACGTATAACAGGATATGAGGCTCATGAGCTGAACGATGCTGAAGATCGCCAAGCTGGGTAATCCTATCCTTCGCAAAGCTTCCGCTCCGATCGATCCGCGTGAGATCAAATCGTCCGAGATCCAGCGGCTGATCGACGACATGTTTGAAACGATGTATGACGAGCCGGGCATCGGGTTGGCCGCTCCCCAAGTTTCACGTTCGATTCAATTGGCCGTCATGGGTTGCAAAGGGGAGGGCGGATTTCCCGAAACGGTCCTCATCAACCCTTCGATTGTGTATTATGGGCCGGAACAGGTGGAAAACTGGGAAGGTTGTCTGAGCGTCGATGGATTGAGGGGCAAGGTGACCAGACCCTCATTGGTGCGGGTCAAGGGGCTGGATCGGAAGGGCAAGGTCCTGGATTTTGAAGCGACCGACCTCTATGCCGTATGCATTCAGCACGAGCTTGATCACTTGATCGGCAAAGTCTTTCTTGATCGCATGGCGGATATGTCTACCCTCACTCAGCTGCACGAATTCTCGCAATATTGGCAGAAAGAGCCGACGAGCGTGATTTAATGCCTGCCGCGCTGAATCGATTGTGAAGTCCCTTTTTCGCGTTCTGCAATATCTTCGTCCTCACCGCGCGCTTGCGGTCGCGACCCTCGTCTGCGCCGCATGCGCGACGGCGATGGAGCTGGTGCCTCCCTGGGTCATCAAGATCATTATCGACGATGTGATTCAGGCGAAGCAGGCGTCGTTGTTGCCATGGGCGATCGGTCTTCTGGTCGGCGCCCACGTGCTCAAGAACCTGTTTGCGTCACTCAGAATCCGGCTGAATAATCAACTTGAGCAGACTGTCGTCCACGACCTTCGCCGGCATATCTTCTCCGCTCTCCAACGTCTGTCCATCACCTACTTTGAGAATCGCTCGACGGGAGAGATCATGTCCCGGGTGACCAACGACACGGAGCATGTCGAGCGGATTTTCATCGACGGGGTCGAAGGCATGCTGACGGCGTCGTTGACTCTTATCGGGATCACGGGTCTCTTGTTCATGCTCAATTGGAAGCTGGCGGCGCTTTCTTTCTTGCCGATCCCGTTACTTGCCTTGTCCGCGAGCTGGTTTACGTCGAAGGTCCATGGATATTATCGGGAGACCCGTCAGAGCGCCGCCGAACTGAACGGCTATCTCCAAGATGCCCTGTCCGGTATCAGGGAGACGATGGGGTTCGGGCGGCAGAGGCACGAACAAGCGCGTTTCGACCGGCTGAGCCGGGCGTATAGCGAGAAGAACCTCAAGGCGATGGTCTTGTGGTCGATGTATTCGCCGGGCATGATTCTGGTTGCCGCCTTTGGGACCGTCTTGATCCTCTGGTACGGTGCGGGGGAGGTCATGGAAGGCCGCCTCACACTCGGCGAGTTGGTGTTGTTTCTGTCCTACCTGGCGATGTTCTATGTCCCCATCAATCAGATTCATTCCGTCAATCATATGCTGCAACATGCATTGGCGGCGAGCGAGCGGGTCTTTGATGTGTTGGATACGATCCCGGAAGTCGCCGATCGTCCAGGAGTGGTCGCTCCGGTCCATCGCGCTCATGGGGCAGTTCGATTCGACCGGGTCCGATTCCACTATCGCGCCGACGTTCCGGTGCTGAAAGGATTTTCGACGGCCGTACCGGAGGGAGAGCGTGTGGCACTGGTCGGGATGAGCGGGGCGGGGAAGAGCACTCTGCTGAAGCTGTTGATGCGGTTTTACGACGTCACAGAGGGCGCGATCGTTATCGACGGGAAGGATATTCGCGATGTGCCGATTGCGTACCTACGGCAGCAGATCGGGTTCGTGCAACAAGAGCCGTTCTTGTTCAACGGGACGGTTCGAGACAACCTTTTATACGGCGACTTGCATGCAGACCAAGCTCGGCTGGAAGCAGCTGCACGCGCTGCTCGGGCGCATGAGTTCATCACGGCGTTGCCTGAAGGGTATGACACCTGGATCGGAGAACGAGGCGTCAAACTGTCGGTCGGGCAAAAACAGCGGGTTTCCATCGCTCGGGTGCTGTTGAAGGATCCGCCGATCGTCATTTTTGACGAGGCCACCTCCAATATTGATACGGAAACCGAGGTGAAAATCCGCGAAGCATTGGCCGAGCTCACCATGGGCCGAACCACATTCATCATCGCCCATCGTTTATCCACGCTTCACGATGTGGACCGAATTTTGGTGCTCGATACAGGTCGATTAGTGGAGGAAGGCCGGCATGACGAACTGCTGAGCCGAGGAGGAGTGTACGCAGGTCTATACGAGGCTCAGTTTCAAGTGTAGCTTGAGGCGACGAGTGTTGACTTTCTCGCTTCAGAGATGTTGCCGATGCGACGAGGAGGTCGGTATACTGCAGGATCAAGAGGAATGATCGATGGTGCTGCTGTACGAGAGTGATCCGCTGGATGACGAACATGCACGCGGACGTTTCTACCATGTCTGCAGAGGTCGGATCGATCGGACTCCCTTGAATGTTCCGGAACCGGATCGTCCGTACGAGTGTTCACAGTGCGGAATTGATCTCGAAGCCGAGGATTTCTTCGTGGCCCTTCAGAAAGGATCGGTGTAGGAGCAATGACCGGGAGTGTCGGGAGAAAAACGGTAGGGGTTTCGCGAGGCCTGATGATGCTGTGCGAGACCTGTTATGCTCAAGTCGTCAACGAAAAACTTCCGGACGGAAAGAACTTCGTGGCCGACTTCGAAGCCTTGTTGGATAGGATCTGTCCCGGTTGCACCGACATCAATCGGCCCCTTATCGACGACATGGCCGGGAGCGGCGAGTAGCTTCCCTGATCACGCGTTCGTCGCGACCTGCCGATACATGGGTTCGCTGGTGAGTCCGACGTACTGCCCGGCTGAGGGTGCTGCAGTGGTGGAGGCGGCACGAAGGACTCACGAAGAGAAAACTACCAAACCATGCGCCACGGTTCATTTTTCAATGACCCATCATCGGCGCTCATTTCTTGTCACTCATTCTTATGACCGCCAAGCCATCAGAAAATGGGCGAACCTCCTCGAATTGTGGAGGAATGATCATCTTTCCGGTTTTGTCGATGAAGCCCCACTTCCCATCCATCGAGACCCCGGCCAATCCTTCAGAAAATGAGCGCGTGTCGATCGCTTCGACAGACGCGGCTCCATTTTCAAATTGAGGGCGGATCGCGAAGCGTCCTGCCTTGTCGATATATCCCCATTTGTCGTTCACGAGTACCGGAGCCAATCCATCGGTAAACTTTCCGGCTGCCTGAAACTCCGGTCGGATAATCGCCACCTCACCCATCTTGTTGAGATACCCCCACACGTTGCCTCGGAGAAGCGCCGCCATTCCTTCGGAGAAAGGTCCCATGGCTTCAAATTGCGGTTGGATCACAAACTGGCCCTCCTTACCGATATAACCCCACCGATCATGCGCCAGAACTGCTGCAACCCCGTCCGAAAACGGTTCAGCCCCATCAAACCGTGCTGGAACGACGGCCTTTCCCGTCTTGTCGATATAGCCCCATTTATTGCCGATGAGGACCGCCGCACGCTCATCGGAGAACGCTCCTGCCTCATCAAATTGCAGCGGGATAACCATCTTCCCAGCCGTATCGATATAGCCCGCCAGATTGCCGCGGATAACCGCCGCCAACCCCTCCGAAAAGGCATCGGCCGCCTTGAACCGCGGAGGGACGACGATCTTTCCGGCCTTGTCGATGTATCCAAATTTGTGGCGCATGATGATCACCGCTCGGCCGTTCGAGAAAGGGCCGACCTCATCGAACTGTGGCCGGATGACCATGGTTCCGCGCTTGTCGATATATCCCCACTTGTAGCCGACCCGAACCGCCGCCAGCCCTTCCGAGAATGAGTCTACATCCTCAAACGTGGGAGAAATGTCGAGAGTTCCGTTCTTGTCGACATAGCCCCACTCAGCCCAGCTTTCATCATGGCGTAAGAAGGCGGAGAGGAGAAATACGATGGTAATGAAGGACTGCAGCAGCCTGGCTCTCGTGGTCGTCATTCTTTGGAATAAGTCAACCATGAAGATCCCTCCTGAGCCTTCACCGCACGGAACGGTCGTGTTGGTCCATCACAGACGTCTCTGATACCTTCCACCTCGGACTTCCATTCGAGCCCGCATTATTCATGAACGCTTCTGCTGCAATCGCGGATTCGCTGCTGCGACGAGCCTTCGGCGGGCAGGCTCGCCCCCTCGCAACCTCGACATACTGTTTCAAGTATGCCTCGGTTCCTTGGAGCTCGCGTGCCCGTCTCGCTGCACGACTGCGCGATTTCGCCACGAACCGTCATGAATAATGCGGGCTAGACATTTCAGGGCCACCATTGAGCCGCGTTACGCCACGGGCCAAGGCGAACTCGTCCTTGCCGCTGGAGCGTCATGGAGGCTCCACTACGTCTCCTCCAGTGAGACTCGCGGATTTGTCTGTTCACGGCTTCTTGTCCGGAGCAATGGCGACGTCCGTTACTTTGTGCTCATCATCCACGAGGAGTACGGCGACATCGCCTGAGGAAAGCGTCGCCACCCTCGTCTGGATGAGCGGCCTCACCTTGTACGTGTGGTCTTTTCCGTCTTCGGTGCGGATGACGATGGTATTGTCTTTTAAGGGCGTCACGATTCTGCCCGAGACCTGGGCGAGGTTGCCCTTCAAAGGAGATTGTTTCTGCCAAAGCTCCGCCGCGCGATGGACCGCCTCCTTGCTTCCAAAGGTGACGTCGACGATCTTATCCAGCTCGTCGATGAGAAACACGGCATCCACGCCGACAGGAACCGAGGCGACCTTGCTTCGCGCGACCGGCCGAATGAAATGGGACTCTTCTTTGCCGGCGACTGTGCGCAATACCGCCTTGTCATGTCCGGTCTCCAGCGGCTCGGCGAGCTGACCTCGAACGACCACGTGGCGGCTCGACTCTCCCGTCACATGCACATCCACAAGAAGATTTTGGTCGTTGACGGTCAGTTCGATCCGATCCCCCACTTTTAAGGCCGGCAGCCCCTTGGCCTTCCGGACCTCCATCGGAATGTATCGAGGTTGCAGTTCGCCGGTATTAATTCGCGCCTGATCGCTTCTGATTTCCTCCACGGTGCCCAGCAGCACCCTGTCTCCGGAGAGTAGCTGTTGGTGCGTTGACTCCGTCTGGGTCGCCGCGCCGCTGAAGGACGCCGTCGAGAGCCACCACACCGACAGAACGATGAGTCGTGCTAACCACTTGCCTGCTAGAAAACGCTCCTTCTCGGAATGCCGTTGAGCCCACATCTTCACGCCCTCCTTCCATTCTGGTAGATCAGCGTACAGTTAGAGATTCTTTCTGAGCCGGACGACCTTTCCCCACACGGCATCCTCGTTCGTCACCGGAATGTCGTCATACTTCCGGTTCAGCGGATGGAGAATGCAAGGGTAAAAGTCCCCTCTGATTCGGCCGCAACAGTCAGCAACTGAATCAACGAACTATGGATCCGCTCAGTCGGTTCATTTCATGATCTCCCTCGATTCGACATCCTGAACCGCTTTCAAACATCTTACAGATGTCCCCGTCTCGCGCTATCGGGAAAACAAAGATTCGTTTGTCGAATCGGACGACAAGAGGCTCGTCGTTTTATCGAGGACAACGATGAGGAGGGGAGACGGATAGACAATGAAGAGTAGGGTGCACGATCGGACCGGATACCGGACGGTCCGTTCGGATGCAGTTGCGATCTGCAACCGCTACCTCGGAAGCTTCTGCCACCGTCTCACATATTCTTGAACCGCGGTGACGAACGCCGCATGACTCCAGGTCAGAGGGGAAACCGAAAGTGGAACGCCGGAGTACGGGTGAATCTGTTCCGAGAACACTCCCGAAGGCAGAGCGTGGCGGGCGCACCATTCGAACAGCGGCAGCGCTCTTTTCAGGTCTGCCTTGCTGTTCGCCGTTGCAATGAACCACTGAGCGAGCCAGAGCGTGCAGATGAACCAGGAATTTCCGGGAACGTTCTTAAGATCCTGACTCTGTCTGTGGTAGTAATCGCCCTCGTATCGAGCCATGCCGCCGATGTCGGTCTTCACCCAGAGGCGTTCTTGCACGGCCTGCATGGTCCGCACGATGCGCGGATCGTCCGGTGGAAACATGCCGAAATACCACAGCCCGAACAGCGACGAATCAAGAGTTTCATCGAAGGTCCAACTCCCATCCGATGTTCGATTCGCCATCCTGGCAAAACGATTCAATTCCGGGCGATAGAGATGCTTTTCCACTCCATCCTTGATGTGGTCGGCTGCAGTGGTGTAACGCTCAGCGAGAGCCATCTCTCCGAAGGCTTTCGCGAACCGAGATGCAGCGATGAGACCGCCCCACACGGCTCCGCAGGTAAAGGCCAAGACGCCGTGCCGTTCTTCCCAGAGGTCATAGGAAGGCAACGGCAATCCCATGGCTGCATCGCGATAATTCGCCATGAAGTCAGCGGCGCGGACGATCAGCGGCCGGTACAGCGGTTTGATGTACTCGACATTTTTCCACGTCTCGAACCGGTTCCAGAGCGCCCAGAGGACAAGCGCGGTCTCGTCTTCCTGAATCGGCAGCTCCTTGCGGCCGTCGCGCACCCATGGATGCCAGCTCGAGGCCAACGTGCCGTCCGGATTGTATTTGTGGAGCAAATATCCCTCCTTGGTCAGGACCCGGTCGCAGAAGGGATAGAAGGGACGCGGGACTTCCAGAAATCCCGCCAAGTCCAGCGCATACGCGACCATCGCGCCGTCACGAGGCCACATGTAAGAATAGGTATCGCGCACCTCAGAGGCGATGTCGGAGTCGTTGGCGGCAAGGACGGCGCCTTCGTTGTCGATCTGTGTGCGCATGATGAGAAGACTCAGATGGTAGAGTCGACACATCTCAACCGGCAGATCGGCGAAGTCCGGCCGGTGTGCGTCCAACCAGAGCTGCCAGTACGAGGCGGTCCGATCGATAAACGTCCAAGGGCCACGGTGACGCACGGACCGGTTGAGTCGTGTCACCTCCTCAAAGTTTGCGCCGACCGCCAACCAATAGTACGCCGTTTGCGCGGCGCGGGCCGGCACAGTGAGATGGATTGCTATGGTGGAATCGACCGATCCTTGCGCAATCGGGTTCTCGGAGAGCAGACCATCTTCGGCGTCCTTCCAAGTCCCCAGCAGATTCTGGACCTCCTTGTGGCCGCAGGCCCATTGATGGAGGCCGATGTGCCAACTCTCGACGGAATCCGGCGCATCCTCCGGTCGTTTGCCCGGCACAGCCGCGTTGATGAGGAACCACCGCGAGCCTTTGTAATGGTAGATCGCTCGTCGCTCCGGTTCGTAATAGGCCGTGTCGCCCAGTTCGTGACCTGAGATATGAAAGTCATGATGGAAAAACAGCCGGACCTTGCGGTCACGGTCTGCGGCGTTTCTTACTTCGATACGGCGAAGATAGAGATTCTCATGAAAATCGACGGCGTCCTGACAACTCAAATCAAGTTGGAGATCCGGATGGGAGAGGGCGACCTGAGTCGTCAGTGTTTCGTGGGAATATTGCAGTTGCCGACTCCAACGTGGGTCGTCCAGCCATGCGAACCGCCCATCGACCCAGACGCCGAAACGACAGACATGCCCATCGGTATGATTCTCCAAGCCAACATGCGGCCAATAGAGATCACGAAGCTGATAGGTGCCGTCGAAGTTGACGAGCAACGACCCGTTGCCAAGAGGTAGATCACGCGGCATGTGACGTCCTTTTCTCCATGCATTCCTGCCGATCGGGATGAACCGATAGGATCGCACGCCTATTCACGGATCTTTTCACGGTTGCGTGCAATCCGTATCGGCTTGCCCCATCCCTCAAATGGAATCATCCAGATTGAATTTTGGTTTTGTTTGAGTCTGCTTGCGCGACGTGTCGCACCTCGCTTTCTCGTTAAGAGTCGCCCCTACGACGTTTCGCTCTGTGTGCCGTCCCTCACGGCGACGTTACCCAGACCTCTATCTTGGTCGGGATTACTCAACAGCGGGAATGATCAGCAAAGTGAAAGACGGTTGTTCATGCAAGAAACGCACTGTCATAGACTCCACCTTTCGATCACGACAGAACTCGAACTGGTGAGTGCACGCGGTTTCCGGACTGCGATCAATCTCCGCATGATCTTTGCTGAACTGAAAGTGGGTGCTGCAATCACAAGGGAATCTTGCCGTGAGGAAACGAGGCCGCAAAGATGAAAGCAGCTTTGCACTGTGCGGTCTGTGTGAAATGACTCATGAAGACACTGGGAGTAACCCTTGCACGCTTGACGCTATCTCAACTCTTTTAGACTTTACGAAGGGAGAAGCTGCGATGGTAGACCTGACTGATGACGCGTTATGGATCAACAAAAACGTCCAAGTGGTCACAAACTATCTGACGAAAGAATTCGAGAATTTTGCTGTCGGGTATCACGCCGACAGACCGCTCACCCATACTTTTACCGTCAATAACGAGAAGAAACTCTTTAAGTTGGTGATCGGATGGCCTACTCTAGCAGATAGAGCGTTTACCTCGGAGAGAATTAACCGCTTACTCACAGAGGACGTTGCACAAGAAATGCGGCTCCACGGAGAGAACGGCTATCGCTGGACGCCTTCTGAGCCTTAACGTAAGGTGGTCGTCTTTGACGCTCCGGCGATTCTGACGGCTTCCCTAATCATCTGAGACGTATATCCCCACTCGTTATCGTACCAGCTCATCACTTTGACGAGGTTCCCGTCCACCACCTGGGTCAGTTCCAGATCCACGATCGACGCGCGTGGGTCCTGAATGATGTCCGAGGAGACGAGCGGTTCGTCGGTCACGCCGAGCACGCCTCGGTATCGGTCGCTGTCCGCTTCTTCCCGGAAGATCGTGTTGACTTCATCAACCGTCGTGCGCCGGCTCGTGAGGAACACGAGATCCGCGAGGGAGCCGATCGCCAGCGGAACGCGAACGGCAAGGCCGTCGAACTTCCCCGCGTACTGAGGCAAGGCCTTGGTCGTCGCCACGGCGGCGCCGGTCGAAGAAGGAATCAGATTAGCGGCGGCAGCCCGGCCCCGACGTCGCTTCTTATTCGGGCGATCGACAATCGCCTGGGTGGCGGTGTAGGCATGCACCGTGGTCATGATGGCCTTCTCGACCCCGATTCTTCTTCCCATGACCTCGACCACAGGGGTAATACAGTTCGTCGTGCAACTGGCACAGGAAATAATGCCTGTGGTTGGCCCCTTCGCCGTATTCACTCGATGGACCATGGTGGCGATTTCAGGGCCTTTGCCCGGCGCCGAAAGAATGACGGTCTTGGCGCCCGCCGCCAGGTGACGTTCCAAATCTGTTGACCGGTTAAACACCCCCGTACATTCCAGCACGATATCGATCGCCAGTTTCTGCCAGGGCAACTTGGCCGGGTCTTTTTCTCTGAATAGGGGGTAGGTCTTCTCCTTGATCCTCAGGCCATCGGGGGCAGGAACGACCTTTTCATGGTAACGTCCGTAGACCGTGTCGTAGTTCAGCAAATACGCAAGATCGTCGGCAGCGTTGAGATCATTGACCGCTCGAAGCTCCAGCTCCGGTGTCTCAAGGATGATTTTGAAGGCTGCGCGCCCGATTCTGCCTAGTCCGTTAATCGCAATCGTGGCCATATTACGTTTCACTCCTTTTCCTTTGGAATTGTCTATGCCAGCTGATCGATGAACTCTTTGAGAGCCACCGCCTGATTGTGTTGCTCATCGGTTGCCCCATACACCAACGTGATCGTTTCATGGCGGGAGCGCTGTGCCAATTCCTTGAGCGCTTCGATCCCTCCGGACTCGGTCAGTTCCTTTCGGTAACGGCGACGAAATTCTGCCCACTTTGCAGGCTCGTGACCGAACCATTTGCGTAATGCGGTGCTCGGTGCCAGCTCTTTTCTCCATTCGCCGACTTTCGCCCGTTCCTTGCTGAAACCGCGCGGCCAGACACGATCGACCAAAATTCTGAGACCGTCGTGCTTGTCGGGATCGCTGTAGACGCGTTTGATCTGTATCATCTTCGCACCTCTGTGAAATCGCTTAGCAGGATGCTGAAAAAGTCCGCCAGCGGCGTTCTCACGTCGCTCAGAGGCTCAACGTACCGAAACGTACGCCTCACCTCCTCGCTCGCTGCGGCGTTGCTGGACAGCCTTTTTGAGCATCCTGAAGTGGTTCTGGCATTAGCACCGATCGGAACACTTCAGCCCTATCTCAGCCATATCCTCGGCATCAACTAAGTGTTTTTGCAGCCTGTTGGTGCCTGCCGATCTTATGCCACCCACCCCCTTCGGTCGAGCCCATCCAGCAACAGATGAAAATAAATCAACCCGGCGTACGGTCGCCACTTGCGCAGCACTCGGCGGACATGGTCATAGTCCGGCGGTCGTTTCAGCCGCAACCATCGATGGAGACCCTTCTGTGCCCCAACATCATCGCCCGGAAACTGGTGAATCCGTCCGAGGCCGCGCAGCAGCGTGTATTCAGCGGTCCAACGCCCCACTCCTCGCAACTTCATCAACCGGTTTATTGTCTCAGCGTCATCCATGGTCGCGAAACCATCGGGGTCGAGTGTGCCTTCCCTCATCGCTCGGGCTGCATCAATGACGGTCTGTCCCTTGCTTCGGCTATATCCAAACGCTCTCAGCGCTTGGGCGTCGACCTTGCTCAGATCGTCGGGACGTGGAAACGCACGGTCTTCGCTGCGGCTCCCTAACCCATAGCGCTCCGTCAAGCGATTCAACAGGGTGATCCCGACGGTCAAGCTGAGTTGCTGGCAAGCGATTGCGTTGACCAATGCTTCAAACACACTGGGGAAACGCGGCGGCTTCATCCCGAGAAAACGCCGGGCCAATTGATGCAGCTTCGTTTCCTGCGATGCCAGCCGATAAAACTTGCGAAGATCTATCCGGAGGCCTAACAACCTGTCCAATGCAGCCGTCACGTCGGCTTGCGCCCTCGACGGCAGACCGGCACCCGCGACGGTGACGGCCAGCGTGCTGTTCTGCTGGGTGACGGCCACCTGAACCGGCATGGCATCGATGACCAGTGTCCGCCTATAGACCCCTTCTTCCCAACGATCCATGGTATTGTTCGGACGCCGCCGCAATGTCCAGACGGTGAGATCAAGCCGGAAGGGTTGCACCGGACGCAATGTGAAGTCGATCGCCTTCATGGTTCAGCATTCGATCAACCGATCGGTGCGTGGCTGAGCCCGCACGGGCCGCTCAATCCGGTTTCAACGCCTCCTCCAGATCGGCGATCACATCCTCGATATCCTCGTAACCGACCGAGATTCTCACGAGCCCGCTCGTGAGCCCTTGCCGCTCCATGACCTCTTTCGGCGTCGCGACTGGGTCATTGAAGCCGGATGCTCGATCAACGTATCCAGGTGCCCAAAGACACCGCCGACGTGCACAGCCTCCATCTTTGTCAGCGCCTAGTCAGCGTCCGGTCGGTCCCGTCGCTCATTGACTCCCAAGTCGACCTCATAAAGCCTCTCGTGGCAACGAGGGTCCAAGTAGCGCGGAGTCAGTCCGAGCTGTAAGACCACACCGTTCTCTTTCTCCACCATCGAATCTCCTCTTGCCTGCATCGCTACGACGGTCGCTCGGCTTTGTCAGCCAAGCGAGTCATGATCCGGTCACACCTTTCTGTATCGTCTGGACGAGACGGATCAGCGGCGCCGGATAGAGGCCGAGCCAGAACAAGCATCCGCTGAGCGCGGCGAGCACCAGACCGTCGGCATATGAAACGTGTGGAGCCTGAGCTGTATCAGCCGGGCGAACGTCGCGACGCCCATCGGCGGCCATGACGACGATCACCCGCAAATAATAGAACAGGCCGATCACGCTGTTGCCGACGAGCAGCACGATCAGCACCCACAGGGAGGACTCGACTCCCGCGGCGATCACGTAAAACTTGCCGATGAAACCGGCTGTCAGCGGGATCCCGGCAAGCGACAGCAACATGATGGTGAAGACCCCGGCGAGCCACGGCCGGTTCCAGAACAGAGACCGGTAGTCGTCCAGCGCCTCGGCTTCGCTTCCCGGTTTGGACAAGACGCTGACGACACCGAATGCGCCGAGGGTCGTGACGAAATAGGCGGTCAGATAAAACGTCACCGCTTCGACCGCCAAAGGGCCGGCGGCCAGAAACGCGACCAAGAGATACCCGAGATGAGCGATCGAGGAATAGGCGAGCAGACGCTTGATGTTGTCCTGCAGCAATGCCAGTAGATTGCCCGCGAACATGGACAAGACTGCGATTCCCGCCATAGCCCACCAGAGCATCTCGGAGCGAAAGGCGGCAATCTCCACGAAATAGCGGAGCAGCAGCGCGACCATGGCGCCTTTCGAGACGGTCGCGACGAAGGCCGTCACAGGAGCCGGTGCGCCTTGGTACACATCCGGCGCCCACATATGGAACGGCACCACGGCCAGCTTGAAGCCCACCCCGGTCAGAATCAGCACCAGACCGACAAGAAAGATCGAAGGAAGCGCGGCCGTGCCGGCCAACAAGGTCGCGGTGCGGGCAAACTCCATCGTGCCGGACTGGAAGTAGATCAGGGCCATCCCGAACAGCAGGAACGCCGAGGAGGTGCCCGACAGAATCAAGTACTTGATGCCGGCTTCGAGCGGGCGGACGTCGGTGCGCACATACGCGATGAGGACGTACAGAGATACGCTGAGCAATTCCAGTCCGAGAAAGAAGGCGGCGAAATGCGACGCGGCCGCCAGCGTCATGGCCCCCAGAGTCGCGAACAGCAGGAGCGCGTAGAACTCCTCGCGCTGGCCTTCCTGTTTCTCCAGGTATCCGTAGGACAGAATCGTTACGGCGAGGCTCGCGGCCAGAATGAGCCCGGCGTAAAAGAGCGCGTAGGCGTCGAGACGGAGCAGCGGCGTGACTTGGCGGGGCGCGACCCCGGCTGCGACGGGGAGCGTGAAAAACGCCGCGGCCAATCCCAGCGAAGTCACGACCGCGACACACCTGTGATCGCGATGAAACGCCGCGAGCAGCAGCACGCCCAGCGACGACAGCGCCGTCACCAGCAACGGAAGCAGTGCGATGAAATCTTCCGGGGCCATGCGTTATCTCCTCGAGATGAGGGCGGTCGTCTCGCCGAATCCGCGCAGGTTCTGGAGAGCCTGCCCCGCAGTGTCGAGGACCGGCTGCGGATAGAGGCCCAACCAGACCTGCACGGCGATCATGGCGCCCAATGTGAACAGATAGCGTGTCGAGAGATCCGGCGCCGTCCAACTTTCGTCGGCCGGGCCGTGAAATATCCGCTGCATGATCGCCAGGGAATAGATGACGGCGGCCACGAGACCCAAGGCGGCGAGCACGGTCACGAGCACATTGGCCCGATAACTTCCCAGCAGCACCAGAAACTCGCCGAGGAAGTTTCCCGATCCGGGCAGCCCCAGGGAGGCGATCGAAAACACGAGCGTGATGGCGCCGAATCGAGGAACGGTCGTCCATAGGCCACCCATGCGGCGCATGTCGCGGGTGCCCAGACGCTCCTGCAGCGCGCCCGCCAGGATGAACAGGGCGCCGGTCGTGATCCCATGAGCGAGCATCTGCATGACCGCTCCTTCCAGCGCGACGGCATTCCAGGAAAAGACGCCGAGGAGCACGAATCCCAAGTGGCTGATGCTGCTGTAGGCCACGAGTCGCTTGAGATCGGTCTGCGCGAAAGCCAGCACCGCGCCATAAAGAATTCCGACCATGCCCAACACCATCGCGACCGGCGCGAACGCCTGAGCCGCGTCGGGGAAAAGCGGCACCGCGAACCGGATCAAGCCGTAGGCGCCGGTCTTTAATAGAAGTCCCGCAAGGATCACGCTCCCACCGGTCGGCGCTTCGGTATGCGCGTCGGGGAGCCAGGCGTGCAACGGCACGGCCGGAAGTTTCACCGCAAAGGCGGCGAAGAATCCCAGCATCAACCACAAAGCCACGGTCTGGTCCATCGTGGTGCCGAGCAATTGCTGGTAATCGAACGTCACCACGCCGGTCTGTTGAGCATGGATGAACGTCAGGCCTAAAATGGCGATCAGCATCAGCAGGCTGCCGGCCTGCGTGAAGATGAAAAACTTGACGGCTGCATACATGCGATGCTCGTGGCCCCAGACGCTGATCAAAAAATACATAGGGACCAACATCACTTCCCAGAAGACGAAAAACGCAAACAGGTCCATGGCCAGGAAGACACCGAGCACGCCGGCCAAGACCCACAGTAAATTGAAGTGAAAGAATCCGACGCGCTCCCGGATTTCGGTCCAGGAGGCTACCACCGCCGTGACGCCGAGAAAAACGGTCAAAAGCACGAGGAGCAAGCTGAGCCCGTCCAACGCCAGATGAAATGTGATGCCGAAGCGAGGAATCCAGGGTATGCGCAGGTCGGCCAGCCAGACTCCCTGGTTCGAAAGTGAAACTGCGGTTTCTCGCTCAGTCCAGAGGGTGAGTGCCAGGACAAGATCGATCGCCAACGCGCCCAGCGCAATCCAGCGCGGCCACTGCGATCCTCGCCGTTCGAGCATCCAGGCAGCCGGGCCTGCCGCAAGCAAGAGGACAATCAGCCAGACAAGGATCATGAGAGCACCACCAAGGCGACGATCACGACCGATCCCGCGGCGAGGATCGCCGCATACCAACGGACCTGCCCTGTTTGCGTCCGGTGGAGCACGGCAAAGAACTGCCGGATCAGCCAGGCGAGACCGCTGTAGGCTTGGTCGATCAGATCGTCCTTGTTCGCCTGCGCCACCCAGAGGAACGGACGCACGAACCATGTGTCGTACAGACGATCGAAGCCCCAGCCCTCGACCCAAAATCGGGACAGGGCGCTTCCCCATGCCGTCCCTGTCACTGCCGTGACCAGGCCGGGACGGCGCAAAAACAGGACGTACGCGACGGCGATCCCAAGCAAGGCGGCGAGCATCGTCACGATCTGCAACGCCGATTCAGTCGTGACCGAGGTCGTCGTCTCAAGGGACGGGAGAACCGAGCGCGTGAATTCACTGAACAGGGACACATCACCGAGCACCCTCGGTACCTCCAGGAATCCGGCGACCAGCGAACCTGCCGCAAGCACGATCAGCGGGCCCTTCATCATCAACCCGGGTCTTGAGCCGACTTCCGTCTTGGCTTCTCCGAAAAAGACGTTGAACACGAGACGAAAACTGTACAGCGCCGTGAGGAAGGCTCCGCACACGCCGGCGCCCCAGAGCCAAGGACTCCCGAGCGGCGAAGCCCAGGCTTCCCACAGAATCCAGTCTTTGCTGTAGAAACCGGCGGTCACCAGCGGAAACCCGGCCAGTGAGGCGGCACCGATGAGGAACGTCCAGAAGGTCACAGGCAGGGCGTACCGCAAGCCGCCCATTCTGTAGATGTCATGTTCTTCGTGGAGACTCTGGATTACGGCGCCGGCCGCCAAAAACAGCAGCGCCTTGAAGAAGGCATGGGTGGTGAAATGAAAGAGCGCCGCCGCCCAGGCTCCGACCCCGAGCGCGAGAAACATGTAGCCGATCTGGCTGATCGTGGAATAAGCCAGCACGCGTTTGATGTCCCGTTGCACCAGAGCGCTGCAGGCAGCCAGCAACAGCGTCACGGCGCCGATTACGGCTACGGCGGTCTGCGCGATCGGTGCCAGACTGTATAAGACATGGGTACGCGCGATGAGGTACATGCCTGCGGTCACCATTGTGGCGGCATGGATGAGCGCGCTCACCGGTGTCGGGCCGGCCATGGCGTCGGGAAGCCAGGTCTGCAGCGGGAGTTGCGCAGATTTGCCGATCGCCCCGCCGAGCAGCAAGAAGGCCGCGATCGTCGCGAGGCCTGAGCCGACCGGCCACTGTTCAGCCGCGCGTGCCATGAGATCCTGAATGTTCAATGTGCCGAGATGCGTGAGCAACACAAACAGTCCGATCGCCAGCGCGACGTCGCCGAGCCTCGTTACAATGAAGGCCTTTTGGGCCGCAGCGCCGTTGGCCGGGTCGCGATACCAGAACCCGATCAATAAGTAACTGCAGAGCCCCACTCCTTCCCAGCCGAGGTACAAGAGCAACAGATTGTCGGCCAGCACTAATGTGAGCATCGCGACAACAAACAGGTTCATGTACGCGAAGAAGCGCCGGTATCCGCTGTCATTCTCACCCGCCCGCCCCGCGGGCGCCGAGACGCCCGCCTGCCCGATTCCACCCGCCCGGCCCAAGCCGGCCGGGACCGGCTCCTTCCCGTGGTCGAGCATGAACTCGGCGGAATACAGATGAATGAGGAAGCCGACCAGGGTGATGACCAGCATCATCACCAACGACAGTGAGTCCAAGTAGAAGCCGATGGCCGGGCCGAAGCCGGAGATCTGCAGCCAGGTCCACAGTATTTGATCGTAAGGTCGACCGGGAGCACCCGATAGTCCGGCGAAGGCGAATCCGACGAGTCCGGCCACGGCCAGCGACAGGCCCACCGACCCGACTCCGATCAGCGCGATCGTCCTTCTCGAGAACCATCCGCCGGCCACGGCCAAGGCCAGGAATCCGAGGAGAGGAAGCGCTGGAACCAACCAGAGGAGGTCGAGCATCTCAGCCCCACAGACGGGACATCGCGTCGGCATCGAGCGTCTTGAAGTGCCGGTAGAGCTGCAGCACCAACGCCAGACCGACGGACACCTCCGCCGCCGCCAATGTCAGGATAAAGAGAAACATGACCTGCCCGTCCGCTTGTCCCCAGTGAGCTCCCGCCACGATGAACGCCAGCCCGGAGGCGTTCAACATGATTTCAACCGACATCAACATAAAGATGAGGTTCCGTCGAACCAGGAGCCCGATCAGTCCGAACACGAACAACACCCCGGCCAGCAACATGCCATGGGTCAGGGGAATCGACAGAGACACAGCGCTCACCTCAGGCATCCTCGCTGTTCAGACGTCGCCCTAAATGATAGGCGCCGACCAGCCCCGGCAGCAGGAGCATGGAGGCCAGCTCGATCCCGATCAGGTAAGGACCAAGCAGCACGACGCTCACCTGTTTGGGAGTCTGAACCGTGATGCCGCCGGCCTGACTCAGGATTCCGGAGCCGAACAGATAGAGCAATTCCCCGAGGAGGGTCGCCGACAGGATCGACGGCCCGATCCACATTCTCGGTGTGAGCCAGCCCGCTTCCTGCTCGATCGCCCGACGTCCGAGATTCAGCATCATGACCACGAAGACGAACAGGACCATGATGGCGCCGGCGTAAATAATGATCTCCAACATGGCGATGAACGGCGCGCCGAAAATGAAGAAGACCACGGCCACGGCCAGAAAAGACACGATCAAGTACAGCAGCGCATGCACCGCGTTCAAACTGGTGATCGCGAGGCCGGTCGAAACAGCCGCCACCAGCGCCGCCAGATAGAATGCTCCCGTCATGGCATCAGACTCCGCACATCGACGGGCGCGGCTTCGTGCTCGGCCTCGCCCTTGTCCTTCCCGCCGATCCGGACGCCGGAGACACGGTAAAAGTTGTAGCCGGGGTATTTGCCGGTTCCGCTGATCAAGAGATCCTCCTTCTCGTAGACGAGGTTCCGTCGGTCGTGCTCACTCATCTCGAAGTCGGTGGTGAGCTGGATCGCATAGGTCGGACAGGCTTCCTCGCAGTACCCGCAGAAAATGCACCGGGAAAAGTTGATGCGGAACCATGCCGGATAGCGGCGTCCATGCTCGTCTTCCGTCGCTTGGAGCGCGATGCAGTCCACCGGACAGGCGACCGAGCAGAGATAACAGCCGACGCAGCGCTCCTCCCCATCCGGATCGCGCGACAAAATAATTCGCCCTCGCCATCGCGGCGGCAGGTACGGCTTCTCGTCCGGATACTGGATGGTCACCGGGCGCGTGAACGCGCGAAGAAAGACCAGCCAGATTCCTTTCAACAGTTTCAGCATGTCGTTCTCATTTCGACGGATGACCGGCCAATACCAGCGCTCCGGTGACCGTGAGATTCACCAAGGCCAGCGGCAGCATCACCTTCCAGCCGAACGCCATGAGCTGATCGAACCGCAGGCGTGGGAGCGCGGCCCGGAGCAGGATGAACAGACAAATGAACAGAAAGGTCTTGATCGAGAACCAGATCGCCGGCGGCAGCCAGGGGCCTTGCCAGCCGCCGAAGAACAGCACCGTGATCATGGCTGAAATCAGGATGATGCCGAGATACTCTCCCACGAAGAACATGCCGAACTTCATGCCGGAATATTCCGTGTGGAATCCGGCCACCAGTTCGGCTTCCGCCTCTGGAATGTCGAAGGGAATCCGTTTGGTTTCGGCCAGACCGGCGATCAAGAAAATGATGAACCCCAGAATTTGTGGAATGCAGAACCAGAGGTCTCGCTGGGCTTCGACGATGTCTCCGAGGTTGAAGGACCCAGCCAGCATCACGACCCCCATGAGTGACAGGCCCATGAACACCTCGTAGCTCAGCATTTGCGCCGAGGCACGGAGCCCACCCAGCAGCGAATACTTGTTGTTGGAAGCCCACCCGGCGAGCACGACGCTGTAGGCCGACAGGGAGGACATGGCCAGAAAGAACAGGAGCCCGATGTTCAGATCGGCCACGACGATCGACGGCGTGAACGGCACCACCGCGAACGACATGAGAACGGTGACGATGATCACGGCGGGAGCGATCACGAACACCGCTTTGTCGGCGAACGGAGGCACCCAGTCTTCTTTCATGAAGATCTTGATCATGTCGGCCACCGATTGGAGCAAGCCGAACGGCCCGACGCGGTTCGGGCCGTAGCGTTCTTGCCAAAAGCCCAAGAGTCGTCGTTCCAGCCAGATCAACAGAGCGCTGAGAGTCAAGAGTGTGACCAGCACACCGGCGATGATCGGTAATCGGAATGCGACTTCATTCATGGTTCCGGGACCCGGATCAACGGGCTCCATGTCGGGAGGACGGCATCGGTAAAGCCGGAAACGATCGTCAGCGCCGCCGTTCCGCGCGGAACGGCGGCGTTCAGCTTCACGGGTACGCGATGAGACTTGTTGTCGAGCATGAATTCGGCCTGCTCGTCGGCCTTGAATCGAAGCGTGGCTGCATCTTCCGGGTGCAACATCAGGGCCGGTTCCGGAATCCGTTCGGCCATGACGGAGGCGCGCGCGCTCAGTTCCTCGCTTCCGAAAATCTGATACCACGGCAGGATCAGCCAGCCGTCGTCGCGAATCTGAAACAACTGTGGCGCTTCGGAAAAATAAGTCACCGTCCTCTTGTCGGATGATTCGATCAACCGAACACCGGGCATCTCGTGTCGCAAGGGTCCGCCGACGTCGCTCTGAAATTTGTTCAACGCCTGGACCGAATTCCACCGGGGACTCCAGTAGTGGGTGATGAGCGGGGAGGGCGGTTGGCCCAGATACCCTTCCATCGAGAAGGCCAGCGGGGAATCGGCGTCTTCAACCGGTTTCGGTTCGTGCATGATCAACGGCGCATGCATAGCGGTTCGTCCTGTGAAACGGTGCGTCTGTCGCGGCACTTTCTGTCCGACGATGCGGAACGTTTCCGGCGGCGCCACTTCTGCGAGCCGCTGAAACGCCGGGATCGCGTTCGCAAGAGCCGCCACGACGTCATCCAGCCGGTTCCAGGCCGCCATGTTCGATTGTCCGGGATGCTCAGATGCGACCGCCAGGTCTCGTATCCAACGCCAGCTTTCTTGAATATCCCCCTCGACGGGAAAGACTTGGTAGAAACGTTGGGCTCGTCCTTCGCTGTTGACGAGCGTGCCGTCCGATTCGGCGAACGTGCCGGCAGGGAGCAAGACATCGGCTTTGGCCGTGGTGTCATGTTCCAAGTGATCGAGGATGATCACTTTCGAAGCGGTCTTGAGAAATGTATCCACCGATAGGGTATCGGCCCTGCGATACAGATCATTTTCCAGAATGAGAACCGTGTCTGCCGCCCCGTTTTTCACGACACTGAACGCATCCTCGAGGTTTTTGCCTCCCAATATGGCGAGACCTAGGCTGTTTGACTCCGGAAGGCAATAGCAGAGTTTCGCGGGCGTGCCGATTTTGCAGAGCGCCCAGGCCACGTTCGCGGCCGATTGAATCACCGCTTCGCTCTTGCAGGCGGTCCCGGAAAGAATCACGGGACGAGCCGCCTGTCGCAACGCAGCGGCGATGCGTTCCGCCAAAGAACGTATCGTGGGAGACGGAGTCGCCGTCGGCGACGCGTGGTCCAATTCATGCGCGACTGCGAACCCGAGAGCAGCCAGATCGTCCGGCGCGCCATGATAGGTTTCGGTCGCGATGTCCGCAAACCAGCTACTGTGCGGAGCGGCGATGAATAGCGGACCAGGCTGCGCGTGGGTCGCTTCCCGCACGGCGGCGTCATGCCAGCGTGGGATGTCCAGCTTGTCGACAAGCTGCATCGGTTGCTGACGGACCGACTGCCGCACCGCCAAGGCCAATCTCGGCGCCGTGTTGACCGGGTCCTCGCCCAAGACCAGTACCGCGTCAGCCTGTTCCACATCATGGATCGAGGCTGAAGACGCAGGTCCGCGCCTGAGAATATCGAGGATGAGGGAATTCAAACCGGCGTCGCGAGCGGAGAGTCCGAGAGAGAATCGTTCCGGTCCGACCAACTCGCGAAGCGCGAAATTGGATTCCAGCGAGGCGCGGGGTGAGCCGATACCGATGATGCGGGAAGGCTTGTCGGCCAGCAGCGATCCAAGCTCGCGAAGGATCATATCCTTATCCATCGGGATCGTCTGGTCATGCCGGTTTGACCGGAATATCGGTCGGCGGATTCGTCTTTCGTTGTTGACGAAGCCGTATCCAAAGCGCCCCCGATCACAGAGAAAATACCCGTTGACCTCGCTATGGTACCGGTTGAGGATGCGGCGGAGCGTGCCGTAACGTTCTCCGGCAATCGTGTTGCAGCCCAGGCTGCAGTGCGCGCAGACGGACGGAGCGGTCTGTAAATCCCATTTGCGGGTATAGTGCGGCATCAAGGTCTTGTCGTCGAACACCCCGGTCGGACAGACTTCGATCAGGTTGCCGCTGAATTCGTTTTCCAGTGTGCCGTCTTCATGCCGGCCGAAGTAGACGTGGTTGCGCGAGCCGAACGCGTCGAAATCCCGCCCGCCCGCATAATTTCGATACAAGCGCACACAGCGATAACATTGAATGCAGCGATTCATCTCATGGGTGATGAACGGACCGAGGTTCTGATTGCGGAAGGTGCGCTTGGTGAACCGATAGCGGCGATAGGTATGGCCTGTCATCACCGTCATGTCCTGGAGATGGCATTCACCGCCTTCATCGCAGACCGGACAATCGTGAGGATGGTTTGCCATCATCCATTCGATGACGCTCGCGCGGAAGGTCTTCGCCTCGGGATCCTCGATCGAGATGCGGGTGCCGTCGGCGGCGGACGTCATGCAGGCCATGACCAGACGCCCTTCGCGATCTCGCTCATCCCTGAACTGCTTGACCGCGCATTGCCGGCAGGCTCCGACTGAGCCCAATGCCGGATGCCAGCAGAAGTACGGCAGATTGAAGCCGAGCGAGAGGCAGGCCTGCAGGAGATTCTCGCGCTCGTCTACCTGGTAGGGACGATCATCGACGATGATACCGGCCATATTCTTGCTCCGTCCGCTCCATCGCGCCCGTTGCCCCATGGGCAACGTCTCTCATGGATGTGCCGCTCAAAATCGGCCCGACAATATTTCAAAAGGCTTTGTAAAGGGTCCATCGCTCCAGGCGCCAAGGCGCAGAACGTCCGCCCAGGGCCGAGCAACTTCGTGTGCATGGCGAGGACGTCGATGTCCTCCATCCTTCCCTGTCCGTCCTCCAGACTCTGGAGAATTCGTTCCGTCCAGGACAGTCCCTCCCAGCAAGGCGTGCACCATCCACAAGATTCCTGCGCAAAGAAGTGTTCCAAGTTTTGCGTGAACCCGACGGGGCAAGTCTGATCGTCCAACAGGATCATCGTGCCGGTTCCCATGCGGCTGCCTCCTTGTGGGATCGATTCGAAGTCCATGGGCAGATCAAGATGCTCTTCCACGAGCATCGCCGTTGACGCGCCTCCCGGCAACAGGCCTCGGAATGCGAACCCATCACGCATACCGTCCGCATGCTCCTCCAGAATTTCACGAATCGAGGTGCCCATCGGAAGCTCCCAGGCTCCGGGCCGTTTCACGTTGCCGCTCACGCCGTAAATTTTGGTTCCCCCGTCCTTTCCTCGGCTCAGATGCCTGTACCACTCGACGCCGTGAGTAATAATATGAGGGACGTTACAGAGGGTCTCGACGTTCTGGACGATCGTAGGTTTGCCCCAGAGTCCGACGACTTGCGGAAAGGGCGGCTTGGCCCGAGGGATCGCGCGCTTCCCTTCCAGCGCGTTGAGCAAGGCGGTCTCTTCTCCACAGATGTACCGGCCGGCGCTGGTGTGCAAGTAGATGTCGAAGCTGAAGTCCGAGCCGAGCAGGTTACGGCCCAAGTACCCCTTGGCTCGAGCCTCCCCGATGGCCTTCCGCAGGCGGGCGGCGGCAATCCCATACTCCATCCGAAGAAAGATGTAGCCCACGTCGGCTTGGATCGCGTAGGCGCTGACGATCATGCTTTCGATCATCTGGTGAGGGTCGCCTTCCAGCAGGAGACGATCCTTGAACGTGCCTGGTTCCATTTCATCCGCGTTGACCACGAGATATTTGGGGCGCGGCGCATCCGGTCCCATCGGCACGAAACTCCACTTCTTGCCGGTTGGAAACCCGGCGCCGCCGCGACCACGCAAGGTGGAATCGGTCACGAGTTTCTGGATGTCCGGCGGCGCCATCGTTCGCAGTGCCTTGCGCACCGATTCATAGCCGCCGGCCTTCTCGTATTCGGTGAGCCATAAAGGATCGGCGTTCGGCTTGATATTTCGTGTCAGCGGTCGTTCCATTGTTTCGGATCTACGGGTATTGCTCTAAGACACGATCGACTTTCTCGGTCGTCAGATTTCCGTGCAGATCATCGTCGACCATCATGGTCGGAGCACGGTCGCATGCGCCGAGGCAAACGATCGGGAGCAGCGTGAATCGCCCATCGAGCGTCGTCTCACCCATCGAGATCCCCAGCCGGGCTTGAAGACTCTTACGCATGGCGTCGCACCCGCATGTCCAACAACTGATGCTGTCGCACAGGAGGATGACATGCCTCCCGACAGGCTTGCGAAAGATGAGGTTGTAGAAGGTCGCCACGCCGTCCAGCTCATCGCAGGTCATGCCGAGCAAGGCGGCGACGCTCTTGAGACTCTCGTCGGAGACCCAACCGCGATGTCGCTGAACGACCTTCAATGCCTCCACACACGCGGCCTGCTTATCAGGATAATGTGAGAGCTCTTCTTCGATTTCGGCTTTCTCGATATCCGACAACATCATTAAGTAGTTGTAAGTGCTGAGTCCTGAGTTCTCGATCATGAATTCCGAGTGATGACATGCTTCCGGTTCAGAAAACTCAGCACTTCCAACTCAGTACTCAGAACGTCCCTTCACCGGTCCACGTCCGCCAGCACAAAATCCACGCTGCCGAGGATGGCCAGGAGATCCGCCAGCAAGAGGCCTCGCGAGATCAACGGAACCATCTGCATGTGCGGGAAGGACGGCGTCCTGATGCGCACGCGGTAGGGCCATGGAGTGCCGTCGCTGACCAGGTAATAGCCGTTATTCCCCTTGGTGGCCTCAATCCCGACGAAGGCCTCGCCTGCCGGAATGACCGGGCCCCAGCTCACGCTCAAAAAATGCGCGATCAGTGTTTCAATATCGTGCATCGTCCGTTCTTTGATCGGCGGTGTGGTCAACGGGTGTTCCGCTTTGTACGGACCTTCCGGCATGTGGTTGAGGCACTGCTCGATGATCCGGAGACTCTGCCGCATTTCCTCGACGCGGACGACGGCGCGATCGTAACAGTCGCCGTGCATGGCGATCGGAACGTCGAATTCGAACTGGTCGTAACCCGAATAGGGCCGTTGTTTCCGAAAGTCCCACTCGAATCCGGTCGCGCGAAGACCGGGACCGGTCACGCCCCAGTCGATGGCTTCGGCGGTTGAGTACCGGCCGATGCCCTGTGTGCGGGCTTTGAAGATGGCGTTCCGCATCACCAGGTCGTCGTATTCGGCCAGCCTCGGCGGAAGGTAATTCAGGAACTCCCGGACCAGTTTGTCCCAGCCTTCCGGCAGATCCTGCGCGACGCCGCCGATGCGGAACCATTCCGGGTGCATCCGCCCGCCGCAGATCGCTTCCACGATGTGAAAAATACGCTCCCGATCGGTGAACATGTAAAAGACCGGGGAGAGCTGGCCCACGTCCTGAGCGAAGGTGCCGTACCAGACGAGATGGCTCGCGAGCCGGAAGAATTCCGCCATCATGACGCGGATGACTTTGGCGCGATCCGGGACGACGATGCCGGCGAGTTTCTCTACGGCGAGGACATAGGGCAGCTCGTTCATGACGCCCCCGAGGTAGTCGATCCGATCGGTGTACGGAATGAATGTGTGCCAGGTCTGGCGCTCGCTCATCTTCTCAGCCCCGCGATGGTGGTAGCCGATGTCGGGTACCACGTCGACGATTCTCTCTTCATCCAATTGGAGAACCAGACGCAAGATTCCGTGGGTGCCGGTATGAGCCGGTCCCATATTGAGGAACATGAAATCGGATGTCTCGCGCGAACGTTTCATTCCCCACTCTTCAGGACGGAACTTGAGGGCCGCTTCTTCCGTTTCCTGTCTGTCCTCCGGCAAGTAAAACCGGCCCATCTCGGTGGCCCGAGCCGGATGATCTTTTCGCAGAGGATGGCCTTGCCAGGTCGGCGGCAGCAAAATCCGTCGGAGATGCGGATGACCCACGAAGGTGATGCCGAACAAGTCCCAGACTTCCCGCTCATACCAGTTGGCGGCGGGCCAGAGATCGGTGATGGTGGGAAGAGAAGCGACTTGTTCCGTAAGAGGGATCTTCAGACGCAAGTCTTCATTCCGCTCGAACGAGAGCAAGTGATACACCACCGTGAAATCGCTGGGAGATTGGCCTTGTCTCACCCTCCGAACCCGCTCATCGATCGCAGTGAGGTCATAGAGCATTTTGTAGGGCCGCTCCACCTCAGTCTTCAGGTAGCCGAGCACCTCGCGCGCCCTCTCCTTCGTCGTCCAGACGGTGGGAATCCCGTCACCCGTCTCTTGTCGCCCGAACGTGCCCGCCCCGAACCGATTGCAGAGATCATCGACGATTGCTGTCTGCGTCATTTCCACTTTTCCTGTTTCAACTCGGTCACCGGTAACCTGTCTATCGTCAACAAATCCGTCGCTTGCCCTCTCTCCGTTCGTTTGCGATCGCGCTGCGAGGGCATCAGCGGTCTCGACACTGGCCGGTCGTCCATCACCCAGCTCAGTGGCCGCCGCTCCCGGCCGACCTGTTCCTGTAATCGCAACAGGCCTTCCATAAACGTATGCGGAGGAGGGGGGCAGCCGGGAAGATAGACATCCACCGGCAGGAAGGAATCGACCCCCTGGACGACGGAATAAATGTCGTACATGCCGCCGGAATTGGCGCAAGATCCCATAGAGATCACCCAACGAGGCTCCATCATCTGCTCGTATAGCCGCTTGATGATCGGCGCCATCTTCATGAAGACGGTTCCGGCGATGACGATCACATCGGCTTCACGCGGACTGCCCCGGACCACTTCGGCGCCGAACCGCGCGATGTCATACTGGCTCGTGAGGCTCGTCGCCATCTCGATGTAGCAGCAGGACAGACCGAAGTTGAGCGGCCAAAGCGAGTTCTTGCGGCCCCAGGCGATCAGGTCCTGGAGGCGTGCCGTCACGACGCTGCGACGCACCGCTTCATCGAGCGTCCCGTCGCCGATCTCCGATCTATCTTCCGACTGATGACCGGAGATCGGCTTGCTGAGCCACCAACCCATTCCGTTGCTCCTGTCTGGGCGCTTCAATCCGCCGCTGAGAGGTTCCCCAATTCAGCGCGCCGACTCGCCACACATAGGCCAGCGCGATACACAGAACCGCGATGAAGACGAGCATTTCACAGAACCCAAGCCAGCCGACTTCCGGTACCGCTACGGCCCAGGCGAATAGATACACCGCTTCCAGATCGAAGATAACGAACAGCATCGCGACCAGGTAAAACTGTATGGGCAACCGGACATGGGCCGAACCGGTGACGGCGATTCCACATTCATAGGGTTCGTCGGTTGCCTTCTCCCGATGCCGTTCGCCCAAGAGAGCGGAGATGCCGATCATGCCCGCCGCAACGATCAGGACCGCGATGAAGTAGCCGACGAGGGGCCAGAGGTGTTCGGTCACCGATGATCTCCATGATGAGACGTGACGTGGGAAACGGGAGACGCGCGTCGTGGCAAATATATTCTCATTTCATACAACGGCGACCATTCGGCAGAATTGGATATTGTCTGTCGAACTTTATGGGCGAGAACATGTCGTCATCGTGAGGACAGACATACCGAGAGAGCATGCATACACGGAGCTGTAGCTGAACAGGAGCGCGCGTGACAATCTCTCATGGCCTTTCTTCGCCCGCCCTGTCACAGCGAAAGACTGAGGTGTGGATCGCCGTTCCGCAGACAGATGCATTGTGCTCACAGGCCTCAGATTTATCACTCGACGACCCATACCGCGCATCCGGTTGCCTGTTGCAGCAGCTTCCGCGTGATGCCTCCGAAAAAGAGTTTTTTCAGTCCTGATACGCCGTGCCGGCCGACCACGATGGTCTGATAACGGCCTTTTTGAGCCTCTTCGAGAATGGTTCCGGCGACATCGTCTTCGTAGCCGAACTTCAGACGGATCCGAGAGGCGCGAAAACCGGTCTTCTCCAGCGTCTGACGAGCCTTCGACAAAATATTGGATTCCAGTCTTCGCTCCTTCCGATACCAGGTCTCCCGATCTTTCCGGAGTTGCTTGCCTAACTGCTCCTCACGAACGGGATCTTCAGATCCTCCATGCTCCCGCAAAACCGGTGGCAGCGGGTTGAGAACATGAAAGAGCGTGACATTCACATCGGAAGTGGTACGGAGAAGTCGCCCCACATATTTCACCGCCCTGGTTGAATCCTTGGAGCCGTCAACCGCGACCAGAACCCGAACGGAGAGGTTATTGTGATCGGTCGAGGGCCGCCTCCCTCCCCTGAGGCTCAATGTGTCTCGGTCGGCTCGCTTCGAGAATAGGCGCGGGGGGTGGGCAGAGCGCGAGGTGGCCAACTCCCACTTCGTGGTCGATGTCTTCGGAATCGGATATCGTCCATTTTTTCTCGTCATTGAAACATTATCGAAAAGATGAGGTTCACCAGCTCAAAACAAGCAGTCTTCTCCACGTGTCTAGTGCAGGGAAGATAGACCCTATCGCGTCATTGCACTATCGCAGTTTATAGGTTCGATGATGTCGTAAATTCTTGGACGTGATGTGCCCTGATGACAAGAATGGCTGGGACACACCCGATCTGCTTCGAACTGGTTAAAGGCGACCGATCGGTGTCGATCATGATCCTCCATCCTTCTCATCTTCTTCGAGCATTTTCGCCCGACGCGCACAGTGTAAAAGGCGAATAACGGTCTGATGGCCGACTCATCCTCAACATGGGTTTGTCGTACATTCCCCATCCCGTTGGTTTTAAAACTCTTTCCGAGTAAGTTCGCAATGCCTCTGTCGTCCATTCGAGACGGACTAAGACTTGCCACGTTCTCACTGTCTCTGAGAACGTGATGAAGCCCCCACTCAAAGATTCAAGCTTGGACCTGGGTATTGTCCTAGGTGAAGAGATTGTCATGTTAGCTTAGTTTAACCGAGCCAACGTCATGGGATGGATACTGAGGGAATTCCCTTCAAGGGGTATCGCAGCGGTCGGCGCGTAATGAGCAGCGCACACGGCCATCTCTATATATTGATGCTGTTTCCGGCAGCCGGATGAGAAGTGAGGCCGCTGCCGAATGGAACTGAGGCTCTTCGATGAGCGCGAAACCATCATCAATTGAGCTGTAACAAGAAGAGGGACGGGAGACGCCATTCCTGCGATCGAGAGCCTGAATACATTCCATTGTCCGGGCTCAGGTGTCGAGGTCTGTCCTCTTCTCTCAGACAAAGAAGGATGAGGGCATCATGCAAGAATCCCAGGTGTTTGCCGAGTGGAAACGGTTTACCCATGGCTTGACGACCGAGGGCGCTGTGCGCCCGATGATCCTGGATTCATGGACCCGATGTCTCAGGGCCGGCGTAGCTGCGGAATCTGCGCGTGTCACGCTTCGGCGAGTCGGCGAAGACGAGCTGAGGCAACGACTGGAACGGAACCGCGAATTGGTTGAGATCACGCAGCGGCATCTGCGGTTGATTTCTTCTTTTCTGGAACCTCTCGCACATGTGATTTATCTGGTCGATCGAGAAGGCATTGTTCTGTACGTTCAGAGGAACGATTCGGATTCCATGCGGGACGTAGGATTGCTTCCGGGCTATGATTGGTCGGAGCGCACCATGGGTACGAATGGCGCCGGGACGGCATTGGTGACGGGCCAGCCCGTCACCGTGATCGCGTCTGAACACTTCATCCGGCACTTCCACGACTCCACCTGTACCGCCGCGCCTATCCATGACGAGAACGGAGGCGTGATCGCGGCAATCGATGTCTGCACGGCGACGGAGAATGTGACGGCGGAACGTCTGGCGAGCGTCGCGCAACTCGCTTCCATGATTGAACAGGAGCTCAGCTCAATCCGTCGACGCGACGGACTCGTCCGCCGATTACAAGACCGGTGCGCGCAACTGGAGGCGGAGAGGACGGACCGCTCCAGGACCAATCCGACACTCGGTGAAGATACACTCGGTTTCCGCGAGTTGATCGATAGGCTCTCCGTCGCCGTCTATGTCTGTGATGTGCGCGGAGTCATTCTTCATTACAACCGCTGCGCGGCTCAGTTGTGGGGGCGCGAGCCTCGATGTGGAGACCCCGGCGAACGCTTTTGTGGGGCGCCGAGACTTTATCTTCCCGATGGGACAGTCCTCCCTCACGAACAGGCTCCGATCGCCCAGGTGTTGCGCACGGGCCTCTCTCAGGGAAATCGGCAGGTGATCCTTGAACGTCCGGACGGGTCCCGCCGCATGGTCCTGGTCAATCCTGTCCCGATCAGGAATAAGGCGGGAGAAGTGAGCGGCGTCGTGAATTGCATGCTGGATATTACGGACCACAGACAGACGAAAGAGGCGTTAAGAAGTCGAGACAGCCGTCTCGCGCAGATCTTTCGCAGCGTGCGCATCGCGCTCTATGAAGCAGAAGGCGTCGAACCCTTCGGAGGAATTTGGGTCAGCGACAACATCGAGTCGCTCTCCGGTTTTCCCCCCAGGCGGTTTACCGAAGATTCCAAGTATTGGGCGTCCCGACTGCATCCTGACGATCGCGATCGGGTCTTCGACACCTTTGCCGCGCTCGCCGACCGAGGGAGCCTCAGTTGCGAGTATCGATGGCAGTGCGCCGACGGCACGTATCGGTGGTTTCTCGACCAGGCGGTGCTTCAGCATAATCCCGATGGACGGGCGGCCGTAATCCTTGGGACCAGGCAGGACATTACCGAGCGGAGAGAAGCCCACGAGCAACTGCAGCAGTCGCTCAAGCAATTGCGTATGCTCTCCCGTCACATCGAAGTGGTGAAAGAAGAAGAACAGACCAGGCTTGCGCGAGAGATCCATGACGAAATGGGGGTCCTGATGACCGGTCTGAAACTGGACCTCGCACAGATGAGGGATTTGCTCGGCGCGGCTGATTTGCAGACGGCGGCCGTTTCATTGCGGAACAGGATCGCCTCGATGGACGAAACCCTGGATCAGACCATCACCGTGGTGCAACGTGTCGCCGCCGATCTTCGCCCTCGCGTGCTGGACGACCTGGGTCTTGTCGCGGCGATTGAGTGGCAGGCCGACGCATTCAGGTCGCGAACCGGAATTCGTTGTGATGTGATCATCGAGACGGATGATCCGAGGATCGATTCCGAACGGGCCACGGCATTGTTTCGAATCTGTCAAGAAGCCCTCACGAATGTCGCTCGACACGCTCACGCCGCCTGTGTCACCATTCGGCTCGGCGAGACCATGGATCAAGTCCTGCTTGAGATAGAGGACGACGGTGAGGGCATTCCGACCGAGAAACTTATCGACCGGATGTCGATCGGGCTGCTCGGCATGCGCGAGCGGGCGGAACTCCTTGAAGGAGAAGTCCATATTACAGGGAGGCCCGGCAAAGGGACGATCATTACGGTGCGAATGCCGACCGCTCATGCGCACAGGGATGTGTGATGCCGAACTATCCGGCTAGCCTGTCGATTCGACAGGCTCTTCGAACCGACTGTCTCACGACCATCGGCGTCACGAACCGACGGAGGCCTCATGTTCAAGATTCTGCTCGTCGATGATTTCCCTGTTCTCCGGGAAGGCGTCAAAGATGTCTTGAGCAAGGTCATGCCTATCACAATCGGAGAAGCCGCCGATATCTCGGAAATGCTTGAACTCATTCGGACTCAATCCTGGGATGTCGTCGTCCTGGATGTCAATATGCCGGGAGGAAGCTCCATCAGCGCGCTTCGTGAGGTCAAACGCGAACATCCCAGGCTTCCTGTCCTCGTGCTGAGCATGTATCCGGAGGAACAGTACGCGTTACGGATGTTTAAGGCCGGCGCCAATGGATACCTCACCAAAACGGCCATCCCCACCGAATTGGTGCAAGCCGTCAAGAAAGTGCTCGGCGGCGGCAACTACGTCACTCCCCGGATTGCCGAGCAACTGGCCGTCGCGTATGGCGTTCCCGCCATGCATCGCGATCAACTCAGCAACCGCGAGCTGGAAGTCTTATGCCTGATCGCGTCGGGCAAGACATGCACCGAAATCGCCGCGGAACTGTCTCTGAGCGTGACCACCATCATCACCTATCGGGCGCGCATTCTCGAGAAACTCCACCTAAGAAACAACATGGAACTCACGCGTTACGCGCTCGAACAAAAACTGGTTGTGTGACCAGGTCGGCGTGTTTCCGCATGGTTGGCCGGCTGCTCAACGTCCGCAATGCTGTTCTCCACTACCGAGCCCAGGCGATGTGGTGAGTTTCAATCGGGACCGCCGCCTCAGGGTGGGTAGGCACGACGCGGGGAGTAAAGTGGTCAGACGGCCGCTCGGACTTGACGCTGCCCTGGTACACATGCCAGCCCGGCATGGTCGATGCCGCTTCCTCTCTGATCAATGGTCGGCACAGGGGGGATTGTCCTTCTTCCGGATCGGCATAGAGTTCGACCCTGACAGCGGCAGGCGCCAGCCCGCCTAAATAGATCGACACCAAGAAGCGCCACAACCCATCTTCGCGCGTGATGCGCACTTCTCCAAAGCGAATGCTCGGCCAATGTTGTTCCAGCGCAGCTTGCCAAGCAAGGAGCTGTTTCACCAAGCGTTCGCCTTTCGTCGCCCGCTGGCGATAGGTTTTGGTCGCGGGAAGGTAGAGGGTCTCTACATACTCGCGCAACATGCGATTGCTGCTGAATGCGGGAGTGAGCCGGGCCATGCTTTCTCTGATCCGATCGACCCACTTGCCTGGGATGCCTCGCGCATCGCGGGTATAGAACTCCGGCACAATCGTTCCTTCCAACAGATCATAGAGCTGACCCGCCTCGACGGTGTCCCACTGCACATCGTCGTGCTCTCGACCGTCGCCCACAGCCCAGCCCACTTCCGGGGCGTAGGCCTCAGCCCACCAGCCGTCCTGTTCAGAAAGGTTGAGCCCGCCGTTAACCAGGACTTTCATTCCACTCGTACCGCAAGCCTCCCAGGGACGTCTGGGCGTGTTGATCCAGACATCGACACCCCGCACCAGATGCTGAGCCAAGGCCATGTCGTAATCCGCGATGAAAATGACCCGCCGGCGAACCTCCGGCGAGCGCGCGAAACGCACGAACTGTTGGACGAGTCGCTTGCCCTCTTCATCCTGTGGATGAGCCTTTCCAGCCACCACAAGTTGGACCGGCCGTTTGGGGTGGTTCAAGAGCCGGGCCAACCGTTCGGGATCATGGAGCAACAACGTGGGACGCTTGTAGGCGGTGAATCGCCGGGCGAATCCGATCGTCAAGGCCTGAGGGTCGAGAGCCTCCCGGATCGCCGAGACCGCCTCGGGATCGATACTGAGCAACTGATATTGATGCACCAGTCGTTGGCGCGCATAGTTCACGAGGGCTTGCCGGCCTTGCGCGCGCAACTTCCAAAGGTCTTCGTCCGATACATCGCGGATCGCTTTGGGAAGTTCCTCCAAGGGGCCTTGCCATCGCTCCTTGCCGCATGCCTCGCTCCAGAGAGTATCCGCCCATTCGGAGTTCCACGAGGGCACATGCACTCCATTGGTCACCGACGCCACAGGCACTTCGCGCTCCGGCCATCGTGGATAGATCGGTTGAAACAGCCGGCGGCTGACCGCGCCATGCAGCTTGCTGACCCCGTTTACCAAGAGACTTCCCCGCATGGCCAGCGCGGCCATGGTGAAAGGTTCCTCCGGATTCTGCCGGTCCTTCCGGCCTAAGCGGAGCAACTCCTCCATCGTCATCCCCAATTGTGCGACATAGTCGAGGAAAGTCCGTCGGATCAGGTCGGACGGAAATGCGTCGAAACCGGCCGCTACCGCAGTGTGCGTCGTAAAGATCGTGCCGGCTCTCGTCGCGCACCACGCTTCTGCGAAGGATTGCCCGGTCTTCTGCATGTGGCTTCGAGCCCGTTCCAACACCGCAAAGGCCGCGTGCCCCTCGTTGAGATGGCAGATGTCCGCCTCAATGCCCAGCGCGAGGAGCATGCGCCAGCCGCCGATACCCAACACCATTTCCTGAATCAGACGGAGCTCCGGTCGGGCGTCGTAGAGTTTGCCCGTAATGCCTCGGTCGAACGGGCTGTTGAGCTGGTCATTGCTGTCCAACAAGTATAACGTGGTCCGTCCGACCTGCACGAACCAGACACGAAGAAATACGGTGCGACCCGGCAACTCGAGTGGGACGCGAAGCCATTCTCCCGTGGCCGGCATGACCGGTTGAATCGGAAGGCTGATCGGATCGTTGTATGGAAAGGCTTCGATTTGCCATCCGTTGCCGTCCAGGAGTTGGCGGAAATATCCTTCTTGATAGAGGAGGCCGATGCCGACCATCGGCACATCGAGATCGCTGGCCGTCTTCAGCATATCTCCGGCCAGAATACCCAAGCCACCGGCATAAAGCGGAAGCGCCTCGCCCAGCCCGAACTCCATGCTGAAATAGGCGATCGTCTTGAGCGCCGGGTGAGGATAGCACTCGCGACACCATCCGCGCTCGGCCAGATAGCTGCGCCTCGCGGCCACAACCTGTCGGAGTTCATTTCTAAACGCCGGATCGTGCGCCGCACGCTCCAACCGGTCATGCGACACGTACTGGAGAACCGCTCGCGGATTGCGGGTTTGCTCCCAGATATCGGGATCGAGCATCTTCCAAAGCCTGTCGCTGCTATTGACCCATGTCCACCTGAGATCGAGCGCCAGCTCCGCGAGCGATTCCAATTCCTCGGGAAGCGCGCGGAGCATCACGAATGGGTGCTTACTCATGATGAGTTCCTTGCCCCCTTATAAAGGGTTGTCGATGGCACTTTTCAGGTGATGCACGCCGGCCTGTGGCGCCGGCTGCTCATGTCTCTCTCCGGCAGTTGGATCGCGACCTCCCGAGGAAGTCCGAACGCTCATGAAATTCGGATGCCGGATCAACCCGCAGCACGATGCTGGCTTATATGGCTCCTTGCGGATTATGCCAACCGCCCTCGCCGATGATCCGATCCGCCTCGTTGGGGCCCCAGGTGTTCGGCTCGTAGTCATACAGCGGCGTCGCTGACGTGAGGATGGGGGCCACGGCGCGCCAGGCGGCTTCCACTGCGTCTTCGCGCGCGAAGAGCCGGGCATCACCGCTCATGGCGTCTCCAATAAGACGTTCATAGGGATCCATATCGTCACCTGAGCCTTGATGCGCGACCAACTCCGTTCGTTTCCCCACCAGCGCCTCTCCCGGAAGCTTGACGTTTGTTCCCAGCGCGATTGAGACGTTTGGGCTGAGCTGAAACCGGATATAGTCGGCGAGCGGTGGCTCGTACTCATCCAATACGGGACAGCATGGTCGCTTGAACTCGATCAGCACCTCGGTGGCTGTCACAGGAAGACGCTTTCCGACGCGCACATAGAAGGGCACGTTTGCCCACCGATCACCGTCGAGGTAAAAACGAAGCGCAGCGAAGGTTTCGACCCGCGAGTCGGGAGCTACGCCCTGTTCCTGACGGTAACCGCGGAACTGGCCGCGTACGACATCGTAAGGGTTGAGCGGCCGGATTGTTTTCAGGGCGCTCGCCCGCGCCTCTCGTACCGACTCATGATCGTTCCCCGCCGGCTCCATCATGGTCAAGCACGCGATCACCATCAACATGTGGTTTTGCACCACATCGCGAATTGCTCCCGCTTCCTCGTAGAAACGACCTCGGCCGGCCACCCCCAAACGTTCCGCCATCGTGATCTGCACGCGCTCAATGTGACGGGCGTTCCAGACCCCTTCAAAGAGCGGGTTGGCAAAGCGGAAGTAGAGTAAATTCTGGACCGGTTCCTTTCCCAGATAGTGATCGATGCGAAAGATCGCCTGCTCCGGAAACGAGGCGCGAAGTGTGCGATTCAGCGCTTGCGCCGACTTCAAATCTCGACCGAACGGCTTCTCGACGACCACACGGGCGTCCCGCGCGCATCCGGTCTTGTCCAACCCTTCGAGCACCGTCGCGAATATGCTGGGAGGAACAGCCAGATAGTACAGTGGATGCGCGGCGCCGCTGAGTTCCTTCCGTAGACGCTCGAAAGTCGCTGTTTCGCCGTAGCCGCCGCTGACATACCTGAGCAATCCCGAGAGCTTGGTAGAAGCCTGAACATCCAGGCCGGGATGTTTCGCCAGACTTTCGCCGACTCGAGCTCTGAACTGTTCGAGACTCCATTGAGTTCTCGCCACCCCGATGACCGGCGCATCCAGGCGACCGCGCCGCACCATAGCCTGCAAAGCCGGAAAAATCTTCCTATGTGCGAGGTCTCCGCTGGCCCCGAATAGGATGAGCGCATCCGATTGTGAGACTGCCATACTCAGGCTCCTCGTGGGGCGACTCCTTGACCCCTATGTCTCCCAAGCTCAGACCTCATGGCCCACAGCCCTGCCGCATTTTCCAGCGAGGCGGGCCGCCGGTCCCCATGCTCCTATTCGTAATAAGAGCCCTCCCTTCTATCTATCCTTCTGCTCAAGGAGGAGGTACACACAGCGCGGGGATTGTCGTTAGAGACGGACCACGATCCCGTGTTGTGCTTCAGCTTGTCACAATCGGGTTTTGCCAACCTCCGGGAGGCGCGACTTTCTGATCGACCTCAGTGGGCCCCCAACTGCCGGGCGCATATTCGTAGACCGGGGTGTCGGTCTTCAGCACCGGATCCACGATGCGCCAGGCCTCTTCAATGTAATCTTCTCGGGCGAACGATGTCGCGTCTCCGGCCATCGCCTCTCTGAACAGCCGCTCGTATGCATTCATCTCTTCGGCACCGGGGTGACGACTCGCCAGGAGCTCTACCTGCTGGCCGGTTGTTTTCTCTTCCGGGTCCATGACCATCATGCCGAAGGCACTTGTCGTATCGGGACTGATGCGGAAGCGGAAATAGTTCTGCGCAGGAAGGCAAGTCGGAAAGACAGTCGGCGGTCGGCGCAAGCGGATGACGATCTCCGTGCAGGTCACGGGGAGCGACTTTCCGGCTCGGATGTAGAACGGGACGCCTTGCCAGCGCCACGAATTGACGCTCAGCTGCATGGCCGCGAAGGTTTCGACTGTCGAATCGGACGCCACGCCGGCTTCCCTCCGGTAACCTCGAAACTGCCCGCGGACAAGATGTTTCGCCTCCAGCGGCGGAATGGCCTTCAGAACCTTGACCTTTTCATTTCGGACCGAGGTGCTGTCGGTCTTCACCGGCGGCTCCATGGCCAGATACGCTAAGATCTGCAAGAGGTGATTCTGAACCACGTCGCGGATCGCGCCGGTTTGCTCGTAGAACGCGCCTCGGCCCTGGACTCCGAAATTCTCCGCCATCGTGATCTGTACGCTGTCGATCTGATTACGGTTCCAGAACGACTCCAGAAGCACGTTCGCGAAACGGACGAAGATCATGTTACGCACCGGACGCTTGCCGAGGTAATGGTCGATGCGAAAGATCGAGTTCTCGTTGAAGGAGCCGAGGAGAATCCGATTGAGTTCCTGGGCCGAGGCGAGGTCATGCCCGAAAGGCTTTTCAACGATGACGCGGGCATTCTCGACACAGCCCGCTTTAGCCAGTTGTTCCACGACCGGTCCGAACAGCGAGGGAGGGATAGCGAGGTAGTGGATCGGCCGCTGTGCGGACCCCAATTCTTTGCGGATAGCCTGAAAGGTCGCGGCGTCCTTGTAGTCGCCCTCGACATAGCGCAGCAGATCGCCCAGCTTGTCGAAGGCTGCCGCGTCGAGTCCGCCGCCGTGCCGCTCGATGCTCTCCCGCGCATACGAGCGGAATCGGTCGAGGTTCCAATCGACCTTCGCCACGCCGATGATCGGTACGTTCAGGTAACCGTGTTTCACCATCGCGTGCAGCGACGGGAAGATTTTCTTGTGCGCCAAGTCGCCCGTGGCGCCGAAAAAGACCAGGGCGTCGGAATGGAGACCATTCATCGCTTCTCCTCCTCACTTCGCGGATTTTTCCACATGGCCGCCGAATGCATAGCGCATCGCCGAGAGCAGTTTATCCGCAAAATCCGCCTCACCGCGCGAGCTGAACCGCTCATACAGCGCCGCCGTCAAGACATGAGCCGGCACAGCCTCATCGACGGCGGCCTTGATCGTCCAGCGTCCCTCGCCCGAATCCGAGACCCTTCCCGTGAATGTCGAGAGGGTAGGATCCTCGATCAGGGCGCTCGCCGTCAGATCCAACAACCATGAGGCGATCACGCTGCCGCGCCGCCACACTTCCGCGATGTCAGGCAGATTGAGGTCGTATTGGTAGTGCTCGGGGTCGCGCAACGGCGTCGTTTCGGCATCGACGTCATGTGTCTGCTTGCCGACGTTGGCGGCGCGCAGGACACCGAGTCCCTCGGCATACGCGGCCATGAGGCCGTATTCGATGCCGTTGTGGACCATCTTGACGAAGTGACCGGCGCCGTTTGGGCCGCAGTGCAGATATCCCTCCTCAGCGGTCCCGCCGACCCGTTCACGCCCCGGCGTACGTGGTACGCTGTGACCTCTGCCGGGAGCCAGCCGGGCGAAGATCGGATCGAGATGCGTGATCACTGTCGGCTCGCCTCCGATCATCATGCAGTAGCCGCGATCAAACCCCCAGACCCCGCCGCTGGTCCCCACATCCACATAATGGATTCCTTTCGGTGCGAGTTCCTTGGCGCGTCGGATGTCGTCTATGTAGTATGAATTTCCGCCGTCGATGAGGATGTCGTCGGACTCAAGATAGGGGAGGAGATCGGCGATCATCTTGTCGACCGCGGCTGCCGGGACCATCAGCCAGACCGCCCTCGGTTTCGTGAGTTTCTTGACGAAATCGGCGAGCGTGGAAGACCCCACAGCGTTTTCCTTGGCCAACTCCTGCACGATTTTCGACGACAGGTCGTAGACCACGCACTGATGCCCCCCCTTGAGCAGCCGCCGCACCATGTTCGCGCCCATCCTTCCCAGACCAATCATGCCGATTTGCATAGATCGCTCCTTTTTGTGAACGGATCGCTCTATCGAGACAAACAAGTTTCAAACACCTGCGCAAAGTCCGCCCCAAGAATGGAAGGGGCAAGTCTCATGGCATCTGTGTTCATGGCCGCTTCAAGTGTTGGATGCATCAAAGATGCTTTGAATGCATGTATCCAGCATGGCGTTGAACTCAGCATCGGATTGCTGGGCCGTCAGCCCTTCCACCAGCGCCCGCGAAAAGCTTGCCACGATGCCGTGATTTCTGCGTAGGCGATCATTGGCTTCTTCCCGTCCATATCCGCCCGACAGCGCAACGACCCTCACGACATTGGGATTTTGGACGCACTCGACGTAGAAATCGTCTTGCTCCGGCAGCGTGAGCTTGAGCATGACCGATTCACCTGTTCGCAGGTGATGGAGTTGCTCGAGGATGCTTGCTTTGAGCAACTGCTCGGCCTTGGCCTTTTCCCGGCTGTGAATGTCGACTTCCGGTTCGATGATCGGCACGAGGCCGGCTGCGATGATATGCCCGACCAGATCGAATTGCTGGCTCACGATATCCTGGATGCCTCGAGGATTGGCTTGCTTAATCAATGAGCGCATCTTGGTTCCGAAGATGCCGTTCATTTTGGCTTTGCCGAGCAACGGGGCCAGCGCGGGAATCGGTTTCATCAGCTGGACTCCGTCCTTCTCGGCTGCGAGGCCCTTGTCTATCTTCAGAAAAGGCACAATGCCTTTCACGTTCCAGAGATAATCCGCGGTAGGCCGCTTTTCGACATTCCTGTCCATGGTGTTTTCGAAGAGGATGGCGCCGATGATCCGCTCGCCGGTGAAGCTGGGGCTGGTCATGATGCGCGTGCGCATCTGATGCGCGAGCGCGAACATTTCGTCCTCGTTGGACCACGCATTGTCTTTGATTCCGTACAGACGCAGCGCACCGGGCGTGCTGCCGCCGCTTTGATCCAGCGCCGCAATAAAACCGGGATGGGTCTTCATCTTTCGGTGCTGTTCGTCAACGCCGGGAGTTCTCATGTCGTCTGCCTCAGTGTTCGGTAACGACGGATCAGGTTGTTGGTTGAACTATCATGGCTGAGAGCGGGCTCCTCCTTGTTTTCGAGTTCCGGAATAATGCGCTGAGCCAGCATCTTGCCTAACTCCACACCCCACTGATCGAACGAATCAATGTTCCAGATCGCGCCTTGTGTAAAGACGCTGTGCTCGTAGAGGGCGATGAGCTTGCCGAGCGTTTCCGGCGTGAGCCGCTCGGCCAGGATCGTGTTCGATGGTCGGTTACCTTCGAAGACCCTGTGGGGGACGAGCCAATCCGGCGTGCCCTCCGACTTGACCTGCTCAGGCGTCTTGCCGAAGGCCAACGCTTCGGTCTGGGCGAAGACGTTCGCGACGAGCATGTCATGGTGCCGTCTGAGCGGGTGCAGCGGTTGCATGAACGCGATGAAATCGCACGGGATGAGCCTGGTTCCCTGGTGGATCAACTGATAGAAAGAGTGCTGGCCGTTGGTGCCCGGCTCGCCCCAATAGATCGGGCCCGTATCCCAGGCAACGAGACTCCCATCCAGCGTGACCTGTTTGCCGTTGCTTTCCATCGTCAACTGCTGCAGATAGGCGGGAAAGCGCTTCAGGTACTGTTCATACGGTAGGACCGCGATGGTTTGGGCGCCGAAGAAGTTGGTATACCACACAGCCAGCAGACCCATGAGAACCGGCAAATTATGCTCGAACGGAGCGGTGCGAAAATGCTCGTCCATTTGATGAAACCCGTCGAGCATGGCACGGAATTGTTCGGCGCCGATGGCGATCATCGTCGAGAGACCGATCGCGGAATCCATCGAGTAGCGCCCGCCGACCCAGTCCCAAAACTCAAACATGTTGGCGGGGTCGATGCCGAACTTCGTCACCTCCTTCGCGTTCGTTGAGACGGCGACGCAATGCTTGGCGACGGATGTGTCGTCGCCTCCCAAGCCGGCCAGCAACCACTTGCGGGCCGTGTGGGCATTGGTCATCGTCTCCAACGTCGTAAAGGTCTTTGAGGAAATGATAAAGAGGCTCTCCGCCGGGTCGAGATCACGGACGGCTTCCGCGAAGTCGGTGCCATCGACGTTGGAAACGAAGCGAAATGTGACGGCGCGTTCGCTGTAATGTTTCAGCGCTTCATAGGCCATCACCGGTCCGAGGTCGGACCCTCCGATGCCGATGTTGATGACGTTGCGAATGCGCTTGCCGGTATGGCCTTTCCAGGCGCCGCTCCGCACGCGATCGGAGAAATCCGCCATCTTGTCGAGCACGGCATGGACCTGAGACACCACGTTCCGGCCATCGGCGAGAATCGATGCGCCTCTCGGCGCGCGCAGGGCCATGTGCAGGACGGCTCGTTTTTCCGTGACATTGATTTTTTCTCCTCGAAACATGGCATCGATACGCCCACGCAAGTTTGATTCCTCCGCCAGGCGCAGGAGCAGCCGGAGGGTTTCGTCTGTCATGCGGTTCTTCGAATAATCGAAGTAGAGGCCCGCCGCCTGGGCTGTCATGCGCTCGCCTCGCTTCGGATCATTCGCGAAGAGATCGCGCAGATGCAGCGCGCGGATATCCTGATAATGCGCCGCGAGGTCTTTCCAGGCTTGGCGTTCAGTGAGCGGTGCGACCGGTGCGTTCATGTCTTCCCCCTTTCGACTCTTGAATCGCGAGACCCGACGGTGTCGAAGCACATTCCGCCCGCCACCGTCCTGAATGCACCATGGACGAAATACAAGGTCGCCCTGTTTCTATAGCGGCGCCACTTCCATCTAGCTCGCCTTCGCAAGAGCCGCGCTCTTGAAAGTGATCACTCTCATGAGATCGTTCCAGGAATTCACGAACGACTTCGCTCCTTCGTCCTGCAACCTTGCGGCCAACCCATCGACGTCGATGCCCGCTTTGGCGAACTGATCCAATGTCGCCTCGCTATCGCCGCCGTCAGCCGACATGATCTCGTTGAACTCGCCATGATCGGCGAGGGCCTTTAAGGTACCCTCCGGCATCGTGTTCACCGTAAAGGGCGCAGCCAGGGCCTTGATATACAGCACATCGGAGGCTTGAGGGTCTTTCGTTCCCGTGCTGGCCCAGAGCAGACGTTGCGGACGGGCGCCGACGTTGTAAATGCGCAACCAGCGCGGCAAGTCGAGCTGACTGCGAACTGCCTTGTACGTGCGTTTGGCGATGGCGATGCCGAGCCTGTTGCTCAGAGGGGCGGGCACCTTGCCCGCCACGGCGGTGTCCCAACGGCTGACGAACAGCGAGGCCACGGATGCGACCTCGGGGTCGCGTCCTGCATCGATGCGCCGTTCGATCCCGCGCAAGAAAGCCTCGGCCGCCGCCAAGTACTGCTCACGGGAGAATAAGAGGGTCACATTGACAGGCACGCCGGCGAAGATCGCCTCCTCGATGGCGGGCAGCCCTTCCTTGGTGCCGGGAATTTTGATCAAGAGGTTGGGACGACCGGCCCGGCCGTGCAGACTCTTGGCTGCGGCGAGGGTGCCGGCGGTGTCATGGACCAGAAGAGGCGAAACCTCTAACGAGACCCATCCGTCCACCCCGTTGGTTCGGTCGTAGATGGGTCGAAAGAGGTCCGCCGCCCGGGTGAGATCCTCCAATGCGAGCTCGAAGAAGAGCTCCTCTTCCGACTTGCCCTCTTTGATCTTCCTACGGATTGCCGCATCGTAAGCGGTGCTGTTTTTGATGGCGTGGTCGAAAATGGTTGGATTGGAGGTGAGTCCCGTCACCGATAGCTCGTCGATATAGCGCTGGAGCGTACCGCTGGTCAGCAAGTCGCGCGTGATGTTATCGAGCCAGAGGCTCTGGCCCAGATTATGGAGCAATTGTGTCGCTTTCATCATGTCACCTCCGCGAGTCGATCACACAAGTCATATTATTGAGTCCACCACGGCGTTCGATCCGGGAGCTTCTTTGGCCGGCGCGCAGGTCGCGTCGGCATGTACCATCGGAGGGCCCGCACCGACAATTCAGATACATTGACTCCCATCATCGCTGTCGGCGCGAGGCCGAAACAGGATAAAGCGGAATCCCGACCGCCGACATCGGGAAAATTCAGAAAGACCGATCCAACGGTACCTTCAATGTCGACATGCGCTTTCGCTCGATGCTTTCTATGAGACCATCGAATGCCCTGATGAATTTCAGGATGCCCTCTTCCTCGAGTCGATCGCTCAACTTCTCCACATCGATCCCGCTTGTGTGGAGACGATCAAGCACATCCCGCGCCTGCGCTATTCCTTCTTCCAATCGAGCCGCCGGACGGCCGTGATCGCGATAGGCATTCAATGTCTCCAACGTCAGTGTGTTCACGGTATCAGGACCGATCAGCGCCTCCACATACTTCACGTCGCTTTCACTCGGATTCTTCGTGCTCGTACTGGCCCAGAGCAGTCGCTGGGACCTTGCCCCTTGAGCGGCCAGCGCGCTGAAACGCTCGCCGTGGAAGATCTCTTTATAGATCTCGTACGCTGCCATCGCGCAGGCGATGGCCGTCTGTCCGAGGGCATGGCATGACCTGTCGTCATCGCTCTCTTGCCGGCGCTGATCCGATAAGGAATCCACGAGGGTGTCGATTCTGCTGAGGAAAAAGCTGGCCACCGATGCCACGCGGCCGAGAGGGAGCCCTTTTGCCATACGGGCCGCCAACCCTTCGAGGTAAGCTTCACAGACATCGCGATAGCGGGAGAGACCGAACAGCAAGGTGACGTTGACATTGATGCCCTCTGCGATGAGCTGGCGGATGGCGGTGATCCCCTCGCGGGTCCCGGGCACTTTGATCATCACATTCGGCCGATTGAGCAGTCGCCAAAGACGGCGCGCTTCCTTCACGGTTCCCGCCGCATCATCAGCCAGGTCCGGGGAGACCTCCAAGCTGACGAAACCGTCTCTTCCCTCCGTCTGATCATAGACTCGCCTGAACAGGTCGGCGGTGCGTCGCACATCGTCGAGCGTCAGATCCTCATAAATCTCACGAGAAGTTTTGCCCTCCAGTGCGAGTGCGTGTATTCGGTCGTCGTAATCACGGCTCCCCACGATGGCTTTCTCAAAAATGGAAGGATTTGACGTGACTCCCTGAACGCCGCAGTCCTCCATCAACCGCTGCATTTCGCCGGAGGTCACCATGCCTCGTCGAATGAAGTCCAACCAGGCGCTCTGTCCAAACGTCTGAAGGTGCAATAGCGGATTTGTCATGACATCCTTCACGCGTTCGCCCGCTCTATTCACGAGGGTTCGTCACGACACTGCGGGAGACGACAGGTTTCCCGTGTCTTTGTCCTGACCGGGATTGATATATCCATTCGACCGGTCACAACATCGTGAAAGCTCGCATCATCTTGTCGAAATGCGCAGTCTTGTGCCTGTCATTTCCTTGAGGACAAGAAATGGGGCACACAATGGAATTTGGCGACAGGCGACGAGGACAACTCGTCATCCGCCAAGCCTTGCAACAATGAGCCGTCGCGTCACAGCGCTGCCTCTCTTTCGTCAGACTCTCCTCTTAGATGTCCATGATGGCCTGAATGAGACCCAAGAAGGCGATCAGCCAAGCTGTGACTGCAACGTACAGCATCAGGTGGGCGCCGGCGATGAATGCCGGCAGGTCCAACAGGCGGCCTATCCCAAAGGTCGAGGTCGCATACATCCCCAACGGAAAGACCAGGCTCCAGTATTGTGACTGGTAGCGCATCGGCATCCGCTGATACGCGTGACGCCATACTCCCAAGGCCAGCAGCAGCGGAATCCACCACGTGGCGGTCACCCAGAAGAACAGAGTGAGTCCTTTCAGGAACGGCAACAGTTCCTGCACGATCGTCCAGTCCGCAGCCTTCACAATCAGGTGCGTTCCGGCCACAACCGTAATGGCTTCAGCTCCCATACCGATCCAATACGGCGGAGTGAGCATGTCAGCCGACAGCGGAATGAAGATCAATCGATAGGTGATCATTGTGATGATGAGGGCATAGAGGAACCCTCCCAGCAAATACAGACTCAGTGAGATGAGGAACAGGCTATCGCGCCAGCTGCCCAGATGCGAGGCGAGGAGCGTCCCGAGTATTGCAACAGACTCAGTTGAGACGGTGGCTAAAAGCCAAGTGCCCGTCAATCCTCGCTCAAGAGTGGGTTTGGGTTCGATCACGAAGCCGGCAAGGAAGAACGCATAGAGCAGCAAGATCCACAAAACACCGCCGAAGAACCACAGCGCAAGCCCACATGTCACGTTGCCGACTAAGAGCACCACCTGACTGCCGAGCACACAAGTTCCGGCCACGATCGTGAGACATTCGGGAGCGCCCGCGCTACCGATCAAATCGGACCACATCTGCCGCCTGATCAGTATGAACCGGATCATCATGAGGAGCCAGAGGACCCCATAGCCGAGAGCCGCGACTCCGAAGAGAGCCCAAGCCAGCACCGGCAAATCAGCAAGGTGCGCCCCCACCGAAATAATACCTGTGGCCATGACAAAGGCAAATGAGCCGAGAGGAAGCTCTCGAATGGCATTCACAATGCGCGTTCGAAGCCTGTGAGCACCATGTTCTCGCGGGGCTTCGTCGCAAGCGTGGTCGGCGACCCTGAACCGATGATGCGAGCCGTTGTTCCCGCACATAGACACCGCACACTGATGCAGGCGAGTAAGGTTGACGTCGAGAAGATCAAGCGTTCACATCTCGATCGCGAGGTCACGGCCTCGCATGCGTCCCGGTAATTTCAACGTACACGGCAAGCCGTCCGTCTTTAAGATGCTCCGTCCTCAAATTGTAATCGCTCTTCCTCCTCTTTCTGCAGCGCCGTGATCAGTGTTTCCTCTATTCGTCGCTGCACTTCTGTGCGTTCCGTCTCTGTAAGACAGGTCTTGGCCTCCTGAATGGCCGCTGTCAGCAACCCCGAAGCGAAGGAAGAAGAACTCTGTGAGAGGACCGTGGCCATTGCGACGACTTCAGCGTAGATGCTCTGATCAAGCTCCAAGACAAGTTGTCTTCCGTGGTGGCGTATCACCCCTGATCCGGTTGCGGCAGTGGACCGGATTGTCCGGATCAACGCCCCCACAGGACTGCCGTGCTCGAACCCAAACATGACCATATTCAGAAAACGGTTCTCGAACTCCTTTTTCGCTTCATAGACCCAACGCCCCTGCTTGAGCCCGGTGATGTCTCCCACAGGCACACGGAGCGCGGACATATAGGCGGCCTGGTCTTGTCCGGTCCCCATCACCCGTTGCGCATGTTCGATGGCGACGCTTCTGAGAGGCTGCCCGCGCAAGCTTGCGACGAGATTATGAGCGGCGATGCGCACCTCTTCCTGGATCGCATCCACGGTTCGGGGAAGACCGACCTCCACCGGAGTCGGGGAGGCCTGGCTGGGGGCGATGCAGATGCCCGCCGCGAATACGTTCTCGTATTGCTCGCTTCGTAAATACTGATCGACCTTGAGCAACCCATGAGCATCGGTTGGAAGCGCGCTGTTGGTGAGGGCCGGAATGCCTCCGAAGCGCGGCCAGTAGACACCGAACACGTAGGGGATGGACTCTTTCTTCGCACGTCCACCATCTGTGTGTCTCGCCACCTGGATGGCGTCCTCGGCGGCGCCGATGGTTTCAGCGTTTCCGATCCACTGAATGTCATGGGCCGCCAAGGCATGGGTCAAAGACTCGCGCAGGGCCGACCCGCCGATGCCCAAATGCCCGGAGTAGGGTTCCGGAGTGATGATGGAGATCGGCACGCGGCGCCTGATCCCGCGCCTGCGAAGATCGGCGTCGACAAGAAACGCATACTCGTACACGGAGCCCAAGATCGACGCGCCGGGCGCGGCTCCGATCACAATCGGACCGGACCGACTCGCGAACCGTTCGTAGGCTTTCCGCGTCGCCAGCGCCTGTTCGAGATCGAGCACGGAGTGGAGCTTCGCAAGCCCCGGAATCTCCCGCCATCGAGGAACAGCGCCGCAGGCGATCACGATGGAATCGTAGGAGAGTTCCCGTGCCCCGTCGACCACGATACGACTGCAATCGGCATCGATGGCCGTCACCGATCCGTGGACGAAATCGATCCCGCGCCCCTCTAAGTGAGGTTTGATTGGGAGAGCGATGTCGGACTCGACGCGCCAGCCGACCGCCAGCGCTGGATTGGACGGGACGAAGTGGAAATACTCCCGGTCTGATACGACGGTAATGCGGGCGGTGGAACCGAGCCACCGTGTGAGTTCATAGGCGGCAGGGACACCCGCAATGCCGGCGCCGATCACGATGATGTCCTGCACCTCTTCTCCTCTGATTTCGCCTCTCGGTGACTGTCTTACCGCTGGCGCAATCCAGGGCGCACCACCTGATAGGGCCGCAAGAGGTAGACTACCAATGCAAATCCGCTCCAGATGTGCACGAGTCTGCTGAACGGGATGAGAGCAAACAGAGTCATCCCTAATACCATATGAACTTGATAGACCGGCGGCACCTCTGTCACGAAAGAAGCGGCGCCACCGTGAAACGTGACGATATGACGGGCCCACTGAGCCAAGGGTGTCAGGTTGCTTCCTGACAGTTCCTGGGCGGAAAAATATAGCGTGCCCAAGCCGAAGGACAGGGTGATGAGAATCCATACAAGCACGACCATATCCATCACGCGCGTGGTCGCGCGGATCCTTGGCTCCGTCACACGCCGATGGATGAGCATGGCGAGTCCGATCAAGCAGGCGAATCCGAAGAGTCCACCGCTGATCATAGCCGTCAACTGATGCCCCTGCAGACCGATGCCCAGCATCCCAAACACTTCCGGCATGAGAAGGCCGATAACATGTCCCAGGAAGAGGAACAACACGCCGATGTGGAAGAGGTTGCTGCCGAATCGGAGCGTTCCTCGCCTGAGCAACTCGCTTGAATCGCTGGTCCAGGTATACTGGCCCCGCTCAAAACGCAGCAAACTGCCCAGGAGAAACACGGAACCCGCAATGTACGGGTAGATTTGAAAGAAGAATTCGTGAAGATTGGCCATGTCACATCCTCATCGTCTCGAATCGCTTCAGGTCTCACGATGACTGTCGCCGCCAGGCGGTTCTTTCGTCAACGTTCCCGGCACTCCCATTCGGATCCCGGACTGCTTCCGCCGAAAAAGTCGCTTCATGCTGCGAATTGGGGACGAGACTCCGGACAACGCGGAGCCGGGAGTCAGCGCCATCAGGGCGTCGAAGGCTCCAGCGTAGGGAGAACAGACATCAGCGAGCCGGCTATGCAGGGTCTCCACGACATCTTCGATGCCGGCGAGTCGCCCTTGAACCTCCTCCGGCGGAATCAGGGACAGGAACTCGAGGAACAGCGGAAGAAAATCCGGCAATTCCAGGCTCGTCGGTTCCAGACCAAACCGTCGGTATTCTTCGACTAGTCGAGCCATCGCCTCACCCCGCTCGCGGGAATCCCCCATCGTGTGCTCGAAGACATGCAGTGAATGGGCGGCATTTCGATCAAAGGTCTCCACGTATGTCTCTTGCACGTCGATCAACGCTCCGCGCTGCAGATGGTTGAACAAGCCGTCGAGTCGACGCCCCGCACGCCGACCTTGTCCGATCTCGGTGGACACCATCGCGCGTAACTCACCGACCGATTGCAACCACTCCTGTTCGGGATAGGTCAAGAGCAAGGCGACGGCTTTATAGATCTTCACGGCCTGCGGTTCCCTCTTCGGATCTCATCGACACTGATGAATTGTGCGTTCGACCGTTCTTTACCGGCGAACAGGCTGGCCCCCGTCACCCCCTCGGAAAATCGGCTGTCGGCGGAAAAGCCGCAGGAGCCTTGGTCATCGAAGCTGTGCGACATGGCTTCCTGATGGCTGGTTGGAATGACGTACCGGTCTTCATAATCGGCGATCGCGAGGTACCGGTACATCTCCTCGATCTGGCTCTCGCTCAATCCCACCGATGGCAGCAACAGGGCTGCATCGTCTCCCATGTCTTTCTTCCGCATGTAGCGGCGCATCGCGAGCAACCGATCCAACGCACGCACGATGGGCTCCTCATTTCCCGCCGTCAGGAGATTTGCGAGGTAGCGTACAGGAATCCTGAGGGAGGACGTATCGGGAAGCCCGTCCGGTTCAGGAGCTGCGTTCTCGACTGAACCAGCGGCCGGTGAGAGGGGCGGGATGTACCACACCATGGGCAAGGTCCGGTATTCAGGATGGAGTGGAAACGCCAGACGCCATTCGACCGCCATCTTGTAGATGGGAGACCGTTTGGCCGCCTCCAGCCAATTGTCTGGAATCCCGTCCTGCCTCGCCTGCATCTGCACGGCCGGATCCTTGGGGTCGAGAAACAGTCCAAGCTGGGCCTCATACAGATCCTGTTCCTGTTCGACGCTCGCCGCTTTTTCGATGCGGTCCGCATCGTAGAGCATCACGCCCAAGTATCGCAGGCGACCGACACAGGTCTCCGAGCAAATGGTCGGCTGGCCGGATTCAATGCGCGGATAGCAAAAGGTGCATTTCTCGGCTTTGCCTGTGTGCCAGTTATAATAAATCTTCTTGTAGGGACATCCGCTGACGCACATCCGCCATCCACGGCACTTATCCTGGTCGACGAGCACAATGCCGTCTTCTTCGCGTTTATAGATCGAACCGGACGGGCAGGATGCGACACAGGTGGGATTCAAACAATGCTCGCAGAGCCGCGGAAGGTAGAACAGAAAAGTGTTTTCGAATGAAGCCAGGAGATCCGGATCAATGCCATCGGCATTGACGTCTTTGAGTCGCTCCGCTGACTCGCCGCCAAGATCGTCCTCCCAATTCGGACCCCCGTCGATCTTGTCCTTGACCTCCCCGGTGATAATGGACTTTGGGCGGGCTGTGGGCACCATCGGACTCTCGGGCGCGCGCTGGAGCGTGTCGTAGTCGAAGGTAAACGGCTCGTAATAATCGTCGAGCTGCGGCAAGTTGGGGTTCGAGAAAATGTTGGTCAGGATTCGCCACCGAGCGCCTTGTTTCGGCTCGATCGTGCCGTTGCCTTTGCGCTGCCAGCCGCCGTTCCAGCGTTCCTGGTTTTCCCATTCATGGGGATAGCCGACGCCCGGCTTCGTTTCGACGTTGTTGAACCAGACATATTCCATGCCTTCCCGCGACGTCCACACGTTCTTGCAGGTAATGGAGCAGGTGTGACAGCCGATGCATTTATCAAGGTTCATGACCATAGCCACCTGCGCCCGGACTTTCATAAGACCTCCCTCGATGAACGTCTCATATCACTCGAGCGTGAGCGTCTGGTCGCACCGGATCGACGTCCCATGTGACACGATCGAGCTTCCGCACCACGACCATCTCGTCCCGGTTGGTCCCGACCGTTCCATAGTAGTTATAGCCGTAGGCCAGGTGCGCATACCCGCCGATCATGTGGGTCGGCTTCAGAACGATCCTCGTCACGCTGTTGTGAATGCCTCCGCGTCGGCCCGTAGCCGGAGCCAGCGGCATGTTGATGATCTTGTCCTGCGCGTGGTACATCATGGCCACTCCGCGCGGAATCCGCTGGCTGAGGATCGCCCGCGCGACCAACGCGCCATTCGCATTGACGATCTCGATCCAATCGTTGTCCCGGATACCCGCTTCCCTGGCTTCCGCCTCCGCCAGCCAGACGATCGGACCACCTCGGGACAAGGTGAGCATCGGACTCGTCTCGCTGTAGGTCGTATGGATTCCCCACTTCTGGTGAGGAGTGATCCAACTGACGACGAGGAAGTTCCCATCACCGTCTTTCATGTGACGACGAAACGCCTCAACGGATCGAGTATCCACGGGCGGCTTGTAGGCGCAGACCTGCTCGCCGAAGAGGCGCATCCACGGATGATCCTGGTAAAGTTGTTGGCGTCCCGTCAACGTCCGCCAGGGGATCAGTTCTTGGACATTGGTATAGCTCCCGCTGTAGGAGACCTTTTCCGACTCGATGCCGCTCCAAGTGGGGGAGGAGATGACCTTCCTGGGCTGCGCAACCAGATCGTCGAAGGTGAACCGCTCCTCAGCCCGCCCTTCGGCCAGATGCTTGTGGGATCGGCCGGTCCGCTGTGAGAGGGCGTCCCAAGCCTTGACCGCGACGTGACCGTTCGTCTCCGGGGCCAACGTCAAGATGGTTTGCGCCGCATGCCGCGCCGTTTCCAGCTTTGGATAGGGCTCTCGATTGTCCGGACTCACCTCGCCGTTGACCCGGCCCAGCGCTTCAACTTCTTCTTTACTGTCCCATACGATTCCCTTCGCCCCGGTCCCCAGATCTCGCGTCAGCGGCCCGAGCGCGATGAATCGATCGTAGGTTTCGCCATAGGGTCGTGTGACCAGGGTCATGTTCGGCATCGTCTTGCCCGGGATGGCCTCACAATCGCCGCGCTTCCAGTCGTCTGCCGTCGTCGCCTGACCGAGCTCGCTCGGTGTATCGTGCAACAGAGGCGTCAAGACCAGATCTTTCCTTGTGCCTAGGACAGGTCCGGCAAGCTCGGAGAACTTCCTGGCGATCTCTTTATAAATATCCCAATCAGCCTTGCTCTCCCAGAGTGGATTCACCGCTTCACACAGCGGGTGGATGAAGGGGTGCATGTCCGACGTGTTCAGATCGTCCTTCTCATACCAAGTCGCGCTGGGCAGCACGACATCGGAGTAGAGGCAGGTCGAGGACATGCGAAAATCGAGCGTTACAAGCAGATCGAGCTTTCCTGTGGGAGCCTCATCCCGCCAGACTACCTCGCGAGGGAGCGGCGATTCCTGTTCCTTGAGATCGGGAGCCAGGACGCCGTGAGCGGCGCCGAGCAGATGTTTTAAAAAGTATTCATGGCCCTTCGCGCTGGAGCCGAGCAAGTTGGAACGCCAGATAAACAGGTTTCGGATAAAGTTCTTGGGATGATCGGGGTCTTCCGACGCCATTGAGAGCGCCCCGGTCCGCAGTCGCTCGACGGTATGCTCAACCGGATGCATGCCCGCTGCGTCCGCTTCAGTCACTACGTCGAGCGGATTTTTACTGAGCTGCGGAGCAGAGGGAAGCCACCCTCTGCGTTCGGCCCGCACGTTCCAATCAATGATGTGAGCCGCATCGGCATCCGGATCGTCTTTGGCCGTCGGCGAGAGAGTCTCGGCCGGCCGCAAGCTTTCATACCGCCACTGATCGGTGTGGGAGTAAAAGAAGGAGGTGCCGTTCATGTGCCGAGGTGGGCGGACCCAATCGAGCGCAAACGCCACGGTCGTCCAACCCGCAAGGGGCCGCACTTTTTCTTGCCCGACATAATGAGCCCACCCGCCGCCCGATCGCCCGACGCATCCGCACATGACCAGGACGTTGATGATCGCGCGGTAGATCATGTCGGTGTGGTACCACTGGTTGATCCCGTTTCCGACGATGACCAGCGAGCGGCCTCGTGTCTTTTCAGCATTCTCTGCGAACTCACGGGCGAGACGAATGATCTGACGGCGAGGGACACCCGTATGTTTTTCGGCCCATGCAGGCGTATAGGGAAGGTCTTGATCGTAGTCTTGCGCCGCCTGATCGTCTCCGAGCCCTCGATCGAGGCCGTAACTGGCCAATAAAAGGTCATAGGCGGTGACCACGAGTCTGTCGCCGTGGACGGTGCTGAGCCGTCTGGCTTGAACCAGGTGGCGCAAGACCGGCGGGTGATCGTCCGCAAAGTAGGGAAAGGCGACCGACACGATCTCTTCGGCTTGGGGCAGCACGCTTAACGCGGGGGTCATCCGATGTCCGGTCATCGAGTCGACCAGATCGAGATTCCAATGTCCCTTCTCCCGCCACCGAAAGCCGATGCTGCCGTGGGGAACGCACAGACGTCCGGTCGCCTCGTCAACCATCACCGTCTTCCATTCCACATTGTTGGTTTCGCCCAGGTGGTCGTCGAAGTCGGATGCTCGGACGAACCGGCCCGGCTCATATCCGTCACCGGCGGGACGCAGGAAAACCAACATGGGCATATCGCTGTATTGGCGGCAATAATCCAAGAAGTAGGGACTGCGGGCGGTCAGATGAAACTCCTTCAGGATGACATGACCGAGCGCCATGGCCAGCGCGGCGTCCGTGCCTCGCCGGGGTGCCAGCCAGAGATCGGCGAACTTCACGTATTCCGCAAAGTCCGGAGCCACGGCGACGGTTTTGGCGCCCTTGTATCGCGCAGCCGTGTAGAAATGCGCATCGGGGGTCCGAGTCTGCGGAATGTTCGACCCCCAGACGATAATGTAAGAAGAATTGTACCAATCGGCAGCCTCGCACACGTCGGTCTGCTCACCCCAGACCTGTGGTGAAGACGGAGGCAAGTCGGCGTACCAGTCGTAAAACGATGGGATGACGCCGCCGATCAGCGAGAGATAGCGGGTACCCGAAGCGAAACTCACCATCGACATCGCTGGAATAGGGGTAAATCCGGCGATGCGGTCGGGACCGTGCCGCTGGATCGTATAGACATTGGCCGCCGCGATCAGCTCCGTGACCTCGTCCCACGTCGCACGCACAAACCCGCCCTGCCCTCGTATCGAGGTGTACTGCTCACGTTTGCCTGTATCCTCGACAATCGATGCCCACGCCTCGACGGGAGGGCGCGTCTTTCGAGCATCCCGCCACAGCGCCATCAGGCGCGCCCGCACCAACGGGTACTTGATACGTTGCGCACTGTAGACATACCAGGAATAGCTTGCCCCCCTGGGACACCCGCGGGGTTCATGATTCGGCAGGTCGGCGCGTGTCCGGGGATAGTCCGTCTGTTGCGTCTCCCAGGTGATCAATCCGTTCTTCACATAGATTTTCCAGCTGCATGAGCCGGTACAGTTGACTCCATGCGTGGAACGCACCACTTTGTCGTGATTCCAGCGATCGCGATAGGCATTCTCCCAGGCGCGATCCTCTCGTCTGACGACCCCGTGTTTCCCCGAAAACGTGTCGAGGTTCTCACGAAAAAACAGGAGCCGATCGAGGAAATGACTCATAGGCACCATTCCCGCAATACGCCGCAGGCCGGATGTTCCAAATTCACGAAGCGGACGACATGCGAGCTTGACCGTCTCAGATCGTCACGGATCGAAGACTGTTACCGATGATGGATGATCGCCTGTGTATGTTTATATGGCGGAAGGTCGGCAGGTCGATACTCGGATGAGTCTGATTGTGAAGTCGTAATTATTAGACATGGAGCTGTCATATTAAGAGGGACGAACTGCCTCAACTCGGAGGCAGGGTCAACGAAGAACATACGCAACTGAGTTCATGCAGGCAGAGGTTTGCGGGATGTGACTATAAAAATGGAGATGTTCCTAAATGCTCCAGGGCCGTGTTCATCCGTCATGAGCGAGGCTTCGTCCTCAGTTGCTGATAGCCGAAGTCTGGTTGGCGTTCGATGATGCGAGGCGTGAGGATTCAGAGGGGTTTCCGGCGGTTTGCTGCCGGTTTACAGTCGCATGCGGGATACGAGAGCGCTTCGTTCGAAAGTGGACCAGATCCTTCGAGAAGAGCACATCAGGGTCCAGTCCGTAATTCAGTAAGGGCGCACGGAGCGATGCCCCGCACTCATAGTCCGACGACTTCGTGCAGCATCGGGGTGAAGAGGAAAAAGTTGTCTTGGTTGACGAGGGTCACGTCCAAGGCGGCTCCCTGCTCCAGCGCTCGTTCAAACTTCAGCGCGGCATACATCCCGCCGAACCCACCACCCAAAATTACCACGCGTGGTTTTCCATGAGACATCTAGGCATCAATCCTCAGCAAGAGCGCACATGTTCCCTTCTTATTCCACCACCCAGATCGCAAATCCTTTAGCATCCTGCAGGATATGGTCGGTCGTGCCGCCGCCGAAGATCCGTTTGATCCGCGATATTCCTTGTCGTCCCACCGCGATGGTGTCGTAACGTCCGTTTCGGGCCTCGTCGAGAATATTTCTGGCAATATTGTCGCCATGACCATATTTCACCGCCACGCGGCTCATGGCGAACCCAACTTGTGCCAGCGTCTCGCACGCCTGCTTCAGGACATGACACTCGGATTCCCGTTCCTTCCGAATCCAGGCTTCCTGCTCATTGCGCAACTGCATCCTCAATTGCGCTTCGACCGCCGGATTCTCCGATCCACCATGTTCCAGTAGCCCTCGAGGCATGGGCTTGAGCACGTGAAAGAGGGTGATGACGGCATCGGGTATTCTGCTCAGGAGAGATCCAACATACTGGACAACACGATGGGAGTTTTCAGATTCGTCGACAGCCAGAAGAATTCGCACAGCGGCGGCCGACATAACTGCCTCCTTCTCTCCATCCTCTGTATTTTGCTCCACAGTATTCTGCGCTACATGTTGAAACATGGTACACCTCAAATTTTGGGCACGTTTCATCTATCGTCATGTCCGGTGCTGAAACAGTCGGCTTCCTCATTCCCCCTCCATTCCCGATCTTAAGAACCATGCCATTCCCACCGCGATCAACCACAGCATCACTCCAAACGAGTGGATTCCACTGACCACCATGAGGCAACAGAGAAAGGTGAGCATCTGGGTTATAACCTCACAAGAATCCAGACACCACTTCGCATAGAGCCGACGCATTACCGATATTGAACAGTCGAATTTATTATATGGTGTTGCTCTTGACCGGGAAGCCATTCTTGGTTCATGAGGCAAACGTGATAGCTCAGACCCACGCGATGGAGTACGATCAAGTTTTGCCGGCTCAGGCGGTCGATTGCGAGAAACACTTGGTTCCACGTGAGGTCTGGTTGCCCGACGGTCAAGATCTCGTCCATGGTCATCACTTCGTATCGGTGAAGCATGTCCAGGATGGCCTGCTCTGCATCCGCATGTTTCGTGATCATAGGCTGTTCCTCTCTATGCTATAGACCCAGCAGCCAACGTTTCTCATAGCCGATCATGGTCTTCTGCTCTTCGATGTCGCACTGCCATCCGGCGGCTCTGTAGAATTGTCGCTCTTGTCGTGCAACGGGCATGCCCGCTGCGAACCTTCGATCTCGTCACAATGACAGTAGGGACCCTCAATGACCGCCCATCCACAGACCAATTCGTCCATCGCAGCGGCAAGGTCGACTGCCGACATTCCTCCGCAACGCGGACAACTCATTCTGCTCTCTCTTCACTCGGTCCCCTCGTCTGGGGAAGCGAGCTTACTTATTTGGTCCAACACAAGGTCTACGAGGTCATGAGCACCGATAGGCCGTACTTGTAGTAACACCATCGCCTTATTCAGGAGGATAGGACTGAGGCGCTCAGATGTGTGGGATCTGACCAGCGCTGTTTGTAGGAATTGTCCGATACGGAGGCGACCCGACAACGCAAAGGAGCCACGGATATATGACAACTGGTACGGCGAGCTACGTCGGCAAGACAAAGATAAGGGAGAGACCGGGTATCATGATCATTCCACGAGGTGATGCTGTACCGCGTAACGCGCCAGATCCGCATTGGTCTTGAGATTCAGCTTTTCCAAGATGCGGGTGCGGTAGGTACTGACGGTTTTAATGCTGAGGGACAGTTGGTCGGAGATTTCTGTGATCGTGCGACCGCCGGCAATCAAGCGAAACACCTGGTCCTCGCGATCGGATAAGGAACTGTGAAGCGGCTGCTCATGGTCGCCCTGTTGATGAACGTGTGATGCCAGGAGTTCAGCCGCTTTGGGTGTGATGTATTTCCCTCCACGCGAGACGACCTTGATGGCCTGCACCAATTCCTGCGGAGCGCTTTCCTTTGTGAGATACCCGGACCCGCCGGCACGTAACACGCGTACGGCAAACTGGTCATCCGGGTGCATGCTCAAGACCAATATGGGAAGGTGTGGAAAAAGCCGTTTCAGTTCCCGCAGCCCTTCCAACCCGCTGCGTCCCGGCATGGTTAAATCCAGTACAACCACGTCCCACCGACGTTGCCGTGCCTGCTCGAGCAACTCAGGGACATTCGACGTCTCACCGATCACGGCCCCGGAAAATTCATCGGTGAGAATCTGGCTCAAGCCTCGGCGCAGGTACGGGTGATCGTCTGCAAGGAGAATGCTAATCATCGCTGATCCGAGAGAGCGGTATTCTGACGATGATCGTTGTGCCTGTTCCCGGTGCGCCGTGAATGTCGAACGCACCGCCCTGCTGTTGGGCGCGTAGGCGCATCCCCAGCAGGCCGAACGCTTTTGGCCCGGACTGTTCCGCAGCAGTAATGCCTCTGCCGTTATCCCTGACTTGCATGATCACATGTTCACTGGTTTCTTCCAGTCTAATGTCCACCGCACTAGCATGGGCATGCCGAGCCACGTTCGTCAAGACTTCCTGGAGGATGCGGAACAGCGCAGTCGATCGTTGATCCTCCACACCGATGTGATCCGGCGAAATACTGGTGGTACAGGCAATCCCGGTCCGATGGCGAAACTCACGCGCTTGCCATTCAACCGCGGCTTCCAGGCCGAGTTGATCCAAGACTCCGGGCCGTAACGTCGCCGCGATCTCACGCACCGATTGAATGGTGGAGTCAACGAGCTCCAGCGACGAAGCCAGCCGTGAAAGGACGGCAGACGGCTCGAACGAGCCCTGGGATTCCATGATTTGCTTATGGACCCACGACATATCCAGTTTTAAGCCGGTCAAGGCTTGCCCCAGCACGTCATGAACTTCCAAAGCGATTCTTCCTCGCTCTTCTTCCCGCACCGACTCCAAGCGAACGGCGAGCGCCGCGAGCTGGTTACGGGAATTGAGCAGCGCCTCCTCTCCGCGTTTCCGATCGGTGATATCCATGGAACAGCCGACGATGCCGATCGGAGCATCGCCGTCATTCCGCAGCAAGGCGAGCGAAAGGTGGGCAAACCGCAGTGCTCCGGACTTGGTGCGTCTCCTGATTTCGATCTGATGGGTTCCTTTGGTTTTTACGGGGGTCAGCACGTCACGTTCCAGGAACTCGCGGTCCTCCATCGGGTAGACAAATGAGATATGTTTGCCGAGGGCCTCGGTTGTCGCATAGCCAAGCATTCGTTCCGCCCCGTTATTCCAGCTCGTCACATAGCCGTCCATATCAACAGTGATAACCGTTTCTTGGATTTGATTGATGATGTCGGCCTGCCGACGAATCAGTTCATTCGCTTGTTGTTGTGCAGTGACATCGGCCAAGAGGCCGACGAGTTCCTGCGGGGTTCCGTCCGATCGTCGGATCAGCACCGCTTGATCGCGGAACCAGCGGTACCCGCCGTCTTGTGTCCGCCAGCGATACTCAATCGCCAGTGCGCCGGTTTCTGACAGTTTGTTGAATTTCAGCCGCGTTTTCTCCCGATCGTCAGGATGAAGCCGCGATGCCCAGAGGGATGAATCATCCACAAAACTTTTGGGTGGATAACCGGTCACTGTCTCGCTGTTCTCGCTCACCCACAAGGCGCCATAGTCACCCGAAGGCTGTGCGGAATACATCACGATGGGCAAACTGCGCAAAGCCAAGTCTTGGCGGGCACGGCCCACCATCACCGCCTGCTCCGCCTGGCGGCGCTTCGCCAAGTCGTAAAAGATCACGAGTCCCCCGCCGATGGCAAGGACAATGGCCGAAAGGGTTCCACCGAGAATGATCGACAACGTGAACGAGGCTGCGCTGTCTGCCTGCTTCGACCAGCCGGCTAATAGCATCTGCTCCTGCTCCCGCATCTTCCCGAGCACGACTTTGATGTTGTTCATCGTCTCCGTGCCGTCGTAGAGGTGTGCCTTCAGCTCATTGACATTGATCTTTCTGGCATCTCCGAGGTCGATCAATGTTCGGAATTGTGCCAATTTCAGATCAATCAGACGACGTAACGCCAGCACGTGTTGTCGCTGGACCTGACTTCCGGACGTCTGGTCGGCAAGGGTACGCAACGCGGCTTCTATGTTCCGGCTCTTTTCGGGATAGGATCGCAGGTAGTGACGTTCACCCGTCAGGAGATCGATCTGTTGCCTGGATTCTAAATCCTCCATGAGGAACAACAGCTGCTCAATCGTCTCTCTGATCTCGTGCGTGTGCACGACTCGGGATTCACGATCGATGAGGTCGGTTGTACTGCGATAAGAAATGATCCCGATTCCAAGCAAGAGAATGAGCGCGGCGCCGAGGCCCACCGCAATCTTCTTCTCAAGCGAAACCCGGGTGAGACGTTCCAGCATTGACCTGCCTCATTGCCGGCGCGTGGAATAGGGCGGTGACTCAACTGGTGCCGCCTTCGGATGCTCCTTCGCGAAGCATGGGTCCTCTTCACGCTGTCACAGTCCACGGATCTCGGTTCAAGGACCGAGGCCGACGCTGTTGCACGCAATCGCCGCTCCCACGACGAGACACGGCGGTTCGGCCGAATTTCTAGGACCTACGTGATGGACGACGAAGCAGCATCACCACGACCAGCCCCACCACGGCCATCACCGCTCCGATGCCGATCCATCTGAACGTGTGGTGAAGCGTCGCGGAAGAGGCCACCCATTCCTCTCCGAGAAAATAGCCCACTGTGATGAACGTTGTAGACCACACCACCGCGCCGGTGTAAGCAAAAATTGCAAAGGAGGAATAGTGAAGTCCGGACGCACCCAACGTAAGTGCGCTCAGATGCCGCAAGCCGGGTACAAAATAGGCGACAAGGAGCCCATACTTTCCCCATCGGTTTATCCACCGCCGTGCAGTGAGAAAACGTGTTTGGTTGATATGGAGCCATGGTCCTAGCGTCGTGGGGACGCGTGCACCCAAGAGATGCCCCAGACCATAGCTGATCGTGATTCCACAAGCGCTGCCCAGCACGGCGGCTGACAGTGAAAGAGGTGTCGATAGTTCACCTTTGAAACTCAAATAGCCGACAAATAGCAGCAGTGTTTCATCGGGAATCGGGAGTCCGATGATCCCCAACATGAGTAGGAGAACAATGGCAGGGTATTCATAGTCGTGGATCCAAGCAAGCGTTGTCTCCATGATGTCCCGCCCATCGCTTTTTAATTCATCAGCAACAATCGAGATGCCTTCACCGGGTGCCTGTCGGTTTGAGCATCACATGCATGTGTGAAAAGCTGATTCCCGCAAGCGCTATCGATCCTTGGCAAGGACCCTCACGCTCCTCCAGCGACTATCGGGATTGAAGGCGGTTGTCTTAGACGCAATCGCGAAGGTATTCTTCCCCAGATCCTGTTCGTAGACCGACCCTTCCTGATTGACCAGAAAACTCATGTTGCCGGAGACGCCGTGCTCCGCCGGATATGCAAGCAGGGCAAACCCTCCGATCATGATGCCCTTGATCACATAGTCGTATGCCCCACCCGGCGCAGCCTCGCCCTGCTCCATGAGAATTCGGTAGAAATATCCATGGTAGGGGGCCAGCGGTTTGGAGGTCGCGTCGCTATAGCCTTCGCTCATTGCGGCAGCCAGCAGCGGGCTCAGGGGACTCGACGGCTCGCCCGCCTTCGCCGGCCAATACAGGCCGTCTCGGGTTCCAGGCGTGCTCACGAATCGGGGGGCATAGTCGGGTATGCCGTTGCCATTCATATCGAGCGTGGCATATTCGTTCGCGGCATCCACAATGGCGAAGCAGGTTTGCATCGCCGCCCATTCGTTACGTCGGATGCGGCGAGCCAAGATTTCCTGTTCGCCTTGGGGGGTGTCAAACCGCCAGCCGTTGGAGGATTGCACGAGCGGAATGGGTATGGGCCAAGCGCTACGGCCAATCACGAGAACCGCGCGCTGGTCCCCTTCGATCATCAGTGAGTGTGTCTCGCCGTAGGCCTTGAGAAACGTCTCGCGGTAGTGCTGGTCGGCCACGGTGTCTCCGGAACGGAATAATTCATGACCGTACCGGCCAAGGATGGTCTGTAGCCGCGCAGAATCGTCCGCTCGGATCGCTTCTACCAGCGCGACTTGGCCTTCTTCCGGTGAGGAGAAGGTCTGTTGCGAAGCACAACCTACGAGCCCTCCTGTTGCCAGCGTGAAGAACGTCACTGCTGCGAGGGTCCTGTTCCACGATTCAAGCTGATTCTGCATACCCACCTCCCACCGCGCGGCGGTTCATAGCTTCATCCATGACGGAATCGTCGGGCGGTTAACGACGGCGTCCGCCATCGTAACCGCCATGAGAGCTTCGTAACCATCTACCCATTCATACTATCAAGCAGAACGACTCGCTTCATAGGGATCGCCACCGGGAATTGCCTGGGGTGGCGACCTCGGAATTGCCGGCCGAGTAACCCGGAATAGAAGCTCGATATCAGGAGAGATGTACGGAATGTCTATTATGATCCGAGACAGAGTAAAAGCCGGAGAGGGACGTCCTTCAGCTATTTGCACTCCTTTCCATCAAAGTACATACAGGTCGATTCGCCTGATTTGACTTTCCACGTCTTGATCAACGGACGTTGATCCTCACCGCGCATTTCAACGACGAAATCCACAAGACCGGAAATGGGAAGCTTCTCCATATGAGGCTTCCCGGCATCCGGCACCTCGATATAAAACACACTGGCACTCGTGGAGATGAGGATCTGACTCTGTTCCGTATCGATGTAAATCACCGGGCTGTAAAAGCTGCGATCCTCAGCGAGCGCCTGTGTGGTCGGCAAGGTGACCGCACACAATAGGAGGGGAAGATAGTGGCTGGGTAATTGCCGCAAACGCATACGCGATGCTTTTCGTCCAAACGACAATAGAACATTAGTACATTCCGCGAAAGATGTGAACTGCAAAAAACGGGTCAACGGATGAGCACGTCGGCGAGAGTGTAGTCACCGGACTTGATCCAATAGGCCTTGACGTCGGGCTTGGATGCATTCATCAAGGAAATCAGGAGATAGATGGGGAGTGTCAGGTTGAGCTGCGACCAACTCTCCTCCCAGTCGTTGGCGATCTTGATATCGGTCGGCGACGGGCGAGCTGGATCCTTAGGATGGGAATGGTAGACAACCTGCAGCTTCAGGTCCTGCTTCCTCATGTCCTTGACTGCCTGAAACATTTCAGCGGAGTCCATGATAAAGGCGATCTCCGCTCGCTCTTCAGGAGACAGATGGGAGAGATGACTAACTTTTGCTTCGTCAAACGATGCAGATTCAACTGCCCCCTCCAGGCTTACAACATTTTTTATACGATAGACTTTGGTGACCGTATTCCCTACACCGGCGAGAAACCCACAACATTCGTAAGGAGTGAGTTCCTTAGCGTGGGCGATGATATCGTCGAGAATCTGGCGCGGGATGATGAGGTCAGCCACGTTAGATCGTGCAGGTGACGGTGTAGTCCAGACTGAGATCTTTGATCTTCGGATTGGGGCCACATAGGGGGCAGGCCGGATCTTTGGGACGACCGACTTTTCGGAATTTCATATCGAGCGCATCGTAGATCAACAGTTTATCGGCGATCGTCTCTCCGATGCCCAAGATTTCTTTGATGGCTTCCGACGCCTGGAGGATTCCCATGGTGCCGGCCAGGACGCCAAGCACACCGGCTTCTTGGCAATTCGGGACCAGCCCGGTCGGCGGAGGCTCGGGATAGAGACAGCGATAGCAAGGATAACCTTGGTGCGGCTTGATCGCGGTCAACTGACCCTCAAATCGAAACATGCTGGCGGAGATCAATGTTTTCTTGGCAAAAAAGCAGGCGTCGTTCACCAGAAACCGCGTCGTAAAGTTGTCCGATCCGTCCAGCACGATATCGTATTGCGAGACAAGGGGAAGGATATTCTCTGCGTCGACCAATTGGTGGTATGCGTTGATCACAATGTCAGGATTAACGGCCGACAAGGTTTTACGGCCGGACTCAACCTTCGGCTGTCCGAGCGTCGCGGTCGAGTGCATGATCTGTCTTTGTAGATTTGAGAGATCAACGACATCCCCATCGACCAGGCCGATTGTTCCAATGCCGGCGGCAGCGAGATACAGGCCCGCCGGCGAGCCCAGGCCGCCCGCGCCGATCAGCAAAACCTTGGCTTCATTCAGCTTCAGCTGGCCTTTCCCTCCGATGTCTTGGAGGATGATGTGCCGGCTGTACCGTTGGATTTGTTGCTCAGTAAGTTCCATTATTTAAACGTTATTCGTGAATCGTAAACGTTTCCGTTACTCGATTAACGGTTCACGGTTAACGATTCACGTTCCTACTCCACGACGTTCAATTCAATCGGATCGACGACACAGCCCTTGGCTCGCAGCCCGACGACGGCCCGTTCAATTTCCACTGTGTCACCGGAGAGCTCCACATCCGCCCAGCCTGTGGTGTCGCGAACATCGGCTCGCCGGACATCGGTCACGACGTTATATTCGCGCCCGATTTGATAGATAATCGGCTCTCGAATCTTGTCTTCAGGAAAACGAATATGGAAGCGTAAGTGTGCCATGGTTACCCTCCCGCGATCGCCGGGACGATGGAAACCTCATCGCCGTCCTTGAGAGAAGTGTCCTTCCCCTTAAGAAAACGAATGTCTTCTTCGTTGACATAAATGTTCACGAAGCGACGGAGTTCTCCTGTTTCATCGCACAGGCGATCTTTGATGCCGGGATGTGTGCTGTTCAATACCTCGATCATTTCCACCACGCTGTCGGCCTTAGTCTCGACCTCGCCCTGGCCTTTGGTCAGGGGACGAAGTGGAGTCGGAATACGAACTTTAATCATGCGTCACCACCACCGTTCTTTCCCATTTTAAAGGTCTTTTCAAAGTCCACCAGGCTGGGCTGAATACGTACCGGGCGACCGACCGAATCGATGACGGCCTCCTGGGTCTTCAATCCATTGCCGGTGACATAGGCCACCGTCACCTCATCTTTTCTAATCACCCCTTGTTTGACGAGCTTTTTGAGCACACCGATCGTCACACCTCCGGCTGTTTCCGCGAAGATGCCTTCGGTTTGGGCCAGCAGTTGGATGCCTTCAACCACTTCTTCATCCGTCACCATGTCCATGGATCCATGGCTCTCGGCGGTCGCCTTGAGCGCATAGTACCCATCGGCCGGGTTGCCGATGGCAAGGGATTTGGCGATCGTCTGTGGTTTTACGGGTTTGAAAAAGTCGCGTCCCGCCTTGAAGGCGGTTGAGATCGGTGAGCAGCCTTCCGCTTGGGCGCCGTTGATCTTCGTGTGAACGGCCTCGATGAGGCCCAATGCCTGCATCTCATGCAGCCCTTTCCAAATCTTGGTCAAGAGGGAGCCTGATGCCATCGGAATGACGACTTGATCGGGAGTTCTCCATCCAAGTTGCTCCACTGTCTCAAAAGCCAGGGTCTTTGAGCCTTCTGCATAATATGGACGGATGTTGATATTCACGAATGCCCACCCATGTTCACCGGCGATCTCACTGCAGAGGCGGTTGACATCGTCGTAGTTGCCTTCTATCTCGACGACATGCGGCTTATAGATCAGATTGCCGAGCACCTTCGCCGCTTCGAGGTCTCCGGGAATAAATACATAGCAGTGCAGATTGGCGGAGGCAGCGTGAGCCGACACGGAGTTCGCCAAGTTGCCGGTCGACGCGCAGGCCACCGTTTCGAAACCGAGCTCACGTGCGCGTGTAAGGGCCACGGCGACGACGCGATCCTTAAACGACAGGGTCGGATGATTGACTGTGTCGTTTTTAATATAGAGCTCGTCGAGCCCAAGATACGCGCCGAGGTTCTTGGCCCGTACGAGCGGGGTGAATCCGGCGTGCGGTCCCACGAAGTTCGTTCCCTCGACCGGCAACAGGTCCAGGTAGCGCCACATGCTACTCGGACCATCCTCGATTTTTTTACGCGAAATAGTCTTTTTGATCTCGTCGTAGTTGTATTTTACCTCAAGGGGACCGAAGCACATTTCGCAGACGTGAATCGCCTTTGTCGGGTATTCCTTGCCGCACTCGCGACAAACCAGCGCTTTCATTTTGCTCATCGTCGCATCACCTCATCAAACCCTATGCTGATGGACGTATGGCGCATCCGGCATAGGGGTCCCCATCGTCGAACAGCTCGGTAATCGTCGGATGTTCCCCGCAGAGCGCGCAATTCTGATTCCGGCGGACTTTGATTTCTCGGAATTGGGTTTTGCGCGCATCGAAGTCGAGCAGGCGATCCGTCAGCGGACGTCCGATCCCGAGGATAAGTTTCAACGCTTCTGTCGCCTGAATCGTTCCGATAATGCCTGCCAAAACCCCGATGACCCCGGCTTCTTGGCAGGATGCGACCAAGCCGGGCGGTGGAGGCGCTTTGAACACGCAACGATAGCAGGCTGATTTCTTGGGGATGATCGTCGTCACGCGTCCGTCGAATCGAAGGATACCGCCATGGATCAGCGGTTTCCCCGCGAAGAAACAGGCGTCATTGATCAAAAACTTCGCCGTGAAATTATCGACTCCATCGATGACGATATCATAGTCACTGAAGATTTTGAGTGCGTTTCCGGCCGTGAGCCGTTCTTCGTACATCGACACGGAGACGTCGGGGTTCAGCGCCTGAATCTTTTCTTTGCCCGAGAGGACCTTGGGGCGACCCACATCGGGGGTATGGTGAAGGACCTGGCGTTGGAGATTGGTTAAGTCCACCACATCGCTGTCGATCAACCCAATGGTGCCGACTCCTGCCGCGGCCAAGTACAATGCGGCAGGGGAACCGAGGCCACCGGCGCCGACGAGAAGAATCCTGGATTTGGCGATTTTCTTCTGTCCCTTGCCGCCGACCTCAGGCAGCAGGATATGCCGGCTGTAACGGTTGATTTGTTCTTCGGTAAAATCCATGTCAGTCAGGGATGCTGAAAATGGCCCCCAGCTTTGTTCTCGGCTCGAAGAATTCCTCAACGTACCGCAAAGGGTACGCCTCCGGATTCTCCTCGCCTGTGGCCTCGCTGGCGACCATTTTGAGCATCCCTCCAATAATTTGGTTGAGGATCAGATGTTAAAATACTTTTCGATGCTGATGTAGCGCTCGCCTGTGTCGCAGAGTATCGTGACGACATTCTTGCCGGGTCCCAGTTCATCGGCGATTTTTTGGGCGGCGAATACATTGGCACCGGCTGAAATGCCCACCAGCAAGCCTTCCTTCTTCGAGAGTTGTTTCGCAGTCTGATAGGCCTCGTCATCCGTCACGGTGATCACGCGGTCGAGAATTTTTCGGTTGAGGACCCTGGGAATAAAGCCCGCACCGATCCCTTGGATCTTATGCGGCCCCGGATCGCCGCCGGACAAAACCGGTGAGGTAGCCGGTTCGACGGCGATCACTGTGATTTGCGGGTTCTTTTCCTTGAAGACTTCACCGCATCCCGTAATAGTTCCACCCGTTCCAACGGCCGCCACAAACGCATCGATCTTACCTTCGAGGTCGTTCCAAATTTCCGGTGCCGTCGTCATCCGATGCATGGCAGGGTTGGCGGCATTCGAGAATTGATCCGGCATAAAATACGACGGATTTTGGGCTAAGATACTTTCCGCCTCCTTAATGGACCCTTTCATGCCCTCCCAGGCCGGTGTCAACACTAACTGTGCGCCATATGACGACAGTAAGCTGGCCCGTTCCATGCTCATGCTTTCCGGCATCACGAGGATCAGTTTGTACCCGCGCACTGCTGCGACTAAGGCCAGCCCGATTCCCGTGTTTCCGCTGGTCGGCTCAACGATGGTTCCGCCCGGCTTGAGTTTCCCCTGGCGTTCCGCCTCATTGATCATATTGAGGCAGATTCGATCCTTGACGCTGCCGCCGGGATTGAAAAACTCGATTTTCCCGTAAATCGTCGCCGAGCCTGGTTTTGCCAGACGGTTCAACCGGACAAGCGGAGTCTTCCCGATCAGCTCGGTGATGTCCTTGTACACCGTCGTGCTCACCGGCCCCCTCCCATATAGAAGAGAAACTCTACTTGGTCTCCATCATTGAGGTGGGTTGTGGAAAAATCGCCACGCTCCAACATTTTGTTGTTGATTTCGACGGCGACCATCTGAGGCTCGATGTTCTTTGTCTTCAGCAACTCAAGGACGGTTCCGCTCTGGAGCTCTTCCGGTTTTCCATTGATCTTGACCAGCACAGATTCTCCCAAGTCGGCATAGAGATTAAAGAATTTTGAAACTAGCAAAGGCATGCTCTGCTTGTCAAGGCTACATCGTTCGTATGAGAGACACCGATGCCCAATAGGATTCATGCGCAACGGTATTTGTTGAGAAGGAGCGAGTGTCCTGCGGGAGTTGCTTGACTTTGATCCGGCTCGCCGCCACTATTCCCGCTTGGTAAGGACGCCGGGAGCCTGTCCGACGTTGCCGTTCGTGACGAGGCGAAGGAGGTGCGGCAAGATGCGAGGCCGCAGGCCCGGAAAAACCGGAGGTGTATTCGCTGGAATACAGTGAGGATTTTTTCGGGCCGAGAACGACGCAGATGGCTGCAGATCGTTCGTCGTAGTAGAAAGGTCAATGTCGGACAGGCTCCATATGTGGAAAAAGAACTTCCTCTTTCGCGCCGCTGAATCGACACCGTTGACTGAGTCCGAGAACGAGCTGTTCCATGATACGGAACCGGCGCTGGATAGTGCAGGCCTTGTTCTGGACAAGTTTCTCTCGGTGTGGGTACAAGGTGACGGAACGGAAGAGACGCCGGCGACCTTTACGAATCTCTATGTCCGAACCGCGATGTTGGATGTAAGGAAGCACGTGAGTCTGCTCCAGCCGCTTCAAGGACGCTCACATCAGATCAAGCAATTGCTCACACATGAGCAAAAACAGTTTCTCCGACAATGGCTTCAGGTGCATGCCCCCCACGCCTGGGAATCGTCTGAAGATCACTTCCGCGACCTCTTCGAGCTGGAATGATCCGGCTGTCGCCGCTCCAATTATCCATGCCGTGTTGCAGAACGTTCATCATCACCTGGCTCCTTGCCGCAGTTCTGTTGGGACACAGCGCGGAGGTCACGGCGGCATCGGTAGAAGTCTGGTATGGCCCGGAGGATAGGCCGCTGGAACATCTCGTACGGGTGTATGATCGCGCCGGACGATACATCTTTGTCGCCGTATATGGGTTGACGTCGCCGCTCACGGTGAAGTCGCTGATCGAGGCGAAAAGGCGCGGCGTGGATGTTCGTATCCTGACGGATCGCGAGCGACTGGAGGATGTGAAGCAGCGGACGGCCCTCTCAACATTGCGCGAAGCCGGGATTCCGATCAAGATCAATCGGCACGATGGCCTGATGCATTTGAAACAGGCGGTGATCGACGATGAGATCAATACCAACGGATCCATGAATCAGACGACCAGCGGAAACCGCTACAATGATGAGCGGCTGGATATCATCAAAGACCATGCGATTGCCGTCAAAGCGCGTGAAAAGTTTCTGTCGCTCTGGAAGGATCACGAGCGGTTCCAGGAGTGGAAAAGGTAGAAATGTCGAGGGTAAGGTGGCGACGCATATCCATGGCGGATGAACGCTGAGGAAGAGATGGTCGAAGAAACCGACATCGCCGTAGTCGGAGCCGGTGGAGGAGGGGCTGTGTTGGCCCTTGCACTGGCCCAGAAGGGGATCAAAACGATCGTCTTCGAGCAGGCACCGGGACCACCGCAGGGATTGCGCGGAGAGATCCTGCAGCCGAACGGGCAGCAAGTCCTCGATCGCTTGGGACTCCTGAGTCGACTGCCGGTTGAATCTACCAGAACGGTGCATAAGTTTCATTTTTGCCGTGTCGGTGGCGAGCGGCTGTGCACGGTGGACTATCGCGAACTGCCTCCACCGTACAATCGAGCCGTGGTCACACTACCGAATGTGGCGCATCATGCCATTCTGAGCGCGATCGAGCGAGAATCCTCCGTCTCATTGCGGTATCGATCGGCATTCACGGGTCTGCTTCGGGAGAATGGGCGGGTCGTTGGACTGACCGCGAAGCAAGGAGAAGGCCACGTGACCGTGAAGGCGAAGGTGGTCGTTGGGGCCGATGGAGCATTTTCAAAAGTTCGGGAAGCCTTGCAGATCTCCGCCGATCTTCATCTCTACCCGCAGGGATATTTGATTGCCATTGCCGAAGCGGCAGTCCAGATCTCGGAAGCGAAGTATTTTGTAGGCAAACGAACAATCCTCGGGATGTTTCCCGCTGCCGGAAACAACGTCTACCTCTTCTACATGATCAAGGCCGGCTCGTATGACCATGTGAAAGAGCAAGGTATTCCGGCCCTGCAAAAGGCGTGGATCGCGATCGATCCGTCCAGTGAAGCGATCTTCCGTACCTTGACCGACTGGAAGCAAACCGCCTTCATGCCGACCGGGCGTGTCCGCACCCCGACGTGGGTGGCTGATGGAGCGGTGCTGGTCGGGGATGCGGCGCATGCGATGAATCCTCACGCGTCGCAGGGCCGCATGCAGGCGATGGTGGATGCGATGACGCTGGCCGATCTTTTGCCCGAATGTCTGGCAACGAATGATTACTCTGCGGCAATGCTCAAGCGCTATGAAGACTCGCGACGGCCTCAGGTCAGGATGCTGCAAAAGTTGGCTGATGAACAAGTGCTGTTCTGGAACACGGCGAATCCGATCATCGCCTTTCTCCGGGACCGTGTCTTCCGTACGTTGGACTGTAACCCACGACTGCGTTATCGCGTCTTATCGACGACAGCCGGACTCCGGAAGGAGCCTCCATTCGGTCTAATGGATCGCCTCATGGCAGCCGGATTGTTGCCGGATTATTCTGTACGCAACCGAGCAATCAGAGGCATGGAGTAACCCGATGCAATCGGTAGACTGGACGATTGATGGATTATCGGAGGAGACACAAAGACTCTTAAAGTCATACGTGAAGGATGTGGTAAAGGTTTATGTCAATGAACTGGAAGCCGTTCTATTGTATGGCAGTGCGGTGCGAGGAGAATTTTTGCCTGGCCGCTCCAATCTCAATCTCCTGTTGGTGATGTCGTCCTATGACCTCTCGGTGCTGAAAAAGTATGACAGTATTCACAAGCGCTGGAGCAAGGAGCAAGTGGTCGTCCCATTGTTCCTGACGGCCGCCGATCTCCAATCCGCGTCGTTCGCCTTCCCTCTGGAATACCAAGACATCCTGGAATGCCATCGACTCCTGTGGGGGCAAGATCCCTTCGTCGGTCTCAAGATCGATGCCCGTTACTTGGCCGGAGAAGTTCTCCAGGCATTACGAGGGAATCTGCTCCGTCTCCGTCAGCGACTCGTCGAAGGACGAAGCACCGAAGAAGCCATGACCATTCTCTTGTCGCTCTCCATCACCGCCCTCTTACCGGCGCTTCGAGGTCTGCAACGGCTGTTGGGACGCCCTATTCTTGCCCACGGAGAGCCTCTCCTTCAGGATCTCGAAGTCCATTTAGAAGTCGATCTCACCGGTCTTCGTGATGCGCTCTTGCTCAAGCGTGGGCACATCTCCCCGGGGCAGAAAGAGATTCCCAGACTCATGGATCGATATCTTGCAAGTCTGACGAAGCTCATGACCACCGCAGAAGCCCGGATCACACGATGATCTCTCATCCGGAAAAACGAATCATCGGTGTGACGTTGTTAGGTCTGATCGTGTTGGGTGGGAATGCAGCGCAGGCGTCGTTATATGAACGACCCAAAGAGCGTGTGCCGCTTCCCGACCCCATTGGATATGTCAGCGATCATGCCCAGGTGGTAGAGCAGGAATGGAAAGACCGCATCAGGTCCGTCTGCATCGATCTCGAGAAGAAAAGTGGTGTGGAAATGGTCATCGTCACGGTGCCCAGCATCAAACCCTATCCGTCGGCCAAGCACTATGCGGACGCACTGTATGAAAAGTGGCAAATCGGTTCGACGCAGCAGGAACATGGGTTGATGGTCTTGGTGGCCGTGCAGGAACGGCAGGCGGCGATGGCCTTGGGGCGCAAGATGTTTTCGGTCATCACGCCGACTGTCAGGAGCGAAGTCAGTCGCGACTATCTTCAGCCTGCGATCGAACGAGGGCATTTCGGGGAAGGGTTGTATCGAACGGCGGTCGCCTTGGCGACACCGGCGCAAGAGGTGAGGCTCAATACCCCCTCACGGCCTCGAATCAAGGGACTCGGAATTTGGATTACACTCGGCACGACCATCGCCGTCGTGGTGTTTTTTTGGTGGATCAGCCGTCCCGATCTGCGACATCCCTATCGACGCATCCAGAAAGGTGAATACTGGGGAACCGGCCAAGGCGGGTTCGGCGGCAACTGGGGCGGCTTCGGCGGCGGCACGAGCGGGGAAGGGTATCGATGAGGATGCTGCAAACGCCCTCCAGCGTCGTTCTCGCATCGCTCAAGACCTCAACGTACCATCGGGAAAGAGCTGCGAGAGCAGCTCGGGGCGGGCCGGGTGAGAAAGGTACGCGTCGGCCTCAAAGACACTGGGCGCTCTCCGGCTCGCGCCCGTCCGCCAACGTGACGCTCATTATTCTTCGCGTCGCGGACCTCACTGCGGCCTTGCTGGAAGAGGTTTATCAGCATCCTCTCGAGCCATAGGAGACTCATCGATGAACAGTATCTATTTCCGGAAGTGCTTCCCGTATTCCCTGCGTGTCCTAGCCATCCTTGGCATGTTCTTGTCTGGTTGCTCAACCACGGCCACGGAACCCAAGAGCCCGTCTGTCTCCTCTCAAGAACCCAGCGATGCCGCGATCGAGCGCTACATTCGTACTCATCCGGAAGTAATCGAACAATCGCTGCAGGGATTGCTGGCCAAACGCGAAGCGGAACTGAAGGAACGTCACAAAGCTGCCCTCGTGGCGAAGCAGCAGGAACTGCTGCATGATCCTGCGTCACCGGTCAGCGGCAATCCGAAAGGCGAGATCACTTTGGTCGAGTTTTACGACTACCGTTGTGGCTTCTGTAAGCGGGCGGCGTCGGCCGTGACGGAACTTCAGAAGGTCGATCAAAGAGTGCGGGTAGTCTACAAGGATTTCCCGATTCTTGGCGAACCGTCCGAACTCGCGGCCAAGGCCGCACTCGCATCTCAGGCGCAAGGTAAGCACCAAGCCTTCCACGAAGCGCTGCTCGCTTCCCATGCCGACATGACCAAAGAAGCCATCTTGAAGATCGCCGTTAAGGTTGGTCTCAATGCCAAGCGCCTGGAAACCGACATGGCCAATCCCAAATGGCAGGCCGTCATCGCAAAGAATCGGGCCCTCGCACATGAACTCGGTATCTCAGGAACTCCAGGCTTCATCGTGGGCAACGAATTGGTGGCCGGGTGGTTGGATTTGAATGGATTGAAGGACTTAATTGCCAGGGCGGGACAGGGAAGATGATCAATCGTTGCAAATGTATGCAATACCCTGGACGGGCGATGCCAAACAGTAGATAAACACCGAACTTTTCAGTAGACTTGCTTGCGACACACTGAGCGACTGTTTTCTTGCGTATAGACTGGTTAGATTGTCCGCGATGACTTAGCGCTGACCGGTGGGTATGTTTCGAAAAAATCATGGCTCAGTATAAGTTCACTGAATATTTCGAGCAGGAGGTTCTCCGGAAACGCCCATACATAAAGAAAGAGTGGTGCATATTCGTACTGGAGCATTCCATCCGATCAGAACAGCAGGAATACAACCGATACCGCTTTTGGGCTGCGATCCCGGACGCTATCTAAGAGTCGTGACGCTTGAGGACAAGATGACGATTCACAATGCATTTCCAGATCGAGGATTTACATCATGAAGCTCAATTATCATCCAGATACGGATTCGCTGTATATCGATCTTTCTGAAAGACCGGGCGTAGAAAGTCGGGAAGTGTCCGAGGGTGTCGTGCTCGATTACGATTCGAACGGTCGGCTGGTGGGTATTGATATCGACAATGCCGCCAACAAGGTTGAACTACAAAAACTAGTCCTCAGCAAGCTTCCCGGTAAGATTGAAACCGATGCGGCCTGAGACATCACTCGCATAAGAACCTGCCAACAAATTGGGGCAGAAAATAGAGACGAGAGCCATTCCGTTGGAGACCAAAAATGAAAGAGAGTGCCAGATACACCAAAATTGTTGAGTGGTCTAACGAGGACCAGTGTTACGTCGGGAACGCTCCTGGTCTGGTGTTCGGCGGATGCCATGGCAAGGATGAGAAGGCGGTGTTCTATCAGTTGTGTCAGATCGTCGAAGAAGCGATCGCCCTTTATCAAAAAGACGGCAAACCGCTGCCTCCCTCCACCTCAGGGCGAGACTTTGCCAACAAAATGCAATGCGTCGCCTAGCGCTCGCTGGACCTGTCTTCCAGGTCTTGTAAATCTGACCTGGCTGTGTGGTGATGATGGGACACCAGGCTTCATCCAGAAAGATGAATATTCGGGAACCACCCGGGAGGCTTAGGCGGGAATTGGGCTGTTTTCGGTCTGGTAGCAGCGTAAAAAGTTGGCGGTGAGAACCTTGTTTGCCCATTCCTATGAAGTTGCCGGCTGAGACAGTCATTTCTGAGGACAAGCTGGCACGCTACCTTCTGGTGCCACAGCTGCGAGGAGATAAGTCATCGTTTCTACGACAAGCCGGCTATGAGCTCAGCAACGCCGCTGATCTTTTACGTGACTTGCGCGATCAGATTCTGCCGCTAGACGCGATGCTGCTTGAGAGTAACCAGTTTGGGCAGTACTACGAAATTAGGGGTGCATTGAGGGGTCCCAATGGGGTTGTCCTGTCGGTTCGAACGATCTGGATGACGGAACACTTGTCGGGAGTGACGAAGTTTATTACACTGATTCCGGATAATCGGAGGGTAGGGTGAGATTTGATCTCTATACCGACGTGGCGTTGGCTTGCGACTTACCGGAGCACAGGCTCCGACGTGGGGATATTGTCAAGCTTGTTGAGCATCACGTGGCGCCTGATGGGGCCGAAGGCTACTCCATCGAAGTCTTTACTGCCCTCGGAAGTACACTGACCGTGACGACCGTTCCCGCAACCGCACTCGAAGCGCTTCGGCAGGACGAAGTGCTCTGTGCCAGGACGCTGTAGGGAACTTTCTTCCCATTTCTCCGAAGGATTCTTGTGCCCATCAGGTCGATGACCGTTGACGCAGTCTGCGAACTGTCTAAAAATGTGCGCGCATGAGCCTACTCCTGGATCAAGGGGGGAGATAACATCCGAACGATTCAAACAATGAGAATTAAAGAACTGCAGGCAGAACCAAACTGGGTGCTATTTATTGTGGCAGACGACGGCCGTCTCGGTCGATTTGATGTGAAGCCTTATCTTCAGTATGAGGCATTCGAGGCGCTTAGGGACTAGAACGAATTTGTGAAGATCATCAATGGTGGGTACTTTGTCGAATGGGATTGTGGTGCGGACTTGTCAGCCGACACGATTGAGGCGCGGTGGCAGGTGCTGGGGAACGTGGTCCAGCAGCGAACTGCCTAACAAATCGGATCAGCTGGCTTTGCCATTCCATTCCTCTGATTTTACGATACGTCTCGGCCTCAATGCGAAACGGTTGGAAGCGGACATGATCAATCCGAAGTGCAGGCTGTGATTGACAAGAATCGCGCCCTCGCCCGAGAGCTCGGCATCTCGGGGACACCCGGTTTTATCGTCGGGAATGAGTTGGTACCTGGGTGGTTGGATTTGAACGGACTGAAAGTATTGATTGCGCGGGCGGGACATGGAAGATGACGGATCGTTGGAAATTTACCGGCACCTGGATGCGGACACGCTGAGTAGTTCCGTTGTGCAAGACTTCAACCATGTCCTCATCCAGGACAGGCCTGAGAAACCTTGAGGGAGGACGAGCGACGGAAGACCACTGAACAGTAGCAGAAAAACCGATAGTCGAAGACATGAGATGTATAAGTCAAGACTTCATCTGACAGACAGCGAGTCCTCCCCGGGTTTAGGCCGCTAAGATTTTCTCCTTCGCCAACGGCACGCTGTCCACGAACGTGTGCATCGGGGTCTTGCCATAACACCACCGTCCTTGATGGGGACGCTGCTCGTTGTAGTCCTCGATCCATCCGTCGAGATCGGTTTGCAGTTCCTCCAGCGTTCGATAGATCTTTTTCCGGAACGCCACGCGATAGCACTCGTTCAACATGGTCTTGTGGAACCGTTCGCAGATCCCGTTCGTCTGGGGATGCCGCGTCTTCGTCCGGGTGTGATCGATGTTCTCCACAGCCAGGTACCGTTCATACTCATGCCGCTCCGGCGCCCCGCAGTACTCCGTGCCGCGATCGGTGAGGACCCGGTTGAGGGGAATCTCGTGCTGCTCAAAGAACGGCAACACCCGATCATTCAGGAGATCGGCGGCCATGACTGGGGTCTTCCGGTCATACAGTTTTGCGAACCCGACCTTACTATAGGTATCGATGAACGTCTGTTGGTAGATCCGGCCCACGCCTTTCAAGGTACCGACATAGAAGGTGTCCTGAGCGCCACAGTAGCCAGGACATTCGCTCTCGAATTCCCCGTGGGCTTCTTTGTCCGCGGTGGCTTTCTCCAACGCCACGACTTGGGCTTCCGTCAGGATGAGACCTTCTTGGGCCACCTTGGCCTCCAACGCCTTCAGCCGTTTCCGCATCGTCTCCAGATCATGCCGCAGCCAGATGCACCGCACCCCTGCCGGGGAGATGGTCAGGGCCTGTTTCCGCAATTCATTCGCCACGCGAGTTTGTCCCCAAGCTGGTTGATCGAGCGCCATCTGAACAATGGCCTGTTCCACTTCCGTCGAGACCCGATTCTTGAGAATCGGTTTCTGGCGGGAGATCTCCTGTAACGCAGCCTCACCACCCGTCTCATAGAGTTCTTTGAAGCGATAGAAACTGTCTCGGCTAGAGCCCATCAGCTGGCAGGCTTTGGAGACATTGCCGAGTTGCTTCGCTAATTCCAACACGCCCACCTTCGTCTTGATGATCTTCTGGTCCGTCGTCATGGTCCTCACTCCTTTCGTGAAGGGGAGGACTCTACCTGACTGTCAGATTAACTTCTAGCACATGCACATGAGAGTATTGATCGCATTCTGTCGGCAGGTGTGAGCTAGCCCTAGTATCCTAGAAGGCCCCCCCAAAACGACTGGCGACCAGTGAACAGAAGTAACCGCTTTGTGATGGCCACTTTTGCAAAGGCAGGATTCTTTGCCACTAACATCCCAACGTCTCGTGCTTCTTGATCCACAAATTGCATTCCGCCATCTCCCCCACACTCCCTCGGCATAAAGAACTCTCCGAGGTAGGATGTCTCATTAGGATGTACTTCAAACTCTGCTCTCGGAGGATGGGAATAGTAGACATAAGCGTGCATCAAGTATGGCTCCAGGAAATACTTCCCTGCGCGTAACGGGAAAACATAGAGGCGGCCATGATGGTCAGAGAATTCGCTTTCCACATACCGATTATTCACGTCTAGTTTGGCAACGGCCGCAAAGGGAAAATGTACTCCCTCAAGATGGAAAATTCGCAAACCGGTTGCAGGAGAAAAGAGGTGGCACGGCGCGGTCGATCCTGCCGAGAGAATGATGACACCTGTTTCCGCGTTGGCGTTCAGCGGTGAGGCAAGCTCAGCGCGATACGTATTTTCGTGGCTACAAGAAGCAGCGAGTATCGTGCCTGAGGTGATGACGGCTATACATAGGACGGCCTGCTTCAACTGGCGGATCGTGAGGCTAACACTCACTTGAGATTGCATGGTCTGTCCTACTGTTCAATGAGACCTTACGTCCGTAATGCGTTGTCCTCTTGGCTAATCGCTGCCCCATATCAATAATCCTGTCCAGTCGTTCGAGCAGATTGAGTGACTGATGCGAGGTCACCCCATTCTTGTTCAGCAAGGCGAGGATGTCATCAATAATCCTGTTTTCCGTTTCGGTGAGGAGGTACGGCTCCAGGTCACCCATGTTTTCTGGTGAGACGCCCTTCGCGGTCGATCCGCTCCGGTGGAGAGGATCGGATCAGCCCGCGTTCCACCCGGATGCAAGTAAAGGGGGCGGGATTTATTTTAGACCTCATCTGCCGCGCACGCAGCTTCACATAACCTTCAGAGGTCGTACTCGATTGAACAAAAGGGGTCGGGAGGTCGGGAGTCTTTGTTCGCAAGCCCTATTCATCTCTTGGCCAGCTTGACTGCCGTTTTGAGACTGTCCCTGGTAGGATCTTGCTAAGTCAGTAGCCCGCCGCCGTTCTTTCAGCATCCTCACATGATTTGCTCGTATTGCACCTCAATCCGGCGATGCGTATGATCGCACGGCCCCTTTCTTGAGGAGGTGCTATGGCGAAGATCACCGAGATCGCTCCTGACCTATTCCGCATTACGACGTTTCTTGAACCATTCAATATTCAATTCAGTCAGTTCTTGGTGCGCGACGATGAGCCGCTGCTGTTCCATACCGGCCCGCGCGCCCTCTTTCCAGAGGTCAAGGCCGCTGTGGCGTCGCTCATCGATCCGCCAACCCTGCGCTGGATCGGGTTCAGCCATTTTGAGTCCGACGAATGCGCGACAGTGCCGGAGTGGCAGCAACTGGCTCCGCACTCCGAAGCGGTGTGCAGTGTGGTGGGCAAGATGGTGAGCGTCGATGATTGTCTGGCGCTCCGCCCCGCCAAGGGGATGGCTGATGGCGAGGTAATCGAGACCGGAAAATACCGCTTCCGCTTTCTCGCGACGCCGCATGTCCCCCATTGCTGGGAAGCGGGGCTGCTGTTCGAAGAAACAGAACGGACGCTCCTGTGTTCGGATCTCTTTCATCAAGATGAGGATGTCGAGCCGATGACGGAATCGGACGTCATCGACCGGTGTCGAAAGACGCTGGTGGGCTATCAGCAAGGGCCATTGGCGAATTACGTGCCCTATTGTTCCTTGACGGAGACGACGCTAGACCGATTGGCGGCACTGCAGCCGAAGCGGCTGGCAACGATGCACGGATCGGTCTACGTCGGTGATGGAAGCAAAGCACTTCACGACCTCGCTACTGTTTGGCGAGAGGTGCTCAGCCCGCCGTCATGATCCGAACTGATCGGCTATACCATCCATCAAAGTAATGGAACCGACTATCGAATCGCCTCATTGACTTCTTCTGCGTCGCCCTCTAGACTCCGCCGGTCTTCCATAGAGACCATGGACCAAGAATCACTCGCGCAAATCCGGCAGCTCATCTCTGCAGCGACCGACAGCCTCCGGGGAGACATCGCTGACTCCCAGCGGCACGCTGGTGTGTTGGCAGAAGGACTCCGTCACGAACTCCAGCTTGTTACTGAAGGATTTCAGATGCATCTCGACCAACGGCGTGTCGAAGATCAATCCTTCCTTGAAGAGCAATTCCGAGAAACACGCGCACTTATCCACCTCTCCTATGGCCAGATTCAGGAACGTGTGGAACGGTTGGAGCAGCGTGTTCGAACCATCGAACAGCACCTCGGTCTGACAATTCAGTAGTCCCTGCGAAAACAAAAGGTCGGTCCGTAAGGGCTCGCATACTGTTTCCCCACGATCGGCATGTGAGATTTTTGAATCGCAGATCCAAGCGGCAACGAACTCAATATTGGACAGGCGCTTGAAGGTGACAGCCAGCAGCTAACTGCTTAGTGTAAAAATACAGGACCGGAAGCCTTCCTCAATCGTTTCTCGCCTCTCCACCTCGCCATAGACCTGCCTCGCTTGAAAAAGTAGAATATGCCTATCATTCTTTCATAAAAATTAGCGGGAACAGAGAACATGAAGATCACCATCATCGGAGCCTCGGCTGGAATAGGACTTCATTGCACGCGTCTCGCTCTAGAGAAGGGTCATGAAGTCGCCACCTTATCGCGCCGGACTATTCCGCTCCCGGATCACGCGAACCTGCGAAGGGTGCAGGGTAGTGCGACAAGCCTAAATGATGTACGGGCCGCAGTGGACGGGGCTGAGGCCATTCTGGTGACGCTTGGTGTGAAGAGTCCCTTCGCCACCACCCTGTTCTCTGATTCCGCGCGCATCTTGCTACGGGGAGTAGAAGAAATGGGTTCTTCGCCGATACTCATCGTGCTCACTGGGTTTGGCACAGGTGAAAGCTGGATCTATAACTCTCTCCCGATGAGGATGTTGTTTACGTTGCTTCTCAAGAAGGTCTATGCAGATAAAAGCGAGCAGGAGGAGGTGATCACCAGTGGGTATCCGCGCTGGGAGATTGTGCGCCCCGGCCGGTTAACCAACGGCGCAATGACCAGCCGTTATCGTGTATTGGACCACCTTGTGAACGGAATGCGGGTGGGTGCCATTTCCCGCTCGGATGTCGCGCATTTCATGCTGGCCCAGGCGGAGCATCCGACCTATCTCGGCAAGTACGTGGCGCTGACCTACTGACGCCGATGTGTCGGTTCTGGTCTTGGAACGATCCGTCCTTCTTCCAGATCTTGCAGATCCGACCAAGCTGTAATATCGGTGCGTGATGGATCGACGGCGGTCAGGTATTTTTTGAATCGGGCCGCACTTTCAGGAGAACTCGGTCCGCGCGCCAACAGTTTTCGGTTCCATTCTTCCAGCTCGGCAGGCTCGTGGGGTTTTGCCGTTTGCTCAAGCCAGTTCACGACTCCCTCATCGGTCGAATTGGCCTTCACGGCGGCCGTGAATTGCTCGCTGGTGATTCCGGCAAACTCCATCAGCCGTTCGTCCATCGGACAGGGATAGATATATTCCCCTTCAGTGCCTGCGAGTACGGACCTGCATTTATCGATCATGCGGGCGAGGTGGGCATAGCCCGCCAGCTGGAATCGCATGCTGCGCGGGAAGTCTTTCCGTAGGTCCATGTTTACAGCAACTTGTGGTTTTTGAAGGTCAGGCTCTTCACGACGACCTGACCGTTTTCGTAGGTAATGATCCGCCTGGTCGCGGGAAGGTCCGATGAGCCGACGCGGACATGGGTATCGGTGAAGCTTTCTACGTTGGTCAGTTTGCCGTCGGTCGGTGAATAGTAATAGACCGTGTACTTGGTCGTGAGATTCTTTTGGTCCTGAGTGATCGCGCTTTCCTCGACGTTGATCGTAAAGGCGAACGGATTCATGCCGGGATGGGCCATCTTGCGGTTGATCTGTGTGATCCGGTTGTCCTTGATCCGGTAAAAGGAATTGGACCCATGGATAATCAATTTGGTGCCGAACGGATGACCATCTTCCTCCATCGTCAAGGCATACTTCCCGTCGGACTCTTCGAAGCTTCGTGGTCCACGATGGACCGCAATCATGCCCAGTTGCTCTTGCGCCCATTTTTGAGTCTCGCCATCGCCGAGTTGAACCGATACTTCGCGGGGACCTTTGACGCTGATGGGGCCGCTGGTTTCTTTCCCATTCACATTGACGGTGAGGTCAGCCGTAAACCCATGAAAGTCTTTTTGCCACCGGGCGGTCCTTTCGAACGCTCGGCGCAGTAGATCGCGCGCGTGAGGGTCATCGGTGACGGTCGAAGATTCTGGTGTGTGCTCCATGATGGATCTCCTCTCCTCTAAGAACATATCGACGAAGTATACTTATACCGGTGGGTGCGATCGCACTCAATAGTGAAATCCCCTGGGGAGGCGGCTGCGTATATGCGAGACTCTTTATGAGGCATCGCAGAGGCAACGCACGGTCGCGCAACATTCGATATTCCAAAAATCATCATAATTCTGATATACTTCGCCGATTTTTGGGCTGGGGCGTTGGACCGCGGAAGCCCTGATCAGGTGGTCAGCCTGTGTTGAGGAAGGATGGGCATGGAACGACGAGCTGCTTCGCATACCGAAGAAGAAGAGATGAATCAACGCCGCAAACTTTTGAATGCGGCGAGACGGGGCGACACGAAAGCCATCAGCAGGCTGTTCGAACTCTATCAAGTCCGTGTGCTCAGCGGAGACCAATTAGCCAAGGTCAACCGTACCGCGACCTACATGACCCCTGTGAAGCAGAGCAGCAAGTCAAAGTCTGCTCGGAAAAACGAAAAATCAAGCACTTCGAGGGCAGCGAAAAAACCGGTCAAAGCCTCTAAGGTGGCTGCGGTGGCTGCCAATAAGGAGCCGGCAGGCCCAATCAAAAAATCGGCCAAGAGCCCGCCCAAAGGTAAATAAATAAAGGAGTCGGGTTACTGCACGGCCACTCTGAGCCCACCGCCGGCGAGTTTTGCTGCAATATCATCCGCCTGTTCCGTCGGTCCGGTGAAGACGATCGCTTCTCCGTCATGATCGATACGCCAGGCCAATTCGAACGCCTTGGTCGAAGTCATGCCGGGAATAAATCGACAAAACAGTTCGATCACTTGTTGGTAGGTATGACAGTCGCAGTTGTACACCAAGACGCGAGACTCGAACTCGGTTCCCGAACCGATCTGCACATCTTCGGTGGTTTCCGGAATGGTTTGTGGTGTGGAAGGTGTCGGCATGGAGCGGGGCTTCTAACGGGCTTGGCAGAAATAGTTCAGCTCTGAGTTGTCGGATACCGCGCAGGACTTAAACCTTGTCCATATCGATCACTTCCGTCGCATCCCATAAGTTTTTCAACTCGGCCTCAGCCAAATCCTTTTCACGGTCCGCTTCCGTTTCTTCTCCAAATGTTCGTCGCGGTGCGGTCGATGCGGCGTCCATGCGTCTCTCCTCGGCTGCCGATGCGGCAGTCGTCTGGGGACGGCGCCGTTTCTTTAACGGATCCATGTTGACCGGCATGAGTTCCTCCCACTACCGCTCTACTCTTCTCTCATTATGACCGTCTTGTCAATCGCCGACAGACGCTTGATGACGGGAACCGAAATGAGTTCTACCGGCCTTGCCGGATGTTCGATGTGCTGGTTTTGTGGCCCACTCAGAACAACTGCTCCGCCACCGTATCAGCGTAGCGTCGACCCAACGAAGTCAGTCGTACCCGATCGTGATCGGCATCGAGCAGGCCCTTCGCGATCAGTTCGTCGATCTGATGATCTCGTTCCGCGGCTGTGACGGCTTGTCGGGGGACACCACGAAGAAGACGCAAGCCGAACACAAGGGCATCTCGCCGGCGCTCGGATGCCGAGAGAAGTGTGCGCTCCGTTATCGGCAGACGGTTGTCCTTCAAGCATGCCGCATAGATTTCGAGATCCGCAATATTTCCAAACCGGATTCCATGAGCATAGGACTGTGCGCTGGGGCCGAGTCCAAGATACTCGCCACCGGTCCAGTAGAGGAGATTATGGCGACAGGCATAGTCGGGTTTGGCATAGTTGGAAATTTCGTAGCGGGAAAATCCCGCATCGGTAAGGAAACGCTCCGCCGCTGATTCCATGTCGATCTGAAGCATGTCGTCAGGCGGCGGAACACAATTCCGAGCGATGTCCTGAGCAAGCCTGGTCTCCTTTTCAATGGTCAGGGCATAACAGGAGATATGAGACGGGGTAAGCGTCATGAGCGATTCCAAGGTATGTATCCAGTCAGGTAGGAATTGACCCGGCAGACCATACATCAGATCGAGGTTGATATTTCTGAATCCGGCGCGGCGCGCAGCCTGAACCGCAGCCGTCGTATCCTGCACGTGCCCAAAACGGCCAATAGAGACGAAATCCTTGTCCGCCATGGACTCCGCTCCAAAGCTGATCCGATTGAATCCGGCATCAGCCAAGGTTGTGAGATCTCTTACGGTAATGGAAGATGGGTGTGCCTCCACTGTGACCTCGGCCGTGCCGGCGGTCGGCCAGATGGATCGGATCAGCGCCAGAAGCGCAGCCAACTGATCGGCAGGGAGGGACGTCGGCGTGCCGCCCCCGAAATAGATGCTCTGTAGGGCACGGCCGTTCAGGGACTCTTGCCGGCGATAGAGTGAAATTTCTTGAACAAGGGCGGAGTGAAACAGCGCCAGGCGATCGGATCGAGCGATTTCCAGATAGAACGCGCAAAAGTGGCATCGGCGGCGACAAAATGGGATATGAACATACAGACCGAGGTCTTTGTCCGAAGGGTTCATCGTTTCAGGGAGAAAGGGAGAGGTTGTGAGAAATTCTTAGCCACGACGATTTCGATTTCGTCGGCCGGCGATACGCCTCTGTTGCGGATGTGTGATGCCCACCCGTCATGCCTGCGGAGCGATTCGAAGACGGATTTGAGCAGTTGCGGTTTGATCCGGGCTTCCCACTCGTGCAGCCAATGGCGTTCATCCTCGTCTCCGGTATAGTCGTCCGGAAACGAGGCTTCCAGCGTGAAGCGAATGGTAAACGTTTTGTCTTCCTGGTACATACAATCCTATCGTTGCGATTCAGTCGGGGTGATTTTATAATGCGCTTAGCAACCGAAGGAGTCTTCAGCTATGCCTATCTTCGAATATGTGTGTCGCGAATGCAACCACCGTTTTGAGCTGCTGGTCCAAGGATCGGCTGAGGCGGCTTGTCCCCAGTGCAAGACGAGCAAGCTTGATAAGCAGTTCTCCGCCTTTGGAGTCGGGGCTACGACCGGTTGGACGTCCTCAGCCGGTCCAGGCGCCTGCGGCAGTTGCGGCGATCCTCGCGGGCCGGGCGCCTGCTCGATGAACTGATGGGCACCGCGGATGAACAGGCGCTGCAACGGGCGATCTCGACTATTTTGCAATCCGATCCGCTCATCAAGCTGCTGCAGCAAGTGCGATTGGGCCGCATGAAACCTACCGATGCGGGCTTGCGCGCTGTGACGGAGTCTTGGCTGGGTACCTACGAGAAAGCGTTGGCCATGGATGGTCTGACTCAATCCCATCTGCGCCGACTCAATCCTGTCCCTCGGCTCGCCGTTCTCATTGATGTCGGCGTGCTTACTCACGATCATCCAGGTGTGGAATCTCTGACGGCTGCTTACGACCGAGCCGTCGCTTGCGCACCGGTCGGCTAGATGGGTCATGCGCTTTCTGTCGCTGCTCTGTTTGTCTTGTTTGATCATCATCTTGCCGACGACAATCCAAGCGGACGATAGAATCGGACCTCGTCCCCTAAGAACGATTCTTCCGGCCAAGCTTGCCTCGATTCTTCCCTCTGGCACGCATATCCTGATCGAGCGGACTACGATCGAAGCGTTTCTTACGACGCTGGAAGGGGCGCCTCCCGATTGGGCCATAGTCTATGGTTACGGTCACCATGATCCCAGACATGATGAGCGGCTGTTCAATCTGAACCGCGAACGGGATGCTGCACGCGAGGGGAGCCCCGTTCTGAACTGGCGTGTGGCGTTCGTCTGGCCGGGGGAATTGTCGCAATTCGATCCCGAAACCAAGAGCTATGCGGTGGCGGTCGGGCCGGAGCTCAATTCAACCGGTTGGGGGCTGGTTCGCTTCAAGCCTGAGGAGTTTCCAAGCAATCTGCGCGTGAGGCCGGACAAGAAGTTTGCCGCTCGGATCAGTCGGAGTCTCGCGAAACGTGAAAAAGTTCATGTATTGGTCGTGATGGCCGGTGTTCTGATTCCCTCCGAATCGATCATCTATGATTTCTCACACGAGGAAGAAGGGGTAGGCCTCATCATGCCTGTGGTAAGGATTGAACAGGTGGAAGTTATTCTCAGAGGGTCGCCAATGCCCTGATCTCGTCCATTCGGAGCGCTGTTCGCCGCCGGTTTGGTGGGCGCGGATTGAATAAAACGCCGTGAGTGGGTTTCTTGTTTTCGTATGACATAGTTTTTCCCTTTCATGTTCCGGCGGGCACCATTGCCAGCCTTGTGACTTCGTAAAGCCGCGACCTGAACCGGATGCAAGGGTTAACACGGTCACTGATGCGGGCCGCCCTTGCATCCTTGAGGACAGAGTGACGACAGGGTTACAGTAAAGGCTGGCGGTCGTATGGCTGCCGGGGAAAGGAACGGTCACAACGAAAACCAGCCGATCATGGCTATTTGATACGGCAGTAGAAAACGGGACACACAATTCGGATGGAATCGATGATGACTGAGTGGGGGGGGACGGAAAACAGCAACGGTTCGTTGACGCCGGGGTACGCAAAAAACCCGCAAGACTGGAGCCCTCCGGGTATGAGTGGAGAAGCCGCGATTAGGTAGGAAGCGGTCGGTTCGCCTGTGTCAGCCGGTCGCAAGAAGCGGATATCGCCAAGGTGCAGAATGGCTGGGCGATGCCAACGTGTCCACGACCCGCCTCTATGATCTCCGGAAAACGCGACCGGAAGGTTCCCCTACTTTCCGGGTGCGGTATTAGCGTCGATTCAGTAGTAATCCATGTATTAAAAAGACTATCCCAGATCTTGACTTCTCCCTCCACCGATTTATTTACGCAGTAACAGTTTGATCGGCGCCTCGCCAGCGCAAAAACCTAATAGCCAATTTAAGGAGGTTGCTATGGCACTGGTACGATGGGATCCGTTTCGGGAGCTGGAAGAAGTTTCAAACCGGTTAAACCGGATGTTTGCACATCCGGGTTCACACACTTCAAATGGCAAGGAAACAATGATCGTCGCGGATTGGACACCATCTGTCGATATCAGCGAAACGGCGACCGAATACCAGATCACCGCTGAAATCCCTGATGTGAAGAAGGAAGATGTCAAAGTGACCCTGGAAGACGGCGTGCTTACGATTCAGGGGACACGGCGGCAGGAGAATGATGAGAAAGGGAAGAAGTATCATCGGATCGAGCGCTCGTATGGCAGCTTTGTCCGGACGTTCTCCTTGCCCGATGTAATCGAAGACGATAAGGTGAAAGCCGAATTCAAGGATGGGGTGCTCAATCTCTATCTGCCTAAGTCGGAGAAGGCGAAACCAAAAACTATTGAAGTGAAGGTAACGACATAATTTTTCTGCAGGAGGTTTCTGTGAGAAAAGGCTCGCCTCATCAGGCGGGCCTTTATCGTATTCAAGGAACTTACTGCTGTCAATATCGACGCAGGCCGTGCGAGCGCATGTTCCACAAGGGAGAGAAGATAATCACCCTCGTATGGCCTTGTATCGGGCATTAAAGAATACTGGCAGCTGGATGAAACACAATTAGAAACAGGAAAGAAAAGGATTCGCGAAGCATTGGTTTGGTGATACGTTTCATACTCACCACTCATGAACAGCCAGTCGAATAGGGAACTGAGAAAGTGCGAAAAGGCAGATTTCCTATAACCCAATCAGGCCTTGACTTAAAACATTTTGATATTACCTACAGACGCAGTTAACAGGCTGGGACTGGATAGACGTGGTGAAGGGCGCACTGTCTGGCCAGCTGTGAGAGCGAGACTCCGGCCCTTCACTCTGTCCTTTCCTTCCAGCTTATTACACTAACCATTTCTATAGACTCATAGGAGGTGTGGCTATGTCTTGGGGAAACCAACTGCCCCAGTCATGCAACCGTCCTAACATTGCCCGGCGAGCGAAATTCGTAGCGCTGCAATAATGGGGAAATCAATTAGGAGACGACCATGAACAGCCTATGGCCGTGGGTGAAGTGCCGAATACACGTAGCAATTATTACGCTTGTACTCGGTTTTGTAGGACTCCTTTCCAGTATTGCCACTGACAGGAGTGATGCCGGAGATACTGCCCTACCGCCCGGCGTCGCGGCAGCAGATATCGAATACAACGGTCGTATTGCTGTCAACGGGGACCCAGTCACGGTAAAGATTGTCACTCCGAATAAGAACGGCGTAATCGTTTTCGACGGCACGGCCGGTCAGCGAATCAATATCGGCTTTAGCGGTGTCACCCTCACACAGTTCCACGTTTCAGTCCATCGGCCTGATGGCGAGACGGTCCCAAGACATGTTTCCGCCGTGAGGAACTATTATGCGACGATGGGCGAGCGGGCACGTTCCCCGCTGACAACGGTGCATACATCCATGACAGCCTACCAGTTTTCAACCGATGCGGCGGCCGCGATCTCTTCCAGCGAGATGAACGGCGCCAGTGTTGATCTTGAGGAATTGCCGGTGACCGGGACCTATACGATTTTCATCGATCCGGACAGTACCTATACGGGAAGCTTCAAAATCACGGTTTCAAACGAGCTCAGTGGTAATGTTGCCCCTCACGGTTCAGCTGTAGTGGCCAATATCAATCGAATCGGGCAGAAGGCCCGGTATACATTCTCGGGAGAAAAAGGCCAATCGGTGAGTTTGCAGTTGAGTGAGGTGACGATCCGGAGCGGATATGTCTCAATTGTTGGTCCGGATGGAAGTTTATTGGGTAAACCGACCTCGTTTGTCTCTGGGAATACCGTAATTCCAGGACAGGTCCTTCCCGCTTCCGGAACCTATGCTGTCCTGATTGAGTCGGATCTGAGTTATACGGGAAAGCTCAAGCTCGCGCTCTATAACGCTCCGGAACTGACCGGCACCCTCACCGTTGACCAAGGGACCGTGACACCGAACCTGACAGTGCCGGGTCAACGGGCGCGCTATACATTCAACGGGACGGAAGGGCAAGGGGTGAATCTCGGTCTGACAGGGGTGTCAATTCCCATGACGGCTGTGTCCATCCTGAAACCGGATGGCAGCAAGTGGGAAGCGACCACAGTTGGGCCAAGTGGCGGCAGTCTCGATCCTTTGACGGCTCTGCCGGTCACGGGGACATACACTATCGCGGTGGAGCCGGTGAGTAACTATACCGGTAGTATGACGCTCGCCCTTTCTTCTCCCGTGACGGGTACTATTGCTATTGATGGAGCCTCAGTACCGGTCAGTCTGAAAAAGGCGGGCCAGACGGCGCGTTACACGTTCAATGGCAATGCTGGACAATGGGTGAATCTCGGGCTGACAGGGGTGAGTATTACGTCCACCGCGGTCACGCTTCTGACATCGGATGGAACCATCCTTGCCTCAACGGCTGTAGGTACGGCAGGCGGGGGCCTCGAAGATCAAAACCCCTTGCCGACCACCGGCACCTACACGGTTCTTGTTGACCCTGTCGGCAGCTACACCGGCAACATCACCTTGACTCTATCAACCGAGGTTTCCGGTTCATTGAAGGTGAATGCGGCTCCTAGGCCGATCACGGTCAGCCGCGCGGGCCAGAATGGGCGCTACACGTTTTCAGGCACTGCGAACCAACAGGTCACGATCAAGGTCACGAACAACAAGCTCGGCAGTGTAACCCTCAATCTCTATAGTCCGAATGGCATATTGCTAACAGGGATGACAAGTTCAGCATCGAGCTTTAACCTCAACCCTGTGACATTGGCTACGACGGACACCTATACAATCACGATCAATCCCGCGATGACGGATAGGGGGAGTATTCAGCTACAAGTCACCAGCCCATAGAAGCGCAGGTTTGGAAAAGGCGAGTCCTCACCGCTGCAGAAGCTGTGTGGATCAAAGGAAGGTGCGGAGTTACCGCTCGATTCTCCTTATCGCGAAAGCGAAGCCGGGCGTGGAGGTCACCAATTCAGTGTTCCTCAGGCCAGGCCATTGCCTAACTGATGGAGGCTAGGGCACGATGAAGGAAACTGAGCAAATGTGCGGAATATAAATACTTTGTAGATGAACGAGAGAGGGTCTTGACTCAGAATATTTTGATATTACCTACAGGCGCAGTTGACATGCTGGACTGGATGGACTCGGTGAAGGCCCACTATCGGGCCAGTTATTATGCAGGATATGTTCCGGTCCTTCACGCCGTCCTTCCAAGCTAATTTCTAATTTCTCATAAATTTTTATACATCACAGGAGGTATAGCTATGTCCGGGCAAAACCAACTGACAGGCTTGTTCCCTCAGGGGACTGAAGAGTCACAGATTGATCGTCTGCTCCGCGACGCTGTTCACTCGGTAAATCAATGGTCGCAGACCTGGATTCCGGCCTGCAACGCCTTTGAGGACGAACACGGCTTCACCGTTCAACTGGCGCTTCCGGGCGTGGATGCGAATCAGATCGACGTGCAGGTCGAACACAATATCCTGCGAGTAAAAGGGGAACGGAAGCATGAGGAATCTGAGGGGCGGCAATGGTATATGCACGGCATTGGAGCCGGTGCATTTGCCTGTACATTCAAACTGCCTGAATATGCAGATCGGGAGAAATCGACGGCTTCGTATAAACATGGGCTGTTGACGATTGCCTTCCCGAAGCGTGAAGAGGCGAAACCACGTTCGATTATGATCGAGTGTCGGTAAGGAATGTATTCGTACTCGCCGGCGTCCTGAATGCAGGCGCCGGCGGGGACTCAAGTTCGGTTAGTCATGCAACGTCCTGAAGTGAGGCGGACGCAGGCAAAAGAAAGGAGGATATGGCGATGCAAGTGAAACCCTTGGCACTCAGCATGATGTTGATGATTGGCCTGTGGTTCGGGAACTCGGGCACGGTAAGCTTTGCCGCCCAAGAAGGTCCACAGAACACGGGACTTCCCCGTTCGTTTCAAGGCGCTCACTTGGGAATGACCCTCTCTGAACTTATACACATTGTTCCGGACGCCAAACGAGTCTCCCTGGGTCAACGGGACCGCACTCACCGTACTGTGGTCACGCCATCAAAAGATCGCTACGTCCAACGTGTGGAATATCGTTTCTACAACGATCGTCTCCGGGAATTGGCGATTCATTACACCTCAGGCGAGGTGCCCGGTGGGTTTGAACGGTTACGCGCACGACTACAGGAGACCTATGGGGAGCCCGACGTGGCAGACCACACCGACTATGACATCGGACCCACGATCGCTTCTGTGAAGAAGACGGTTTGGACAGACACGGCCACCACGTCAGTCCTGACGCAAACTCTCAAAGTAAAACAAGGACGCGAGCTCTACGATTTGGTTTTGACGATTACCGATCGCGAGCTTCAGCAGATGTTTGAGAAGGATCAGGAGCAGTACCGTCGACAAGAAATGCTGCGAGTTCCCATTCCATTACCTGGTGCAGGAATGCACAACAAGCAGACGGCGATATCTGATTTTCGGGAGAAGGGAACATCGATGTAGTCTCGGGAACCAGATAACGCAAGATAGGATGCAACTCAAGAGTACAGGGCAGGTCTATGAAAGGAGGTGGCTGACCATGAAATTCTTGTCCCGGCTGATTGCCACCTGGCTGATTGTGGCTCCTTTCATGGTGGCATTTTTCTTACTATGACGGCTCATAGCAATGGAGATAGAACGCTCGCGCTCTCCGCCGACGAAGCCCCGGCGGTGCTCGAGGCGCCGTCGGATGGCACGGGAAAAGGAGGACGCGGTCAGGCCATTCTGGTGACGAATCATGCTTGTACGATCGGTCCTGATTGCAGAACATGATTATGGCACGATCAACAATCTCTCTTGTTTGTTGTTCGACAACATTGGCAACATCGCCATCAGCACGTGTGCTTCCGCCGAGGAACTCTCTCCGAAGTTTGAGCGTTGTTCGTATGATACCGTTGTACTAGGGTCCAAACTCAATTGAGCCACCAGTAGACGATAGAGATCAGACAGATGGCGTTGAGGTAGGTTTTGGCGGATTTGTCGTATCGCGTGGCGATGCGGCGTGCATCTTTCAGGCGGCAGAACATGCGTTCGATCTTATTGCGCTGGCGATAGCGGCGTTTCTTGAATGGATAGGGGGTAATGCGGTTGTTCTTGTTGGGGATGACGGCTTCGGTCTTGCGTGTGTTCAACCACGCCCGCAGATCGTCGCTGTCGTATGCCTTATCACCCAGAAGCTGCCTTGAAGCCTTGAGCGGTTCCAGAAGCGGCTTTGCGGCCCGGATGTCGGACGCATTACCCGGCGTCAGCAAGAACGCGATCGGACGGCCTTGTTTGTCCGTTGCGGCATGAATTTTCGTCGTGCGTCCGCCCCGGCTTTTGCCGATGGCTTCGCTGCCGCCCCCTTTTTACCGCTGGCCGAGCGGTGCGCTTTGATGATCGTGCTATCGATGCTGTTTTCATAATGCGTCCCACGATGGAGGTCAGGTCGCGGAAGATGCCTTCCCAGATGCCACGCTGGGCCCAGCGGTGATAGCGATTATCAACCGTGGTGGACGGGCCGTATTCCGGCGGGCAGTCCTGCCAGCGACACCCCGATTGCAGCACATGGATGATGCCGTTGATGATCCGCCGGTCGTCTTGGCGCTTGGGCCCTGTTTGTTTCTTCGGAAGATGTTTCTCAAGAACCGACCATTGCAGGTCGTCCAGCCAGAACAGTTTGTTCGATTTTGCCTTCTTCATGGTCATGCAACGCCTCCCTCGTTTGCACAACCATTGAATCATCAACGGCTTGTCAACTCAATAATTGAGTTTGGACCCTAAATCCCGTGTTTCTTCCGGCCTATCGTTCCATTCGAAAGCAAAAGAATCAATTGCTCGCGCCTCTTCTCCTGACAGTCTGTCAACGGGACCTCACGGTGGCCCAGGCGGCGCTCGAGGGGGACGTGTTTGATCTAATCGTCAAACCTTTCATGCTCCGCGAGGTCACGCAAACGGTCCGCCTGGCGCTCTGGCAAAACCAGTGGCTGAGATTGCTCGCCTCTAAACAGCGGGCGATCGACCAGTTCCAGCAACATATGGAGGCGTTTCCTCATGATCGGAAGGCGGAAGGGGAATTTGTACGCGATTTGGATGCATTCAATCGCGCCTTCTAAGCCTTACAGGCTGATATGCGACTGCTTGTGAATAGTGAGAATGAACACGGTCTCTTTGATATAGCGGTTTTAGTGGAACAACGTGCGAGGCAACAGGCATTAGACACACTTCTCACCCTCTGTCAGGACAGTACATCGCAGGAAGCCCCGTAGTCTTCCGTACGCCAATGTTCGTGTAGATATACTGCGACTGCGTCAGCCTAAATTCTTTCCGTTACATCACGGGAGTTGACTCGCGGGAGGTCGGGATTATTCATTTCCTCGTAACTCTGGGACGGTGATTCAACCATGAGGACCCAATGATGGACCTGATGAAAGGAGGAAGGCATATGAAACTGGCACATTGGAATCCCCTCCGTGAACTTGAAGGTATTTCGGAACGACTCAATCGCTTTTTGTCCCGTTCTAAAGACCAGCAGAATGACGCGGCGCAGATGTCAGGCCAGGAATTGATGACGACCGCCGATTGGTCCCCGCCCGTGGATGTTCTTGAAACAGACGCTGGATATTTCCTCAAGGTGGAAGTGCCCGAGGTCAATAAACGAGACATACGGGTGACTGTCGACAATGGGGTGCTTTTCCTCCAAGGCGAGCGAAAAGAAGAGCCGGAACATACCGGACGACGGATTCATCGCCTGGAACGGTCGTATGGACGATTTCTCCGCAGTTTCACGCTTCCGGATGCGATCGAGGTGGCACACGTGAAGGCGGAATTTAAAGAAGGGATGCTGTACGTCCACTTACCGAAATCTGCGCAATCCCAAGCCAAAACCATTGATGTGAAGGCCGCCTGACGAGGTTCCTGCCAACACATTGCAAGCGCCTGGCAACGGCCTGTCGTCACTCGACGGGCCGTTGCTTTGTCCTGTTCGACTTTCCACAGGTTGCTCGTCTTCAACGCAGAAGCCAAGATGTCGAGACAGGGCCGAAGACGTAAAATCTTTCCAATTGTAGAAACCTCGCCAGTAGTGCAAACCCTGCTCAAATTGAGAAACGATACAGCGCACCCCCGTCTTGATTTTGTGTTGAAGAGAATTATGAAAATGTCCGAGGCAGATCTACCTCGAATTGAGTGACATGCAGAGCAAGCATTAATACGAGCTTCATAAAAATGAAAGGAGACATGGTTTCGTCACTGGTCCTCACAATGATCAGTGACGCTTCGATGAGGAGGAACATCCAATGAAACACTACACGTTAATAGCAGCATTGGCTTTAGGACTGGTGACATCTGGCTTCGTGAGTGTGGGTTTAAGCGCTTCTGAGAAATCCCTTGATCGCCCGCAAAATAAACCGGCTTCGGATAAGCCCCTGACTGGTGCGGTCAAAGGCCAGGCTGACCAAGAGATAAGTCAGCAGCGGAAAAAGATCCTCGATGAAGCGGTGTCAGCCATTCAAGAAACGAAAAGAGCGCTGAAGGCTCTGGAAGACAAGAAATCCGACGAAGCGCTGAAAGCGTTGGAACGGGCCACCGGCAAGTTAAATATTTTGCTCGTCCGAGATCCACATCTGGCGCTCGCGCCCATTGATGTTACAGTGGCGACTTATGACGTATATGCCACCCCAGACCAAATTAAGGCGGTTCGCAAGCAAGCAGAAGACTATCTGGAGGATGGAGAGGTCCAGAAAGCTCGGCTGTTGATCAGAGGGTTGGGGAGTGAGATCGTCGTCAGTGTGACAAGTCTCCCATTACAAACATATCCGGCGGCGATTGCGGCCGTAACGCCTCTGATTGACAAGGGTAAAGTTGCGGAGGCGAAAGAGTCGCTGCAGGCCGCCCTCAACACACTCGTTGTGTCCGAACATATCATGTCCTTGCCGCTCATACGGGCAGAGGAGAAATTGGCAAAGGCGGAAGAGTTGTCACAGAAAGACGCACGCTCTGAAGAAGACAGCAAGACCCTCACGAAATTAATCGAGGAGGCCCGACAACAGTTACAGCTCTCTGAACTGTTAGGGTATGGGACAAAGGACGATTACAAGAAGTTCTATGCCGAGATTGAACAAATTGAGGACAAGACGAAGACTGGTAAATCCGCGAAGGGAATATTTGCTCCCTTAAGAGAGTACCTGTCCAACCTCAAACATTCACTATTCAGCTGAGTGTTTTCCCAAGCAGTACCGCCGCCGTCGGGGGAGCTCCCATAAACGGAGCTCCCCGCGTGAGGCCTTGATCTAAGAGGAGGAGCTATGAACCAAAGACTGAACGGGATTGTTGCCGTAATGTCGGTTGTCTTATACGCCGGACTGGCCGGTTTTGTGGGCGATGTCACGAAAGTGACGGACCCACAGATTGAATCTGCCATCAGAGAGCGGTTGGCCGCAGATGGCCGCATCGATTCGAAGAATATTCAAGTCAATGTCGATCAGGGAGTAGTTCCCTTGACCGGGACTGTGCCGGATTTGGATAGTAAGGGTTTGGCTGAAGCGCTTGTGAGCGGAACCATTGTAGGTGTCCGTCAGCTGCACAATGGGATTACGGTCGTGTCACCGGTGGTGGTCAAGGATGAGATGATCCGCAAATCCATTGAGGCAGCGTTAAGATCCGTTCCAGCCCTGAGAGAAAATAAAATCAATAAAATCACCGTCATGGTCCGCGAAGGGGATGTCGTGCTCAAGGGACCTGTGGAGAAGCTACTGCACAGCCGCCTGGCATATAAGGCGGCGCAATCTGTGCCTGGCGTGGTATCGATTGCTAACTTACTGAAAGTCGCGGGGGAGCCTCGCCCCGATAGAGATCTCGAAAAGGATGTCGTCGCCTACTTGAAATGGGCGCCGTTTGTAGATCTCGATCAAGTCGAATACAGCCTTGATAAGGGTGTGATCAAACTCAAGGGAAAGGTCGAGCATCATGCCGGCCTCGTGAATTGGGTCAATGATCTGGAGAAAATTCGTGGCGTGGTGGATGTGGATGTATCGGAGATGACGGTGACGAAGAGTCAGCCGAAAGTCTAACGGCTCAACATTTATCGCGGGCGAGTGGGCCAGCTCTCGTCCCACTCGCCGGGAGCTGCTTAGTGCTTCATCTAGCTATTTTAACTAGTAAACGCAACGGCAGAGGAGGGATAAAAAAGAAAGCCGCGCCCATTTTCAAGGACGGAGCTTAGTTACCGAGGCTTGTAAACTTACCTTGCCATCCGGCAGTCGGTCCAAAAGCGGCAGTTCCACCAGGTCCAGTTGCATAAAAATATTGTTCTGAACCGTATGACCGTCATCGTCGTGCATGAATATAATTCCTTGACCTCCCTTCCCGGGGTAATACTGACGGTTTTCATAAAAGATGTTATTGATGATTCTATGATTTACCGCACCGGGTTGCCACAGAACAATGCCGGCAGCTTGGCTCACCGACGCGAGCTCCTAGTGAAGGGCTATTGGGATTCTCACCGGTTAATAGGCGTCTTTTGCGCAACGAAAGCCCGTGCCACTGGGACGGCTGTCCATCGTACCCCAATCGCGATCCGTTGTACGGAGACTAGTAGCCGGTTTGAGCCATGATCCGCCACGCATGGCTTTGATCGCACCTCGAATCGGTCCCGAAGGGTCTGTGAGCGGGGCATGTTTGTAATAATTCGGATCGTACCAATCTTGTACCCATTCCGCAGCATTGCCGGCCATTCCGAATAGACCATACGGGCTTGCTCCTTGTGGAAAGCTGTCAACCGGCATCGTCAGAACTTCCCCCTGTATGCCTCTCTCTTTGGCCAGACGAGCGCCCTCGCCTCTGATCCAGAAGGCATCCCAATCCGCTCCGCTCTTGAACTCGATCGTCCGTTGCGCCCAGTAACTGGCACTATTCGCCATGGTCAAGTCCCAGGTGTTTCCCCAGGGGTACCGTCTGCCGTCGGTTCCCCGTGCTGCCTTTTCCCATTCCGCTTCGGTCGGGAGACGTTTCCCGACCCAGCGGCAGTAGGCGTCGGCATCCTCCCAGCTCACATTGACGACGGGATGATAGTCGATGCCCGGGATGGGGCGATTGTTCGCCCAGAGAGTTGCCCCGTGGCGCTCATTCGCCGGAGCGCGATGACCCGTTGCTTGCACGAAGGCCGCATAGGCGTGATTGGTCACCTCAAAGCGGTCCAGGAGGTATCCACTGAGGTAGACCCGTCGTTCCGGACGTTCGTCAGGGAAGCCATCGCTTCCCTCGGGACTCCCCATCGGAAACTCTCCCGGAGAAATCAGGGTCATGTCTGTAGGAATGTCAGCTCCGGCATCCGAGGAATAATGGGTGAGGGCAAGGAAGAGGATGCACAAGGAAAGGAAGGGCCGGGACATTAGGGAGCCTTGATACCACAGGCGCGGGCGACCGAATCACGATAGTTCAGCCACAGAGACAAGCTCTTTTTGACGCCTGTCAGAACCGATTGCCGCAGAGCGGGTTGTGTGTAATTGACGACCATGTCATAGGCATCGTGCCGATGGCCTGCTTCGACTGTTTGGTGGGCTCGAATCAGGTCCATTCGGCTCGGTGAAACCCCATGATACCGCACCAAAGGATGAAGGCTGATGATGGATTCGATATCTTCCGGGCGTTTCTTCTCAGGAGGCTCGAGAATTTCCTTCCGATCCTTCACGCTGCCTTCTACGAAGATGGTCAAGATCGCAGCGGCAATCTCCCAACGGCGGTGGCTCGACATGCGCTCAAGCCAGGCGCGATAGGTTCGGGCCGCAGGCAACAGATGGGCACGTTCGAAATCCTGTCGGCGGAAGCCCAACCCTTCCATCATCGTGAGGAAGAGCTCCGGATGAGATTTCCCCAACGAGAGTCCTCCTGTTTCTTCCTCATAGATGTTTTGAGCCAACATCCGGCGGACTGAAAGCGGAGGGTTGGTTCCAAGAATCCGTGATAAGAAGACGGGAAAGTCTCGAACGTAGACGGCGTACTCGTGCTGAAAGTGAATTTTGAGCTGAGCGTTGTCGAGTCGGCCGGAAGAAAAATATTCCCAGGCCCAATGATGCTTGTCGTCCATGACCCGGAGGAGCGCTTCAAGAAACGCAGATTTCTTCATGTGAGCGGGCATGATGCCTTGCCTTCTCTGGTGAAGCCTCGCTACAATTCGGAATACAGAGGAACAGCCGATGAATCCGATAACGATTCAGAATCCCGACGATATCCTCAATATGCTGGCCGACGTGACCCTTCGTGGGACGGGTTTTACGACCGAATCGTTACTCGACTATGTGTTGGAAGAAGGATTTACCGAGCCGATCTTCCTCAATGCCAGCGGCGAGGATCCCACTGCCTTCTTCAAGGGCCAACCGAATGCCTGGGCCATTTACCAGGTCCGTGAGTGGAAGCGCGTGCTTACCATCTCGGGTGGTCCGGGCCAGGAACGGCGTGCACGAATTACGGAAACTCCGTAACTGAGTGTAAAACGATGGACGGCGAAGTGCAACCGAGGGGGAAATTACACCCGTGAGCGATCGACCGGTGGACGGCTGATGCGGATGATTCATCTCACCGACGCACAAAACGTCGGGGAGCTCGCGATGATTAAAAGCTTGCTCGACGGCAACGGCATCGCCTACGTCGTGCATGGTGAGCATGTCAGCAGTCTCTATCCCGGTGTGCCTTTTTTTGTCAGCCGTGTCATGGTGGACGCGTCCGATCAGGCTCGTGCCGAAGTCCTTCTGAGCCGGCTTCGACTGTCTATTCGAGAGACGCCTGCCGAACGCTAGGCGAAGAAAACCATACTCGTCGCTCGCCCATCGACAAGGCTCAGGGCCGTGAGCTTGCCGAACGGTGAAGCGTGAAGCGCAAACAAGGATGAGGCGGCTAGATTCTTGACTGCGGGATACGAACGACGCTTCACGAGATACCGGCCGGCAGGTTACGGCTGAAGTCTGGGGTGAGGTTTATCCGCGGGAAAATTACTTGATCGGCGTTCCCGTGATCCTTCGTACCATCCTCCACTCAATATCCCTTCCTCGAAATAGAGATAGCGGTGACGGACAACCGCCGAGCTTTCCCAATCTTCGAAAATCCATTCCTCTTGCCGTATGCCGTCTTTGGTGAATGTGGTGTTGATCGTCTGCGGTCCGCCCCAAGATTGCAGAACCTGTTCTTTGGTCATCCCCACCATGACACGGTGTTGCTCGATGTGCTGTCGAAAGTCCGGATCGCTGAGCTGGACGATCATCGGCCATACCACCGCCATGAGGACAAACAGCGCAAGTCCGGCATAAATAATGATCCTGACCGAACGGCGGCGAATAAACGACGGTTCCTCGGGCTGTGATTCGGACGAAGTCGGATGAAGGTCGGTGGTCATGATCTTACGCAGAAGCGGCGCATGCTAGCAACGGAGTGTGATGGAGTCAAGAATGGGCTGTTTTCAGCAATCAATTCCAAATAACAGGCGAAGCGATATACTTGCAACCATGTCATATCGAGAATGCCGGAGCGTCGTTCCGCTCTGTTTCATCGTCAGTGTCTTAGCCGTCTGGCACTGGGGCGTCGTCGGAGCCTATGCCGTCACCGTCTATTCCTACATTGACGATCAAGGGAACCCCGTCTTTACCGACTCGCCGGAGACGATTCCTGAAAAGTATCGCGCCAAGGTCAAGACTCACGAGCGCCCCGACTCAGTGAAAAAGCCGCCCTCAGTGGTGGATGCGGTGCGTGATACGGTCAAAGAACAGGTGAAAGGGTTCGGGTTTCAGGTGCCGTCGGTTCAGGTCGACCTGAAGAATTCCGGCTGGACCCAGTCATCCATTCTGACCTATGCCGGCATCGCGGCGATTGTTCTGCTGCTTATGATGTATTTCAGCAAAAACAGTCCCATGATTCGATTGTTGGCCATGGGACTGCTGATTGTCCTTGCGATCGGGACTCCAGTGCTCATCTATACGAGCGACGGCGGTCCCATGGACACCATGAAGAAAAAAGCCGCGGCATCGGGACAGGCTCAACAGGAACGCCTTCAGCACGTTCCGCAGTGAGTCTCGTTTCTCACACGGAATTCTTTCGATCACTCCGAATATTTTGGAACTGGAACGGTCCCGGCGCGTGGCTTGGGAGGAGCAAGTTGCCGGTTGAATTGCTCAGAGTAGGGATTGGTAATTGGTTCATGGGTGTGCCGTTGTCGGAGAGTGACCAACTGCAGACTCTGCGCGCTGATTTCCACACGGTCTATGAAAGCCTCGGTCGTCAAGCGGTCGGGAAGCCCTTGCATCGAAAATAGTTGGTAGCAGAGCGTCCAATCAAGCTGCTCTTTTCCCTTCTCTCTCACGATGAAACGGGCATCAGATGAAGGAGGGCCTTTGAACAGCAGCACCCAAATGTTGGAGCGAAAGGCGGGGGCGGCGGGATCAGTTGAGGGACGAAACTCCGGAATCAAATCCGGCAGCCGCCTGATCGGCACGGCTTGGGAAAATTCGATGTCTACCAGCCGTACGGTCATCGGCCTGTTTTCACGTTGATCATTCGGGTCGACCGCGTAGCCGAAGGAGTAGCGGACATCAATGCCCTCACGCGTGAAGGTGTACACGTCTTCGCCGTTTTCGGGCGACACCAATTTGCTGTAGTACTTCGACCAATCGGTGATCGGATAATAGGTGAAGACACGCAGCGCGGATTTTCGGTCCCGCACGGCCTGCGGCGTGCCGAGTTTTTCATGGAGTTCGTTCTGGGAAAGCCCTAAAAAACCATCCTCGAAATAGGGCGCGGCAAAAGTTGTGGAGAGGTGAACTGAAAAGACGACGGTGCAGGGCAGAAACACCAAGGCCGTCGTTCGTAAGATAGCCCCGACAGGCTTCATGCGTCATCGTAGCCGGGCCCGGAATTTTATGTCAAGGAAGGGTCGCCGGCTTGCCCGATCTGAAGGCCTTCCAGTATGATCGCGAATAAGTCAATCAGGAACGTCCCGCTGATTCATAAGGTGACCATGACGATATCGCACGAGAGTTCCATTGAGACGCTGTTGCATGAGCGCATCCTTGTCCTTGACGGTGCCATGGGGACGATGATCCAGCAGCGAAAGCTGGATGAGGCGGCCTTTCGGGGAGAGCGGTTCAAGGACTGGTCGAAGGATCTCAAAGGGCATAACGATCTGTTGAATGTCACGCAGCCGTCTCTCATCGAAGAGATTCATCGGCAGTATCTTGAAGCCGGTGCCGACATCATCGAGACCAACACGTTCAATTCGCAGGCGATTTCGCTTGCCGATTACAAGATGGAGACCCTGGGCTATGAACTGTCCAAAGCCGGGGCTGAATGTGCCAAACGGGCGGTGACTGCGGTACAGCGGATGCAGCCGGGACGGCGTTGTTTCGTCGCCGGGGCGATCGGACCAACGACCAAAACGGCGTCGATTTCCACGGATGTCAACAGTCCGGCGGCTCGCGGGACGACCTATGATGAGTTGGTGAATGCCTATGGCGAGCAAGTTCGAGGGTTGGTCGACGGCGGTGTCGATCTTCTGCTCGTGGAAACGATCTTCGACACGTTGAATGCGAAGGCTGCATTTTTTGCGATCCAGCAGGCATTCGCGTCCGGCGCGCGTCGGGTTCCGATCATGGCCTCCGTGACGTTCATTCAAGCCGGCAGCAATCGCGGGGTGACCGGGCAAACCGTCGAAGCCTTCTGGAACTCCATCTCCCATGTGCCGCTGTTGAGCGTCGGGATGAACTGCGCGCTCGGCCCAAAAGAAATGCGCCCCCTGATCGAAGAATTGTCGCAGATCGCGCCGATCTACATCAGCGCCCATCCCAATGCCGGCCTGCCGAATCCATTGTTGCCGACCGGCTTTCCTGAAACGCCGGAAACCTTGGCGCCTCAATTGAATGAATGGGCGGAAAACGGATGGCTGAATATCCTCGGCGGCTGCTGCGGCACAACACCGGCCCATATCAAGCGCATTGCCGAAGCTGTGAGAGGGGTGAAACCGCATGCGCTCTCGAAGGTCCTGCCATACACACGGTTGAGCGGTCTTGAAGCCGTCACCATTCGGCCCGATTCGAACTTCGTCAATATCGGCGAACGGACGAACGTGACCGGCTCGCCGGCTTTCGCAAAACTGATTCTGGCCGGTGATTACGAGGCCGCTCTATCGGTAGCGCGGCAACAAGTGGAAGGCGGAGCCCAGATCGTCGATATCAACATGGATGAAGGCATGCTGGATTCCAAGGCTGCGATGGAGAAGTTTCTTCGCCTTGTTGCGTCGGAGCCGGACATCTGCAAAGTGCCGATCATGATCGACAGCTCCAAGTGGGAGGTGCTGGAAACCGGCTTGAAAAATATCCAAGGTAAAGCCGTCGTCAATAGTATCAGCTTGAAGGAAGGTGAGCGGAAATTCATCGACCAGGCGACGCTCATTCGTCGCTATGGCGCGGCCGTTGTCGTCATGGCCTTCGATGAAAAAGGCCAGGCCGACACTCTGGAGCGAAAGACGGAAATCTGCGCGCGCTCATACCAACTCCTCACCGAGCAAGTCGGGTTTCCTCCGCAAGATATTATCTTCGATCCCAACATTTTGACCGTGGCGACAGGGATCGAGGAGCATAACAACTACGCCGTGAATTTTATCGAAGCGACCGGCTGGATCAAGCAGAACTTGCCGGGAGCGAAGGTCAGTGGAGGCATCAGTAATATTTCTTTTTCGTTCCGAGGGAACAACGTGGTTCGGGAAGCCATGCACGCCGCCTTCCTGTATCACGCCGTCAAGGCCGGTCTCGACATGGGCATTGTGAATGCGGGGCAATTGGCTGTTTACGAGGAAGTTCCCAAAGATTTGCTCGAACTTGTAGAGGATGTATTGTTCAACCGACGGCCGGACGCCACCGAACGTCTGGTGAATTTTGCCGAGACGGTGAAGTCGAAGGGGAAAGCGGTCTCGAAGGACGATGAGTGGCGTCATGAGACGGTTGAGGAACGGTTATCTCATGCGCTCATCAAGGGCATCACGGACTATATCGACCAAGATACGGAGGAGGCGCGTCGCAAGTATTCCAAGCCTTTGGAAGTGATCGAAGGACCGTTGATGGCCGGTATGAACGTCGTCGGCGATCTGTTCGGTTCAGGCAAGATGTTCCTGCCTCAGGTCGTCAAGAGCGCCCGCGTGATGAAGAAGGCAGTGGCCTATCTCCTGCCCTTTATGGAAGAAGAGAAGAAGCGGTCCGGCAATTACCAGGCGCAGGGAAAGATCTTGCTCGCGACCGTCAAGGGGGATGTCCACGACATCGGGAAAAACATCGTCGGCGTCGTGCTCGGCTGTAACAACTATGAAGTCATCGATCTTGGCGTGATGGTGCCCTGTGAGAAGATTCTCGCCGCTGCCCGAGAAAACAAACCCGACATCATCGGATTGAGCGGGCTCATCACTCCTTCGCTTGACGAAATGGTTCATGTGGCCAAGGAAATGACACGCGAGGGGTTCGATCTGCCCCTCTTGATCGGGGGTGCCACGACCAGTAAGGCCCATACGGCGGTCAAGATCGCACCCTCCTATGAGCCGGGCGTTGTCCATGTATTGGACGCCTCACGCGCCGTAGGTGTCGTGGGAAGTCTGGTCAGCCGAACGCAGAAGCAAGACTTCGTCAAACAAGTAAGGGACGACTATGAGCGTGTGAGACAGTCCCATCAGGATCGCGGCGCGAAGCCGCTTATTTCGATCATACAGGCGCGCGCCAATCGGTTCATGCCGGACTGGGAGAAGACCGATATTCCCACGCCGGCGACACTAGGTGTTCAGACGATCTCCGATCAATCGTTGGTCGAACTCATGCCGTATATCGACTGGTCTCCCTTCTTCCACACGTGGGAATTAAGAGGCCGCTATCCGACGATTTTTGAGGATCCAACCGTTGGACCAAAGGCCAAGGAGCTTTATGACGATGCGCGACGTCTTCTGGATGAGATCGTCCGGAAGCGACAGCTCAAAGCCAAGGGGGTCTACGGATTCTTTGCTGCTGCGTCGGTCGGTGACGACATTGAGCTCTATTTGGATCCGTCCAGAAAAACCGTACTCACGACGATCCATCATCTTCGCCAGCAATCGGAGAAGCCGCCGGACCAGCCCAATCTTTCGCTGTCCGATTATGTTGCACCGAAGGAATCAGGTCGGCAGGATTACATCGGAGCGTTCGCCGTCACGGCCGGTATCGGGTTAGATGAACTCTGCAAGCGGTTTGACAATGACCACGATGACTATAATTCGATCATGGCCAAGGCCCTCGCCGACCGGCTGGCCGAAGCCTTTGCCGAATTTCTCCATAAAAAGGTTAGAGAGGAATGGGGATACGGCAAGAATGAACGGCTCACGAATGACGATTTGATCCGTGAGCGATACCGCGGGATTCGCCCTGCGCCGGGCTATCCGGCTTGTCCGGACCACACCGAGAAGAAGCTGTTGTTTGATCTCCTGGAAGTTGAGAACAATACCGGCATCACATTGACGGAAAGTTTTGCGATGTTGCCGGCTGCGGCCGTGAGTGGATTCTATTTCGCCCATCCGGACGCCAAGTACTTTGCCGTGGGTAAAATCGGGAAAGATCAAGTTGAAGACTATGCCCGCCGCAAGGGGACGGACCTCCGTGCGATCGAACGTTGGCTCTCACCGAATCTGAATTATGAGCCTGCCTGATGACACCGGAGCACATTTGACTGCCTTGCATCAGCAATCGATCCTTTGAAGGCTGCGATAGATCGGTGCTCCGTTTGCAAGCGCTCCTGTCCGACAATTGACCGTCTCAAGGTCATCGATTCCACCAAAATTTTAAGGAGTACGTGCATCAATTCGGATGCTATGGTGAATCCAATTAGATTCGACAGCTCGGCATAGTTCCGCGGTCATTCACGTTCGTATCTTTCTTTCGCACTGTTAACTCGCGAATGTATTCCCGAAAATTGCGTAAATACCGACTGGACTGGGCGGAATATGTCTTGCACTCGGCATTCTCCAGAGAAGCTACGAAGCGCAAATAGATGATTCTCGAAGGATGGGCTCATTCACGTAGAGGAGGCCTTATGAAGAACCGTATTGGGGTGACCATCGGAGTGTTGCGTATCTGCGCATTTCTCACTGTCGCCACGGGCGTGTTGCTCTTTATATTGGCCGGTGATCCGGAGATGACAGATGTTCTCGGCGGTGCTTCTGGTGGATTCATTGCGGTTATGTGCGCCGTCTTTGCCCTGCTGATAGAAGCGACGGTGTGGGGATTGAAGAAGCGCAAATTCTGGGCATGGGTGGTAGGGCTGTGCTTGTGTGCCGTTTATACCCTTTCGGTACTGCTGCCTCTGGGAGCATTGGGACTCTGGGGATTGCTGGCCTCCGGCTCACGACGTGATTTCGGCCTGGGGATCAATGAGAGTCCCGTGAATGTAGCCACATGAGTCCCTCGTGGTGGTGAGGCTTGCGCAATGGGAATGCCGGAAAAGGAGGGCGCGATGAAAAGGTTCGGAGTGGTGGCGTTAGGACTTGCAGCATGGAGTTTGGGGAGCATAGTGGCGATGGCGGCCGAGATGACGAAAGATGTGGAGGGTGGCAAGGATCATCCGTTGGTCAAGCGATATGAGGGAGCGGTGATTGTACAATACAAGCATGCCGCGTTCGACGAATATACGGTGCCGCTGGGTAAAGCCGAGAATGATCAAAAATTGAGTAAATCCTCGGTCCAGGAAGGCGAGGTGACGCGCATTGCTTATAGCATCCCGAAAGGACGATCGACGTTGGAAGTGATTCGAAACTATGAGAATGATCTCAAGGCGTCCGGCTTCAAAATGCTCTTTGCGGGCGCAAAAGAAGAAATCGGGGGAATCCCGCAAGCCGCTCACTGGGAGACGCCGACATATTTGGTGGATTCCCAACGTCTCATCGTTGCCCAAGCGACCAGACAGCAAGGCAATGCATACGTGGTGCTGTATGCCATTGCGGCATACTACGACGAATCTTCCTGGAAGCTTGGAAAAGGGCAGACGCTGCTCATCGTCCACATCGTGGTAAACAAGCCGATGGAGAATAAGCTCTCAAAGGTCGCGGCGGACGAAATGGCCAGTTTGATCTCGGACACGGGCCGCGTCGCCGTCTATGGCATTTACTTCGATGTGAATAAGACTGAACTGAAGCCGGAGTCGGAACCCACACTCCACGAAATGGTGCAGTTGATGAAAAGCCAGTCGAGCCTCAAGTTGTTGGTGGTCGGCCACACGGACAATGTCGGGGCCTTCGCTTGCAACATGGATCTTTCCCAGCGCCGCGCGCAATCCGTTGTGGATACACTTATCTCCAAACATGCAGTCGCCAAGGATCGTTTGATCCCGATCGGCGTGTCCTTTGCCGCGCCGGTGGCGTCCAATAAGACCGAAGAGGGGCGGTCCAAGAATCGGCGTGTGGAATTGGTCGAACAATGAAGTACACCAGGCGTTCGCACTCTTCGCTATGGCTCGCCGTCGCGGTCGTTTTGGGAACCTGTGGCGCGAGCTTAATCACTCGCGGCTGGGACAAAGCGAAAAAATATACCGGGAGTCTTTTCGAACTCTGCGTTATCGCCAACGTGACGACACGGCGCTCCATTATTAACGCCGGATGTCGTCTGATACGTGGCAGGGTAACTACATGGTCGAACAAGGACGGAGCGGAGAGCTATCGTATGGAGTACACACACTGCCCCTCAAACGGAAGGAGTAGAGCTGTGATGGTCAAGCACCT
>JACOEH010000010.1 GCA_024998685.1 Nitrospira sp.
CCGCTGTCTATATGGCCGCCTCAATGATCTGGCTCAATTGACGACACGCCCTAGAGTAGCGTCCAAGAAATACGCTCATGGTGAGCGGAGCTCCGAGCAAGCGAGGCATACTTGAATCAGTATGTCGAGGGTACAAGGCGAGCCTGCCCGCCGAAGGCTTGTCACAGCAGCGAATCTGCGATTGCAGCAGAAGCGTTCATGAATCATGTAGGTGAGAGGGGCCAATCGCCTCCCACCACAAGTAGTGGGAGGCGATTGATCTGGCACGACCCTACGGCTTCCAGTCAAAGTGAATCGACAAGCCCGCATGCACAAAGATCGTATCGATTTTGGATGAATAGGGATTCACAACAGGACCGGGCAAACCTTCTCCACCTGAGAATTGTTCCCCTAGAGTGCCAGGAGGGGAATTCGCGAACCGATCCGTCGACATCCCGTTGTGATGGGCATAGAGATACTTCGCTTCCGCAAACGCCGCCACGTACTTGAAGAGATGCGCCTTGATTCCTCCCAGTGCCTGAAACCCGATCGTGGTATCCCGTTGGGCGGTGTTAACGGCCAGAAGATTCCCCCCCCGCCATCCACCTGGCTTCGCCGCCATCTGATGCGCTCCTACGCCGATCCCGACATATGGATGCCACCGCCCGTTGGGATAAGTCTCGGAAATCGCCATGGGGTAGCGAATCAGGAAATTGGGGCCGACGTAGGCGCCTGATATTTCAGTCGTGGTGCCGCGATTGGCGACCCCATCCACTTGGTGACTTCCCGTGGGATCATTATTAAAATTGTCCCGACAGCAGCCCACGTCTGGATGCCAAACATAGCCGGTGATTTCAAACCCAAGATCGAATCCCCACAACTTGTTTCTGGTTGGAAACCAGATCCCCGCGCTGCCCCCCCATGAGTGTCCCATCGTATAGTCGACATCCTTGATCACCGTCGGCTGCGTCCCGTCCTGAAACGTGGCGTCCCGACTGAACGGAATCGCTACGCCCGCCATGAGGGAAAAATAGGGCTCAAGCGTCCCGGAGGACATGGTCGGGAGACCCGACGAGAGGGCATAGGGATCGGCAACCCGCTGGCTGTACGGATCTTCCGCCCGGGTGAGATCCGCAGCGCCGAGGACACAGAGAAGGCAAACGATCGCCGAAATTCTCGTTTTCATTCATCGCCCTCCAACAGATAAAGCAACCAGTTTTTTCGACGAACTTGGTTCGCGCAATCTGAGATCCGTCAGTCGATCGTTGTTGGTCAGTGAGGTGAGACGTGACGAGTGCGCCTCCGTGCGACTCGACTCGACCCTTGGTTCAGCGGTTGCGGTCCTTGGCATAAAAGTCCACCCATCCGCCTCTCAGAGCGATCAGGAGGGGATGCTCTTCTCGCGCCGTAGGGGCGAACGGCGCCCACAGTAGCAACCCCGCGTTCAGTTTTGAAAATAGATAAAACGGATTGGAGCTATCGATAAATCCAATACCCCATCGGACGTGCGGACAGGCTGCGGCGATGGATGAATCGACTCTGTCTCCAGCCTGCACTCACCGTCAGCACCCCGCGCGCTCCTCGATGGCACGGTCACACACCAGCAAACAACTCATCGAAAGACATAACCATCGTCACACCCGCGTCACTGAGGTCCGCGACGCGACAACTAAGGGGCGTCACCTTTGCGGACGGGTGTGAGTCGGTGAACGCCAGTGTCCGAAAGGCTGAACTGTACTCTTTGCCGTACGATGAGCCTCTCAGGTTCACGCTGCGCCGAATAAGGCGCAGCACGGTTGTAAATGCCGCTGTCGGGCTTTTTTCAGCAGCCCGCTAGAGGGGAACCTCCTCCCAGTACCCGCCTCGGCTCCCCCGTTTATCCAATAGCGATAGGCCCCGTCATCCCTCGGGATCAACCGATGCCAGGTCTTGTCCAATAGATGAAGAAAAGGATAGGAGAAGGACAATAGGAAGCGAGAACTGTTGAGGCCAATCGCCCCCCACCGTGAGCGTGGAGGGGCTCTTGATCCGGCACGAGCCTACGGCTTGACATCAAAGTGAAGCGACAAGCCCGCGTGCACGAAAATCGTGTCGATCGAGGACGAATATTGATTAACAGTCAAATTTGCTCCAAAGGGTGTGGACAACCCGAACCGATCCGTCGTTAGCCCGTCGTGATGGGCATGGACATACTTCGCCTCAGCAAACGCCGCCACGTACTTGAAGAGATGCGCCTTGACTCCTCCCATGCCCAGAAACCCGACGGTCGTATCCCGTTGGTCGGTGATGGGATTCCCAGTCCCAGTAATATCCCCATTCACCCCTCGCGATCCACCTGGCCTCATCGCCATCTGATGCATTCCCACGCCGATCCCGACGTACGGGAACCACCGCCCGTTGGGATAGGCCTCGGAAATCGCCATGGGGTAGCGAACCAAGAAATTGGGGCCGATGTAGAGGCCTTGGACCTCAGTCGTGGTGCCCTGAAACGATCCGTCTGGAAGAGTTACCCCATTAAAATTTTCCTGACGCCAGCCCACGTCCGCTTGCCAAAGAAAGCCGGTGAGTTCCACGCCGAGATCGAACCCCCACAACTTGTTTCTGGTTGGAAACCAAATCCCTGCGTTGCCCCCGAGCGAAAAATTCTTTCTATAGTCAACATCCTTAACCACCGTCGGCTGGGTCCCGTCGGTAAATGTAGCGTCCGTACTAGAAGTATTCGCATAGCCCGTCAGAAAGGAAAAATAGAGTTCGGGCGTCCCGGAGGACATGGTTGGGGGATCTGGCGATAGGGCATAGGGATCGGCGACCCGTTGGCTGTACGGATCTTCCGCCCAGGTGAGATCCGCAGAGCCGAGGACACAGAGGAGACACATCATCGCCGAAATTCTCGTTTTCATTCATCGTCCTCCCACGGTAAAGCAACCATGTTCTTCGACGAATTTGAGTCGCGAAATCTGATATCCGTCAGTAGATCGTCGATAGTCAGTGAGGCAATACGAGATGATTGCGCCTTCATGCTACTCGAATCGACCCTCGGTCTGGCGGTTGCGGTTCTTGGCATGAGAGTCCACCCATCCGCCTCCAGAGCGATCAGGAGGGGATACTCTTCTCGCATCGTAGGGGCGAACGGCGCCCACAGTAGCAATCCCGCGTTCAGTTTTGAAAATAGATAAAACGGATTGGAGCTATCGGTAAATCCAATACTCCGTCGGACATGGCTGTAGCGATGGATGAATCGATTCTGTCTCCAGCCTGCACTCCTAGTCATCACGCGGCGCTCTGATGGCCCTGCTACACACCAGCAACCAACTCATTGAAGACATGATAAAGGTCAGACCCGCGACCCTGAGCAGAGGCGATGGACATCCCATCGAGATGACACCGACGACGTTGTGACAGAGGGGAATGCCAACGGAAGAATGTACCTGGGGAACTACCGTCCCAATGCTTGTTTGACCGCTGCACCGATCTCAGCGGGATTCTTGACGACTGTGACCCCGGCCGCTTCCAGAGTTTTCATCTTTTCGACTGCGGTCCCCTTGCCGCCGGAGATAATGGCGCCGGCATGGCCCATACGTCGGCCGGGAGGCGCCGTGATACCGGCAATGAAACTGATCACCGGCTTCTTCACATTTTTCTTTATAAAGTCCGCCGCTTTTTCTTCGGCATCGCCGCCGATCTCGCCGATCATCACGATGGCCTGAGTCTCCGGGTCTTTTTCAAACAACGGCAAGACATCCACAAACCCTGTGCCATTGACCGGATCGCCACCGATCCCGACACAGGTCGTTTCTCCCAATCCCAAGATCGACAATTGATGCACGGCTTCATACGTGAGGGTGCCGCTGCGGGAGACGACTCCGACGATCCCCTTCTTATGAATAAAACCCGGCATGATGCCGATCTTGGCTTCGTCCACGGTAATGACGCCGGGACAATTCGGCCCGATCAACCGCACATCGCGGCCATGAAGGGCCCGTTTTACTTTCACCATGTCGTTGACGGGTATCCCCTCGGTAATGCAGATGATCAACTTCACACCGGCATCGGCCGCCTCGAGAATCGCATCGGCGCAAAACGGCGGCGGCACGAAAATGAGCGAGGTATCGCAATCGGTCTTCTTCACCGCATCGGCTACAGTGTTGAACACCGGAATGCCTTCGACTTCCTGACCGGCTTTCCCCGGGGTGACGCCTGCGACCATTTTGGTCCCATAGGCTTTGCATTGGGTCGCATGGAAGGAGCCTTCCTTGCCCGTAATCCCCTGCACCACTACCCGCGTATTTTTATTAACCAGAATGCTCACGGCGCTCTCCTTATGCTGCCTTGCCGGTCAACTTGACGATTTTCTGCGCGGCCTCCCAGAGATCATTGGCCACTTCGAGCTTCAAGCCGGATTCAGCCAAGAGTTTGCGACCTTCATCGGCGTTGGTGCCCTGCAAGCGGACGACGAGGGGCACGGTAATCTTCACTTCCTTCGCGGCCTCGATCACACCATGCGCAATCCGTTCACACCGAACGATGCCGCCGAAGATGTTGATGAAGATTCCCTTCACGTTCGGATCTTTCAGCAGAATGCGGAACCCCGCGGCCACCGTTTCCTTCGTCGCGCCTCCGCCGACATCCAAAAAATTTGCCGGCTCGCTGCCCGCCAGCTTGATGACATCCATCGTCGCCATGGCGAGGCCGGCGCCGTTCACCATGCAACCGATGTTCCCGTCAAGTTTCACATAATTCAGATTGTTGGCTGCCGCCTCGATCTCCAACGGCTCTTCCTCGTTCAGATCGCGCATCTCTTGCACGTCTTCGTGCTTGAAGAGACCATTGTCGTCGAAGGAAACTTTCCCATCCAACGCCACCAGCGTTTTTTCCTTCGTGATGATCAACGGATTGATTTCGACCAGCGCAGCATTCTTCTCCATGAAAAGACGATAAAGATTTTCCAGCATCTTCACGAAGGGATTGATCACCGCCGGCTCGAGGCTCTGAAGTCCCAGAGCAAACGCCACATTGCGCCCGTTATGCCCCTGAAAGCCGACGGCCGGATCGATCGCTTCCTTGATGATTTTCTCCGGGGTATGGGCCGCGACTTCCTCGATTTCCATCCCGCCTTCGGTGCTGGCGATGAATGTCGGCCAACCTGTATCTCGATCGACAAGAAGGGAGAGGTAGAGCTCTTTGGCGATGTTCGCCCCTTCTTCCATCAAAAGGCGATGGACCTGGCGTCCCTTCGGACCGGTTTGATGCGTCACCAGAGTTTTGCCGATCAACTCCTTGGCCAGCCCGGCCACAGCAGCCTTATCTTTGGTGATCTTGACGCCGCCGGCCTTTCCTCGTCCGCCGGCATGGATTTGAGCCTTCACGACGAAGACCGGTGTATTCAGCTCAGTGGCCCAAGCCGTCGCAGCGTCCGGAGAGGTGATCTCCTTCCCCCGAGGGACCGGCACGCCGAACTGGGCAAACAAGGATTTGGCCTGGAATTCGTGAACGTTCATGTCGCTCCTTCTGTCGCTTCAGTGCTGAGTAATGAGGACTGCGGACTGAGTGAATCGCATTTTTTCTCAGTCCTCAGCACTCAGCCCTCACTACTATCCCACTTTCCTGGTGTAGGCCGGCAAGATCATCGGTGAGATGACACCACTGGCGTTGCCGTGCTTCTTCGCTTCGGCACGGAACCTCTGCAAATGATTGAGAGTGAGCGTGCCCTGCTTCATCACTTTCACACGGTCGGCCGCAGTCAACCCGGACCGCTTGCCGAACACCATGAGATCGAGCAGCGAATTGCCCATCAGGCGGTTGCGCCCATGCAGGCCACCGGAGGCTTCGCCTGCAACGAAGAGGTTTTTCACGTTCGTTTCCGCGTTCGTATCGATCTTCACACCGCCGTTTTGATAATGCAGCGTCGGATAGATCAAGACAGGGTCCTTGCTGATGTCGATTCCGAACCGCTCGAACTGGAGCATCATCGCCGGGAAATGTTTTTCCACTGTGCCTGGCCCATGCTCCGCATCCAGCAACGGCGTGTCCAGCCAGACGCCGACACGGCCCGACATTGTTCTGATTCCGCGGCCTTCTTCGCATTCACGGATGATCGAGGAAGACACGACGTCGCGCGTGTCGAGTTCGTTCACGAAACGTTCGCCCTTCGCATTCACCAGTTGCCCGCCCTCAGAACGGATGCCCTCCGTCACCAAGGCCCCGATCAATTGTTCGGGATACACCGCGCCGGATGGATGGTATTGGAACGTATCGATATGGGCCAGTTTGGCGCCCATGCGATAAGCCAGACAGAGACCGTCGCCGGTCGCGCCGTAATGGTTGCTTGTCGGAAATCCCTGAATGTGCAGCCGGCCGATGCCGCCGGTCGCCAGAATGACTGACTTGGCCGCCACCACCACGTGCCGCTGATTATCGAGATCTTTGAAGATCGCGCCGGTACAGTTTCCTTCGTCGTCGCTGAGCAATTCAACGGCGGCCGCAAATTCGAGCAATTGAATCTTTTGATTGATGACCTCATCCTTGAGAACACGCATGATTTCGAGGCCGGTATAATCGGAGCAGGTCAGGAGACGAGGCTTGGAGCTGCCGCCGCCTTTCTTCACATGGAGATTACCGTCGGCCTGACGGTCGAACAACACACCCAACTCCAAGAGCCACTTTGCAATCGACGGTCCATCCTCGACCATGACCTTGAGAAGGGCATGGTCGTTTTCCATGTGACCGCCCTTGAGGGTATCGAGAAAATGGGTGACAGGAGAATCTTCGGGAGCAACCGAGATCTGCATCCCACCCTGGGCCATCACGCTATTCGAGTCGCCAAGCCGAAGCTTCGTTGCCAAGATCACCTTGGCACCGGCGCCGTGCGCATGCAAGGCCGCCGCGCATCCGGCTCCGCCGCCGCCGATGACCAGCACATCGCAGGTGTAGTGGGCGCTGAGATCGGCATGATCCTGGATGGAGCTGTCGCCTTCGAGTAATGTCGCCAGCTCGACGACCGTCTTGTCGCCTTCGTTCGGGCCGAACTTGATCGGCCGATAGGCGCTGGCGCGAAAGTCGGGGTGATACTTGTGAATCAGCTGGTCTCGGTCTGCAGGAGAAAACTTCAGGATGGTCTGTTTGCGTCGGGCGTCTCGAGTCTTGTGTACGATCTGTTGGAGGGCGTGAATGTCCATCTCGGGCGCCTCAAGAACGTCGCTACTTTACCGTGGCACAGTGCTCGGCCAGTTCCTTGTCGTTCATCTTCAGAATTTTGTTCCACTCGTCGTTGAACCGACCGTCTTGAATTTCCTTAATGCGCGCATCGAGGCCCTCCGGCTGTTCTGAAAAATGCGCTCCCTGCGCTCGGCTCACATACAGCGCCACGAGATTCGGCGCGATGTCCGCAATACAGACCGGCGTGCACATGCCGCACATGACGCAGTCCATGAACATTTCGGAGACGCTCTTGAAGTCGCCGAACACGGCTTTCCAGACACCTTCCCGCACGTCGATCTTCTGCGGACAAGCTTCGGTACACGCGTTGCAGTTCCGGCAGAGCGGCGCTTCGGGATAGAGATTGAACAAATCTTGCTTGGGATCTTGGAGCTTTTGAATTTCGTAGGTGGCCTTGCGCGCCGGAAACGGCGGCATCATCGTAAACGACATGCCGTCCTGAACAGCAGTCTGGCAAGCAAGGCACGTCTTGACTTTCGGATCGTCCTTCGTCCGGTAGTAGGTCGCGCAAGCACCGCAGAAACCGCCGAGACACCCGACGCCGCGAACGACATCGATGCCCGCATACCACATGGCCTTGATGACCGTGATTCCCTCCGGCACGTCCACTTTCTTGCCGGCGATCTCAATCGTGACCATCCGAGGCTTCACTACCTCGGGCTGATCGATGACGTTGGTATCTTCTTGGTTCATTGTTCCTTCGCGAGGCGTGAAGCGTAAGGGGTACCCCCCCACCTCACGCCTGACGCCAACCCCCCTAACGCATTCTATGCAATCGCGTCTACGATCTTGTTCAACGTCGCGCTTGGACGCATCGCCTTCGCAGCCTTTGCATCGTCCGGGTGATAGTACCCTCCGACGTCCTGCGGCTTACCCTGCGCCGCCAACAACTCCTGATCGATCGTCTTCTCGTTATCGGTCAGCTCTTTGGCGATCTTCTGGAACTTCTCCGCGATTTTTTTATCCGCCGTCTGCGCGGCCAAGGCCTGCGCCCAATAGAGCGCCAGATAGAAGTGGCTGCCGCGGTTGTCGATTTCGCCGACCTTACGAGCCGGTGACTTGTTGCTCTCCAAGAACTTCGCATTGGCTTGATCCAGCGTATCCGCCAGAATCTTGGCGACCGCATTGTTCCCCACCTTTGCCAGGTGCTCCAGCGAGGCGGCCAAGGCCAAGAACTCGCCGAGCGAATCCCAGCGCAAATAGCCTTCTTCCTGGAATTGCTGCACGTGCTTCGGCGCCGATCCTCCTGCGCCGGTCTCGAACAAGCCGCCGCCGTTCAGCAACGGGACGATCGAGAGCATCTTGGCGCTGGTGCCGATCTCGAGGATCGGGAAGAGATCGGTGAGATAGTCACGCAGCACATTGCCGGTGCAGGAGATCGTGTCCTTGCCGTCCTTCATCCGTTCGATCGAAAAGCGGCAGGCGTCGGCTGGCGCCATGATCTTGATCTCAAGACCGGTGGTGTCGTGCTTTTGCAGATAGGCATTGACCTTCTTGATCAGCTCAGCGTCATGCGCGCGATCCTTGTTCAACCAGAACACGGCAGGAGCTCCCGTCGCTCTCGCGCGGGACACGGCCAGCTTCACCCAATCCTGAATCGGGGTGTCTTTCACTTGGCACGCGCGCCAGATATCGCCTTCCTCAACCTTATGCTCGAGCAGCGTCTTGCCCGACGCATCCACGATGCGAATCGTACCGTTGCCGGGTGCCTTGAAGGTCTTATCGTGCGAGCCGTACTCTTCCGCCGCCTGCGCCATCAAGCCGACATTCGGAATCGTTCCCATGGTGCGAGGATCGAAGGCGCCGTTCTTCTTACAGAACTCGACGACTTCGTGATACACCGGCGCATAGCTGGCGTCGGGAATCACGCACTTCACGTCCTGCAGCTGTCCTTGTGGATTCCACATTTTGCCTGAATCGCGGATGACCGGCGGCATGGAGGCGTCGATAATAATATCGCTCGGCACATGGAGATTGGTGATGCCTTTGTCGCTGTTTACCATCGCCATCGGCGGCCGCTTCTGGTAGACCGCTTGAATATCGGCTTCGATCGCCTTGCGTTGATCGTCCGGCAAGGCCTTGATTTTGGCATAGACGTCGCCGAGACCATTGTCCGGATCGACGCCGAGCTTTTTGAACGTCTCCGCATACTTCTCGAATACATCCTTGTAATAGACTGTCACGGCATGACCGAAGATCTTCGGGTCGGAGACCTTCATCATGGTGGCCTTCATGTGGAGTGACCATAAGATACCCTTGGCTTTCGCGTCCTCGATTTGCTCTTCCAAGAACTTGCGCAGAGCTTTCACGCTCATGAAGGTGGCATCCAGCACTTCGCCGGCCTGCAACGCAATCTTCTCTTTGAGCACCGTCACCTTGCCGTCCGCACCGACGAACTCGATCTTCGCGGTCGTCGCCGCCGGGATCGTCATTGACTTCTCGTTCGAGCGGAAGTCCCCGCCCTGCATGTGGGAGACATGGGTTTTTGAATCCGGCGACCAGGCGCCCATCTTGTGCGGGTGCTTCCGGGCATAGGCCTTCACGGACAACGGCGCCCGTCGATCGGAGTTCCCTTCACGCAAGACCGGGTTGACCGCGCTGCCCTTCACTTTGTCGTAGCGGGCCTTGATGTCCTTCTCCTTGTCGTCCTTCGGGCTCTCCGGATAGTCCGGCAGCTTATACCCCTGTTTCTGCAGTTCCTTGATCGTCGCAACCAACTGTGGGATGGAGGCGCTGATGTTCGGGAGCTTGATGATGTTGGCCTCCGGCGTCTTGGCCATCTCGCCTAACTCGGCCAAGGCATCATGCTGCTTCTGTTCCGCGGTCAAATATTCCGGAAACACGGCGATCACACGACCCGCAAGCGAAATGTCACGCAGTTCCACGGTGACGCCCGCTGCCTTCGAGAATGCGTTGATGATCGGCAGAAACGAATAGGTCGCCAGCATCGGCGCTTCGTCGGTCTTCGTATAGATGATTTTGTCTGCTCTTGCCATGGTTACCCCTTCTCTATATATCGTTTAGTTCAGCGCGTTCAACGCCGAACCGGCCTTAAACCAAGTGAGTTGCTGTGCCGTCATGCTGTGGTTCGCTTGAATCTTGACGTCGCCGCCGGTCTTGTGAACGACCACCGTCACCGGTTTGCCCGGCGCCAAATTCGCCAAGTCCACCACGCTCAACCGATCGTTCATCTCGATCTTGTCGTAATCCTTCGGATCGGCAAACGTCAGCGGGAGGATACCCTGCTTTTTCAAATTCGTTTCATGAATGCGCGCGAAGCTCTTCGTGATGACCGCGCGCACGTTGAGGAACCGCGGCGACATGGCCGCATGTTCACGACTGCTGCCTTCGCCATAGTTCTCGTCGCCCACGACGATCGACCCGATGCCCTTCGCCTTGTAGGCACGGGCGATCTGCGCGATGGCGAGATTCGATTCGCCGGTCAGGACGTTCGTGCCCTTGCCCGGCTCCGAGGCAAAGACGCTGTTGGCGCCGAGAAACATGTTGTCGCTGATCTTGTCCAAGTGGCCTCGGAATTTGAGCCAGGGGCCGGCCGGTGAAATGTGGTCGGTCGTCGTCTTGCCCTTGGTCTTGATCAAGAGCGGCAGCTTCTCGAAGTCCTTCCCATCCCAACGCGGGAACGGTTGCAGCAGTTGCAGCCGTTCGCTGGTCGGAGGAATATCGACGGTCAAGCTTGAGCCGTCTTCAGCCGGCGCGACGTACCCCTCTTCGCCCTTCGCAAAACCCTTGGCCGGCAATTCTTCGCCCACCGGAGCCTGGAGCTTGATCTCCTTGCCGTCCGCGCCTTTGACCGTCTGATTGACCGGATCAAAGCCAAGATCACCGGTGATGGCATAGGCGGTCACGACTTCAGGACTCGCCAAGAATGAGAGCGTTTCATTGATGCCGTCGTTACGGCCCGGGAAGTTCCGGTTGAAGGAGCTGACGATCGAATCCGCTTTGCCCTTCACGCCGTCCGCGCGCTTCCACTGGCCGATGCAGGGCCCGCACGAGTTCGACAGCACGGTGCCGCCGAGCTTCTCGAAGGTGTCCAGGAACCCGTCGCGTTTCATCGTATGATAAATGCGCTCGGAGCCGGGCGAGATGAGGAACGACGTCTTGGCCTTCAAACCGGCCTTCAACGCTTGCTGGGCCACATGGGCCGAGCGGCTGATGTCTTCGTAGGATGAATTGGTACAGCTCCCGATCAAGGCCGCCTTCAGCTCGACCGGATAGCCCTTTTCCCGCGCTTCCGCCTTCAGTTTCGAGACCGGTCGAGCGAGGTCGGGCGTATGAGGACCGACCACATGCGGCTCAAGCTTGGATAGGTCGATTTCGACGATCTGGTCATAATACTTCTCGGGCGACTGATTCACTTCGGGGTCGGCAACCAGCAACGCCTTGTTTGCCTGGGCCAACTTCGCCAAATCCGCCCGATCCGTGATGTTCAGATAGTCGACCATCTTCTGATCGAAGGGAAATACCGAGGTAGTCGCTCCCAACTCCGCGCCCATATTGCAGATAGTGCCCTTACCGGTCGCGCTGATCGTTTCGGCGCCGGGGCCGAAGTATTCGACGATCTTGTTCGTCCCGCCCTTTACGGTAAGCAGGCCGCAAAGATAGAGGATCACGTCCTTCGGTGACGCCCAACCGCTCAACTTGCCGGTCAGCTTCACGCCGATCAACTTCGGATGGAGCACTTCCCAGGGGAGACCGGCCATCACTTCGCCCGCATCCGCTCCGCCGACGCCGATGGCCAACATACCTAGCCCACCGCCGTTCGGCGTGTGCGAGTCGGTCCCGATGATCAGCCCGCCGGGGAACGCATAGTTTTCCAAGACGACCTGATGAATAATACCGGCCCCCGGCTTCCAAAAGCCGATGCCGTACTTCTTCGCCGCTGAGGCCAAGAAGTTGTACACTTCCTTGTTTTCATCCATGGCGCGGAGCAGGTCTTTCTCAGAGCCCATTTCCGCGCGAATCAAGTGGTCGCAGTGGATGGTGCTCGGCACAGCGGCTTTCTTCTTGCCGGCCTGCATAAATTGCAAGATGGCCATCTGTGCCGTCGCATCCTGCATCGCCACGCGGTCTGGGCGCAGCGCCAACATGGCCTTTCCACGCTCCCACTGCTGGGCATCAAAGTTGTCGGCATGCGAGACGAGAATCTTTTCCGCCAACGTCAACGGACGGCCGAATTTCTTTCTGGCTTTCTCGAAGACCTCCGGCATTTTAGCGTAGAGCTTCTTCGCGAGCTCGAGTGACATTGCGCTCTCCTTACAAATAGACGTGGGACCTGGAGCCAGGAGCCAAGGAGTTGCGCTCCCCAGCCACGCCCCATCACCAGCCTTGGGTTAGGGCGGCATGCTCCACCACTCGTATAGTGGCGGAACCTCCCGCAATTATTTCAATGACGGCGTTTCATGAACCTATTACCTCGCGGAGTTCCCCACGCTTACTTTAACGGCGGAACCTCCCGCGTTATTTTAGCGGCGACACTTCGTCCCACCTATTTTAACGGCGGGACCTCCCGCCGTTTAGGCGCCGCATAGTTCACCAGGTAATCGAACAGCCGGATCAAGCGGCTGTCCTGGCGCTTCTGATCGACCCAATGGCCGATCAATCCGATCGTGCGAGACAGGATGAAGAAGCCGTTCAAACTATCGACCGGGAATCCCAGATCGACCAACACGGCCGCCATCGTGCCGTCCACGTTCAGAATCAAATTATCTTTCTTCGCCGCCGTCACCTGCTCCACCGCCAAGGCGAAGTCGAGACAGGGCGTTTTGATATGCAAGCTCTTCACGTACCCGACGAGTTCCTTCACGCGTTTATCAGGATTCCGCAAGCTCTTCACTCGATGACCGATACCAGGCACAGGCCCGACGTTCTTTTTCATGTAAGCCAGGAACTCGTCTACATTCATCTTGTTGTCGACGGCATACTTAAACCAGCGTCCGGCATCCGTCACGGCGCCGCCGAAGCGAGGACCGATCATGATCAAGCCGGCCGCCACCGCTTGCGACAGACCGATGCCGGCACAGGCCGCCAGAATCGTCGCATAGGCACCGCTGACGCAGGGACCGTGGTCTGCAGAAAGCATCATGATGCGCTTGATGATTTCCGCTTCCTGCTTCGAGATCAGGCGTTTGTCCCAGAGAAGACCGATGACATGAGGAATTTCGTAGCCCTTATTGATGAGCTCGGAGGCCGGATAGCCGTCGTAGCAAGGCTCGTCGCCTCGATCGTCGCTGATGGTGGTACGAATAAGCGGCGCGACCATCACCTCATCGGCCTTCATGGCTTCTTCGATGGTCTTGGGTAGCTTTGGAAGGGTGACAGGCTCGATGATTTCTTTCACTTGGCCGGACTTGAGCAATTCCTGATACGTATCCTTGATCACCGGACCGAGTGCGCCGAATGTCTGCGGAACGATCGCGCCGGATTTCTTGAGCGCGTCGGACTTCGATCGGGCCGAGCCTTCGCCTTTCATCCCTTCTTTGGCACCGGCATGGCCGAACTTCATCCCCTTGGGCAAACTCTCCTGACAGAATCCGGAGACGACACCGATCAGCTTGACCCGGCGCTTCTTCGCGCCATACCACTCGGCGGCCCGCTCTTCGAGATCGCCGCCCATTTCACCGACGATGACGACGGCCTTCGTCTGCGGATCATTCTCAAACATTTCGAGGTAGCTCACATAATCGGTGCCGGGGTAGGCATCACCGCCGATGCCGATGGCCGTTGTAATGCCGTCGGCGAACTGCGAACAGATCCAAATGATTTCGTTGGAAAGACCGCCCGACTTGGTGATGACGCCGAATGAACCTTCCCGATAGAGCTTTGACAGCACAAGGTTGTCGAACGCCCCGCCGATCACGCCCAACCGGCACGCGCCGGCGGAAATAATGCCGATCGAGGACGGGCCATTGAACACCTTGCCGAGCTTACGCGCATGAGCGCCGAGCAGCTTCGCATCCTTCTCCGGCACACCTTCGGTGATCATCGAGACCACCTTAATGTGTGGGTCGTCCAGCGCTTCCATCCCGCCCTTCATGGCGCGGTCCGCACCGATATAGACAAGGCTTGTGTTGATGGTCGGATGATGCTTGGTCGCTTCCGCGATGGTCCTGTAGATCGGGATCGCGATCAGACCGCTGCCATAGGGAATCTCATTGGTCTTGCCGGCGTCAGGCGGATAGACGAACGCCTCCACGTTGAGCGGCCGTTTGATCAGATAACAGAATTCCGCCATGCGGCGGGCTGCGTTGACACCTGCAGCACCCCCTTGAATCACCACGCGGGTGTCTTTATTTGCCAGAATACTCATCGGAGTCTCCCTCTCTTCTCAGTGCTGAGTTCTGAGTGACGAGTGCTGAGTCGAGAAGCCGTCTCACCTCTCAGCACCCAGCACATTCTTGGCTTATTTTTGCAGCGCTTTGTCGACGATGTCCGTCAGCGGGGTGTTGCGGTCGAAGACATGGATGTCGAAGCCCTCGTCCTTCAGCGCGCGCATTGCGTCAAGCCCTTCTCTTTCACGAGGCCCACCGCGGCGCACCCAAATCTTGACACCCTTCAGCTTCCCGTCGCCCTTTGCCTTGCGGAATCCATTGATGATGCCGCCGAAGGTTTTCTTCACGTCGGTAAAATTGGCGATTGCCCCGCCGACGATAATATTCTTGATGCCGGGCAACGAACAGACCTTTTCCGTCAGCACTTCAACGGCCCAATCGGGGGGATCGCCGGAATACTCGGCGTAGTTCGCCAACTTGCCGCCTCGCGCCACGACGGCATCGGAGTAATAAACGCTCGCGCCGCCGCCGGCCGGAAGCATCGCGGTATCGCCGCCTGGAATTTCGATGAATTTGACGGATCCTTTGATCTTACTGTCAACCGCCATCACTTCCACTTCATTTTTACTGTAGGCACGCCCAAACTCCGCTGCAAACTGGAAATTCCAATCCGGGTGGCGGAACTTGGCATCACCGTCCAGCAGCGTCACGGCGTCGAGCGCAATCAATTCGCCGTCGCTCTCGCGTGTGACGACGGGATTCACTTCGAGATACTGCGCATCTTCGTTGTCGAAACAGCTGAACATCTTTCCGGCAAAGTCGGCCATCTTCTTGGCGACCGACCCGGTAAATCCTGCATCTCTGGCGAGTTTTTCAAGCTGCTCCGGAGAAGGAGTTTGCCCGACATCGAGACACAACCGCTTCACACGCTCCCAATTGGACTCCACTTCGATGCCCCCGCAATTGGCGACGAGGATCTCGGCACCTTCACGGGTGGACTTCACCGCGCAATAGTATTCCTCTTTGTGGGGAACCATTTCGGAAACGATAACCTGAGAGATGGTAATGCTGCCGACTTGGCGGCCGACCATGTCTTTGGTTGCCGCCACGGCACCGTTCAAATCAAGGCCGACCTTCACCAAACCAAGCTTAAACCGTGAACCCAACGCCTCATGCGCTTTGGCGACCAATTTAGTCTGTTTCATCCAATCGTTGACTTGACCAAGCTTGGAAAGTTCGTCCGCGGAGGTGACAACCACATAATGTGGAACGTGAATTCCCCACTTCTTCATCAGTCCCATCCCGGGACCTTCCAAAACCTTTGCCATGACAATCTCCTTCGTAGTGAACCCTAGGCGATAGGGGAACCGGATTGTAACGGAAATCAACGGGATGACTCAAGACACCAGAGGGACTACAGTAAAGAGGATCAAAAGGCCTAGCGTGGAACTTCTCAACCTATTTTTTGCTAAGCCGAGAGAATATAAACAGTTTTCGTTTATTACTTCGTAGATCGAAGTGACTGGCAGCGCGGACAAAAATATGAGCTTCGCTCACCGCGCATACGTCGAATCACTTCACCACATTGAGAGGGACAGGGCTGCCCCTCTTTTCCATAGACCAGATGCCGCCGCTTATATTGCCCTTCTGTTCCATCAGGGGCAACAAAATCTCGGACGCTCGATCCACCGCAAGCAATCGCCTCCTCGAGAACCTCTCGCATAGTCCGATAGAGTCTTTCCACTTTTCCCACGGAAAGCCGTCCGACTCGCATGTTCGGGTGAAGGCCTGCCCTGAAGAGGATTTCATTGGCGTAGATATTTCCGATGCCGGCAATGACTTGTTGGTGCATCAAAAGCGCCTTCAGTCGACCGCGCCGTTCTCGCAGGACCCGCACAAAATCAGGATGCGACACGAGAAGTGGATCAACCCCGAATCGGCGAGCGAGATATCGCTCAAGACCCATCTTGTCCAGCAGAGAAAGACGACCGAAGCGACGAGGGTTCCAGTACCGTAGTTCCCGTTCACCGGCACCGTTGAACAGCAGCCGGACATGCACATGCTGTGGATGTTTCGTCCGCGTAGACTGGAACAGAAGGAGTCCGGTCATCCCAAGCTCGGCCACCACATAGCGACAGACTTGATCATTCGTAAATCCCAGGACGATACTCTTGCCGACTCGCTCGACAGATTGTAGGCCGGCGCCTCGATACCAAGACACGGTGTTGTAGCCTTCTCGGACGATATCCGCGCGACCGATCCATATCTCTCGCAGTTGTGCCCCGATGAGGCGAGTACGGATCTGTCGAGCGACGACTTCTGCTTCCGGAAGCTCCGGCATAACTCATCCAGGTTACGATCTAGCGAGGCTCCATTACGCCATGAGGATGGAAGAAAGGCAAGGTCCGCGAGGCGAACGTCACGTTTGCGGACGGGTGCGATGTTCACGCCGTGCCGAACCGAATAAGGCACGGCACGTTTGTGAACGCCCGCGAGACGGTGAGCGGGCCGTGTCCCGTGAGCGCTCAGTATCTTAGAAGCCGAGTCGTAATCTTTGTCTGAGCGATGTGAGAACGAAGCGGAAGGACTTTTTCAACACCTGTTAGGCGGCGCGCCGGAGTTGACGAACCTGTTCAATGGCAACTTGAAGATTCGGCAGCGGCATAGCACCCGGACGGCGAGCCATGACCAACTTCAAGACTTCATCGTAGGTCCGACCTTCAATGCAGCACAGATAGGCCATGACGACTGAAACGGAGCGGCCCATGCCTGCCCGACAACAGACCAGCGTCCGACTGTTTGGCGCACGCGGCTCAAGCCATTGAACAGCTTCCATGAGCTTAAGAGGATCGACCTTGGCAAACTCTCGAAAAGGAACTCGATGATAGTCCACCCAAGGGGCCGGTGTGATCGAAAACTCTTCCGCCACAAGCAGAAGCGTGCCGATCACCTCAGGAGGCTCTCGGGCATCGTCGATGCTTCCCACCAACAGATTTTCCGTAATCAGATGCATCGCGTTGTCAGTATAACGCGCCTCTGATGGTGGTCAAGCGATCTCGCCGGCTCTGCAGTGTCGGTTGCGATTTCATTTCCCCGCCCGCTATACTGCGTCAACATGGTGACCATCACTCAGCAAGAAGTAGAACGTCGCCTGAATACGGTTCCGTGCGCCGTCTGCAAACAGTCGAGCTTCGCGATCGACGAACGGTTCATGGGAGCCGACGGTGATTGGCGAGCCATTTGCAGGAAGTGTTACTACACGTTTCCGGTCTATACCGATATGGAGTTCTACCTGCGGACGCAGCCGGATGTGCCGCTCCGGTTAAAGGAGATTTCCTGCACAGCTTGCAACCATCAGGGGGTCAATCTCGATTTTCGAGCTACGCTGTCTGTCCGAGAGGCCTATTACTTCGTGACCTGTCAAAAGTGTACGCGGCAGTTTCCTGAGAAGTCGTCGCTCGAAGCCTTCGAGTAAATTTACCCGTTCTCTTTTCGGCACTGGTGTATACTAAAGCCTATGAGTGACCATCCAAAACAACCTGCCCCCTCTTCGCCAGAGGACACACCCAAGGCAAGAAAAGAAATCCCTCTCATCGCTATTCAGGATGATGATGCTGTGATGGCCGAGGAAATGGCCGATCTCTTCGAAGAAGATAAGGTGTCCCACCAGCACGGCAGTTCGGAACCGGAAGCGGACTGAGCCGCTAAAGTACTCGGGTCCTGTCCCAATTACCCCTTGATCAAAAATCTCTGGCCCCTTCGTTGGCTGAAAATTAATCTGTAGTCACTGATGAGGAAAGTCCGCGCAAGATTGATTTGAGCTCTACTACCTCTATGGGACATTCAGACCAGTTGTGCTCCCAACAGACAATAACGTCGCACTGATCTGGGTCGTGACCGTGTGACCGGAAGTTTCTGGACTGATATTCGAATTCAATCCGAACACGTTGCCACATGCCGGGTTAGCCACGAATCCTTCTCTTCGCTTCACAGTCAGGGAAACCTGGTTTAACAATCTCCACAATGTAACCAAGTTCTTTACAGAGCATGCCAAACAAAAAAACAACTCCCTGCTCGTTCACAGGAGCGTATTGAAGCCCCCTAAAGTTGATGAATTCACCGTAAACGTTGGCAGAGCTTGTTTGAATAAACTCGTGCCCCGGATGTTCCTGCTGCTCCTGTATTTCATGTGGCTGAGAGTTATGAGATGGGCTATCTTGCACCCGAGACGGATGAGGAGGCACAGTATACTCTCGCACCAGTCTTAGCAGTTCTTCTTCCTTATGAGGGTCAAGCAATTCAGCGGCCGTCTTTACAGTATTGACCCAGCCTCCGAAGCGTCTCTCACATACTGACGATGAGAATTTCGCATTCTGTTCAAAGAACACACGGGTGAGCTTGGCATCAGGCAGTCGAATCACTCTGACCACTTCAGCCAAGAGTTCATCGTTAGAGTAGCTTGGGGCGTCAGCGGTTGGGAAGGCTCGAGGTTGTAGACCAGCAGCCACCACTAGGTTGTTGTATGACCCAAAGAGGCGCTGGACTTTCCGCTCTGATAACCCGGTTCGCCGCAGAAATTCGTGTCGAGGAACTGAGCTGGCATTTAGATCTCCCGCGATAGATTTTAGCTTTTCTACAATTGCTTCTTTCTCACTCATAGGAGGAATTCCCAACGATAGGGAAAGTCCCTTTTGTCAATTTCGCGCGCATTACTACACCTGACAACGTTGCCGTCAACGCATCTTTATGGGGACTCTTCAAGTGGTTAAACCTGCGCTTTGGCCCTCTAAATCTGCAAGACCCAGCCGAACCTTGTTGCTCTCCCGCTTGGCGTCAGCCTTGCCGCCCCAATAGGTGCCACGTCCCCTTTAGGTGCCACGTCCCCTTTTCGCTCCAGCGTGTTCCGTCTTTTTGGCCTTTTCCAGCCATGACTTAGCCTGTACGAGCCAACTTGGTGCGTGTCCGGGTTGACCGCGCACTCGAAGGCTGGGAATGATGCTCAGCGTAGGCATCGAGCAATCGTCGGATCATGCGCTGGTACTGTGTGTGATGCTTGCGAGCTTCTCCTTTAAAGTAATCAACGCTTCGTTTGCTCAGGGCAATCGTCACCTTGACTCCTTCATCCCGAAAGACGAGTTCTTCGGGACGAGGTAGAAAATCAGAGATGACCTTAAGATCTCCGAGGGGTTCATCCGTATATTTTATTTTCCCGCTCATAGATCCGCCTCCCTTTCCGCCAGTAACCGGCTCCGAAAATTCGAATTACGTCGTCTCGAAAAGTGAACCGTACGGTCAGGACTCCTCCCTCAATCCAACCGAAACAGTACTGCCGCTTCTCGCTTGAACTATGCGAGAAATCTTCCGCGATTATGCGGCGCGGGTCAGCAAGGGCGAACTGAGCCTTTGTGAAAGAGATGCCGTGCTTTTCCTGGTTTTCCGCGTCCTTCTTGGAATCCCATTCGAACCTCGCCTTTGCCATCAGCAAACATTATCACGAAGACCATCTTATGACCATACGTTCATATGGGCATAATCAGACATCTACAGCTAGGCAACCCAGCTTATCGCATGATGCTGCAACTGAAAGCTGGCACTGTTCATCATGTAGCTACTGCACTCATCACGCTGAACGAATGAGCTGCACCGCCATATCCCGCTCGATTCGCCCCAATGCCGACACCTTTCCCTTTCGTTCTTTGTGAACGATCTTTCCAATTTGCACGATCGCACCACGATGCCACTGATCGAATGCTTCGTTGTGAGAAGACGCGAGGCGATCCTGCCGTCCGACTTCTTGCCGGCCCTGCTCATTACAGAGCCAGGCTCTTTTCTCCCCCTTCATGACTCGCAGTTCACTGACCACGCGATAGACGTCCGGCTTCCGGTCGACGATGGTCTTGACGTCCTTCCGTAGCAGGAGATACGAGAACTTCAGCGCGTCTTTGATGAATCCAACCTCTTCATCGATTTCCCGGATCGAAACCGGCGGTTCCCACGCTCGCTCTTCATGGCACCAATCATCGGGCTTCACTAATGCTGGACAGTTCCCCTCGTGAAGGCATGGACTATAAATAGTGCAACGCTTCTCTTGGAGCAATCGGTCGCGAACCTGATGCAGCGCGCGAGAGGTTTCTCGTAAGGCCGGTTCTACGATCATGATCGTGCCGGCCGGTGTGAGCAGCGATAAACATTCCACCACTAAGCCAGTTTTTGCTTCGATCGGGTCCATACCATTTATATGGATCTCATTCAAGCAGTTGGAAAGAATGACAAGGTCAAACGGCCCCTTCTGCCTCACCTGCTCAGACCATTCTCTCCGCTCCAAATTTCCCACATACGTCTGTAAGTCTGCCTCTTGAATACCGGCCATTCGACAGTACCGATCCCACAACTGTCTGGCTTGCCTGAGAGCGCCCGACGAACCATCGACAGCGGTAACTGACAACGCATTGAGCAACTTTTGCTGATGCCACCACGCAAGGGCTGCCAGGGTCCCAGTCCCTGGTCCAGATCCAATGTCGAGAACCGAAAACCTTTCGACCGGTTCCGGAGTCGGCATCTCGTTGAGTAGTAGTTGGATTTTGGCAAGATTGACCGGCAGAAAATACTGAAGGTACGCGGCCCTCAAGAGGTCGTCGTCTAAATATGTTCGGCTTAAATGATTCCGATCTTTGGTAAAGCGCCTGGACAATTCCGCCACGGCCCGCGCCAATCTCTCTTGTGAAAATCGTGGTGTCTCAACTGGTTCATTGATGGCATCAAGGAGTGATGGTGAAACCGTGGCGTTGAGGCGTCGCATGAGCCTAGTGTATGCTCGGCCTATTACGGAGGACAACTATGACGGATGAAATCCTGAAGGCTTATAAAGAAGTCGAATCGGCTGTGGAACGGTATATCAGGCTTCTGCACGACCATGTCGCGATGCTGCAGAACATAGAACCCCCCGGCTCCGACAAGGTCGTTCGACTGACTGCCGGCTCGAAAGCCATGACGGACAGTGCGGCAATCTATCTGTCCTACGCGAAGTATGTCGCTTACGGTATGCCGTCCAGCGAGGAAATGGTCGAAGACGAGATCCAGGGGTAGAACGCAGTCTATCGGTCTGTCTGATCTTTCTTGTCTGTCAGGTCTTCCCATTTCACTGACAAGATAGACGGAACAGACCGAACAGACCAGCGAAAACAGGAAGAGCCCGTCAGACGGAGAAGTCTGACGGGCTCTTCGTTTTCCACGACTCAATCAGATGCTGCGCATGAAGTGGGCAACCTCATCATGGCTGACGGTTCCGCCCATGACCTGTGACATCGCGACATTCGTAGATTTCTTACCAGTGAGGCCGGATTCGACTTCATCAACGATCAATTCCACCGGCATCGATTGACCGCCATACACGCGTGGCCCTCCGATAATCTTGGCTTTGGAGTAACCATACACCGCTGTTGCTACTTCTTTGGCCAGCCAACCGACGTAGTTGAATTCCGGCACGACGATCAGCTTCGCATTCTTGCACAGTTCACGCAGTTCCTTTGTCGGGAACGGACGGAGCGATCGAACTTTGATCAACCCAACGTTAAGCCCCTTGTCCTTGCAAAGACGTACCGCTTCTCGCGATTGGGCCGCTGCGCTGCCGGAGGCGATGATGATGGCCTCAGCACCTTCGACGTTTTCCGCCGTCAGCAACCCCCCCATGTACTTATTAATGTACTTACGGGAGCGTTCGACCGCTGCCCAGACTTCTTGTTGCCACACGGCGTGAATGTTGTAAGCCATAAAGTTCGACTTCTGAACCGGAGCATCACGGGACAGACGAGCAGGAGGATTCTCCGCATCAAGCACCGGGACCGCACCCCGCCAGGCTTCTCGCGGCGGCAACTTGATGCCACGATCTTGCATGCGCACATAGCCTCGGGCGTGCGTAACGAAGAACCCATCACAGCAAACCCCGACCGGCAAGGTCACATCGTTCTTTTCACTGATTGTGAAGCCGGCCATCGTGAAATCGAACATGTCCTGCTGGTTTTCGGCATGGAACACGATCATCCCGCAGTTCAGCAGGTAGGACACTTCAATGTTGTCCGGCTGAATGGCGAGCGGCGCGTTGACCACTCTGCAGGTAAACATGGCAACGACAGGGAGACGATGACCAGGCCAGGAAGCGATCCCCTCCAGACCGCGTAACGTACCAGGTCCGGCAGTCGCGGTATAACAACGGACGCCCGAGCGTGATCCACCGGCGATTGCCGCCATGACACCGACCTCTTCTTCGCCCCGGTAATATTCTTTCACGTAGCCTTCGCCGTAGAGCACGCCGACCAGCTGCATGGTTTCGCTCTGCGGGGTAATCGGATATGCGATGGCCAAATCCACATTCGAGCGGCGGACCGCTTCCTTCGCGGCCTCACTACCAGTGATGAATTCCTTCGTCCGCGGCGCTTCGAGGAACATGTATTCAGGGGTCACGACCTTCTGTCGCTTTGCTTCCCCATGAGGATCTTTTTTCCCATCCGACTTTGGCACCGCGACGCTGGTGATGGGATCGCCTTGCGGATTAGTTTTGACTTCGGTTTCACTCATAGTTGCACCTCTATAAGAATGGTGAGCTGCGCGCTCAACCTACCCTTCTCGTTTCATTTGTTCTGCCGAATGGCCGAACATCGCCGCACTACCGACTCCGCCAGGGGTCGGTGCAAACGCCATCGGATTGGTGTGGGTCTTCCCATCATGCACCTTGGATTGCGTTCCGGTAAAGCGCACGTTCTCACCGCTCTCCGGCAACTTAATACCCATTTCTTCGCGTACCCGCTTGAAGATCTGGGCAACACGTTTCAACTTTGCCGTATCTGAGTCTCGGATGGTAAGCATGGCGTCTTCATGACCCTGCTCGGCACAAATCGCCATCGTGCAACAATTCGTTCCCGCCCGGATCATCTTGAGCGTCAAATTCGCATAATGACAATGCACCCCGATGAAGATACAGGCTTCGATCTTATTGCCCCAGATTGTGAGATTGGGATGATTGGGGTTGATGACTTCTTCCGGGTCGATCTTTGGATACTTCGGACGATAGTCCGGCATCGGAATGATCATGACTTCCGGAATTTGCGCGGCGATTTCCAGGGTTGCTTTCGCTTTTTCCACTGCATGATCGTTCCAAGCCCAGAGCAGCAACGGCCCGGGGAAGATGGTCGCGTTCGGGCTGGTCAGCATTTTTCGAGCCATCTCTTCAATCACCACTTCCTCGTTCGGCTCGAGCAATCCGTAAAATAACCCCTCCCCTGGATCCGGCAGCGATACTCCCAACTGCGCGGCAGACGGAGGATGGAAGCCCGCGGGGCCTGGTACGATAATGCGCTCTCTAGTATCCTGTGTTGTTGCCACGCCCTTCCCCTTTCCTCAAGTCTATCCGACGACCGGACTGGCCAAAACGGCCGTCGTGCTCTTTTCGCCGTAAGTGATGTTCTCGGTCAGCGCCGCCTTGGGCAGCTGATCGATCATGATCATTTTGATCGCATTGTTTTTTGCCATGTTGTCGCAGACCCACACACATTGCGCGCAGCCCTTACAGCGATCCACCGCCACATAGGCCGAACCGTACTTGAATCCTTGGTCTTTGCCCAATTCGTCGCTGTACTGAATAGTATTGGCTTCCGGGCAATATTGCGTACAGAGCTTACAGCTTTTCGCGGCACAGATTTCAACGCTGATATCGGCTACGAGGTACATGAAGACTCCTTTGTGACCAGTTACGCGGTGGCCACTGCCACTGGCTCTTCCACCCGCTTAACATCAGCCGCGGCCCAACCATGATCGACGGCATAGTTCCATCCAGCCCGCATGACGGCCACGTTTTTCTCGATCAATTCCTGTTTCTTCTTGAATTTCCGCTCGACAACGCTGTCGAGCGCAGCCGTACCACCGGACACCACAAAGCCTTTTCCGAGAAACCGATCCTTCACGGCCTGATCCAATCCTGCCATGCTCGTCAGGCCTGTAATCGCGCCGATACAGCCCATCAATGCCATGTTGGTGGCGAGGTCCATACCGGCAACCTCTAATGAGATCTTCGTCGCTGGAAAATAATAGAGCTTTGCTCGAAGCTTCTTCAGTTCAGCCGCCTGATCTCTGTGAAGATTCATCGGCCCATCGTTGTTGATCAGGGCAATCCCATCTTCTTTCAAGCCGAAATAGAACGGCATCGTATACGACTTGCCGTGAGTGATGACCTGCGGATGGAAGATGATAATGATGTGCGGAAACGTGATTTCACCGATTTCGTAAATCGGCTCATCCGACACCCGGACATAGCTTTCGACCGGCGCCATCCGCTTTTCCGATCCGTAGAACGGCACAATGGTGCTTTCGCCGCCGGCATTGATGACCGCGGTGCTGAGAATATGCGAGCCGGTGACGACACCCTGGCCTCCAACGCCTGCCATCCGAATATTGAATCGTTTTGCCATGATGACCTCCTCCTGAACGCCTAAGCCTTGCCTGGAATCGCGGCGGCGGGAGCAGCCGGCTTGGCAAGGAATTCCTTGTAACCATAACGCTCAGTGAGGTATTGTTTCGCTTCTTCGCTGACGTATTCCGTGAACTGATACCGATCGTTCTCCACCGTCTTTGCATCTTCCATGACCTTGTCGGTCGGAATGGCGTATTCGATGTTGCAGGACGTGTAGGCCTGAATGTAAGTCGATCCGACTTCGCGCGCAATCAACACAGCTTTCTTGATCACACTTTCCACACGGCGCGGATTGTTCGGCACCACTGTGGCGACATAGGCGCAACCGGCCACCTTGGCCATCTGCACCATATCCATCTTCTCAAACTTCTTGCCAAGCGGTGCCATCTTTAGCACGGCTCCGCGATTGGTCATGCCGCTTTCCTGGCCACCGGTATTCCCATAGACTTCATTGTCCAACATGATCGTCGTGAACCGCTCTTTGCGGAACCAGGAGTGGAGGACCTGCTGAAAGCCGATGTCCGCCGTGCCGCCGTCTCCGGCCATCACCACCACATCCTTTGGCTTGTCGCCGAAACGAAGACGGAGGCCTCGGGATAGGCCGCTCGCCACTCCGTTTTGGTCACCGTAATTGCCGTAGACAAAGGGAATCGCCGCCTGAGAGATGGCTAGACGACCGCAACCGGCCGTCCCGACAGTAATGGTGTCTTCAGGATTGGGAAACGCAATTATAGCCAGCCGAATGAAGAGCGTCATGGCACAGCCGGCGCACATGGGATGTTCTTCCAACACTTCCTTGAAGTTTCCCATTTGTGAAACCGTGACCTTCTTCCCAAAAGGTCCATGTTCCACCATGTCCCGATATTCCTTTGGCATAAACTTCTCAAATCCATTGGAAAATTTGACATAATCAAGACTCATCAGGCACCTCCCTTATATCGTTGGCAACGGTCAACCGCTGCTCATATTCTTCGCACCACTCCCCATGCATCGAAGAAAAACTTGAGAGTTTAAGGAGTTTGATAACCGGAGTACTTATATACTCACAAGCCTTGGGCATCCTAGCAAAGCCGAAAAAAGACTGTCAATCTTTGCTCAACCTTTTCTTGTCTCTGTAACCACCCACTATCAGAATTTTCCATCTATGAATTTCGCCATGAATTTTCGACGTTACTCGACGATAGTATAACGCCATGAAAATCAAAGCAACTTCTAAGAGGGCCCAAGGTATCCAAAAGAAGGCCTAGATTCAGCTGACAAAATAGGCCATTCGCCCCAAACAGCCAGGGCGACAAATAAGACCTCCGAATTCTTTAACAATCACGTTTAGACATTGCCGATCTACTGCATTCCGTTTACACTGCATGTCATGCCATTGCGCGTTCTCATCCCAGGTGAAGATGATGCCGGTGTCCATGTCGGCGGAGTTCATAAACGTCCCCCGATTCCGGACGATTCAGTCAAAGCCGAATGTCCGAAATTCATGGCACACGGCCCGTGCGGAGGAGTCCGCAAAGGTGGACTCTGCGAAGTCTATCCCGAGATGAAGTGTCCCTGGGTCTCGCTTTATGTGGAACTGGAGAAAATCGGCCAAACTGAATGGATGAAGCAATTGTAGCGAAGACGCTCGTTCCTTTGGTTTATTTCATTTGGTTGGTTATCAACCAAATGAACAAGACAAACCAGATCAAGCAAAGAGGTGTGAGAGGTGAAGGAGAAGGGGAATCACAAACCACCGCGAACCACGCGACTGGGTTACAACGAGCGGCACGCGAAGAGTGGAATCAGCGCCCCTCTACCCGACATCGAGACCTTCCCGAATCAATACAAGGGATATGAAATTACGATTGAGATCCCTGAGTACACGGCGATTTGCCCCAAAACCAACTTGCCGGACTTCGGAACCATTACACTGCACTACATGCCCGATAAAGAATGTCTTGAGCTGAAAGCGCTCAAATTGTACATCCACGCCTACCGTAATCTCGGCATCTTCTACGAAAATGCGGTCAATAGAATCCTTCAAGACATTGTCAAAGCCTGCCGTCCTGTCTGGGCGAAAGTCACCGGTACCTTCACTGCGCGCGGCGGGTTGTCGAGTAAGATCGAAGCTCGGTATCCTTAATCCCATCAATAGGGCTCTGGTCATCTGTCATTAGCAAAAGAGTGATCTTTTCATCTTGAGTGACTAATGACCATTGACGTTGACATTCCTTTTTATGGCGACATTCGCAATCGGCGATGTGCAAGGATGCCACGATGCCTTGCAACGCCTCATTCAACATATTCGCTTCGACCCCACGAAAGATCGGCTGTGGTTCGTCGGCGATCTGGTCAACCGCGGGCCTGATTCCCTCGGTGTGCTTCGCTACATCCGTTCGCTCGGACCGTCCGTCCGCGTCGTGCTCGGTAACCACGACATCTTCCTTCTGGCCGTCTCGGAAGGAGTGGTAACGCTTCGACCCAAAGACACGATCGGCGATGTATTGGAAGCCGGCGACCGGCTGGACTTGATCGATTGGCTTCGGCACCAGCCGCTGCACTATCGCGAGGGATCATTCTTCATGATCCATGCAGGGCTACTCCCTCAATGGACCACGCAAGATGCCGCTCAATTGGCCAGCGAGGTCGAGACCGCACTGCAAGGCGACGGCTTCCGATCGTTCTTGCAATCACTCTTTCACGAGCCGGTGGTCACGTGGAGCCCCAGCCTTACAGGCACTTTACGGTTGGTCACCGTTGCGCGCGTACTGACGAGACTTCGCACCTGCACGCCGAGCGGCAAGATGTCCGAGTTTTCCGGCCGGCCGGAAGAGACGCCGCTCGGCTACCAACCCTGGTTCAGTATTCCAGGCCGCAAGAGCACCGACACCACTTTGATTACGGGGCACTGGGCGGCGCTCAACCTACACATCGAGTCGAATCTGCTGGCGATCGATAGCGGCTGCGTGTGGGGTCGGCAGCTAACGGCAGTGAGATTGGAGGATCGGACAGTGTTTCAGGTTGATGGGTTGGCGCGGCATTGACGCACACACAGCTCAGATCCCTGCAACGAGACGCGCCAAAGGAACCTGCTCCCCGATCCCGAATGTAATGGGCGTCGTGAATTCCTCCGGATCGACATAGGTCCCGAACAGTCGGTCCCAAATCGAAAACGTCACTCCGAAATTCGCGTTGGCATGCGCTGAATGGTCGCTATGATGAACATGGTGATACCGCGGCGTCACAACAATCCATTCCAGCCAATTCGAGCGCCAGGAGACATTCATGTGCATCCAGTCATTCAAGAGCATATGAGAAGACAACACCGCCCAATACATCCACCATGGAGCATGACCGAAAACTGAAAAGGCCATCATCCAGGGTAGATTGAACAATACCTGTTGTAGAAGCGAGGCCCGGTATCCGGCCAACCAATACATGTGCGTCAGAGAATGGTGCCACTTATGGATACGCCAAAACGGACTAAGGTGCAGAAACCGATGTACCCAATAGGCGCCGAAGTCTCCAGCCACGTAGTATAGGGCAACAGCCGCCGCGGTCGGAAGAGCCGAGATAAATTCGGGCAACACCGGTTGAATCACGATCCGTTCGCTCACATACAAAGCGGCAGGGAGCAGCAGGTACCCGACCAGCGCCGCACCGGCGACGTCCATCAAAATGATAGACCGATAAGGCACCTCCCTCGCCGGCATGATCCGTTCTAGCGCCGTGACGACGATGACCCTCGCCGTGAACAAAAGAGGAATGAAGAGGGCATGGTCGAAAACGAGCTGCCAGAACTCTCGGCTCAGCAACCATTCAATCCATTCCATCACGCCTATCCACCTCATGTAAGGCAGAAGGGCTGACTCTATCAAACGGACTCAGCCCTGTCTTCCCTCCTTTCGAATAGGAAACAGGGTAGCAGTAACCGCGTGGAGATATGAAATCCTTGGGTACGGAAAACCCAGAAGGGACAGTATGAGAGGTCTAGTGATAGCTTTCTGAATCCGAAGGAAACTTGCCCTGCTCGACTTCTTCTTTGTACCGGCTCAACGCTTGGAGGGTATCGGCTTTGAGGTGCGCGTAGGTCTTCACGAATTTCGGGATGAACGAATCAAAGAGTCCAAGGAGGTCATACAGCACCAGCACTTGGCCGTCACAGTGAGGTCCCGCCCCGATTCCGATGGTAGAGATTGAAAGGATGTGAGTGATCTTTCTGCCCAACTCAGCCGGTATCGCTTCCAGTACAAGAGCGAAGGCTCCGGCGGCTTCGATAGCCTTTGCATCCTGAAGCAACCTGGAGGCTTGATCGTCGGCTTTCCCTTGGACCTTGTATCCGCCTAACGTACAGACTGATTGTGGTGTCATGCCCAGGTGCCCCATGACCGGAATCCCCACACTCGTCATGGCTTTGATTCGATCAGCCATCACGGCGCCCCCCTCCAGCTTCACCGCAGCAGCACCCGCTTGGAGCAATCGGCCCGCATTGCGCAGCGCCTCCTCTGTGCTGGTCTGATAAGACATAAACGGCATATCCGCAATAACCAAAGCTCGCTGCACCACGCCTGCGACCAACTTGGTATGATACAGCATGTCATCCATCGTGACCGCGAGCGTATTAGGTTTTCCCTGTACGACCATACCCAATGAATCTCCGACCAGAATCACCCGGATTCCCGCTTGCTCGACAATACGTGCGAACAGCGCGTCGTAGGCCGTCACGACGGCGAGTTTTTTTCTGTCTCGTTTGAACTGCTGGAAATCGAGGATCGTCATCAGTTCAATTCAGCTTTGGTGATGATCTCGGCCAACCGATGCGTGGCTTTGATCGCCATGATATGAACACCGTCGCAGTACGGCTGCACCGCCTTGATGGTCCGTACGGCTATGTCGACTCCGACGTCCTCTGCCTTCTCACCGGCCGCTTTGAGCTCATCGATCATCTCGTTTGGGACCGAGATACCTGGAATATGTGCGTTCATGAATTCCGCCATCTTGTGGTTGCGCAACACGAGGATACCGGCAAGAACCTTGACCTTATAGGGCCGGACTGCCTTCATGAAATTCGCGAACTGTTCCGGATGGAACACCGCTTGTGTCTGGAAAAATTGGGCACCCGCTTTCACCTTGACTTCAAACTTGGCGAGCATAGGTCCGAGTGGGTCGGCTTCCGGTGTGACGGCGGCGGCGATGGTAAACGCCGTCGAGCCGTCCAGCTTGCGCCCAGCCAAGTCATGCCCTTTATTCAACCCTTGCACCATCTGCATCACTTGAACTGAATCAAGATCATAGACCGGTTTGGCCTCCTTATGATCGCCGACGGTCGGGTAATCGCCTGTAAGGCACAAGATATTTCGAATCCCAAGCATATGTGCACCCATGAGATCAGATTGCATCGCGATGCGATTGCGATCACGACAGGTCAACTGCATCACGGGATCATGCCCTAACTCATACAGCAGGCGACAGACCGGCAGTGAGCCGGCACGAACCACTGCCGCGGTATTGTCGGTCACGTTCACACCGTGTACGCGCCCGACAAGCTGTTTGGCATTCTCGAGAACGGACGAGATGTTGGTACCCTTGGGAGGGTTATACTCTACAGTAACCGCAAACATCCCTCGGCTGAGGACATCAATTAGGCGCTGTGGCTCTCGACTCATAAATGGCCCCTCATAGCATTCCTGCTGCCTTCTTGGCCGACTCCACGGTATTTTCCAGCAGCATCGCAATGGTCATTGGGCCGACCCCTCCGGGCACGGGGCTGATCCAACCGGCCTTTTGGCTGACTGTGTCGAAGTCTACGTCGCCGCACAGCTTGCCCTCAGAAGTCTTATTCGTCCCCACGTCGATAACGACCGCGCCTTCACGCACCATGTCGGCCGTCACAAACTTCGCCTTGCCGATCGCGACGAGAAGCACCTCCGCTTCACGGCAAACAGCGGGAAGGTCTCTGGTTTTTGAATGACAGATTGTGACGGTGGCATTCCGTTGAAGCAGCATCAAGGCCAACGGCTTCCCGACAATATTACTCCGTCCCACCACAACCGCCCGCTTGCCTTCTATCGGCACCCCGATCGATTCGATCATCTTGATGACACCCTTGGGAGTGCAGGCTTCGAAGACGGGGTGCCCCTCCACCAGTCGACCGAAGTTGTAAGGATGAAATCCATCCGCATCCTTCAGCGGCGAAACGGCTTCCAGGATGACTTTGCTGTCGATATGTTTGGGCAGCGGGAGCTGAACCAGAATTCCATGGATTTTAGGATCCGTATTCTTTTTGCCGATCAGCGCCAATAATTCGGCCTGTGTCGTGCTTGCCGAGAGCTTATGATCATCGACATAGATCCCCGCCAATTCACACGCCTTTTGCTTGTTTCGAACATACACATGCGAAGCCGGATCGTCACCCACCAAAATGGTCGCAAGACCCGGCTTCATCGCTTTCTTGGCAAACAGTTCCGCCGATTCCTTTGCCAGACGATCGCGAACCTGTTGCGCCAGTGCTTTTCCATCAATCAATTGTGCGGCCACGATCCCCTCCCTCTAACTATTCTGCCAGGTAAACCGCCGCAACTTAGCAGGGGAATTTTATGCAAGTCAACGCTTCGCCATATCTCTCTGCTTGCCTCCTGCCTCAAGGCTCTTTCTTGACACTCTCTTTGTTCGTCCGATACGATGGTCTTCGATGAAAACCTGGATGGCCTGCCTTTGTTCGTGAACCTCTATCACAGCTTATTCCTGCTTACCGTGCTTATCCTGGGCTTGACGTTCCCCGGCGAAGCCGCGCAAATCACGGGTCTGGAGTCACCCAATAGCTTCATCGGTGACCCGTCCGGGAAAGAATATTTTATTTCCAACATCAACGGTGAACCTGAAGCAAGAGACAACAACGGCTTCATCACAAAATTGAATGCCGATGGAAAGGTCACCGACCTCAAGTTCATCCAAGGTGGCGTGGCGGACGTGTTGCTGCATGCCCCCAAGGGGATGGCCTTGGTCGGACCAATTCTTTACATCGCGGATCTCGATCAACTGAAAGCCTTTGATAAGACGTCAGGCAAACTCATCGCTACCGTTTTGTTCCCCACATCATCTCATACGCGGGTATCGTTAACCGACGTGGCTGCCGCGCCGGACGGTATGTTGTACGTTTCAGATGAGGCGGCGAACTCCATTTACCGAGTTGATCCGTCAGGCAATCATCGTGTTGACCTTTTGATCCATGATGAACGGCTCGCAGGACCCGCCGCGATCGTGATTCATCCCAAGACGAACCATCTCATCACTGTGAGCCGGCAAAAAGGGAAGATTTTTGACGTCACTCCCGATGGACAACTGACCGAACTGGAAGCGAATGGGGTTTTTACCGGTCGCTTCGAAAACCTGAGCGGAGTGGATTTTGATCAATGGGGAACCATGTACGTATCAGACATCACAAAAGGCAAGATTTGGCGCATGACCCGAGATCATCGATTCCAAGTCATCGCCGAGTATCTCCCCGCTCCGGCTGATATCAGTATCGACCGGGTGAACAACCTCATCTTGGTTCCTTACCACTATGTGCATGCCGCGGAGATAAATGGACTGGAAACCCCTTCGGTCGGGAAGCCAAAGGGCGAGAAGCGTACGCTGGCCGACTACGGTTTTATCCCTCCACCTCCCAAGCCCGGGGCGGAAGGAACGAAGAAATGAGCTCGTGCTCGTATTGTCACAATCGTCGGGGCAAACGCCCATGCCCGGCCCTCGGAGGATTGATCTGCAGTCCCTGCTGTGGTGAGCATCGCCTGACGCGGATCTCATGTCCCGCTGATTGCCCCTATCTCGACACCGGAAGCGATTACCAACAAAAAAGACTCGGCGCGCAATTTGCGCCCGTTCGACGAGACTTCTATCAGGAACTGGACCACTTAGGAGGCCACAAAGCCGTGGCGCTCTTCAATTTGATCGAAGTCATCACGTTCGGCTACTTCGAGGGACGAAGGGATGGACAAGATATTGAAGTCGTAACGGCACTCCAGACGCTTCGTCGCACGCTCAGCCCACTTCACGTTCCCGCCGGCCCTGCACCGGTTTTTGCCGAGCACCTCAAAAAAGAGTATGAGGCGTTTCGGAAACAGAATCCCCAACAAATTGCCGATGCCGCCGACGCGCTGGAAATTCTCGATCGCGCCGCGCAATTCATCTCTACATTTTCAGAGAATGATTTTCAGTCGAGCCGATTTCTAGGGGGACTGATCGGTTATGTGAAAATGGAGCACCCGGAGATCGCAGCACATCTCAAAAAGCAACGGGAATCGGGACACATCCTTCTACCGGGACGAGCTTTCCTGCCACCACCCGCCGCCGAAACACACACGCATGGTCCCGACTGCGCGCACCATAGTCATTAGAAGGATCACCCATGTCTTTCCCCGACTCGCTCAACATCCCTATCCTTCGAAACATTTTTCATCCATCCGATTTCACCGAAGCGAGCGAAGGCGCGTTCGCGCATGCCTTGAAAACCGCCTTGATGGCTCAAGCCAACCTGACCATTCTTCATGTCTCCTCCGATCGGGATACGGACTGGATGGAGTTTCCCGGTGTGCGTGCGGCGCTGGAACGATGGGGGCTGCTGCCCAGAAACAGCCGGCGATCCGATGTCGCCCAATTGGGTATCCATGTTAAGAAGGTCCAAGCAGTCCATCAGGACCCCGTTGAATCGGTCATATCCTACCTAGCCGAGCACACGACGGATCTGATCGTGCTCGCTACGGATCAAAGCAAAGGTGGTCTTCCATGGCTCAACAAGTCCGTGGCGGTGCCCATTGCGCTGGAGTCGCGGCAGATGACCCTCTTCATCCCGAAAGGTGTAGCCGGATTCATTTCTCCGCACGATGGTTCCATCTCATTGACGAACATCTTGATTCCCGTCGCCTCCACGCCGTCGGGCCAGGCGGCGCTCCAAGCCGCCGTGCGGATGGCATACCGGCTCAATCGCCCGGTCGGCGTCTTTACGGTTCTCCATGTCGGCGAGAACGGAGACATGCCCGACCTTCACTACTCCGATATACCCGGCTGGCAGTGGGAGATAGTCATGAAGCAAGGAGATGTGGTGGATGTGATCTGTGAGACCGCGGAAGAGATCAACGCTGATCTCCTCGTCATGACCACCGAGGGACGCCACGGCTTTCTCGATGCGCTGCGCGGCAGCCATAGCGAACGGGTGCTTCACAAGGCCACCTGCCCGCTGCTGGCGATTCCGGCAGGCGGATTTATTGCTTCGGTGCTGGAGGCCGAATCAGAAAGCCGACCGGCATCTTGAAGACAGCCGCACCAGCAATCCCCTCAATCAGCTCTTCCCTCGTGTTCGCAATCGGTCACCACACCGTTTCCTGATCCAGCATGTCGACGAATGTTACTCCGCGATCGTGACCGTCATTTCCACACGCTCACTCGGATTATCCCGCTCGTCTCGAGTCAGGTTGACGATTTTGTCGGCCACACCGATCCCCTTCGTCACTTCGCCGAACACAGAGTACTTGCGGTCTAGAAATCGTGAATCCTCGACGACGATGAAAAACTGGGAACCGGCGGAATCCGGATCAGCCGCCCTGGCCATTGAAACAATGCCGCGTTTGTGCGGGATATCGCTGAACTCCGCCTTGACGGTATAACCGGGACCGCCTTGGCCATAGATGTCCTTCTTGAGTGTATCCTTCGTATTGGGATCTCCACCCTGAATCATGAAACCGGGAATGACGCGGTGGAAAATTGTTCCATTGTAAAACCCGGACTTTGCCAGCTTGATGAAATTCTCGACATGTTTCGGCGCGACATCCGGATAGAACTTGATTTCGATATCGCCGAATTTCGTTTTGATGATCGCCCGCGGCCCTTTTGGTGCTTCAGTCTTGAGAGGTCGTGTCGTCTCAGCAGCATCGATCGACCAGACATGTGAAACTGAAAGACCAACCGTGATGAGCACGCCCATAAGCATTCGCCATCCTGCTTGCTTCAGCATTACCCCCTCCATGTCATTCATGTGACAACATCGATTATTTTAGCATGGACTCGGCATTACCGCTCAGACTGCCCCAGCGCTCGTTGCGCCGCCTCCTGTTCCGCTTCCTTCTTGCTGTATCCTCGGCCGATCCCGAAAACCTTGTCATTCACTCGCACTTCAACTTCAAATACCTTTTGGTGATCCGGGCCGGTTTCGCATACGATCACATACCGAGGCAACAGTTCATACCGTTTTTGGCACCATTCCTGGAAGCGCGTCTTATAATCATCCCTTCCGGGTTTCTCTTGCAGGACATCAATTTGTCGTAGTTCATCAGTCAGCGCCTCAATGGTGAAGTTTCGACTCGCCTCCAACCCTCCATCGAGATAGACGGCCGCGATGACGGCCTCAAACGCATCAGCCAACAGTGAGGCTTTGTCCCGCCCATTCGAGAGTTCTTCGCCTCGACCAAGTTTCAACCGGGCGCCGAGATCCAACCGTCTGGCGGCATTCGCTAACGGCGCTTCGCTCACAAGTGTGGCTTTGAGTTTTGAGAGGGCTCCTTCACTCAACTCAGGATACCGCCCCGCAAGATAATCGCTCATGATGAGCGACAACACGGCGTCCCCCAGAAACTCAAGCCGTTCATTGTGTTTTCGACCGGAGTCTCGACGCTCATTCACGTACGACTTATGCGTCAAAGCTTCCGTCAAGAAGCTCGGATTCGTGAATCGATAGTTCGATATGGCAGGAGAAGAATCGGCTGAAGAAGCCGGCGTCATCGTGACACGCGTGCTACGCGTCCAGTCTCTTGAAGATCAGACAGGCGTTCACTCCGCCGAATCCAAAGGAGTTCGACAACGCTGTTGTCACGGCGGCAGGTCGAGCTTTATTGGCAACATAGTCCAAATCACAGGCCGGATCCGGATTATCCAGATTGATCGTGGGAGGGAGAATACCATGAAACAGCGTCAGAAGGCTGAAGACGGCTTCGATCCCGCCGGCAGCTCCGAGTAGATGTCCTGTCATGGACTTGGTCGAGCTGACCGGAATTCGAAACGCCTGCTCCCCGAACACCCGTTTGATCGCTCGGGTCTCAATGGCATCGGCCATCGTCGACGTACCATGCGCATTGATATACCCGATCTGATCGCGATTGATTCCCGCATCTTTGAGCGCGAGTTCCATGCAACGGATCGCTCCCTCGCCTTCTTCCGGCGGAGCCGTAATGTGGTAGGCATCGCTGTTCATCCCGTAACCGATGATCTCGCCGTACATTCTGACCCCACGCCGACGGGCATGCTCCAGCTCCTCAATCACCACGACTCCAGCGCCCTCGCCCAGCACAAATCCATCCCGATCCTTGTCGAACGGGCGGCTCGCCTTCGTCGGTTCGTCATTCCGGAACGACAATGCCTTGGCCGCTGCGAATCCCGCCACACCCAGCGGCGTGACCGCCGCTTCGGCACCGCCGGCCACCATGACATCGGCGTCACCCCGTTGAATCAGGCGGTACGCATCCCCAATGCAATGATTGCCCGTGGCGCAAGCCGTCACCGCACAAGAGTTCGGCCCCTTGGCTCCGATCCGAATCGCCACCTGTCCGGACGCCAAATTGATGATGGTCATGGGAATGAAAAACGGTGAAACACGCCCAGGCCCCCTGCCTTTGAGCACCTCGTGGTAGTGCTCGATCGATCCGAGCCCGCCGATCCCGGAACCGATGTACACGCCGACCTTCGTGGCCTCCTCCGGCTTTATTTTCAGCCCGGCATCATCCACCGCCAACTGCGCGGCGCCCACGGCGTAGTGGATAAAGGTATCCATCTTCTTGATCTCTTTCTTTTCGATGAATTGCGCTGGATCAAAATCCTTCACCTCGCCCGCAATTTGAGCGTCATATCCCGTCGGATCAAATCTGGTGATTCGTCCGATCCCGGACTCACCGGCGCGGATCGCCTTCCACGTCTTTTCGACACCCGTACCCAGTGGTGTCACCAGCCCAAGACCGGTGACCACAACGCGCCGAGTCGCTTGATCAGACATTCCTGTCATACCTAGGACTTTTCCTTGATGTAGTCCAACGCTTTGCCGACGGTCAGAATCTTCTCCGCATCCTCATCGGGAATTTCGATTGAAAACTCTTCCTCCAACGCCATGACCAGCTCGACGGTATCGAGAGAATCAGCCCCAAGATCTTCGACAAAGGAGGCCTCCGGCGTCACTTCATCCTCTTCCACACCGAGCTGCTCAGCAATAATCTTCTTGACTCGCTCTTCAACAGTTGCCATCGCTATGACTACCTCCTTCCCCGGTATGACACCCGCTGCACCGCCACATGGGGATCTGTGACGGCCGTATGTCTACATAATTCGACGCTTTATACCATTAACATCCCGCCGTTCACATGCAAGACATGGCCGGTGATGTAGGCCGCATCCTCGGACACCAGAAACCGCACGGCTGCCGCGATATCCGTCGGCACACCCAACCGCCCCAATGGAATTTGTTTCAGTAACGTTTCCTTCACATCAGCCGGTAACCCATGGGTCATGGCCGTATCGATGAAACCTGGCGCCACTGCATTCACCGTGACGTTACGGCTGGCATATTCGCGCCCGACGGTTTTTGTAAAGCCGATGACGGCTGCCTTCGAGGCCGAGTAATTGGCCTGCCCCGCGTTCCCGATCACCCCAACGATCGAAGCGATGTTGACGATGCGACCATACCGTTGCTTGGTCATCGGCTGCAAGACCGCTTTCGTGCAGTTAAACGTACCGTTCAGATTGATCTGAAGCACCAGATTCCAATCTTCTTCTTTCATCCGCAACAACAAGCCGTCACGAGTGATGCCGGCATTGTTGACGAGGATATCCACTTTCCCCCAAGCCTCCAGGACTTGCTCGACCATCGCTTTGGTTTCATTGGCATCGGCGACGTTGACTTTGATGTTCAGAGACTTCCGCCCTAGCTTCTCGACGGACTCGACCGTTTCCACGGAACGGCCGGGGTCGAGATCAGCCACGGCAATGTCGGCCCCCGCTTGGGCAAGGCATTCGGCAATGGCCCGACCGATGCCTTGCGCCGCACCGGTGACAATAGCTGTTCTTCCTTGTAATGACATTTCAGACCTTTCGGACGATACGTTAACAGGCCGACGAGGAATTCGTCATCTGGTTTTCTCCAGCAGGATGTTGAAAAAGTCCTCCAGCGTCGTTCTCGCCTCGTTCAGAGACTCAACGTACAGCACCGAGTATGTCTCGCCTCCTCACTCGCTGCGGCCTTGCTGGAAGGCCTTTTGGAACATCCTGCATTTTCATCCTAGCCGACCGCCTTGAGTGTCGCGTCCAACGACTTCGGATCGTTCACATTCAACAGCTTTGCCTCAGGCAGAATTCGCCTGATCAAGCCGGTCAGTACCATACCAGGGCCGATTTCCACGAACGTGGTCACTCCCATCTTTCCCATGGTCTGCACGGAATCCTTCCACAAGACAGAAGAGGGCAGCTGGCGGACCAACGACACTTGGATCTCATGGGCCCGGCTGATCGCTTTCGCCTCCGCGTTATTCACGAGAGGTGCGCTCAGGTCCGACCACCGAACCGTGGCTAAATCCTTCGCCAATCGATCGGCTGCTTGCTGCATCAACGGAGTATGAACCGGCACACTGACCGGCAGTGGGATGGCCTTTTTACAGCCTTGTGCTTTGGCCAATTCAATCGCTCGCTCCACCGCTACCTTTTCACCGGCAATAACCACCTGGCCCGGCGAATTGAAGTTCGCTGCCGCGACGACCCCGACGGACGACGCCATGCGGCACACATCCTTGACCGTCTCGGCGGCTAAACCCAACAGGGCGGCGACAAGTCCGGCTCCCGGAGCCACGGCCTCGGCCATGTAGCGCCCCCGTTTCTGGACCAGACCGACGGCATCACGAAAGGATACGCCGCCCGCCGCAACCAGCGCCGAATACTCACCCAAACTATGGCCCGCCACCGCAACCGGCCTGATCCCGACCGGCTCAACTAGTTTCAACGCCGCCACACTGCTCACGAGCAAGGCCGGCTGGGTGAATTCAGTCAGGTTGAGTCGTTCAGCCGGTCCCGTGAAGCACAATTCGGCGACATCATAACCCAAGACCGAAGAAGCCTCATCATAGACGGACTTCAACGAGGAATGAGCGTCATAGAGTGCCTTCCCCATTCCGACCGACTGAGAACCCTGTCCAGGGAAAACGAACCCAATTGCTAGAGTCATGGGGCGTTAGATATCTTCGAAATCCCGAGCAAAGTCAACGGGAAAAGTTTTACAAGTCGTCCCTTCCCCTACTTCCCAGGAGGAGCTTGCATCGAATAGTCCTGGATCACGACCTGGTCGTCCTCTACCATCGGATGACCGCAGATGCCCAGGTCAATCCCGCTCCAAACGCCCCGAGCATCACCAACGAGCCATCCTTGATGCGTCCTTCGCGAACCGCTTCATCCAGGGCAATCGGGATAGACGCGGCAGAAGTGTTCCCGTAACGATCGAGGTTCAGGAGCACCTTTTCCTTCGGAAGGCCCAGCCGCTCTATCACCGCCTTCAGAATTCGTACATTGGCTTGGTGCGGCACATACAGATCAAGATCCTCCACCCGGAGACCATTGGCCGAAAGAGTCGTACGAGCGATCTCTTCCAAGGTGCGTACGGCCACTTTGAATGTCTCGTTCCCCTTCATCTTGATGTACTGCAGACGCTCGGCGATCACTTTTTCGGACGGTGGAGTACGCGAGCCTCCTCCCGGTACCATGATCAGCTCGCAGAGCGTGCCGTCGGAGCGAAGGTGAGTCGAAAGGATCCCTTGTTCTCCGTCGCTTGCGCTGACGACGACCGCGCCGGCCCCATCCCCGAACAGCACACAGGTGTTCCGGTCGGTCCAATCGGTAATGGCGGACATCACCTCCGATCCAATCACCAGGACATGGCGCATCCCGCTTTTCACATAGGCATCCGCCACCGAGAGCGCGTAGACAAATCCGCAGCAGGCGGCCGAAAGATCGCATGCGGCGGCTTTGGTGGCACCGAGCTGATGCTGGACGAGACAGGCCGTTGCAGGGAGAGGATAATCACCCGTACAGGTGGCGACCAAAATCATGTCGAGATCGGTTGCCGACAGACCGGCCGCAGTCAATGCCCGCTTCCCGGCCTGAACGGCGAGATCCGAGCAGGCTTCTCCGGTGGCTGCAATACGCCGTTCGCGGATGCCCGTTCGTTCTCGAATCCATTCATCGGAGGTGGCGACCATCCGTTCGAGATCCGCATTCGTCACGACGTTGGCAGGCGCGTAGGAACCGGTTCCGGCAATACAAGCTTTCATGTCAGCTCCGCCTGAGGACGGGAGCGACTCTCTTCAATATCCCGTTGAATCAGCTCTCGCACGCCACCCTCTGCCATGCCCTTCGCCCGTCGAATCGCATTCTTGATAGCCTTGGCCGACGATCGGCCATGGCAGATCATCGTAATCCCATTGACCCCCAGCAGCGGAGCCCCGCCGAATTCAGCGTAGTCGATTTTCCGCTTCAGATTCATGAGAGGCCCGGAGATCAAGGGATAGGCAAGTCGGCCAAGAAAGTGGCCTGAAATTTCCTTCAGCAACAGCCGCTTGATCATTTCGGCCACGCCTTCTGAAATCTTCAAGGCGACGTTTCCGATAAACCCGTCACAGACGACGATATCGGCAATGCCGCTGTACACGTCACGTCCCTCGATATTTCCCACGAAATTCATCGAACTGCTTTTGAGCAGCTTAAAGGCCTCTTTGGTGACTTCGTTGCCCTTGCCGTCTTCCTCCCCGATGCTCAGAAGACCGACACGGGGATTGGGCTTACGGAGCAAATGCTTCCCATACTCGTTGCCCATCACGGCGAATTGCTCAAGATGCATGGCGGTGCAGTCGACGTTGGCCCCCACATCGAGCATGATCGCTTCCCCGCTCAACGTCGGCAGGCTGGTGGCAATCGCCGGCCGCTCGACTCCCTTCGTCAGTCCTAACACGAAGAACGACGCCACCATGCTCGCTCCCGTATTACCGGGGCTCACGACCGCGTCCGCATGGCCGTTCTTGACCAGCTCTGTCGCAACCCAAATCGATGAGTCCCGTTTCTTCCGCGCGACAGCGGCAGGCGATTCATGCATTTCGACGACCTGAGAAGCATGCCGAATGGTGAGGCGAGAATCGCGACAGGACTGGCGCTCACATTCCTGTTTCAGGATGGTTTCGTCGCCGACGAGGATGACCTCGACGTCTAATTCTTTCACCGCCTGAAGAGCGCCCTCGACACAAGGGGCGGGGCCATGATCGCCCCCCACCGCATCAAGTGCGATCTTCATACGAGATGGCGTACTCACGGATGGTGTTGGAATGACCGGCTGAACACGCGTCGCCCCTGGGCTCACGTCGGACGTGCTGTGAAACTCGCGCAATGGACCGACTTGTACAATCTACTTACGCCTCTTCGACTTGAATGACCGCCTTGCCCTTATAGGTGCCGCAGTTCAAACAGGTATAGTGCGGCAGCTTGAGCTCATGACATTGTGGGCACACGGCCATTCCCGGCGGGGTCATGCGCAGCTTTTGGGTACGGCGCTTATCGCGTCTCGCCCGTGAATGTTTGTGTTTGGGATTCGGCATGATGACTCCTTCTTCCGCTTGATTCGGGCCACCGCTTAGCGCTCACGGGGGTCCATCAGCTTGTCTTTGATAGTGCGCAATACCTGAAACGGGCTTCCCGTCGGCTCTTCGCCGCACCGGCAGGGGCCTTCATTCAAATCCTTCCCGCAACGGGCGCACAATCCGCGGCATTCCTCGGAACAGAGCGGGTGCATGGGAGCAGCAAGAATCAATTGCTCCCGCAGCATCGGCGCCAATTCCAGATGGTCACCCGTAAAATAGTAGAGATCGTCGTTCTGTTCTTCCGCTTCGCCTTCCGGCGGCCCTGCCGACTTCTTCTTCCGCGGATCGTCTCGCTTTGCGACAGCATTCGGCGATTTGGCTTCCCGCTCATAGGCCACACGCAACGAAAACGCCAGCGGGTCAGCAAAATCTTTGAGGCACCGCACGCATTGGCGGATCGCTGTTCCTTCCACGACTCCGGTCACATAGATGGTACGTTCGATCGCTCGAAGATCCAGCCCGACCGCCAAGGTTCCACGAATAGCCACGTCCCCATCCGTCAGCCCCAACTCTTCTCCAGTCAGGTCTCCCGACAACGAAAGCCCTTCCGCCGTGATGTCCGCGATTTTTGGTGTCAATACATCCATGGTCATCTCCGGCAGCGTGCCGCTGCCCCGCCTCGATGCGTCGAAATCCCCGATCACGTTCGTTATCGCTCCTCGGCAAAGCTGATGATGGCGATATGCCGAGCCCGCTTGACGGCCACCGTCAGTTCACGCTGATGGCGCATGCAATTCCCGGAGATACGGCGCGGGACAATCCTTCCCCGCTCCGTCAAAAAATTCCGAAGAAGCCCGGCGTCTTTAAAGTCGATCGGCGCCTTTTCCAGGCAAAATCTGCAGGGACGCCTTCGCTGGAATAACCGTCCCCCGCCACGTTCATTGTCGCTTCGGTCCATGACTGCCTCCTCATCATACTCGTGCGATTAACCTTCTTCACCCATATCATAGCCGGAGTCGTCGTGCATCGGAGGTTCCGCACCCGTTCCCCCGTCTTGGCGCTTGGGCATGAACGTCACAGTCTGGGCGACCACTTCATGTTTGCTCCGCTTTTGTCCATCCTCCGTCTCCCATCGGCGCTGCTGCAACCGACCTTCGATGATCGCCCCGTTGCCTTTACTGAGATACTGCCCGCAATGCTCCGCCTGTCTGCCGAACACGACGATGTCGACGAAGCAGACTTCTTCCTTCAGGTCTTCACCGTGTTTAAACCGACGGCTCACCGCCAGGCCGAAACTCGCCACCGGTGTCCCGCTCGGCGTATACCGGAGCTCAGGGTTACGGGTCAGGTTCCCCATCAGGATGACTTTGTTAAACCCGGCCACCGTCCGACTCCTGTGTTGAGGCTTCCACCGGCCGCCGCTCCATCAAGGGCTTCTCGTGATGGACCGTCAAAAACTTGATGATGTTGTCTTCCAATCGATACGCCCGTTCTAGTTCACCGACGGTGTTGTTCGGCGCCTTGAAGTAGAAATAGGCGTAGGTCCCCTTCCGCTCGCGACGCACTTCGTAGGCAAGCTTTTTCTTCCCTAAATTTTCGGCTTTGATGAATTGGGCACCGGTTTTATCGGCGACGTTTTTCATCTTGTCGATGAGCGTCTTGGTCTCCTCATCGGAGACGGACGGACGGATAATAAACAGAGACTCGTAGAGCTCCATGCAGCGATCCTCCTGGACAAAGGCCCCCGAACCAGTCGGGAGCGAGGTGTAGGGCGCCTATTTGGCGTATGAACGGTGGACGGTAGCACAGGGTGGAAATGGCTGTCAACAAAACGGCGGCTGACAAGGAGGACGCCTGCTCGAATTTTCTACGTACTTGACAGAACATCCTTCTAATTGTAAGCATTGGTTACTTATTAAAATGAAATGGATCGCCATATTGCCTGTCTCCAGATCCCCGCTTTCAGGATCGCACTGGCCCGTGCTGCTGATAGCGCGCTGCGGAACCGACCGGTGGCCGTCGCACCACTGCATACGCCGCGCGCATTGATCAGAGAGATTTCCACCGACGCGTTTCACGAGGTCCTACAGCCGGGGATGCCGGTTGATCTTGCGCGGCTGATCTGCCCTGGTCTGCGGATGATCTCTCCGGATTCGTCACTCACGCAAGCCGCCCATCGCGAGCTGCAACACCATATCTCATCTTTTGCACCGGCTTGGGAATCAATCAGGCCTGGTTCGCTCTTCCTGGACCTTACCGGCACAACTCGACTCTTCGGTCCTCCCCTCGATATAGCGACCCGCATCAGTCGAGAGTTGAGCCATCAGCAGGGATGGCCGAGCACGATCGGATTGGCGGGAAACAAGCTGGTCTCGCAACTGGCCGCCGCCGCACTCACGAAACCATCCCAAGTGTTGTCGATCCACTCCAGCTGTGAGCAACCGTTCCTTGCTCCATTGCCGACCATGTTGCTGCCCGGCCTTCACCGAGCCCATACCTCACGGGTTTTACAGCGGCTAGAGGATTTAAATCTCCTTACACTTGGCGCCATCGCCTCCGTGCCGTTGGCTTATCTACAAGCCGCCATCGGCCCTCCAGCCGGGTTGCTCCACGACTGGGCCATGGGGATCGATCCTTCCCCGGTACACCCGCCGATCGCACAGCCGATGATGGAACGATCCATTCCCCTCGATCCCGATGAAGTCGACGATCGGCTCTTGTTGGGACGGCTATACCGATTATTAGGGCAGCTTTGCGCTGCCCTGCGGCAACAGCAACGGATGTGCCGGCACATCTCGCTGACGGTTCGCCATAGCGACCATGTCGAGCAGACTGCTCAGGAGACGCTGCCTCACGGCACCTACTGGGAGATCGATCTCCAACCTGTGCTGACAGCCCTGTTCTACCGATGTTTCCGTCGCCGGGTGCGTCTCACACGGTCGATGCTTCAAGTCGGTCGGTTGGAATCGCCGGCTCGGCAACTTTCGCTCTTCAAGTCGGAATCCGTCGTGCTTCCCCGCTCTCACCGCCGCTCGCTGGCTCTGGATCAGGTTCGCGCAAAATTCGGCGAACAAGCCCTCTCCTGGGGAAGGACGTTACGATGACGGCTCCCCCCTTCATACATCTCCATGTCCATTCCGATTATTCGCCGATGCGCGGCGTGTCTTCACTGGACGAGCTTTGCACTTCAGCTCGGCAGCAAGGAGCGCAGGCCATGGCCTTGACCGATACAAACGGATTGTACGGAGCGATCCGTCTTGTCGAGCAAGCGAAGCAACTGGGGATCAGGCCGATTCTCGATGCTGAGCTGACGACTACTGATCATCGGGCGGTTTTGCTGGCTAAAATACCGGATGGGTATGCCAACCTCTGTCGTGTGCTATCGGAACGGCATTGCAGCTCTTCGTTCGAATTTTTTGCGTCAGTCTCGCGTTATCGAGCAGGTTTGATCATCTTCACGGACGACAAAACGGCGCTCATGGCCTGGGTCAAAGACTCGCGGCAAGACCTCTAGGTCGAGTTGATGCCGGGCCCCTCAATGCACGACTCCCTCTTCTTGAGCCGCCGAATCAATCTCCCACCTGTCGCCACCAATCGCGTGTACTTCTCCCGTACGGATGGCTTCGTCACACATCGCCTGTTGCGTGCCACTGCCGAAAGAAGCTTGTTGTACGCCTGGACAATGGCTGGTGCCGCCCGCGCTCATGGCATCCCAGTTTCCTCATGTTCCGGATGCGCTGGAGAACACCATCCGCATTGCCGAAGCTTGTCACAGCGACTGGCGTTTCGGCGAGACAATCTTTCCGGCCTTTCGCCGGCTGACCGATGAAGAAGCGTTTTTGACGCTCAAAGACAAAACCTATGCCGGCGCACAAAACCGATACGGTTTCATCACACAAGAAGTTCGTGACCGGATTGAAAAAGAGCTGGCGATCATCCGAGAAAAACGCTTCGCTCACTATTTTCTTGTCGTGGAGGAGATCGTCACGGCATTAAAACGGACCACCTGCGGCCGCGGTTCGGTCGCAGCCTCAATCGTTTCGTACTGTCTTCATCCTGAATCCGGCGTGAAAATGATGACTTCACAGTTTGAGTCTCTCGATCTGCTGGAGCGCATGCTTCCAAGCCGTCTCGCTCGGCCCACTCGCAGGCAATGCCAAGCTGGGCCGGTTCCCCACTCGACGCAACTGGGCCGGCATCAACAGGATCTTGTTGCGGAGGGTCTGCAGCGTGGCTGCCTGAAACTCCGGCGGAAGGCAGAGCCGCTTGTCGAGCGAGGCTGGTTTTGAAGCCAATTCGCGATAAGAACCGATGCAGGAGGTAGACGCCGCCGTAATGCGTCAGCGTCGTGGCGCCAAACCTGATCGCGAGCTTCCGAGGTCCTCGGGCCATCGCACGGAAAGCTACCGTTTCGGTAGCTTTCGTTCAAGCCCCCTTTCCTCAATTTTGAGGGCCACAGAATGCGTCGGAGGGAAGATCTCACGATGGAGTCACGCCGGATTCAAGTTCATATCACCCATGTCGATCCGATCACGCATCACCTCTTCTTCGAACGGTTTCTCAATCCTGGCCGGAAAGACCCACCGGACATCGATATCGATTTTGCATGGGACGAGCGCAACGACATTTTGAAATGGGTGTTCGAGCAGTACGGCGAGCGCCAGGCCGCGATGGTGGCGAATCAGAACAACCTCGGCTTCCGGGCGGCCATTCGTGAAGTCGCCAAGGTATACGGCATGCCGGCTGAAGAAATCGGCAGAATATCTTCACGGGTTGTGCGTCAAAAAGATCTTCTGGGATTTTCTGCTCCACCGACCAATGAACAATGGCTCTATCGGCTGTCACACATCCTACAATTGCACGCCCCTTGGCCTGAGATCCTTGCCCAGGCGCTGAAGGCACAGAACCACTTCCGCCATCTTTCCATGCATTGCGGTGGAGTCGTCATCGTGCCGGAGGAAATCCGGCGCTATGTGCCGGTGGAATACACAGCCAAACGCTTACCAGTCATCCAGTGGGAAAAGGACCAGGCAGAGGACGCGGGGCTCGTGAAGATCGATATCTTGGGCAACCGGTCGCTCGCTGTGATCCGAGATGCGCTCGCGGCCATCGTCAAACATACGGGGCCGAATGATCGACTACGCCACCTGGGATCCGCTCAACGATGCCGCCACGCAAGATGCGATCCGACGCGGTGACACAATCGGTTGCTTCTACATCGAATCACCCGCCACCCGCCTTTTGTTGAGAAAGCTGTGGATCGGTATGCCCCCACACCGTCGCGCGGAGGCCGATGTCTTCGACTATCTCGTCATAGTCTCGTCACTCGTCCGGCCCGCGACCAATCCCTTCGTCGAAAACTTTATTCGAAGAGCGCAAGAAGACTCATGCGCGATCTGGCATGACAAGCTGCGGGGTATCTTGGACGAAACTCATGGCATCATGACCTACCAGGAAGACGTCTCGAAGGTGGCGATGGCTCTGGCCGACTTTTCCATCGATGATGCCGACCAGCTCCGAAAAGTGTTGAGCAAGAAACACAAGGCCAACCAGTTACAGGATTACCGCGTCCAATTCTTTCGCGGTGCAGAGCAAAACAGAGTACCGCTCGGGACAATCAAGCAGATCTGGGAAATGATCATGAGCTTTGCCGGTTACAGTTTTTGCAAACCTCACTCGGCGAGCTATGCCCAGGTGTCATTCAAGTCCACCTATCTCCGCACTCACTATCCGGCGGAATTCATCGCCGCCGTCATCAGCAATCAGGGCGGATTTTATTCGACCTTCGCATACATCTCTGAAGCCCGACGCATGGGATTGGCCATCCTTCTGCCAGACATTAACGAGAGCGATTGGGCCTATTGTGGTGAAGGTGAGCGGCTGCGGATGGGCTTGATGCAGGTGAAGACGATTCCGAAAAAACTCGGCGAGAAAATCGTCGAAGAACGCACACAAAATGGTCCGTATCAGTCATTCCAAGACTTTCTTCGGCGTGTGAAGCCGGAGTCGTCCCATGCCAGAGCATTGGTTCGCGCCGGCTGCTGTGATTTCATCGCCGGGGAGCTGACAAGGCCGGCCTTGATGTGGCGGATGTATGCGGGAAGCGATTTCGCCTCAAGTCCCTTACCGATTCCGGACGACTATTCAGCCGCTCAGAAACGAGCCCATGAGATCGAATCGTTCGGCTTTCTGGCCAGCCGCCATCCTCTGACCCTCTACCGTCAGCAGATCGAACGGCTCCGACCGGTGCCGGCCTCCCAGATGCCTCGCTACGTCGGTCGGCGCATCATCATGGTCGGTGTGCTGATCACGGAAAAGGCCGCTGAGACCAAGCATGGCCAAACCATGGAATTCATCACCCTGGAAGACATGACAGCCCTTTACGATGCCACGCTGTTCCCTGACGTATATCGCCGCTGCTGCCATTTGCTCTCACCCAATCGACCGTACGTGGTCCGGGGGTTGGTAGAAGAAACATTTGGTGTCGTCACCCTGACTGTAGTGGATCTGCAGCTGCTGGAATCGACGGGCGAGGGAAATCACCCGCTCCCTTCTTGGAAGGACCGGTGTAAGGACCGGTGTATGGTTAAACCATGCGACGACTCGTCCAATCCGCCGCCCGATTCATTCCGGTTAAACTGACCATTCCACGTCTGCAACAGGCCGCCTCAGCCTGTACCGGATGCGATCTGTACCAACGAGCCACGCAAACAGTGTTTGGAGAAGGCTCAACCCATGCGACGATCATGTTCGTCGGCGAGCAGCCTGGCGACCAGGAGGACCGGGCCGGACATCCCTTTGTCGGACCAGCCGGTAAAATCTTGGACAAGGCTTTGGCTGAAGCGGGAATTGAGCGGGAGAGCGTGTATGTCACGAATGTCGTGAAACATTTCAAATGGGAGCCACAGGGCAAGCGCCGTAAGCACAAGAAACCGTCGGCCTCCGAAATCACCGCCTGTCGTCCATGGCTTGAAGCGGAAGAGCAAGCGGTCAAACCACAAGTGATCGCATATCTCGGTGTGACGGCAGCCCAGTCGGCCTTTAAAAAAACTATTCGTTTGAATGACCTGCGAGGACGGCCTTGGAGCACGCCTATCGCTTCGAACGTCTTTATGACCGTCCACCCATCGGCAATTCTTCGACATCCGGAAGCAGCACAGCGTGCAGAGGAATATCACCGCTTCGTCGAGGATCTGAAACGAATCAAGCAATTTCTCCAGGCACAGGCGGCCTAGCCCACATTATTCATGGACACTTCTTCATCCTTACATCCAAACGTCAGGTTTTTGTGACACCGTTGGAGCTGTTACTTGACCATCTAAAAGTACAGCGAGCCATCCTGACTGGTGTCGCAGGTGACAACTGCATCCTTTCACTTTCATGAAAAGCTGGAATACAATTCCCTGAAACGACTCCCGATTGCCTGTACGGCTTTGACAAGCACGATGATCCTTGGGTTTAATGAGGGTTGATCGAAGGGAACCGGGCGATTCGGCGATCGAAGCGGAAGCGTGTCAATGTTCGTACGTACCGTAAGGATACTCGCGTGGGTTTGGCTCATTGCAGCCTGTTCTCTGATCCTGATCGGTCATGCGTCGACGTGGTATCGAGGAGGATCCGCCGCCCTTGGGGAACTGTTTGGTCCGCATATTATTACAAACAGTATCGCCATAGGCTTGGCTCTCGCTCCGGCCTTCTTTCTTTCCAGGTTAGCGAGAGGGCTTCAAGAGAAGAGCCGAGGCAAGATTCTTCTTTCAGTAGCGGCGCTTGTTGTCAGTGTGGCTGCCGTTGCACTTGTAGTCTTGCTGCCCCTAACGCTAGAAGGGAACAAGCCACAACATGCCGGGGAGGACGTCAAGGCGAGGGAATACCAAGCTCAGTCGATCCGCGTGAAAGATCGGAGCGCTGCTATGTATCAGTACAAGGATCATTCACTGACCGGCCCGGTGGGAAACGAGGAGATACCGGAATCGATTCAGATTGGCGACGTGATTACGGTCAATGGACAGACGATTCGAGCCCAACACATTCTCGTCAAAGAAATTCTGTCTGACATTCACTATGGCGGCCAAGTCCTCGGCAAGACGGGGGATACTCAGTGTGTCATTACAGAGTCGCCGGAGAACTTCCCATCCACTGATAAAAGCGCCGCGCGTGACCGTCTATGGATTATGGTGGAGAAGTGCGACCCAATCGCCGTTGCAACCCACTAGGATGTCCCACACCTCGGTGTTCAACCGCTTGAACGAACGGAAATCGGTCGAAAAAACAACGGAACCGCATGCCACGGTTTACCTCCGCTTCTTCTTGCATGAAACTGCTCACCTCGTCATTGGGAAATCTTCAGCCACCTCTGCCGAACCGGCGGTATCAAAGGCAATCTTGTCCCCGATGCGTTTCTGCGGCTTTAGCAATTGAAAGTGGGAGTGAATGGATCTCGACGGATCGTGATTACCATCGATTCCCAGGCCTGCGTGTGCGCCATCCTGGGGAACAACGCTTCCAGCCCATACTCAAGGCGACTAAAAACAATCATTACTCAGTGCATGTTTCAGGTGTGGGCAATGCGCCTATGGTCCCGCAACAGAAATACAAAGGGCAAGACTTGATCCTATTTCACGATTTCATTGTGAACGGGGCAAAGCCTCAAGCGACGTCTTCCTCGCTATGGTCGTGTGACTGCAGCACATCCCGTTGTCCTCGTCAGTGATATCAGTTCTCGGCTGAGCCGCGACAGACCAAGTCAAGAGTCATGCCTGAACTATCTCCGGTTGTTCAGACCAGCCTAATCAAAGGTATCTGCCCCTAAAATCTGTTCTGAGACAATAACTCCTACTTAGCATCAAAAAGTGGACCCACCACGCGTAGGCCATCCTGGGCTCTGTACAATTCCAAAAACAGCCCCCTTTCGGTTGTGGACTTAGGCTTCGATGCAGGAGCTGCTTGGCACTTACTGAGGCGAACGCTAAATAGTGCGTACCTTAATTTCTTGAAAAGCGCATAAACAGCCGCTTTTCGGGATGTTCTTACTGACAAATTGCGCACTCTTTCATGGTCGGATCAGTAATAGCTTGAGTGGACCGATAATTGTTGTTAACGACCGGGGCAATCCTCCCTGATGGTGACAGCACATATAGATACCAATGCTCAAAAAGTAGACCACTTGTACGGCAGACTTCAGGATGAAAGTATATTGGTGGCAATATAAGATACAGCTTGCCAGAAACAAAACCCTCCTCGATACCTATTTTCTGGAGAGATTCACTGAACTCACCCAAATAGTGGCGCGCGAGCTCAATAAAAGCCACATCGTCTTCTTTTTTTTGTCGAGATGACCCAAAAACTAGCCTGGCCGCCTCATTAGCATAGACACCTTTGTAATCTTTTAGATCAGTATCTCCCTCTTGAGTTGCCGGCAAAACATAGATTTCAGATACCCTAGTGGCTGAGGCCCTCAAAAGAATTGGTTGCAGCGCCGCTGTGGAGAAAGCGGAGCCTGTGAGGGAAGAGGCAAAGTACTCACTGGACATCGGACCTAACTGTTTCGGTGCGAGGGCCCCCGTTGGAGGCGGTTCAGTCGCAGTAGAGATTGTTAAACAACAAAACCAGATTGTAATGCTTATACCTGAGACGAGCTGAACGACACGTCTTGAAATGGTGCAGTCATTCCATATTTGTTTCATGGGACCTCCCATTGTCAACCTGACTTATCTTAAGGTTGATTTTTCAAGAAGAGCAAGCTCGCGTGAGGCATACAGTACCAAAAGTTGAGGAACGCTGGGAACCTTTAAAGTCTAACTCCGGCTAATAAACTACTGCTGAGAATTTCACATACAAGTAGTGTCCTTCTAGGGCTAACCATAAGTCTTTTTAGTTGAAGAGGAGAAGGTAAACGGGTCGGATTGAGCAAGCCCAACCGATCCGGCGCTCGAACTCCAATGGACTCAGATAGCTAAACTACCAACGAGGGACAGCTGGGGTCGGATCTTGTATTGTGCATCGCGAGACCAGTTTGATTCTCGACGGAACCAAACAACCCCAAATGGAATGGTCCCCTGCGGGCAGCTGACGATCTATGGGTCCCGCATGCGTATCGACTTATTTTTTACTGCGCGCGGTTGATCCCAATGATTGCTTGATTTTCTGCCTACCGAGGCTTAGCCTACGGCCAGTCCAACTTATCAGAGGATGCCTATGGCGAAAGTCACACAACTCAAGATCGAGCTAGAACAGGAGGAAGATGGCCAGTGGATTGGCGAGATACCGGCGTTGCCAAGCGTGATGGCCTCTGGACAGACGAAGGCCACAGCCCTTGCAGCAGTCCAGGCCCTCGCGCTCCGTACAATAGCCGATCGCCTCGAACACCAGGAAACTGTGCCTGAGGAACTGCTGAACCTCTCCTTTATTGCCTCTTGATCCAGTGGCCTTCGACCCAGGCCTCACGCGTACCCTCCGCGCTTCTCCACATCGGCTGGCAAATCAAACGCACAACCGGCTCTCATCGGATGCTCCAGTGAAGCGGTTGGTCCGATGTCGTCTTCGCCTTTCACGACCTCGAGGAAATTGGTCCACGCACGCTGGCTCGCCTATCATGCAAGAGGGGTTGTCTTTAAAGGGAAAGAATCCAAGGTTTTCACACGCCGATTTGGGTATTGCCAAGTCAGTCTGCTATACTCGTCCCACCAGGCGCAGACAACCCATGGCGACACATCGCATTGAGATGAATCCCAAAGTGATGATGGGAAAACCCGTCATCCGTGGCACGCGCATTCCCGTTGAGTTGATTCTCCGAAAGCTCGGAGAAGGTGCGACCGAGGCTGATCTACTTGATGCCTATCCCCGCCTGACCAAAGCCGATATTCAAGCCGCCATTGGCTATGCAGCAGACACTGTAGCCCATGAGGAGACGGTGTTGATTGGGACTTCCCCCCGCAAGCGTACCAAGCGATAATCTGTGCGGTTCCTTGCCGACGAAAGTTGCGACTTCTCTGTGGTGCGAGCGCTTCGTGGCGCAGGCCATGACGTGCTTGCGATCGCAGAGCTTGCATCTGGGTCGGATGATGCCATTGTGATGGACATGGCCTACCACGAGAAGCGGGTTCTTCTGACGGAGGATAAGGATTTTGGTCAGCTGGTGTATGCCCATTCCCAACAATCCAGCGGGGTGATTTTTATACGGTACCCTGCCAATGCTCGCAAGACGCTTCGCAACGCCGTGGCGGCTCTCGTATCGGAACTTGCGAGTGATCTGATCGGCAGCTTCGTTGTGATAAGCCCTGGTCGGGTTCGGATAGGCGGGCGACTCTCATAAAGATATGGAGGCAGCGGCGCGACCGTCCACTGAAGGACTCACATGGAGGCAAGTTTTTTGTCACACCGATGGCAGATGAACCAGATCGGAGGGACGAGTGCACCGTCAACCTCTGCTAATTGAATACCTTATGCATTTTAGATCCCGACTGCCATGCGGACTGGATGGATGGTTTCCTGAATACCGTACGGCCCTTTCAAGTCCACCTGTTCAGAATCGACATACGTCCCGAACAACCGGTCCCACACAGTAAACAGCACCCCGAAATTCGCCCCCGCCTTCGCAATCCTTCTCAGATGATGTACACGATGATAGCGAGGCGTGACGAAGAGTCACTCCAGTTTTCTCGATTGCCAGGTCACGTTCATGTGCATCCAGTTATTGGTTAGGACCAACATATAGGAATAGAGCGGAAAGAACAGTGAGGGCACCGGTTTGAGCAGCGGAAAGGCCAACAGATAAAGGGACATTAGAGAGGACGATTTGTGGAAAACTCGCCCGGACACCGGCCAGCCAGTACAGCTTCGTCGGCGCATGGTGCCATCGATGGATCGGCCAGCCCCACGACGTATGCCAAAGTCGATGCATCCAATAGGCGATTCCATCGAGGACCAACAGGAACACCACCAGTTTGAAACCGAAGGAAATGCCTGCCAACGCCAGTAGGAGTAGTGAGGAAAGGGGATCCGATCCGTCAGTTGTGCGGCAAAGACGAAGAAGACCTGGTACGTGGTAAGGGCTGCCACATCCGGCAGGAGCACCTGAAGATAAGAGACCGGACGTGCAGGCCACCAATACTCTGCTGCGAAAAAGATCAGGCCGATTCCCCAATAGATGGCGATCCCTTCCGACGCAAATGCATTAGCAAGCGATTCGAGCATTGCTATAACCTAGGATAGGAACCTTAGAGCAAATTCAAAAATGCGAGACAAGAGAATCGCCTACCTTGAAGGCGCCGGTCAAGTCAGCACCGTACTGCGGCTCTTGTCCGTTGATGAGAAACTGATGTGCGATGATCGTGAGCTTCCGTGACTAACTGTCAGAATGTTAGTCAGAAGAATTATGCGGGAGGCTACACGTTGAATCTAAAGTACACAATATCCGCTTCTTTGATGATGTAGTCCTTACCTTCCAGGCGGAACAATCCCTTCTCCTTCACCTTGGCTTCCGAACCACAGGCTAGCAGATCATTGTAGTGGTAAACCTCAGCACGGATAAAACCTCGCTCCATGTCGGAGTGGATCTTGCCCGCTGCTTGCGGCGCCTTGGTACCCTTCGGAATCGGCCAGGCGCGAGATTCGATCTCGCCCGCGGTGAAGAAAGTAATCAGGTCCAGCAAGATATAGGCTTCTCGCGTCAATCGGACAAGTCCCGATTCAGTCAGCCCCATCTCGTTCAGAAAGTCCGCCCGTTCGCTCTCCGGCAATGACGACAGCTCGGCTTCCAGCTGTCCACAGATGGTTACGACCCGAGCCCCCCGCTTCGCAGCAAACTCGCGCACTGTCTGCACCATGGCCTCGTCCGCATTCTTCTCTTCGGACACGTTTGCGACAAATAGAACCGGTTTGGCGGAAAGCAATTGACATTCGTTGAGAATCACACCTTCTTCCGTTGTATATTCCCGATTGCCCAACCATTCGCCTTTATCGAGCAAGCCGATGAGTTTGGCGAGAAACTCCACTTCAAACACAGCTTTTTTATCGCCGGCCCGGACTTTCTTTTCCGTCTTCTGTTTCCTCCGATCGAGAGTCTCCAGATCGGACAGCATGAGTTCGGTTTCGATCACGCCGATGTCACGAAGCGGATCGATCCCGCCGTTGACATGAACCACATCGGTGCCCTGAAAACAGCGGACCACATGAAGAAGGGCATCCACTTCCCGGATGTGGCCAAGAAATTGATTGCCGAGGCCCTCGCCTTTGCTGGCCCCTTCGACGAGCCCGGCGATGTCTCGTACCTCCAACGTGCTATAGGTAGTTTTCTTCGAGACGAAGATTTCTGTCAGTTTGATGAGGCGGGGGTCCGGCACCAGGGCGATACCGGTGTTCGGATCGACGGTCGCAAACGGATAATTAGCCGCCAGGGCGCCGCCGCCGGTCAGCGCATTGAAGACCGTCGTTTTGCCGACGTTCGGGAGACCGATCATGCCGCAACAGAGCCCCATGAATCTCCTGCAGTGTTGAGAGTAAAGTGCTGGGTGCTGGGTGCTGGGTGCTGGGTTGAGGATCGGAGCGGTCTTACTCAGCACTCAGGACTCAGCACTATTCTTCGGTTGTTTCTCGCTCTCTGACATTAAATTGATTCATTGCCGCTTCCGGTCCTTGATGAATCAAACATTCCACGGCATCCACTGCCCGCTCTAGGCAGGGCTCAAAGACCGACATCTCATTCTCCGTCACCGGTTCCAAGACATAGTCGGCGGAATCTTGGCCTGGAGCAGGACGGCCGATCCCGATCTTCAATCTCACGAATTGCGGAGTTCCGAGCGCTTCGATGACAGATTTGATCCCGTTGTGTCCTCCATGGCCACCGGCAAGCCTGATCCGCAGCCGGCCAGGCTCTAAATCCAGATCATCGTGCACGATGATGAGTTCGTTGGCGGTGAGATCGAATTCTCGCAGGAGGCCTTTCAGCGGAGGTCCGGAAATGTTCATCCAGTCAAGTAGGCCGGCTAGTTCGACCAATTCTCCCCCCAGCCGCCCGGAACCTCGTTGAGCTGTGCCGCGTGGTGAGAGTCGAATCGACCATCGAGCGGCCGCCCGCTCAATGACCCACATGCCGACATTGTGACGGGTCTTGGCGTAGGCTTTTCCGGGGTTGCCCAGTCCAACGAGCAGATGCAACGTTACTTCTTCTTTTCAGCTTCCTTCTTTTCAGTCTTGGGAGCGGCTGCGGCTTCTTTCTTTTCGCCGGCCTTCGCTTCACCCGCAGGCGCTGCAGCACCGGCTTTGGCAGGCTCGGCACCTGGTGCGCCTTCAGTCCCAGCCTCCTTGCCTTTTGCCACGACTTCTGGTTCACCCGCTGCTCCTGCACCGCTGGTGAGCAAAGCTTCGAGTTTGGCATCCGACATCGGAGCCGCGACGCTGACCACCATTTGGTCGGCATCATCTAAGAAACGGACGCCTTCACGCGCTCCGATTTCTTTCACATGAATGCCGCTGCCGATGGTCAAAGCCGACGCATCGACTTCTATATGATCAGGCAGAGCGGCTGGAAGACATTCGACGTGCACATCGCGCATGTTATGGTGCAGTACACCCCCCTCCTTGACACCGGCAGGGATCCCTCCTGTGACCTTGATGGGAACTCTCACCCGAATCGGCTTGCTCATGGAAATCTCAAAGAGGTCCGCGTGCAGGACAGCACCGGTCACCGGATCGGTTTGATAGTCGCGTAAGAGGGCCGTGCGATCCTGCTTGGACTTTGCCCCGTTCACCGTGAGCGAAATCAGCGCGGTGCTGCCCGCATGAGACTTGAGGATCTTGACGAGTTCCTCCGGATTGACGGTCAGCAGAAGACATTCCCCTTGGCCGTAGAGCACGGCCGGAATTTTTCCAGCCCGCCGCATAGACCGCGCTGCTCCTTTCCCCGCTTGTTCTCTTACTGCCACTGTCAAATCGAATTTCATGATCTTCCTCCGTCTCCTACGCAGCGTCCAGTCGATAAGCTTAGGCGAATAGTGAACTCACTGACTCGTCTTCATGGATTCGTCTGATGGCCTCTCCCAATAGAGGCGCCACCGACAATTGATGCAACTTCGGACAGGCCAACTCTTTCCCCCGCAGCGGAATCGTGTTGGTCACCACTACTTGTGAGAGGCGCGACGCCTGTAATCGTTCCAGGGCCGGCCCCGACAGCACAGCATGGGTGCAGGCCGTCATCACCTCTCGGGCACCATGATCGAGACAGGCCTGGGCACCTTGAACGATGGTACCCGCCGTATCGATCATGTCGTCGAGGAGCAACACACTTTTTCCTTGTACGTCTCCGATGATGTTCATAATCTGCGCCTGATTCGGCCCCTCGCGCCGCTTGTCGATGATGGCCAGATTGGCCTGAAGACGTTTGGCGAATGCCCTGGCCCTTTCCACACCTCCCGCATCGGGCGAGACAACGACCAAGTCCGCAATCTGCTTCTTTACGATATAGTCCAGCAGAACAGGGAGCGCATATAAGTGATCCACCGGCACATTGAAAAACCCCTGAATTTGTCCGGCGTGAAGATCCATCGACAACACACGATCGGCCCCGGCGGTGGTCATCAAATCCGCGACCAACTTTGCGGTGATGGGGACGCGCGGTTGATCCTTGCGATCCTGACGAGCATATCCGAAATAGGGAATGACGGCCGTAATACGGTTAGCCGACGAACGTTTCAACGCATCGATAATGATCAGCAACTCCATCAAGGAATCGTTGACCGGTTGACAACAGGACTGCACAACGAACACGTCGGCACCACGCACATTTTCATCGATCTTGACCCGAATTTCCCCATCGCTGAAAGACGAGACCGTCGCCTCACCCAACTTCTGCCCAAGATAGGCGCAGATCTCACGGGCAAGCGCAAGGTTGGCGTTCCCAGAGAAAATTTTCAGTTCCCTGTTCATCGGATTTTTCTGATCCGTCGTTTTTCTATAACGTATTGGATTCTCTAGTGGTTCTTATACGGTAAGCAGTGTTGACCTCTGTTAGGCCAATACTCTCATTCGCTGAACACACTACCGGCCAAGCTGTCAAGGGAGGAGACTGTATCGGAAATTGCGAGCCTCTGTCAAGAAATGACCATGGAACGTATGTGCGTTACTGCCGAAAGACAGAGGAAGTTGAAACGGTATGGACCTTGAGATGGGGTTCGGCCCGAAAACCGATCTCGGCCTGTCGAGCTGTCGTCTCGTCGCGAAACACACCAAAAACCGTTGCGCCGCTCCCCGACAATAGAGCCGTCTCGGCCCCGTCGGCGAGAAGCCTCTGTTTGATTTTGTAAAGGACAGGATGAGCCTTGAACACCGTGTCTTCAAAATCGTTTTCGGCCGCTTGGAACACCTCTTCCCATGAGAGCTCACCTGTTTTCCCGAGCCCCGCATGTACATCCGAAAGCGGCTGTACCCCTGTGCGGCTTACAGAAAGCTGCTGGTACGCCCATTTCGTTTCGATCGGGAATCCCGGATTGACCAGGATGACCCATCGACTCCCTTTGATTTGCACAGGTACCACCTTTTCACCACGTCCTTCCACGATCGCAGAAGGAGCGGAAAAGAAGAACGGGACATCGCTTCCGAGTGTTTGACCAAGGTAGGCCATCTTCTCCGTCGACCATCCCAAATTCAATAATCGGTTCAGCCCGATAATAGTGGCAGCGGCGTCACTGCTTCCCCCTCCCAACCCCGCTCCCATCGGAATTCGCTTTGCGAGCGCTATGTCCAATCCCACGGTTCGGCCAGCGTCTTCGAGTACCCCTGCTGCAGCGCGATACACCAGGTTGGAAGCGTCCGTCTTCAAGGAAGGCTCATCGCATCGCAACGTGATGGTTGAATGGTTGTCGCTAAGGGAAAGTTCGAGCGCGTCCTCCAACTGCACGGTCTGCATTAGAGACCAGAGGTTGTGATAACCGTCAGGCCGACTGTCGAGAATACGAAGGACAAGGTTGATCTTGGCGGGTGCGAAGACGGTAATGGATGTCGATAAGGCGGCCGATCGGGAAGCAGAATTAGTCACGACCTCCTTTTATAGCATACTTCTCCAAGCGATACCGAAACGATCTGGTATTCAAACGGAGCATTCGCGCGGCTTTCTTTTTGACCCATTTCGATCGCTCAAGCGCCTTCAGCAAGAGATCTTTTTCGATGCCGTTGATGAGTCCTTCAAGGTCCAATCCCTCGTCGGTCAAGTCCAGCGGCAGCGCCGGTTGCTGCAATTGCGTCGCGGGACGATGAAGCCATCCGCGCACTTCGGCGTCGGTCACTGGCCCTTCCGTGGAGAATGCAACGACCCGTTCGATCAGATTCTCCAACTCACGGACGTTGCCGCGCCATTCATGTCCCAGCAGGACGGGCATCGCCTCCGGGCCGATCATGGGTTTTGGCTTACCGCTTTCCTTCGAAAACCGCTCCAGAAAGTGATTGATCAGTAAAGGAATATCGCCGGTGCGCATGCGCAAGGGTGGAAGTCGTATGGGAATCACGTCCAAACGATAGTACAGGTCTTCTCGAAACGAGCCTTCTGCGACTGCTTTCTCAAGATCCCTATTGGTGGCGGCCACCACACGGACATCGACTTTGATGTCTTGATTGCCACCCACTCGGCGAAACTCTCGTTCTTGGATGACACGCAACAGCTTCACTTGAATCGTCGGGGTGGTATCGCCGATCTCGTCGAGAAAAATAGTCCCTCCGTTAGCAATCTCGAATAACCCCGCCTTATTCGAAATCGCTCCGGTGAACGATCCCTTCATGTGGCCGAACAACTCACTCTCCAATAACGTCTCCGGCACCGCACTGCAATTCACGGCCACAAACGGGTGGACACTTCTGGCGCTGTTGTAATGAATCGCGCGCGCGACCAACTCTTTTCCTGTTCCACTTTCGCCGCAGATAAGGACATTGCTTTTCGAGTCAGCGACTTTCCGCACGACGTCGAACACTTTCTGCATCGCCTCGCTTTGGCCGACCAGCTGCGCGAATGACGACTGGCTGGCCATCTCCCGCTTGAGCAGCATGTTCTCGGTCGTGAGGCGCCGCTTTTCCAGCGCATTCCGGATGATCAACTGGACTTCATCGACCTGGAACGGCTTCGTCAGATAGTCGTACGCGCCCTGTTTCATGGCCTCGACGGCGGAGTCCGCGGTGGCAAATGCCGTGATGATCAGCACGACCGTTTCCGGCGAGACTGACCTTACAGCCTTAAGGACCTCCATTCCATCGATCTTCGGCATCCGTAAATCGGTGATGACTAAATCAAAGATTTCCCTGTTCAGAAGCTCGATGGCTTCTTCACCGTCCATGACACTCGTCACGGCATATCCGGCCCGTTTGAGCATGATACTCAATACGTCGCGCAAACTTTGTTCGTCATCAACGACTAGGACCTTTTCCACGGTTCTCTACCTTCGTGCCAGAGTCGCACTCCTGAATCCGCCGTACGGGGCAAGCAGACACCAAATCGTGTCCCTCGCCCTTCCCGACTTTCCACTTTGATCCACCCTCCGTGAAGATCGACAATACGATGGACTGCGGCCAAACCCAATCCCGATCCTTGCTTTTTGGTGGTAAAGAATGGGAGAAAAATTTTGTCGAGATTTTTCTTCGGAATGCCTTCTCCCGTATCCTGGAATGAGACCTCTACCACCTCGGCCTTTCGCCCGGCGACATCCACCTTTCTACATCCGGTTGTAATCGTCAGTTGTCCCCCCTTGGGCATGGCATCAAAGGCATTCACCGCTAGATTCCAGAACACTTGCTTCATTTGATCTTGATCCACTTGCGCAGGCAAAGCCCCGGTGCACGGAGCAGTCGCGATGATGATGTTCGTTCTGCTTCGTGCTTCATGTTGTACCAGATCAAGGGTCTCAGCAAGGACTTTGTTTAAATCGTACTCCGCCAAATTCAGTGCAGGCGGCCTGGCATACTGGAGAAACTCGGTGATAATGGCATCCAGTCTGGTGGCTTCACGAACTGCGATCTCAATCAGGCGTTGACTGGTCTCATCGGCCTCAAGATCTTTTCGAAGCATTTGCATCGCTCCGGCCAATGCACCTAAAGGATTCCTGATTTCGTGCGCCATCCCCGCCGACATCTCCCCCAGACTAGCCAACCACTCTTTCCTGTGCATTTCTTCTTCCAGGTCACGGATCTGAGTAAGATCTTTGAACACTCCGACTAGTCCGCTTTTTTTACCTTGCTCCTGCAACGGTGAGAGCGTCATGCCGAGAACCAACCGATTGCCGCCGGCCTGCTTGCACTCGACTTCGAACCGCATGTTGGCAGACACATCCTGCACGCGATCGGCATCTTGCTGACTGGGATACCAGTTAAAGACTTCCCGCCAAGGACGCCCTTGTACTTGCTCAAAACTGTAGCCCGTGGCTTCCTGCGCCGCAGGATTGAACGAAGTGATGTGGCCCTTTTCATCGGTGGTAAAGACTCCGCTGCTGATGCTGTGAACGATATTCTCATGAAAAGCCTGAAGGTGGCTCAACCCCTGTTCCTTTTCACGGATCGATTGATCTGCCAGCAAAAGCTGGTCCGCAAGGGCTCCGCTCAAAAAACCGACGACCAGGAACGCGAGACCATAGACACCGAACGCATGAAGCGTCTCAGCGGCGCTGAGGCCCGCACGAGGCAACCATCCCCATGCTTCGGCAAGACCGTAGAGCTGCACGTTGGTCACAATCCCAAACAGGATGATGCAGAGGCTGGCCGTCAATAGACCGACACGGCGGCGCGGGACCAAACTTGCAACCGTCACACTGATGACATAGAGCACGGCAAACGGGCTTCCAATTCCGCCCGTTCTTGCGATTAATATCGTCTCGAGCAAAAAATCGACGGCAATCTGCGCCCACGCAAATTGCACGAGAGCTTGAGGAGCGGCGAGCCTTCGGAACAGAAACGCGTAGAGAATCGTGACAGCATACGTGAAGATGATCAGGGCGTAGAACGTTTCAACGCGTTCTCCCTTTGTAACCTCGAACGCGAGGGACAACCCCAAGAGAAGCGTAACGAGGACGACTCGCCATCCCATCAACCAGTAAATTCTGGCTTTGATATTTCCCACGAAACGAAACCCCGCCTAAAAAATGGCCTTCATCACCACGGCGTCCCACCCGACCCCGTGGAAGTGCAGACCGATTCCACTATGTATGGGAAATGCGCCGCTCGTTATCGTAGCGATGAAGGGGGACTCTTCGAGAAGTCGGCGGCTTCATATCCTTCATGTGAAGGGAGGAAGCCGTTTCCAAGGTCGAATCGTCGATTGCTTACCCGATCGCGGACGCCATCGTAAAGATCGGCAGATACATCGCGACCACGATAAATCCGACGGTGACACCCAAGAACACCATCATCATCGGCTCCAAGAGGGCGGTGAGATTCGTCACGGCCTGGTCCACCTCATCCTCATAGAAATCGGCGATTTTCCCAAGCATGCTATCCAGCGCGCCCGTTGATTCCCCGACCGATATCATGTGGGTCACCATCTTGGGGAATGTCCCGCTTTTGGCGAGCGGTTCGGCGATCGTCTTCCCTCCGCTGATACTGACTTTGGCATCAAGGAGCGCTCCCTCCACCACTTTGTTTCCGGAAGTCTTCGCGCAAATCGTCAAGGCTTCCAGCAGCGGAACACCGCTCGCCAGCAGAGTTCCCAGCGTCCGCGTAAATTTCGCGACTGACGCTTTTCGGATGAGGTCTCCAAACACCGGCAGTTTCAGCAAGAGCTTATCGATGGCCAACTTGCCTTGTGGAGTCGCATAATATTTTTTGACCGCCACCACGATCGCCACGATCACCCCCAGGATGATGTACCAATTTCCTTGGGCGAAATTACTCATGTCGATGACAAGCTGTGTCGGTCCTGGAAGCGCCATCTTCCCACCGGACATTTCTTTAAACATTTTTTCGAATACAGGGATAACCCAAATCATCAGGACTGTAATCACGATACCGGCGATGCCGACGATGGCGGCAGGATAGACCAGTGCGCTTTTGATTTGGCCCTTCAACTTCATTGCCTTCTCGATATGCTTCGAGAGACGACCCAGAATGGTATCGAGCAATCCTCCGACTTCACCCGCATGGACCATATTCACGTACAGGTCATCAAAGATTTTGGGATGTTTACGGAGGGCATCTGAAAACGTCGAACCTCCCTCGACCTGGACTTTGATCTCTCCCACGGATTTTCTCAGAGCCGCATTTTCCGATTGCGTCGATAAGATTTCCAAGCACTGAATCAAGGGCAAGCCAGCATTGATCATGGTCCCGAATTGTCTGGTAAAAACAACCAAGTCCTTTTCGCTCACTCCACTTCCGAGCTTAAAGCTGAATCCCTCTTTGCCCGACTTCTCCTCGAGACTCGTCACGACCACGCTTTGTTTGCGTAGTTGGTCCACAGCTTCGTCGCGAGACTTCGCGACGAGTTCGCCTTTTTTCACCGCTCCAGATTTGGTCCGCCCCGCATATGCAAATGTGGCCATAGAATCTCTTCCTGTTATGGATCACTAAGCCCTTGTACGGGAAGGCTACGATTACGAAACGAGTCTACTGGCGGGTGGCAAACCTGTCAAAAACAATTGAATTATTTACCTATCTGCAGAAGAGGTCGTATGCGCAACAGACGCGGCTAGGCGAGCGGAGGAATCGCATTCGTGTCTCGATACCCTCTATAAAGGTAATGTAATCCTGAGGCGAGGGTGAACCCAACCATCAAGACGACGAGTGGAGTAAGCATTGAGCGGTCGAGTCCTCGCCATGTCAAGAGAACAATCAAAAGGACGTAGCTCAGCTGAAGAAGGGTGGTTCCTTTTCCCAAGAAGGTCGGAGTTACATTAATTGGCGTCGTGGTGACATGAGCCACCACAGTCCCCAGTAGAAGAATAATGTCCCGGCTCACGACCAAGATGACAAGCCAGGATGGCACCAGATGCAGCATCGCCAGCGAGATGAAGCTCGACGTCAGCAGCAGCTTGTCTGCGAGAGGATCAAGCAAGGTTCCCAAACGCGTCCGCTGATTCAGTTTACGTGCAAGATGCCCGTCTATGGCATCCGTGAGTCCTGCAACGAGTAGTGTCATGAGTGCGAACCCATAGGAGCCATAGGTCATGAACCCTATGTAGACGGGGACCAAGAGGATTCGAAGAATCGTGAGGCTATTGGGGATGTTCATGGGATGGAGCCGGACAGGTCACTGGCTCGACGAGGGGTGGAATCATAAGTAATCGAAGCCACGCATGTCAACGAGTTGCAGGCTGCACGGAGGACCTTCTATAATTAATTAGTTTAGGCTTGTCGTCAACTGTGATTTCGGAGGGAGCATGAGCACGTTGCCACTGATGTTTAAGAAAGAAGGATTGGTCGAGAAACATCAGCTTGAAGGAGTCGACCCAAGCGACAGATATTTCAACCGTACCATCTTGGTCAATCGGACCCCATCAGGATACGCGGCTAAGATTATGTATGAAGCCTTCGTTGTTGAGAGTCGGTCCTACTCTACCATTGCAGCTGCGATTAGGGAATTAGTGGATAAGCTTCAAGAATTCGGGTTCACTCGCATGAGAACGCGGGCCAATTTCAAGGGGACACGCTATCTCGCCGAAAAAGAAACCTGGCTTGACTACCCAGACAGGTCTTAAATCGAGCCGATAAATTCCTGATACACCAAATCATGAATCGCAGGCCGGAATTCCTTGATCGCTTTATTTCTGCTCGAAGGATGCACGCGATTCGAGAGCAGCACCACTTCTAATTCTTGCACTGGATCAATCCAGACGGAAGTCCCCGTATAGCCGAGATGCCCAAATGATCGGGCTGCGAAATAGCGTCCTGCAGAGGATGGAACCGAAGGTGTATCCCACCCGAGCGCCCAACTAGAAGATCCTTCGGAGTTCTGTCGTCGCGTAAATTCCTGGACCATTGCTTGATCGAGGATCGTCGCTCGACCATGATGTCCTCGTAACCACTCCCCCGAGATCGCCAACACTGCGTCGGCAGTGCCAAAGAGCCCGGCGTGTCCTGCTTCGCCGCCCAAAGCGGCAGCATTCTGATCGTGCACTTCTCCACGCAAAAGGTGCCCTCGCCATCGATCAACCTCCGTCGGCGCTACAGCACCGGTCTCGTCATCTACACAGTCAGAAGATGCATGGAGCCGTTCGGGAAGAATGAATCCAATTCGCGGTCCTCCCAGCGGACCCACGATGTGATTAAGAAAGTAGTCGCTCATCGCTTGTTGGCTGCTTCGCTCAACGATAAGGCCGAGCAATATGAAACCGAGATCGCTGTAGAGGCTGCGCGTGCCCCGTTCATATACCGGAGCCTCAGATCGAATGAGACTGAGCATAGCTCGTTTGGCCTGTTCTCTCTCTTCAGCCGACGAAGGAATTGCTCCAATCGGACTTAGCCGCTCATAGAATCCACGCCAGCCCGGCAATCCTGACGAGTGCGTCAAGAGATGACGAATCATCGCAGAGCCGATGGAGACACCGGCACATTCCGGGAGATGGTCGGCCACATGATCATCAAGTCGACAACTGCCTTTCTGCATCAACAGAACGAGAGCCGTGACGGTCGCCAACGGTTTGGTCAACGAAGCCAGATCATAGATCGTAGAGGTACTGACGGGGGATCCTGGAGGAACAGTCGAAAGGTGACCGGCATAAAAGCGAGCAACCGGTCTGTCTCCGCACCGCACCGCCAATACAGCTCCCGGGAACACCCCTTCGGTAACGGCTCGATCGAGTGCTGTTTGGATAATACCGAGATCAGGCATCAGGATGATGATCGACGGAGGACACTCAGGACAAACAATCAGGCACTATGCAACGGCGGCACCATTACCCGAAAACGGTCAACGGGTAGGGCTGGATTCTCCTTCCAGTTTTTCTTCATGCATGATGCCGGTATCTTGATAGACTTCACTGGCTTCCACGTCCAACATCCGCTCGAACGTATGAAGCGTCGCCCGCATCCGCTCAACTATGAGCAGCCGCTGCTTCTGCAGCACAGAGAGATCTCGCTGTGTATTTCCCAGTTCGATTCGAGCTTGTCGGAACAGTTCGCCGGCTTTCAACTCCGCTTCTTTGACGATCAACTCGGCATCGCGTTGCGCGCTTCGCTTGACATCCTCGGCCAAAGATTGAGCCGAGACCAATGTGGCAGACAGGGTCGCCTCTGTCCGTTTCAATTCAGAAATTTGCTGCTCAAGCGATGCGATCCGGTCACGCAATATGGCATTGTCACGGTTCAGGAATTCGACGGTTTGTGCAATCTCCTCTAAAAAGCGGTTGACCTCTTCACGGTCATAGCCACGAAGCTTGACTTGAAAGACCATCTGTTGAATGTCGAGCGGTGTGAGCTTCATGGCATCCCCCATTGGTTGATCAATTCATCCGTACTGCAAAATCCTTAATAGATTGCACGACTGCAATTTGCAAAAACCAAATAGCTACGATGACGACCAACGGCGACAAATCCACGCCCATGCCCCAACCTAATCGCCGTCTAATCGGAGCCAAGACCGGCTCAGTGGCACGAGTGAGGAATTGAACAATCGGATTCCAGGGATCAGGATTCACCCAAGAAATCAGAGCCCGGGCGATGATGATCCAGGTGTAGAACGTCAACGTATAGTCCAGTACCGTGGCGAACCCTAACAAGGTATTTCCTACCACAAACATCAACCCCCCAGTTCTTGAGAGCGCCTGGTCGCAGCCTCAACGGCGTCGATCAGTACGCCCCGGAGACATCCCTGCTCCAGTCGATGCAAACCCGCAATCGTCGTTCCGCCGGGAGATGCCACTTGATCTTTAAGACGAGCAGGATGGTCCCCGGTTTCCAAGACCATCCGTGCCGCGCCTAATACGGTCTGGGCTGCGAGGAGATTCGCCGTCTCCCGCGGCAAACCCATCTTGACGCCACCGTCGGCCATCGCTTCGATCATGAGAAAGACGTACGCCGGCCCGCTTCCGCTTAACCCGGTCACGGCATCCATGAATCGCTCGTCGATGCGCACAACCCTGCCGATCGATTCAAAGATCTGTCGCGCACATCTCATCTCACTTTCCTCTACCCCGGGCCCGATCGCCAAGGCAGTCATCCCTTCGCCGATCATCGCCGGTGTATTCGGCATCGCGCGAATGATGCGAGCCCGTGGCCCGCAAGCATCAATAATTCGACCGAGCCGCACTCCCGCAACCACCGAGATCACGAGCCGTTTCGTCAGCACATCCCCGATCTCCTTGAGGACTTCGGCCGTGACCTGAGGTTTCACGGCCAGTACGACGACGTCACTTGAGACCACTGCCTCATGATTCGTGATGCCAATCTGAACGCCATACTGAGTCTTGAGATGATCGAGCCGAGCCGTATCTGGATCAACGACGTGGATCTGTTCGGCCTTGTAGAGCTTTGAGGCTAGCCCCCCTTTGATCAAGGCCTCTGCCATCCGACCACCGCCTACAAATGCGAACTTTTGTGCGAGCGTTGGACTAGGCATGACGCGCTCCAAAGATGGCGGTGCCGATGCGCACCAGTGTCGCCCCTTCCTCAATGGCTATTTCATAGTCGTTCGACATTCCCATCGACAGTTCATCCATTCTCACAGTCGGTAAGTCTAAGACCGAAATCTGCCGAGCGAGATGACGGAGTTTACGGAAATACCGCCTGGCCGACTCCGAGTCGGCAGAGGGATCGCCATCAAACCTCTGATACAGGCATGAGAGAGCTGCGCCATCATTGGCACCGATTGCAAAACGTCATCGGGATGGAATCCCGCCTTTGTCGGTTCCTTCCCGATATTCACTTCCAACAAGACATTCTGCTGACGACCGGCCTCTCCCGCACGGCGATCGATTTCTTGCGCCAGATCTAGACTATCCACAGAATGAATCAGGTCGAATAGACCGATCACGGACCGTACCTTCCTTCGTTGCAGCTGTCCGATAAAATGCCAATGAACCGATGCCTGCGTGAAGACGGCTATTTTAGGAAGCGCTTCCTGTACACGATTTTCACCCAAGATGGACAAGCCGGCACGCACACCTTCCGCAATATGCTCGACGATGACGGTCTTCGTCGCGGCCACCAATCGTACTGTACCGGCAGGACGTCCAGCCTTTTCTTCCGCCGACCGAATTTTCGTGAGAACCGACTGAACACGTTTCCCTATCGCTTCCTGGATGAGCGATTCCATCGTCCTCCCACGCGAGTCGCGGCCGCTCATTCAGCGAACGTCCTTATTCTAGCGGAAGAGCCGCAGAATTGGCAGAGTCTGACTTATTCTCGCCTCATCAGCAACCCGATGGCGCTGACCATGGTGCCGTTGACGTTCCTTTCCCGCCGATAGGAGAAAAAGAGGTCTTCGTGGCAAATTGTACAGAGATTGACGGTCGTGATGGACTTCGGAGCCGCCCCGAGAGCCTGCGCCTGTTCTTTGACGAGCGCTTTCAAATCAAGATGCGCTTTTCCGTTTCCTCTCGTCCGTACCACTTTGTTCCAATCCGGAAATCGCTGACACAGCTGGTCGAGGACCGGCTCATCCACTTCATAGCAGCAAGGCCCAGCGGATGGACCGATACTGATCCGTACATGCTCCAGACACGAGCCGAAGCGAGACTCCAACAGTGCCAGCGTTTTGGAGACAATGCCGGCAACAGCTCCTCGCCAGCCGGCATGGACAGCGGCCACGACATGCCGTTTAGGGTCATGTATCAGTACGGGAACGCAATCCGCAGTCCGCACCGCCACCACAATTCCAGGTTGATCAGTGACCAAGGCATCCCAGCCGCCGACAAATCGATCCGTCGAAACCAAGGCACGATCCAGGACCAACGCTTCCGTTCCATGAACTTGCTTCACTGAGAGCATCCAAGAGGATAATGCCTCGCCTGCGATTCCCCTCCGCGGGATTCCCACTTCAAGGCCGTGGCCTATGGCATGCCGACGGGTCCCGAAAAAATGGCGAACCCGACTCCCGGCATCCGCAAACGCCGGCACCGTAATGACCGATGCGCTTGTTATACTCAAGATCAATACCCCACCACGTGAAGATATGCACAATCAATCTGTTTGTTTGCGAAGAAATGTCGGCACATCCCATTCATCTTCGGCAGTGAGCACCGCCCGGTCCATCGACTCTCGCACATCGTTCATTCTTCTCAAAAAGGCGGGGCGATCGAGGTCTTTCATCGGTCGATCTACCGCCAGTGACGCGCTCATGCCTGCCAACACGGACGAGACGGGCTTGACCGGTCGACTCGTTGCCCGATCAGCTCCGATCATGGTTGCCGCCGAGTCCTCTTCTCGTTCAAACCCGGTTGCGATCACCGTAATGATAAGTTCTTCGCCCATGTCAGGGTTGATGACCTGCCCGACAATGATATTGGCTTCGGGATCGGCCGTTTGTTGGATGATCGAGGCGGCTTCTTCGATCTCGTGCAACGACATGCTGGGACCTCCGGTAATATTCAGGAGAACGCCCCGAGCCCCTTCGACACTTCCTTCCTCAAGGAGAGGACTGCACATGGCCTTTTGAGCCGCTTCGATCGCTCGATTCGGTCCATAGGAAACGCCCATGCCCATCACCGCTCGTCCGGTATGTGACATCACGGTACGGACATCGGCAAAATCGACGTTCACATGCCCTGTGGTGGTAATGACGTCGGCAATGCCTTGGATAGCTTGCCGCAACACATCATCCGCGACTTTGAACGCTTCGAGAAGCGGCGTTGATTTGTCGACGATTCCCAACAACCGCTGGTTCGGAATGATGAGCAGTGTATCGACGTGTCGACGCAAATCGCGGATTCCTTCCTCCGCGTGTTTGTTTCGACGTTTGCCTTCATACTGAAACGGTTTCGTGACGACGCCTACCGTGAGGATCCCCATTTCACGGGCGATGCTGGCCACAATCGGGGCGGCTCCGGTGCCGGTCCCTCCTCCCATCCCTGCCGTGACGAAGACCATATCGGCCCCTTCGAGACATTCTCGGATGTGCTCTTTACTCTCAAGCGCGGCATCTCTACCGATCTCCGGTTTTGCCCCCGCCCCCAACCCGCGTGTTCGTTCCGGCCCGAGTTGGATCTTATACGGTGCCAACGAGCGATCAAGCGCCTGTAGGTCGGTGTTACTTGCGATAAAATCGACACGCGCGAGTCCGGAGGTGATCATCGTATTGATCGCATTGCACCCGCCTCCCCCGATTCCGATGACCTTGATGCGGACCGGCGACAGTAGATCTTCTTGAAATGAGAACATCGGGGCACCTCCTCACATCGCCTCGCACGGCGACCATCTGCCGCCCGCAAGGGTTTTAAAGGTTAAAAGACCTCCAACACTCGCTTTGTCCACCTGCGCATTTTGTCCCAGGTTCCCCCATTGCGAAGCCCAGCTGTTTCCAGTTCATCGACGTGTCGTCGGCCGTGTAACAAAAGACCGACCCCGGTCGAATGACTGGGATGGCCGACAATATCGCGCAATCCTCCCACGCCGACAGGTATGCCTCGGCGTGCCGGCAAGTCTAAAATCTTCTCAGCGGCATCGGGCATGCCGTCCAATAAGGACGTGCCGCCTGTAATCACGGCACCGGCCCCCAGCATTCCTTCATAACCGGCGCGCACAATTTCTCTTCGGACAAGCTCAAACATCTCATCAACTCGCGGCTCCAAGATCTCGGCAATATCCCGCCTGGAAAATGTCCGAGCCGGACGATCTCCCACCGACGGCACTTCGACGATCTGATGTCCGGTCACCAATTCAGTCCGCGCAACGCCATGCTGAGTCTTGATTTTCTCAGCCTCGGTCTGTGAAGTGAGGAGGCCGATGGCCAGATCCTTCGTCAAATTTTGTCCGCCGATGGGAAGGACCGCTGAATGCCGAATGCTGCCGTCCAGGAAAATAGCCAGATCCGTCGTTCCTCCTCCCAGGTCCACCATCACCACACCGAGGTCACGCTCTTCTTGACTCAACACCGCCTCGCTGGACGCCAACGGCTGGAGAATGATGTCCACAACGTCGAGTCCCGCTCGATTCACACTCTTCACGATGTTCTGTGCAGAAGTCACCGCGCCGGTGATGACGTGCACGTTGACTTCCAAACGATTACCCGACAGACCCAATGGTTCTCGGACTCCCTCCTGCCCGTCCACCATAAACTCTCGCGGTAACACATGGAGAATCCTGCGTTCATGAGGGATCACGGCGAGAGTACGAGCGCTTTCGATGGCCCGCTGAATATCTTCACGAGTCACCTCCGCCCGTTTCAGCGCCACGACGCCCTTGCAGTTTTCAGCAGAAATATGACTGCCCGCAATGCCGGTGTAGACCGAGTTGATCTGGACCGCCGCCATCAATTCCGCTTCTTCGACCGCTTTCTTGATGGACTCGACGGTGCTTTCGATATCAACGACGACTCCTTTGCGTAAGCCGCGGGAAGGACACGATCCAACACCGATAATGCTGATTCCTCCGGCGTCGTTTATCTCCGCCACGATCGCACAAATCTTCGTGGTTCCGATGTCGAGTCCGACCAAAATTTGATCCCGCTTCGGCACCGCAATCACCCCCCTTCCCGTACGACGATTCGATTTCCGTACCGGAGGTCCACTTCGTTCGCTCTGCGTCCATGACCGTCAAAGTTCAGCGTTCTTAGTGGCGGTTTGACGCGTCGAAACCGTTCCCACTGCTCTTTGACCGCTTCTTCACCGAACTGGAATCGCACTCCCTGTACGAGTGCGACAAGGTTTGACGGGTTTTCCGCGTTCACTTGCAGCCGGCCTTCGAACGTTTGTCCGATCAATTCTGCAAGCTCGATGCCCGATGTGATGACCTTCCTCACCGATTCAGTCCCTTCCAACAGACCTTTGGAATCGATTCCCGTCACGAGAGGCAAGGCGTCATCATCAGTCTGACCAAGCCTGGTCAGCACATGCCCCTCCGCATCAGTCAGAAAGTTTTGGGAATCGGTACGGACGATGGCGGCAGGTATTCGTTCGACGAGAGATATGCGCAACTCATGAAACGGCACACGGGTCACTTCGGCCTCTTTGATCCACGGATGGGATTCCAGCTGCTCCTTCATCACTCGCGTGACGATATGGTGGAGTGCGGTACCGGGTTTCACCTTTGCTAGATCGAGCACTTTCTGTTTATCGATGTGGTGAGCGCCTTCGACCGTGATGGTCTTGATCTCCAGCAACATTTGGAGCGCAGGGCCGGAATATTTCACACCCATCACGATGAGCCATGCCGCGAACACCATACCGGTCATCACGCCGATCCATTGAGCAAGAGCCTTTCGTCTGGCTGTTTTTGTCCGGATGGCGTTCTTCGCCGCTCTCTCTCCTTGTGGATCCTTCCACTGATTTTTTCGTGGCCCGGCTGGAGGTGGTCGCCGCTTTTTCCCCAGAAATCGCATCACACTCACTCCGTTGGGACAACTCGCGCGAGGCGACTCGCACGATCGAGCGCCGACTGCAGAATTTGTTCAACGAGGTCGTCATACGCAATTCCCACGTGAGCTGCGGCCATAGGCAAAAGACTCGTTTCTGTCATGCCGGGCGCTGTATTGATTTCCAGAACATAGGGGCGACCTCTCGGAGTGATACGAAAATCCACGCGAGCGGCTCCCTCGCATCCCAACACCTCATAGGCTCGCCTCGCCAACTCACTGATGTGGTGAACCACTTTGGCAGGCAGCGGAGCGGGACAGAGATACCGTGTCCTGCCCTTCTGATATTTTGATGCGAAGTCGTAAAAACCATCGGACGCTACAATCTCGATGGCCGGCAGTACTTTGGAGCCTTCTGCCGCGGTACCCAGAATTGAAACGGTGGCTTCATGGCCGGGAATATAACTCTCCACCATCGCCTCCGGATCATAACGATGCGCAAGGGTGAGCGCCTCTTTCCATTGGCGGCTATGGCGTATGATCGTCACCCCGATCGTGGACCCCTGTGAAACGGGTTTGACAACAATCGGTAATCGTAGTTTTGTCTGCCTTAAAACCTTCGCCAACGACGGCCTGTCGCATTCCCACACAACAGTTCCAGCAGGGAGCGGAATACCATGTGCGGCCAGTAGCATTTTGGTGGCCGCCTTGTGCATTCCCACGGCGCTCGCGCGTATACCTGAACCGGTGTAGGGAATCCCCATTGTCTCGAGAAATCCTTGAACGGCTCCGTCTTCACCGCCAGGTCCATGCAAGGAGAGAAAGGCAATGGCGACTTTCTGATCCTCCAAATCTCGATGCAGACGATCGGTGATGTCGATAGCCACCGCGTCGTATCCTCGACGGATCAGCGCCTGATAGACGGCCTGCCCGGTCTTCAGCGAAATATCCCGCTCCGAAGATCGTCCTCCCATGAGCACGCCGATCCGGGCGTTTGTCAGTCGGCCCATCGTCATGACTATTTCCTTTCGCTACGCTTCACCCACGATTTTCAATTCCAGCTCCAATTTGATCCCCATCTTTCTGGCGATTCGAGAGCGCACTTTCTTGATCAGCGAGAGCACGTCGGCGGCACTGGCATGCCCTTGATTCACGATAAAATTGGCATGCCTGGTTGAAACCCGTGCATCACCGACCGATGTTCCTTTGAACCCTGCCGCCTCGACGACTCGCCCGGCCGAATCATTCAGCGGATTCTTGAATACACAGCCGGCGCTCGGTAGCGTGAGCGGCTGCGTATCACGGCGGTAACGGAGATAGTCTTTCACGATCTGTTCGATGTCCGACCGCACTCCCGCCCTCAGCTGCAACCATACTCCGACCACAACACCAGGCGGCAATGTCGCCCGGCGATATCGAAAGTCGATTGATTCTGCCGGACAGTGGATCAGCTCGCCTTTCGGGGACACAATCCGAACGGCTTTCACCGAGTCCTTCATTTCACCGAGTCGTGTCCCTGCGTTCATCACGACACAACCTGCGACAGTGCCGGGAATACCGGCCGCCCATTCCAAGCCGGCCAAAGACCGGCGGATAGCATGGCCGATCAACGTGGGCATGCCGACGCCTCCTTCGGCATACAACACGGATCCTGGTTCTTCTTTGATTGCACGCAATTTCGCCAGACTGACCACCACACCTCGGATCCCTTTGTCCCGAACAAGGACGTTGGTACCGCCCAAAACAAAGAGCGGAAGTGCTTGTTCATACGTCTGCTTGGTAAGACGTGCGACATCCTCCACGTCGACCGGCTCCGCCAACACATCGGCCGGACCACCGATGTGGAACGACGTGTACTCTTTAAGCGGTTCGTTGAAACGAACCGCCCCGAGAACACCCGCCACGGCAGACTCCAATCTGCGTTGTGCCCGCACGAGTCGTACCTGCGTTCCATCCGTTTGCATCCGATGCTTCATGAACCATCAAGCAGACTCAAGCCGGGCTAGAATCCCGGTTCCAGCCTTCCAGATATCACCCGCGCCCAACGTGAGGACAAGATCGCCCGGCCTTAAATGAGGCAATACTTGATCCGGCAGCGCTTCCTTGCGCTCGATGAAGGTCACCGATGGATGGCCTGCAGACTGGATCGTTTCAGCGAGGGCCGCTCCGGAAACTCCCGGTATCGGTGATTCACCCGCCGGATAAATTTCCGTCATGAACAGCTGGTCGGCATGATCAAAGGCATGCGCGAATTCCTCGATACAATCCCTCGTTCGGCTGTATCGATGCGGCTGAAAAATGACCACCAATCGACGGTCCCAGCCCTGCCTGGCGGCAGTGAGGGTCGCTTTCACCTCGGTGGGATGGTGGCCATAGTCGTCGACCACCATGATACCGCCGGCTTCGCCTCGCAAATGAAACCGCCGTTCGACTCCCGTGAAGGCCGCCAACCCTTTGCGAATCAAATCGACAGGAATCTCCAGCTCGAGGCCGATGGCAATGGCAACCAACGCATTTGAAACGTTGTGAATACCGGGCACGGCCAATCGGAAGGGGCCAAGATTCTTTCCCCGGAAATGCGTCCGGAACTCGGCACCCCATTGTCTCAGGCTGATGTCGGTTGCCTTGAAATCCGGAGCCATCCCATCGCGATCGCGGAGCCCATAGGTGTGATACCGTTTGACCAAGCGGGGGAACAGCGCGGCCAGATGCTCGTCATCGGCGCACAAGACCGCCAACCCATAAAATGGGATTTTGTTGATGAACTCCAAGAAGCTTTCATTAATACGTTCCATCGATCCGTAGTGGTCAAGATGCTCGCGATCCAGATTGGTCACGGCCACGATGGTCGGGGATAGGCGAAGAAACGATCCATCACTTTCGTCTGCCTCTGCCACAAGCAAGTCACCTCGTCCAAGCCGCGCGTGACTGCCCAAGGCATTGACCTTTCCTCCAATGACCATCGTGGGGTCAAGACCACTCTGCGCCAACACGTTCGCGACCATCGATGTGGTGGTGGTTTTTCCATGAGCGCCGGCGATGGCCACCCCAAACTTCAGGCGCATCAGTTCCGCCAACATCTCCGCCCGCGGAATCACTGGAATCTGCTTCGCCTTTGCGGCCACAACTTCGGGGTTGCCCGCCGCCACTGCGGACGAGATGACCACAACCTGCGCCTCCCCCACATTGGACTCCTGATGACCGATGAACACTTTTCCACCCAATTCTTCCAGTCGCTTCGTGGTCTCCGATGCGTGCAGATCCGAACCGGTCACTTTGTATCCCATCGTGAGGAGGACTTCTGCGATGCCGCTCATACCGGCCCCGCCGATGCCGACGAGATGAATCTGCTGGGTCTTGCGAAAGAGCGTCATACGGTTTAACCTTTGTTGTCGTCCCGCAAAAGTCGGTGATCGAATCCCCCGTTCCCCTACAGCGTTAACCTCCGGTCGCTCTAGTAGATTGGTTGATGTCATGTGTCACTCCCATGAGCGCGTAACATTCATCGACGATCACTTCCCCGGCATCGATGCGTCTCATTTCCAAACTCTTCCGTTGCATCTTCTCCAACTGCTTCGTGTCCGATAAGACAGTCTCGATCATGCCACCCAATTTCACTCCGGTAAGATTTGTCTGCGGAAGAACGACGGCCCCTCCCGCCGCTTCCATTGCCCGCGCATTCTTCATCTGATGATCATAGATGGCCGTGGGCAGCGGAATCAGAATGGCGGCTTTCCCACAAGCCGTCAGTTCGGCAATCGTCATCGCACCGGCACGAGCCACCACCAGATCCGCCGTCTGAAGAACGGCCGGCATATCGTAGAGAAAGGGGACGACCGTGGCTCGGATACCCAGCGCTCGGTACACATCTCTGACTCGCTCAAAATCTCCCTCTCCGGTTTGATGCGTGATGGTCAAACCGGGAAGACGTTGGCTCATGAGAGGCAACCCTTCCAACACCGCGCTGTTGATGGCCTTGGCCCCCTGGCTCCCGCCGAAAATCAGCACGTGCCGGCCCGCCGGCTTGGTTGACGCGCTGTCGGTTGGTTGCACCAAGAACTCTTGTCGGATCGGTGTGCCGACGACGCGAATCTTTCGCCGGTCAAAGGAAGCCCCGGCCGACTCGAATGCCAAAAAAACCCTTTGCGCAAAGGGAGCGACGACTTTGTTGGCCATTCCGGGATGGGCATTCGGCTCCAGAATCACCCGGGCAATTCCCTTCAAGGCAGCAGCAACCAGCACGCTCGGGCTCGTATAGCCTCCCACTCCGATCACTAAATCAGCCTGCCGCCGCTTCAGAATGTCCAGCGATTGCCAGATTCCAATAGGTACAGATAGCATCCCCCTTGCGACATCCAGTAGTCCCTTTCCCATGACCGGCTTCGCGGTGATCAGCGCCAGCTCGAATCTCTCATGAGCGAGCACCCTGGACTCGATTCCGCGCACCGTCCCGACAAAGAGAATATTCGCGGAAGGATCGCGGCGCAGAAATTCTCGTGCCAGCGCGACAGCCGGATAGAGATGCCCGCCGGTACCACCCGCCGCAATCACAATCGTCATTGTCGGCTCGCCCATCCACGTCCGCTCTGCCGGCTCGTCTCTTCTCGTCCAGCCTGTCGATCCCGCGAGATGTTCAGCAAAATCCCTACTCCGGTCAGGCTGATCACCAAGGACGATCCGCCATAACTGACGAACGGCAATGTAAGACCTTTGGTCGGCAACAACCCGGTTACAACACAGGCATTGATCAGCGCCTGGATACCGATGAGCGTCGTGATGCCGATTCCCAAATAACGTCCGAACGGTATTCGCGCCCTGGTGGAGATCTGAAACCCCCGGATTACGAAGAGAGCGAAAGAAAGAACGATGATCCCCGCTCCAACGAACCCGAGCTCTTCGCCGACGAGGGCCAGCACAAAATCGGTATGGGCTTCCGGAAGAAAGAATAATTTTTGTTTGCCTTCTCCCAACCCGACCCCGAAGAGTCCCCCGCTGCCGAATGCAAGAAATGATTGGTTGATCTGGAACCCCGCCCCGGTCGGGTCCCGCTCCGGATAGAAAAACGCGATGAGTCGTTGCCATCGATAGGGTGATAACCATATCAACGCCGCCACTCCGACCAACGCAACCGGTACGAGACTGAGGAGATGGGTTATTCTTGCTCCACCGAGGAACAACATGCCAGCCGTCACCAATCCGATCACGACAATGGTCCCCAAATCCGGTTCCATGAGGACCAACCCACTGATGATCCCAATAATGAGCAGCGCCGGCAGCAGCCCCGTCGAGAAATGCCGAAGTCGATCTTCTTTTTTTGCGAGGTACGCAGCGAGATAGATCGTACCGATCAACTTCGCCATCTCGGCCGGCTGAATTGAAATAGACCCCAGCCGTAACCAACGCCGGGCCCCATTGGCGGAGACACCGACCGATGGAATAAGGACAACCACCAGCAACACAATGATGAGACCGAGAAGAGGAAGCGCAAGGCGCCTCCACCAGATGTAATCGACCCGGGACGCCACATGCAAAAGCACCAAACCAAGCGTGAGCCATGCCAGTTGCCGCTTCAAGTAGTACCATGAGTCGTGGTGCTTCTGGCCGGCCACCACGGCACTTGCGCTGAAGATCATCACAAGGCCGACCAGCGCCAGCATAATGGCGACAAACAACAAGATATGATCCATCCCCACCCGCTTCGGAGCGCGCGTGCTGACCGTGGACCACGGCAACGCCAAGGTCCCTGCAGATCTCTGTGGCATCTTCCAGCTTCAATGCTCCTCTGCCTAGCAGGCTGTTGAAAAAGTCCGCCAGCGGCGTTCTCGCAAGAACTGCCGCCTCACCATCTCGGCGGCGTTCACAAACGTACCGCGCTTCATTCAGCGCGGCGTGAACCTTAGAGGCTCAACGTACAGACTAAAGTACGCTTTCGCCTCTTCGCTTGCTGCGGCCTTGCCGGACGGTCTTTTTGAACAGCCTGTGGGCCCTCGTTACTCCGGCAAGGATTGCACGAGAACTTTAAATTGCCGCCCTCGGTCTTGGTAATCGGCAAACATGTCGAAACTCGCGCAGGCCGGCGACAGAAGCACCACGTCGCCGGCATCCGCTTCGGATGCCGCAAGCTCAACGGCCTCACGCAATGTGCCCGCCCGTTCGATCCCCTGATACTCTTTCATGGCGTTCGCAATAAGAGGTGCTGCCTCGCCGATCAGAACAAGTCGCTTCACTCGTTGACGAATTGCAGGAGCCAGCCTGGAGAAATCTCCCCCTTTGTCGCGTCCACCGGCAATGAGCCAGATCGGCTGGTCGATACTCTCCAACGCTTTGAGTGTCGCATCCACATTGGTCCCCTTGGAGTCGTTGATGAACCGTATGCCCCGCCGCTCACGAACGACCTCCAATGCATGTTCCAATCCGGGAAACTCTCTGAGAACCCGACGGATGATGTCGAGGGGGCACCCGCTCAAGAGCGCATAGGTTACAGCCACCATGACGTTTTCGATGTTGTGATGGCCGATGATCTTGACCTCGCTCCGCGTACAGATTTCCTGCGTCTGACCGCCGATGGTCGTCATGATTCGATCTCGATCGAGATAGGTTCCCCCCGCCAGATCGGATGGCAATGTCTGGGTCCTCGTGAAACCGAGCACTCGAGCCTTCGCGCTCCGCCATAAAGGAGCCACCCTCGCATCATCCAGATTGAAGAGGGCGTAGTCGGACCGAGTTTGGTTCTCGAATATTCTGTTTTTGGCCGCGATGTACTCGTCGATCGACTCATAGCGATCCTGATGGTCCACCGTCACGTTGAGAATCGCGGCAATCCATGGATGAAACTGCTCGATGGTTTCGAGCTGGAAGCTGGATACTTCCACTACCAAAGCGTCGTACGGGCATGAACGGCCCACCTTCATGGCTCGCAGCGATTGTACGGCGGCTTCACTGATCGCCGTGCCCAGATTCCCGCCGACAAAGACCCGCTTTCCGCTCTCTTGCAACATCTTCCCGATCAGCGTAACCGTCGTGCTCTTCCCATTGGTGCCGGTCAACGCTAGAATTGGAGCAGAAAGAAACCGCGATGCGAGATCGAGTTCGCTGATGACCTTCACACCTCGACGGCGAACACGTTCAAGGGCTTCCAGCCGATAGGGGACTCCCGGACTGATCACGACGAGTTCGGCCTGGCTGAGAGCCGATTCATAATCGTTGCCCAGCACGAGGCGAGTTGCCGCCTGATCCAGCGACCCAAGTATACCGAGCAACTCTCCCCGATTCTTCCGGTCGGCCACCGTCACTAAGGCGCCGGCGTCCTGCAATAAGCGGGCAGCAGCGACGCCGCTCCGTGCCATCCCGACGACTGTGACACGAACCCCTGCCAACTGCGTGGTGTCCACATCCACCATCCCATTACCTCAGCTTCAGCGTGCTCAAGCTCAATAGAGCCAGCAAAATGGCGATGATCCACAGACGTACGACGACTTTCGGTTCTTCCCACCCTTTCATTTCAAAATGGTGGTGAATCGGAGCCATGAGGAAGATCCGCTTTCCTCGGGATTTGTATGAAGCCACTTGAAAAATGACCGAGACCGCCTCGATCACGAAGACACCCCCGACCATCAGCAATAACAACTCATGCTTGCTGATGACCGCTACTGTCCCAAGGGCCGCCCCAAGCGGAAGCGAACCGACATCTCCCATGAAGACCGAGGCCGGATAGGTGTTGAACCAAAGAAATCCGAGGCTCGAACCCAGGATAGCCGCCGTAAAGACCGCCAACTCTCCGGCTCCGTCAATGTGCGGAATCAGGAGATATTCCGACATCAATCGGTGACCGGTGACGTAGGCGACCACGGTGTACGCCAATGCTGCAATCATTACCGGACCAATTGCCAGCCCATCGAGACCATCAGTGAGGTTAACGGCATTGGAACTGCCGACGATTACCAGCACGGCAAAGACAACATAAAACCATCCCAAGTCAGGCATGAAATTCTTAAAAAACGGCATACTCAGCTTCGTGTTGTAGCCGGGTAGCGAGTACAAAATCAGGGCCACGATGAGCGCAATGGTTATCTGTGCCGTGAACTTTTGCGATGCCGAGAGCCCTTTCGAGCGAGCCTTGATGAATTTGAGATAGTCGTCCACAAACCCAATGGCACAAAACCCCAGAGTCGCGGAAAGAACCAGCCAGATATGGGGACGTGAGATGTCGGCCCAGAGCAAGGTCGACAGCGTGACTGCGAAGATAATGAGGATGCCGCCCATCGTGGGTGTTCCACTCTTGGCCAAATGCCGTTTCGGTCCATCGTCGCGTATCTGTTGCCCCAGTTTGATTTCTTGGAGCTTTCGGATCACCCACGGTGCCAGCACGAACGCGATTAGGAACGCCGTGACGGCGGCATAAATGATGCGAAAGCTCTGATAACGAAAAACATTCAGGAACGAGAATTCCTTATGGAGCGGGTAAAGCCAGATATACAGCATAGCCCGGACGACCGTTAGGAAGCCTTCTTCGATGTACGTTTTGTTTCCTGGAGCGCGTTACCGACAAGCTCTAGTTTCATGCCGCGCGACGCTTTGATCAGCACGGCATCACCCGGTTGCACAACCGTTTTCACCGCAGCTGCTGCCGTGCGGGCATCCGGCACTTCGAGAATAGACATCGGATCCAGTCCCGCCTGTTTCGCTCCTTTGGCGAGGCTTCTTGCTAAGGCACCGCAGGCTACGAGCTGATCGATGCCTTGGCACGCCAAGAATGCTCCGACTTCCTCATGCAGCTGAGCGGCATTCGGGCCGAGTTCCAGCATGTCTCCAAGGACGGCAATTTTCTTTCGTTTTGCCCCTATTTGTGCGAGCAGCCGCACCGCCGCCTTCATGGACGCAGGATTGGCGTTGTAACAGTCGATGATCAACTTCACGCCCTGATTGACTGATATCTGTGACCGCATCGCAGCGGGCCGGAAACGGGACAGTCCCTCAGCGATCACCCCTCCGGGTAAGCCCAGCACCGAACCGACCGCTCCGGCGGCCAAGGCATTCGTGATGTTATGCTCTCCGGCAATTCGAATATGAGCAGTGGTGTGACGTACTGCTCCGGGAAGCAGAAGACGAAAGATCGTACCATTGCGCCCGTCTGACTTCACGTCCATCGCACGAACGTCGGCCTTTGATGAAAACCCAAACGACACCACACGACATCGAGCCCGCGCAGCAAGATAGTCATAATACGAATCATCTGCGTTCAGGATTGCGGTCCCATCACAGGGAAGAAGATCGAGCAACTCCGCCTTGGCCTGAGCTGATGCCTCCATCGTCCCGAAAAACTCCAAGTGGTCGGGGCCGATGTTCGTAACGATCCCGATCGTGGGTCGGACCATTTCACACAGTCTGGCGGTCTGACCGATATTATCGACTCCCATCTCGATGACCGCTCCCTTGTGTCGATCGTTGAGATGGAGCAGCGTCTGCGGAACTCCTACACGGTTATTCAGGTTACCTTCAGTCTTGAGGATCTTCCAGCGACGAGCCAGGACACCGGCGACCATGTCCTTCGTCGTCGTCTTGCCGTTGCTTCCCGTGACGGCAATGACAGGTATTCGAAATCGGCCTCGGTGATACGCGGCCAACTGCTGGTATGCAGCGAGTGTGTCGCTGACACCGAGGATAAACGGCCGGCGCCGCTTGGAGCCACGCTTCAAGGCAAGCTCCGTCACATCGTACGAATCGAGCACAATCACTCCCACCGCTCCGCGCGACAGCGCCGTGGCAACAAAGTCGTGGCCGTCGAATCGGTCTCCTCGCAGCGCAAGAAAGAGATCGCCAGGTCGAAGAGAGCGAGTATCGAGACTGATTCGCCGGATACGGTGCTTTGTCCAACCGATCCCCTCTCCGGCCAAGACTCTCGCGCTGACGACTTCCCGCAATTCTTCGACGGTAAACAGCGTCATCTGATGCTTCCGTGCACCGACCGGTCCTTGCACCCACGACTAGGGGCGGGTTCCGAGTCGTTGGATGGCGTCGCGCGCCACCTCGCGATCGTCGAAATGGACTTTCTGGGTGCCAAGAATCTGATAATCTTCGTGTCCTTTACCGGCGATCAATACCATGTCGGCACTGTGGGCCTCCCTCACCGCTTCTTCGATGGCTTCTCGTCGATCAGGCACTTTTCGGTACTGGACGTGTGGCCGTTGCCGCAGCGCCTCGATCACTCCGACTTCGACTTGTTCCAGAATTGAGAGGGGATCTTCGGTTCGGGGGTTGTCCGAAGTCAATATCACGACGTCGCTGTAGCGCACGGCCGCTTCTCCCATCTTCGGCCTCTTTCCCCGGTCGCGGTCTCCACCGCACCCAAAGACTGTGATGATGCGTCCGGTTTTCAGAGTTTGTGCCGTCGCCAGCAATCGGACGAGCGCGTCTTCGGTGTGGGCATAATCCACGGCCACCGTGAACGGCTGGCCTGCGATCACACGTTCGAACCGTCCCGGTACGTTCATGATCTTTGCCACAGCCTCACAAATTTGTGCAGGTGTGGCTCCTTCGTGAAGCGCGACCCCGATGGCAGCTAATAAATTATAGATGTTGTGCTCACCGACGAGGTGACTCTCGATGGGGAAGTTTCCGAACGGAGTCGCAGCGGTAAAGATTGTTCCTTGAAGAGACAACCGTACCGCTTCAGCACACAGATCCGCCTTGGCTTTTAATGCGTAGGTCCAAACCGGGACGCGGCAGGCCTCGACAATACGATTTCCATAGCGATCATCAATATTGATGATCGCTCGCTTATTCGCCTTGAGACCTCCCTTCAATCCTGTAAAAAGCCTCAGTTTTGCTTGAAAGTACTCCTCCATGGTTTTGTGAAAATCGAGATGATCCTGAGTCAGATTCGAAAAAACTGCCACGTCATATTCGCATCCGCTCGTGCGATCCTGTGCCAAGGCATGAGAAGACACCTCCATAACCGCCGTGGTGCATCCGCCGGCGACCATCGCGGCCAACAGCTGTTGCAGTTCAAGAGAGCCAGGTGTCGTGTGTGTTGCCGGCATCGTGCGTTCACCGATCTGATAAACGACTGTTCCGATCAATCCTACTGGGTGACGCAGGGCTTCCAGAAGCGCTTTGCAGACATAGGTCGTGGTGGTTTTCCCGTTTGTCCCGGTCACGCCGATCATCCGAATATGCGACGATGGGTCTCCGTAAAAGCGGCTCCCCAGTAATCCGAGCGCCTTTCTGGAGTCGTCAACGCGGACCAATGGAAGCAACACCCCACTCACCGGCTGTTGCGACACCAATGCGACCATGCCTCTCTTCACTGCCGCCGGAATAAATTCGTGCCCATCGACCCGCTCGCCCTTTACCGCTACAAAGAGACTGTCGGCCGAAACGGCTCGGGAATCGTCGGTGATCGCGTTTATGGACACGTCCAAATTTCCATGACGATCAAGAATCCTCACCTGTCCTTCCAGTGCCTGAAGCAGGGCTGCCATGGTCCTCGACATTTCCAAGTATGATTACTATTTCCGAGCCATCGCCAACGTGATGGGCTCACTCGATGGCACGCCTAAGTAGCTTAATACCTGCTCCCCGACACGGCTAAACACGGGAGCGGCAACAGCTCCGCCCCACGCCTCACCTTGAGGTTCATCGATAACCACAATCATTGCGAGCTGAGGGTTGTCTGCGGGCACGTACCCTGTGAACGATGCAATAAATCGAGAGGCCGAATAGGTACCGGTTCGTGGGTCGATCTTTTGGGCCGTACCGGTTTTCCCAGCCACCCGAAATCCTCGAATAGCCGCCTTGGTCCCGGTGCCGTCCGTGATGACGCCTTCAAGAATCCTCGTCACGCTGCGGGCCGTTGCCTGAGAAATGACCCGTCGCTTGGCTTGAGGAGGTATCTGTCTAAGGATGTGGCCGTCAGCATCTCGTATTTCTGAAACCACGTACGGTTTCATCAACACACCTCCGTTTGCGATGGCTGCAACTGCAGATACCATTTGAAGCGGCGTTACACCGATCTCTTGGCCCATGGAAATAGACGCGACCGAACGGCGCCCCCAGTCTCTTGGATTTCTCACCAATCCGACCCCCTCCCCGGGGAGATCGACCTCCGTTCGCTGTCCGAAACCGAATGCCAGGAGGTATCGATAGAGCCGATCTTCTCCTAGTGCCATACCGGTTTTCGCCGCCCCGATATTGCTGGACTTCTGAATCACCTGGGCAAAGGACACCCATCCCAGCCGCTCATGGTCATGGATCACGGTGTTCGCGACCGTCATATGGCCATGCTCGCCGAATACCATGGTATTCGGCCTTACCACTCCTTCCTCAATGGCTGCCGCAGCCATCATCGCCTTCATAGTGGACCCTGGCTCATAGGCATCCGTAAGCGCCCTGTTTCGCCAGCGATCAGGGTTGAGAGCCGACACGGCATTGGGATCAAATCGCGGACTAACCGCCATAGCCAACACCGCTCCGGTCTTTGGATTGAGCACAATCATTGTCCCTGACTTTGCCTTCGCACGGCCAACTGCGTCATCCAGCTCTCTTTCGGCGATATACTGAATCACCTCATCGATCGTAAGCGTGAGGTTTTGGCCGGGTGTCGGACTCCGTTCCATCATTCCCTTGGGAAACACCGTACGCCCTAAGGCATCTCGCTGCAGCACCATCATCCGCTTCTCACCACGCAGGTACGATTCATATCGATGCTCTACACCTTCCAAACCTTCACCATCCATTCCTGAAAAACCCAGCACATGAGCCAGGAGCGCCCCTTTTGGATAGAACCGTCTCCCTTCCATCACAACCCCGATTCCATCAAGCGACAAATGATCGAGCCGCCGCCCCTGCTCAGGATCCAATTTTCGAGCCAGCCATACGAAACTCCGCTCTTGTCGAAGTTTTCGTTCCAACTCATCGGTCCTCACATGCAGAATCGGCGATAACTGCCGCGCGATCGTCAGAGGGCTATCCAATGCGTTTGGGATTCCGAATACGGACGGTACTTCTACATTTATGGCCAAAATCTTGCCGTGTCGGTCGACAATCGTGCCGCGCGCCCCTTCCAGCGACACTGTCTTTTGGTGCTGTCGATCCGCTTTAGCCGAAAGTTTCGCCGCTTGCCACACTTGCAATGTGACCAATCGGAACAGAACCACTCCAAAACCACATAACAACAACAGCAACAGGACGTACCGACGACCGCGAGAAAAGGAACCGGTCACTAGAACCTCCTGATGGGAAGATAATTCTTGGCGATTTTCAGCTCAACCTGCACAATCTCTGCGGGAGGGGTATAACTTGGCCTGGAGTGAACCATAATGATCTGCCCCTGTTGAGGCAGACTCATACCGAGCTTTTCGGTCGCCAATTTTGCGATCCGATCAGCGGCACTCAGTGCGGAAACCTTGACGCGGAGCTCATCCCGTTGACGTTCAAGTACCGTCTTCTCACGCTTCAATCGCTCGATTTGGTAACCCATCCGAACCATGTCTACGCGCTCCCACACAAACACGAACACGAGACAGAGCCCTAGAAAAACAGTGAAGGTCTTCATGAAAGACCCGTCTTTTGTTGGCGCTCGGCGACTCGTAATTTAGCGCTTCGCGATCGGGGATTCGCTTCACATTCTGTTTTAGAAGGAAAGACCGGTTTTTTGGTAAGTATCGAAAGGGTCGCTTCCGGCCCTTGTGAGAGGGACCGAAATGTATGTTTGACGATACGATCTTCGAGAGAATGAAAGGAGATCGTGCAGATCCTTCCCCCCGAAGCCAGCACTTCGGTTGCATCTCGAAGCGACGACTCTAAGAAGTCCAGTTCATGATTCACTGCAATGCGAAGCGCCTGAAATGTACGCGTTGCCCAGTGAATCCGTCCGTGGCGATATGATCCCGGCACGGACCGCGCGATGATGGAAACGAGCGCTCCCGTGGTCTCGACCGGACGACATTGCCTTTCCTGCACAATCGCTCGAGCAATCCGCCTAGCATATCGCTCTTCTCCATACTGAAAGATAATGTCCGCGAGCTCATGTTCTGAACTGCGGTTCACCAGATCAGTCGCAGTTTTCCCCATCGTTTGATCCATACGCATATCAAGTGGACCTTCTCGCCGAAAGCTGAACCCTCGCGACGGATCATCCAACTGTGGAGATGAAACCCCAAAATCGAAAAGAACACCGTCGACTTTCGCGATACCTGTTTCCGCGAGATGCGACTTCAAGTCTCGATAGTTTCCTTGTCGCAAGACGATACGATCTCCAAATCGATTTAAACGCCGCCTACAGAAATCAATGGCTTGGAAGTCCTTGTCTAGCCCTATGACCATTGTTCCAGCTGAGGTTGATGTAAGAAGCATTTCTGCATGCCCACCATACCCCACTGTACAATCCAAAATAATGGTTGATCGCTCAGAAGTAAGCCAAAAGCTTACTTCTCGACCAAGCACTGGGACATGCGAATCTTTGTGAACAATATTATCGCCCACTCGCTTCCACTTCTTCCCACGCCAGACGAAGTATACTCTCGCATTTCTGGTTGTCAACAAACTTTAGCGTCTCGCTGGTCAGAGCAGGAGATGGTCTACATTGCTACACGGAGCAAGTGGCGTTTCGAGTTATTTTCTTTTCAATACAATAGGCTACACCACTTGAACCCATGACCGATACCGATACATTCCTAGCCGATCAAACTTGTAGAGTTTCATTGACTTCAAAGGGGTTTCAATTAGAGAATGTTTGTATGGGTACATGCCATTTGGTCCACTCATACACAAGACCACTTCTGTTCCTTATCAGTCCACTCCTTTGTTTTGAACAGGCCAATGGGAAGGACTTCAACCCCGATAACCCTCTTAACCAACCGGCACCGGTCTACTGGTGCTCGAACAAGACGCCCGACCAACAGATTTCAACGAAAAGAAGTTCAGACTGTGAGCCTCTCTATGATCAACAAGCGGCAGAATCTTTCCAGGAAAGTGCACGCCAACAGGGGTTTGATCTCCCCGACCGAGATCCGATAAAGATCGTGGAATTGCAGAATGCAGCATCGAAGTTTTCCGACCGCTACAGGACGTTCCTATCGTGTTGCATGACCGATAATGACGCACCGGCAGAAATCGTCGATTTGATCGATGAGGCCAACCATATTCTCAAAGCGGTTCAACAAAAAGGCATCTACAACTCGACGGGATTCGGAATTGGCAGCAGAGCAGACGGCAGCGCAGGCACTGGTCCAGGCAATGGAAGTGGAAACGGCGGTTTATTCGGCGGACCCGGGGCGGCTCCGAAGCTTGGCACATTTGCTCGCCAGTATACACTCAGCGAGATCGTCGGTACGATCGCACGCGCACGTGCAGACCTGTTTCGACTCAAGGGACGCCTGAATACATTGAACGAGGCACAGCAAGGTCTTAGCGAAGTCGACTATGAAACCAGCGGCCGGGCCAAAGCGCAGATCCAAGAGGATGAAGAGGCGATCAAAAAAGAGTTTAAAGCCAAAAGGCCACCGTCATCAGCCCCGACCGGGATGGAGATTCAAGACACGACCTTGCGCTCACGAATTGGAGGAGACATCGAGGATACTAAGTTAAATTCACACTTCGGTGCGGACATCGGAGCCTCGGTATCTCCCTATAGCAATGTGGGTGAATCACTTCGCCCGAGGAGAGGGGATGATATTCACGACAGTCTACTCCCACATCGTCCAGGAACGGATATCCAAGACACCTCCATGTCCAGCAGCACCGGGTTCGAAGTCGACAGCGCGCAAAATCGTGAAGGGACTTCCACGCTTCCACGACGCGGAGTCGGTGCCTCCATCGGAGATTCCGACCTGAACAGCCAGAGACGATAGTCCAATCCTTACGGCTTACCCCTGACCACCGGCATCGGCTCCCAAGTCTCTCCCCCATCTGTACTGCGGTACAAACCGCTCCCGTTCGTGCCGGCATAGAAAACCTTCGGATCCGTCGCGCTTTGTGCGATTGTTCTAATGTTGGTGGTCATAAACCCGCTGTTGACCAACTTCCATGTCGAGCCGGCATCTTCGCTTCGATGCACTCCATCACGCCCCGTGATGTAGATTACGCCTTGACGCGTTCGATCGAGCACCATGGCCACAATCATTTGATCGGCAAGTGACTCTCCAATTCGCTTCCAAGCGTCGCCGCCATCCGTTGATTTATACAACCCCGCGAGCGTGGCGGCATAAACGGTATCGGACTCGTATGGATCGACCAGGATCGAGGTGACGTTCAGCGCCCGCGATGTTTTCAACATGTCCGGCGGAACCAGCCCGTTGTTCACTTTTTTCCAATGACCGGCTTGATCGATGGATTTGTAGACGCCGCCGCTGGTGCCGGCGTACAGAATGGACGGCCTGGTCGGATCCATGCCCAACGTCACGACCATCAATACTTCTTTCATCCCCTCCATCTTCTTCGTCCATTGTTCGCCGCCGTTTTTTGTTTCAAACACACCCATCGTCGTAGCAAGAAAGATATGCTGCGCGTCGACAGGATCGAAGAGAAACTGATTCACCACGGAGGTGATCGTCGCATCATCAAGTCCGGAACGCATCGCTGTCCAGCGTTGCCCGCCATCATGGCTCTTATAGACGGCATCGCCTTTGGTTCCCGCATAGACCGTCGCGGGATACGCCGGATCGATCGCCATGGCGATCACGCGGGAATAACTCATTCCCTGGAACAAATTCGCCCATGTCTGCCCGCCATCGCGGGACTTATAGATGTAGTCGTTCGTGGCCACATAGATGATATCGGGATTCTTGGGATGGAGTTGGATGACGACGATCGGATCACTGCGACTGCACCCGAAGAAAGCAGCCGCAAGAACGAGGGCCGCTACGAGGTTTCGCATGAGGGTTTGCACATCGCCTAGCGATAGTTCGTGAACTGCAGATCGATTTCAAAATCCTTGCCCTTCAAAAAGGCAATCGCCGACTGCAGCTCGTCCTTGCTCTTGCTCAACACCCGCACTTGCTCGCCCTGGATCTGCGCTTGGACCTTCAACTTCGAATCTTTGACCGCCTTGGTGATTTCCTTCGCTTTGTCTGATGCCAGTCCGCTCTGAATCTTGGCCGTTTGCCGCACAGTCCCACTCAACGCCGGCTCGACCGCGCCTTGAGTGAAGGCCTTGAGCGATACCCCGCGTTTCACGCACTTGGCCTTGATGATCTCCTGCACTGCCTTCAACTTATACTCGTCGTCCGAGACCACGACCAACTCCTTTTCCTTCTCTTTCAGCGTGATCTCGGTCTTCGAGTCCTTGAAGTCGAACCGCTGTTTGATCTCCTTCGTCGCCTGATCCAGCGCGTTCTTCAGCTCCTGCATATTCACTTCCGATACGACGTCAAATGAAAACTGATCAGCCACGATAGCCTCCTTCTTTACTCTTTACTTACTTCATAGGAGCAACCTGGTTGATCCTCCAATGCGCATTGAACGAGCACATCGTTCACATCCAGTGCCCTCATCTTATAAGCAGATGTGCGCGTTCGACGAGCAAGGGGACGACCAGGCTGCTCCTTTTCCCTTCACACGCGGTGCGCGAGCACAGGAGATGGAACAGGGCGCTCTAACAGCACCCTGTTCCATGCGGCAACTTAAACCCCTTCTCTTCATCACGATGAATCGCAGTTTGCATCCGTCCAGCGGTCCCGCCGCCCGCCATCACGACAACTTCACTTGACGTAAACGGCTTCTTCAAGACCACGTAGCCATACCACTGCCTGATACTGTCGCTCAAAACAATCAAACCGAGCACCGCCACCAGCGCCACCAACACCGCGTCCAGATAGAGGGTGAAGGCCTGTCCCGCCGTCAGTGTCGCCGCTCTCTTCAGAAACATCCAAAACATCTCATAAGACCCGGTCACCGTAATCAACCCTACGAAGAGCATCGGGAGCGCGGTCACCCAGAGATAAGGCGACTTCCACATTTTGATCAGCACGGTCGTCCCGATGCAGAGCGCCAACATACCCAGCAATTGGTTTGCCGCACCGAACATCGGCCAAATCGTCGAAATGTTTCCGGTTCCGATCAAATAGGCCCACGCCCCCACGACGAGCCCACTACTTAAGAAGACCCCCGGCAACCAATTCATCCGGCGACAAGGCGTATAGATTCTTCCCACCATTTCTTGAATGAGATACCGCGCGACACGTGTCCCCGTATCAATCGTTGTGAGGATGAACAATGCCTCGAACACCAGCGCGAATTGATACCAATAGGCCATCAGCCCAGCCATGCCGGGCAATGCGGAAAAGATCGACGCCATGCCGACTGCGAGTGACACCGCCCCGCCTGGACGGCCCGCCACATCGACTTCGACCAATTGTGACAGTTCGGCAATCCGTGAAGGGGCAAAACCCATAGCCATCAGCGCATCCGTGCTCAACGTTGTGTTGATCGCCAAGTAGTCGCCGGGAATCAGCACCGAGGCCGCGATCAATGCCATCACGCCGACGAAGCTTTCCAGCAGCATCGCGGCATACCCCACCACCGCCTGTGACTCCTGCTCAATCATCTTGGGCGTCGTGCCGGATGAGACCAACGAGTGAAAGCCTGAAATGGCCCCGCAGGCAATCGTAATGAAGAGAAAGGGGAAGAGCGTGCCCGGAATAATGGGTCCACCACCATTGGCGAAGGTCGTCACGCGCGGCATCTCAATCGTCGGCGCCATAAGGATCACACCGAACCCGAGCAGAAGGACGACACCGAGCTTCATGAAGGTCGAGAGATAGCCGCGCGGCACCAGCAACATCCATCCCGGCAACACCGAGGCGAGAAAACCATAACCGGCCAAGAGCCAGACCAGCGCCAGCTTGTCGAACTCGAAAAGCCATGCGTAAGACGACTGCGCAACGACGCGACCGAACAGTACCGCCGCAATCAAAAGTACGACACCGAGGATCGACACTTCGGCCACGGCGCCGGCGCGAAACTTCTGGAGATAAAAGCCCATGAGGAAACCGATTGGAATCGTCATTGCGATCGTAAACGTGCCCCAGGCATTATGGTAAAGCGCATTCACCACGGCAAACCCCAAGCCCGCTAGCGCCACCACCACGATAAAGAGGACGGCGACCGCCGTCGCAGTTCCGGTGACTGAGCCGAGTTCGTCATGAGCAATCTCAGGAAGCGAGCGCCCATTACGTCTCATCGAAGCCACCAGAATGACGAAATCCTGCACCGCTCCGGCCAGCACCGCGCCGATCACCAGCCAGAGAAACCCCGGCACGAATCCGAATTGCGCGGCCAGCACCGGCCCAAGCAAGGGCCCCGCTCCGGCAATCGCCGCAAAGTGGTGGCCGAAGAGCACGACTCTGTTCGTGGGATGAAAATTGACGCCGTCATTCAACCGCACCGCCGGCGTGACGTGCTGGTTGTTCAGCCCGACAACTTGTCTGGCAATCCATCGGCCATAGAACCGATAGGCCACTACATAGATGCAGGCCGCCGCCACGACCAGCCAGAGACCGTTTACTTTTTCGTGGGGATTAATGGCGCCCGTCACGTGAGCAAGCGCAAGTGCACCGAGAACCGAGAGCAGTACCCAGAGCAGATTCACAGCCGCTTTCATGCGCGGCATCCTAACACAAAAAGAAAGCATGTAGCCTGCTTGCAGGAGTAACCAAAAGCAAGGAATTGTTTTGTGGATATGCGCGGCCTATTGAATTAGGATTGCCCGCATTACTTTTGATCCAACTGGCCTAAGCCATGTTTCGGTAGTAAGTTTAGATGGCAGAAGATCAGGAATCAGCAGCTGATTTGGATCACCGGCGGACTCAGATGATCCTACTGGCCTTGCTCGTACGTTTTTCCTGAGCACCAGCAGCCATTAGCACACCCATCGACGCTTGCGGTTTCGCTTCGCTTCGTTCATATAAACTCTATGTTCACCCTCATCCAATTTCCTTGGTCCCCCTTCTGCATCACGATCAGGCGCATCCTGACACGCCATCGTATTCCGTTTCGGCTCCACAATATCGCCTACCATGATCGAGCTCCGATCATCAAAGCGACAAAAGGTCAGGGGCACACGGTGCCCTGTCTTATCGACGGGAGGCAGGCCATCTGTGACCTCACAGATTTCGGGCAGGAGGTTGCGCATTATGTAGATCGGCGTTATCGGCTTAACCTGTTTCCCCAAAACCTCGATGGGCTACAGCTAATTCTTTCACGCTATATCGAGAACGATTTGGAGTCGGTGGGATTCAAGGTGAATGACACGTATGTGATTCCAACCCGCCCCCTCATCGAACGAACGATGCTCATTCGCCACAAGGAGCGGAAATTTGGGAGAGGATGCCTCCGAGAATGGACCACTCATCGACGGTATCTGTGCACTCAGTTTGCGGAACTCTTGAAGCCGATCGACGATATGTTAGCGGCTTCGCTGTTTCTGCTGACCGATCGCCCGTTATTCGTGGATTACAATCTGTACGGCGTACTCGGCAACTACCTGTTCAACGGAAAAACTAAGTTGCCCAACCTGAAACATCTACGACGATGGTATCAGGCGATGGATACGAGGAACGCGCGTACTTCTTTCAATTACGGCCCACTCTAATTCATCCTGCTTTTTGCTATACTCTTCCCCGCCATGCCATCAGATACCCCGCCTTCGCAGCCGTCTCCCGCAGATCGCCGCGAGTTTTATCGCATCACCGTCACCTTGCCCATTTGTCTTCAGCCTGAGAGCGACCAGGCGGAGGGAACGCTCATCCAGCGGCCCGTCAACATCAGCGGCGGCGGCATCGGTATCACACTCAATCAGGTCTTCGCGGTCAATGAGATTCTCTTTTGCACCCTGCTCCTTCCTGGCCAGGTGCTCTTTAAGTCCTACCTCGAAGTGTTGCGTGTTGACCTTATCCCCTACCCACACAACACGTATCGCCTCCATGGCCGCTTCGTCAGGATGACCAGTCAGGATCGAGAACTGCTGATCAGGCACATTATGCAGTTCCAGCGAGAACACCTCAATAAACACTACTCCGCCTGAGACGCTCCTCACCGCGCAATGATTCAAGACAACTCCGAGGATCCCGCTTCGTCCCCGCCAATGGGGGGTTCATTCCGCCACGCCAGACCCCCTACACTGGCCACCGTGGAATCCACACCTCCCTATTTTCGGCATCACTATCGAGTCCCACTCACCGTGCAATACCCCGTAATGTTTTCCGATGCAGAGACGATCGCAGAAGGGAAGGTGATGAACCTCACAGTGTTCGGCTGCGCGATCGAGTGTGTCGGTGCCGCACCCCAGCGGACCACCCTCCGCGTACGGCTGATCCTCCCGGATCAGGCACAGTCACTCCCGGTCGAAGAGGCGGAGGTCCGATGGGTCCAAGGAAATAGAATGGGCCTTCAGTTTCACAAGGTAGAGCGGGCGGCTGATTTTCGGCTTCACGGATTTGTGTGGGATCGCATGATCGAGCGGCTCCGGACGATCACTCAGGAAGGATTTTCCATCTCTTGATCCTGCGGGATCCTGCCTTTTCCGACCGTTGCCAAACACAACAGTCCGATACCGATCCACACCAGCTCTCGGAACCTTCGCAGCAGCGCGAAGGTGATCCCCGTCACGTCACTGTAGCCGAACGTTTGGAGCAACAGGAGATTGCCGGCATCTTGGGCACCCAGGCTGCCCGGGATGAAGAAGGATCCGCCCTTGATAAACACCGCGAGTGCCCCTATAGAGAGGGCGGACAATAGACTCACCGAACCACCGAGCAAATAGATGATCCCGAAGACTTCCATCGATTCGGCCATCCAGCCCAAAAAGTACACCCCCATCGACACATAAAAGGCTTTTTGATGGTTGCGATAGAAATTCCGAATCGTCTGGTCGATCGAGCGCAGGTGCTCTTCCTGGGTTTTCAGAAACCGGACTCGCAAACCCAATTTCTTGACCAATGACAGAATCGATGCAAAGAGCCCACGCTGCTGGATGAAGACAAATCCTGCAATTGAACACACCAGGAGTCCGACACTCAACAGCGCTGCCGTAATCGTTCTCCCCGCTGAACTGCCGACACCCAGAATCCAAAAGGCAATGGCGATTCCCGTGAGGATATAGAACACTTCGGCGATCGTCATGGTCGTCTTCGCAATGACAACTGACGCGGCCCCCTCCGCCATGGGAACATCGTACCGTTTGAGCAGATAGACCTTCAGTGGTTCGCCCCCCAGGTAGGCGGTCGGAGTGGTCATATTCACCACTTCGCCGGCGCTCCGAATCGTCAGCAGTCGCCAAAACGGAACTCCTTGTGCCGCCCGGCCCAACACCACTTTCCACCCATAGGCTTCAACGGAATACATGAGGACCGATGGAATCAGGATGGCCAGCAAGGCTATCGGACCAAGTCTGGTAGCAGCCTCATAGATATTGGCCGGACCGATATGCCAGACCAGAAGGCTCAGAACGATGAGGCCAAGGGCTAGAAGGATATAGCGCAACACGTTAGTCGGATGGTAAGCGCGACATTTATGGCAGAAGAGATGACACTGCGGATGGGCGGATGACCCAAATCATGGCGCCGGCAAACAGCAAGGAACCGGCTGCCGCAAAGAGTAAAAACCAATAGAGTTGATCGAACAACGCAAACCCCAGTAAGGCAGCTGAGAAATCACGGCTGGCGACATTTTTCAACATGACGTCCGCCCAGGCTGCATGGACGGGGGTTCTCCAGCCACTCACCGCTTTAATCTTTTGCGCCTTTTCGACAAGTAAGAATGAAAGGCCGTTGCCGAATACAGCGGCGGCACCTAGCGCGAGAGGTACCCAAGCGTTCGCTTGTCCCATATGAGTCGTGTAGAGTCCCACGGCGATGCCGGCAAAAATCGCCATGTGCACAATGTTGTCCAAAACGATATCGAGCCAGGCACCAAAAGGCGACTCGGTAAAGGTCAATCGCGCGACTTCGCCGTCACAACAATCAATGACGGCCGCCAATTGAAACAAGAGGGCTGCCACGATACCGGCACTGTACGTGCCCATCCCAAACCCTGCCGCAGCAACCAGACCGATACATCCGGCAAGAACCGTGATGGAATTGGGCGACAGCCCCATGGCGAGAAAGAGGCGCGTGAACCAGCGAGAGACCTTGCGATTGAAATAGCGATCGACGAACCCTTCAAATTCTCCCTTGAGCGAATTGAACAATTTCGTTTCGGCTGTTTGGACGTCGGACACGTTTCGGACGGATTGATACCAAGCATCCCGCCTCTCTTCAGCCGAGACGAGCCGCACTCGACCATCCGCCTCGGCCCGCTCAAGCCACTGCCGGATCGGAGGGTTTCCCTTTTCACTCGCCGCTTGATTGGCGGTGCTCATCAGGCTTGCCGGCACGACCACCAGCTCGGCGACACGCAAGGCCGGATCGTCGAAACGAGGAGGGGCGAAAAGCGTCGGGCGACCGGACGGGACTTTCGATCGCACATCCTGCACCATGAACCGATCGACCTGCCTCTGCGGGGCTTGAGAGACCACGATGGCCTGACCGTCCTGTATATCACGCCGCAACCGTTCGATCAGCCCTCGAGAGAACACGCCATTGCAGCTCGCGACCAGCGCAAAGCCATGCACTTCCGCCGCCAAGGTTTCCCATGTCCGAGGATCATCGAGAGGAAACTCACGGATCGGCATCCATCGGACGGGAATCGTGACGCGCGGCCCTTTGCCCAGCGCCTGTTTCAGCTGCTCCTCCTCGGAACCGGAAAGGACGATTAATTGGCGCATCCCCGCTCGTTGCAAAGTGAGCACGGCCCGTTGGAAGAGCCCGATCCCCACGACGTTCGTCAGAGGTCCCACGTCGTCACCCTGCGACCCAATCGGACCGCCGAATACCCCGACAGACGGCAGCAGAATCGCCGTCGCCAGTCCTTGGATTTCGGCTCTTCGTTGAAGGGTGCTCTTACTCATGGCTTCCCTTAGGCAAGGTCCGCTCCATCGGACATCCTATCATGGGAAAGACTTTCTCATAATCTTGGCGAAACTTCCAACTCGGCTTTTCTTATGTCTTCGCTGAAATCGATCTCGGTCCAGGGCAGACCGCCGATCCGTTCATACCCGACCCGCACATCCTGAAAATACGGCAGCAGCGCGTCCTCATACTCCATATCCCATGAACCTCTGTCGATGTAGCCGCGCAGCGACGACACGACACGAGGCGTGTCGGCATGCCGGACGCGAAGGAATCCAATCCCTTCACCGGCGAAGTCGTACTGTTCCGGCATGGTCTTTGTCAGTGCGACGACTCGGCCTCCCGCGACGACCACCATGCATTCTTCTCCGGTTTGCTTCACCGTCTCATCCATCAACAGCGCATTCTCAGAGGATGACGACACCAGACGCCGTAGGATTTCCGGATGGAACAGCACATCGGCATCCATCACGATCGTATCGTCGTCGAACGCGGTTCGTGCGATCCACAGCGAGGAAATACTGCCTCTGTGAAACTGCTCGTTGACCAGAAACGTCACGTTGACGCCGCACGCATCCTGGGCGACCGCCGTACGAATCATTTCCTGCTTATACCCGACGACGATCTCGGCCCGGCGAATCCCGACAGAAACCAGCGACTCCAAGTAACGACGCAAAAGCGACCGTCCGCCGATCTCGATGAGGCATTTCGGACGATGCTGGGTCACTTCCCATAGACGTTTTCCCACTCCCGCTGCAAGAATAACCGCCTTCATGCCGACTTACACACGTGCTCAAAGGCGTCGAGAAACCCGCCGCATTCCGCCTCGGACAAGGCCCCCATATTGGCCACGCGGAAAATCTTGTTTTCCAAGTTGCCTTGACCGGCATAAATGACATAGCCCTGCTGTTTCAGACGGTCATGTAACGTGTGGTAGGACACACCATCCGGCAGATGATAGGCCGTGATGGTATTCGATTGCCGCTCCGCCGTGAGAAGCGCCTTCACGCCGAGTTTGGCCATTCGCCCACGGATGAAGGTCGCCATTTTCTTGTACCGTTGGATGCGATTGGCCACGCCTTCTTCGAGTAGCTCGTTGAGTGCTTCGTCGAAGGCATAGTAGATCTGGACGGCGGGCGTGAAGGGAATCGTGCCTCGCCCCTCGTTGTCGATGTAATGGGTCAGATGGAGATACCACGAGCGCTTCGGGTACGAACGCATTTTTTCGACGAACCCCTTCCGCACCAGCACGAATGAGACGCCCGGGAAGCCCTGAATACACTTTCCCGCCGTCCCCGTCACCATATAGATGTGCGACCGCGCAATGTCGATCGTCTCGCCCGCCAGAGCGCTGACGGCATCCAGCACAAACACCCGATTCTGATTATCGACGATCTCGGCGATCTCGTGGACCGGATTCAGGAGTCCGGTGGTGGTCTCATGATGTACCATGCCGACGGCATGCACCTCCTGATGCTGTCGCAAAGCAAGAAGCAATCTTTCCGGATCGGGCGGGACCGTCCATTCATATTTCAACTCGCTTACCCCCAGGCGATGGAGCCCCACGATGTGAGACATCCGTTCACCATAGACGCCGTTGTTGAGGATGAGCATACGGCGGCCGTGAGGGAGCGACGACATCAAGGCAGCTTCGACGGCAGCCGTCCCTGACCCGGTCATCACAACAGCAACGTATTCCGATTCTGCCCCAGGGACAAAGGCCTTGAGCAGTTTGGCTTGGATACGGTGGAGCAGCTCGTAAAATTCATCTTCTCGATGGCAGATATCGGGTTTCAGCAGCGCCTGCCGCACACGCTCTGACACATTCACCGGCCCAGGATTGAGGAGAACCACTCTTCTCTCCGTTATTCGTTAACCGTGAAGCGTTAATCGCAAAATGCCGATTCTACTTCGTACATCAAATAGCGATTCACGAATAACGTTTCACGAGTGACGTCATTCAATCGCTTTCATGAATCGACGGGTGATATCCGGCGGATCGTGCAAGACGCGGCCTGCATCTTCCACAAATTCATTCACCTTGATGAGCAACATGCTGGGTCCATCCTTCTTCAGCATGTCTTTGAACTCGTAGACGAGATCGTCGCGATCAAGGACTCGTTCCACATTCACGTAGCCTGCCGACTTCGCCACTTTCTCCAGCGGCACCACATTGGAGATCGTGGGCTGGTTCCCGGTCGTCCCGTACACTTCGTTGTCGAAAACGACGTGGATAAAGTTTTTCGGCTTTAACGCACCGATCGTCGCGACAGTACCCATTCCCATTAGCACATTTCCATCGCCATCGAAGGTGATCACCTGTTTATTGGGTTTTGCGAGCGCGACACCGAGCGCGATCGCCGGGGCATTCCCCATGGAGCCGATCATGTAGAAATGGGTGGACCGATCCGCGATCTTGTGAGCCTCGCGCGAGGGGAACCCGTTGCAGATAATGACGGGTTGATCGGTCAGCAACTCCAACAAAGCCGCCATGGCCTGCGCTCGGCTGATCAATGTGCCTTGTTCGGGTCTCACGGATGCAACCCTTTCACCACGCCCTTGGTGATGAGCAACGCGACCGGAATCTGTTGCTGCATGAATGTTTGAGCCACCCACCTGAAATCTTCAATGGCCGTTTTTTCAGTCAAGGTACGATGCGGAATTTTGACGGTATCGAGCAATTGCGGCATCACTTCTCCCATCACCAAATGTTCGGGAGCATCTTTTCCTCTTTGACCCCGCCATGAAACAATCAATAGGCAAGGTTGCTTATAAATCATATTCAGAGAAATGAGCGTATTGAGTGAGGTGCCGAGTCCTGAATTCTGCATTAAGACGGCGGGGGTTTTTCCCGCCATATATGCGCCCGCAGCCATGCCCACCGCTTCATCCTCTCGAACCGCAGGGGTGTAGAGTCGACGGTTCATGAGTTCCGCAATGATCCCGCCCAGGATCGAATCCGGCACGCCGGTGAAGAAATTGACCCCCATATCCTGCATGGCTTGCACGAACACATCGCTTTCAATCACTGAGCATTCCCCTCGGAATATTGATACACGTCCACGGAAAGCCGGCGCATTATAAGATACGCCGTGCAGGGTTCTCAAGAAAGATCCGCGGTTGAGTTGACCTCACTCGCATGTTAGCGTGAATTCCAATACGGCTGTCGCCCGATCTGCATACAGAGATGAAAAATTGCATTCGATCCGCACCCCATCCTTGGTTGTTGGTCCTGATGTTCGCAATCATGATCAGTGCCGACTCAGTATGGGCTGTGCCCATGACGAATGATCCGAAGGGATTTCATGGTATTCCCTGGGGGACCTCCTTATCTTCGCGTCAGGACTTGGAACCGATACAGGCAGATCCGCATATCGCCGAATATCTCCGCAAGACAGAGCCGTCATCATTTGCAGGAACCCAGATGACCAGCGTTCTCTATGTCTCGGTGGACGACCAATTCGCGCGTGTCATCATTCGGTATCAAGGAGACCACGTGCATCGCCAGGTGCTGGGATTCTTGGAAAGCCGCTTTGGTCGGCTGGAACACATTCCCGGACAAATGGCACGAGGACTCAGCCAGCAATACAACTGGCGTGGATCCGACACCGAAATCAATTTGACATATCAGGCCAGCACAGAGCGTGGCTATATCTTCATCGATAGTCGCACGCTGGCCCCCCGATTCAATGACGACATTACCGATTCCCCATAGATAGCTCGATGGACACGTTTCCCGGAGAACAGCCTTGTCTTAAAATTCTGGTCAAAATCCGGAATGCGGGATGCAGGTCGCTTACAGATTTATGAACGGAATAGATGACTACCTCCTGCGCAGACACAGTCTTGGCCAATTCGATACGGTTTGCGATATTTGAGTAGGAAGCTTAGCCTCACGGCATTTCAACTTCTCTATCACCTGAATTCCGATCCGGCAAAAGTTTTCATTGACAACCGCCGCACGCTTTCGCATCATATTGACCCTATGACTAACGCCGCAAAACTCCGAGCTGCATTGAAAAGGCCTGGGGCCTTGAAGATAGTCGGCGCTCACGACGCGCTCAGCGCCCGTCTCATCGAACGCGCCGGTTTCGACGGTGTCTGGGCGAGCGGCTTCGCCATTTCAGCCTCTCTGAAATGTATCCCCGATGCCAGTTTTATCACCTCCAGCGAGCAACTCGACGTTGAACGGAATATCGTTGAGGCCGTGAACATTCCAGTGATCGCTGACTGCGATACCGGATATGGCAATGCGCTGAATGTCATGCGGACCGTCACCGACCGCGAGCGGGCCGGCGTGGCGGCTATTTGCATTGAAGATAACGTTTATCCAAAACGCTGCAGTTTCTATGCGGGCGTTCGTCGAGAATTGATTCCCATTGAAGAGCACTGCGGCAAGATTCGAGCGGCGAAAGCCGTTCAGGTTTCCCCAGAATTCATGATCATTGCTAGAACCGAGGCCCTCATCGCCGGGTGGGGTCAGGAAGAAGCGCTGAAACGGGCTGAAGCCTATGCAGACGCCGGCGCCGATGCAATTCTGATCCATTCGAAATCAAAAAAGTTTGACGAGTTGAAGGGTGTGTATAAATTGTGGTCCGGGCGCGTCCCGTTGGTCGTGGTTCCCACGATTTTCGATCAGACGACCGCGACGGAAATGGAAGAAGCCGGGGCAAAGATCATCATCTATGCCAACCAACCGGTACGGGCGGCCATTCGTGCCATGACGGACACGTTGGACCTCATCAAGAAAGACACGCGCCCCGGAGCGGCAAACGACCGAATCGTCACGCTACCCGAAGTCTATGACATTGTCGGTGTCCCGCAAATGGAGCAAGACGAGAAACAGTTCCTTCCGGTGGGTAGCGAACGAATCACCGCGATTATCGCCGCCGCCGGATTCGAAAAACAGCTTTTGCCGTTGATTGAGGATAAGCCGAAGTGTCTGCTCGACATTAAAGGGAAAACGATCCTCGATCGCCAGATCAGCGCGCTCAACGAATGCGACATCAAAGAAATTGCGTTGGTTCGTGGGTATAAAAAAGAAGCAATCTCGCTTCCTAATATCCGCTACTACGACAACGATCGTTACGAGGAAACCGGCGAGCTCGTTTCGCTCTTCTGTGCCGAAAATGAGTTAAGAGGGCGGACCATCGTTTTGTACGGCGATATCATCTTTGAGACCGCGATTCTTGAAAAGTTGCTCAAAAGTCCCGCCGACATTGCTCTGGTTGTCGACCTAGCCTGGTTTGATCAGGAACAACTGCATGCCCAGCCGACCCATTTTAATCCGGATCTTGTCTCACTGGCCGCTCCTCCCGGCAAAAGCTATTTGTCCCGATTTGTGATGCCGGAGGGTGAGCACCAGGTGGTTAAGATCGGTCAGCAACTTCCCCGTGAACTGGCGCACGGTGAATTCATCGGCATAGCCATGTTCTCCGAAAAAGGCACTCAGACCCTTTGCGAGTACTATCACAAGGCCTACAAACAGCATCAATCCTCCCCGTTCCACGACTCTGCAAGCCTGGCCAAGGCTTCTTTCACCGACATGCTGCAGGAACTGATCGACCAAGGCTACCGCATCCAAGCTGTACCGATTTTCAAGGGATGGATGGAAGTCGACTCTTTCGAAGAGTACCAAAAAGCCTGGGCAAAGATTCGACAGTAATGTCCTTCATCGTAAGGTGGCTGATTTCCTCGCCACCAGCCTATTCCTATATAGGCGCGCAGCATATCGCTCTCATCGCTAAGAGGCATTGCCGAATTAATTAGGAAAATATTCCAAACGAAGCTATGATGACGAAACCGACGATGAGTGGCCGAAAATCCTATGTTCCTTTAGATAGCCGTTATGCCGAACGTGTAGCCGTTACGTGTCGAGTACGCTATGTCGGTGAAGTCCCGACACAGCCTCACCAAGGCGAAGGACTCACAAAAAACATGTCCGTTTCCGGTTGCCACATCATCAGCGACCACCCGGTGACACGTGGAACATTATTGACCCTTACCATTATGCTTCCCGACGGACTACCTCAACTTGTCTTGAAATCGGCGCATGTTGTGTGGGTGTCGGGTTGTCAGTTTTCCGTTCGATTTATGGATCTGAACCGAGACCATCGAAAACGGCTGCAATCTTTCATTTGGAAAAGTATCTCTCACCACACCGTGAGCGATCATCGAACTCGATTCCGGCTGATGTAAGTCCAGCCCCAACCCTTCCTCTATCACCGCGATTTTTTCATGGAGGAGCTAAATGCTCCTCGCCTATTGCGTTCTGAGGCAGGTGTCCTCTTCCACAGCTGCATAATACATTGATTTCTTCGTCCCCCTTCTGGATTGAGCACTCCCCCCATCTAGTGGGAAGGCAAGGTAACCACTCAGCGATAGCCTTCATTCATACAAAATCTCAAAGGAAATGCGTTTGCAGACTGGCGCGCAGCGAGACAGGAAAAGCTATTTGGTTTCGAGTGCGTAACCGGTCAGAGCTGCGAAGGTCAATCGATTAGAAAATAGACATACAACCAGGAGGTGTACCGATGAAACAGGTGAAGCACTTGAGACGGCCAGAAATTCCTTATTCATCTCATTCGATTGAGCGCCGCAGGATGAAAAGAACTCGTGCGTCCTTCGGCATTATGTATTCCGGAGTCAATGGGGATGACGTTTTCATTGGAGACGGGAGCGCTGTCGATCTATCCGAAGGTGGATTGGGCATTCTCGGAAATTGTCCAGTGAAGATCGGCATGGAGTTGACCTTGTTTTTATATCTCCTGGATGAAGAGGAACCCCTGTTCGTTTCAGAAGCGATGGTCGCCTGGACGTCGGGATCTCTGTTCGGCATGGAAGTGAAGGAAGTAAGCCTCCATGATGGCGATCGGATGTTGTCGTTTCTCCGCGACCAAGCGGTGAGCCAAGCCTAGTCGGTTTGATGGCGCCGTACAATCGCAGCAGACCAGAGATGTAATCTATTAGCTGTTGAGAATCATGTCGCCACAGACGCCACAAATCTCACAATGCTCCGCTTGCTTACCTCCATACCTTTCACTCCAATGATCAATTTCATCTTGTCTTTCATATAAGTGTTATGCTCTATTCATGGTGAGTAAGTGGTTACTCACCATGAATAGAGCAAGGACATCTTTTCGTAAACGACATCAATCCTCACGAACCTCATGTCATGAACGACAGGCCAGCCTAATCAGCGCTGCGACATCGTTGTTTGCCGCTCACGGCTTTACTGGAACGACCACTAAACAAATCGCCAAGGCTGCCGGTGTCAGTGAAGCACTGCTCTTCAAACACTTTCCGACCAAGCACGCGCTGTACACCGCAATCCTGGCGGAAAAGGCGCAATACTCCGAGTTGCGAGAAGCCGTCGAAGAAGCAACCAAGAAACGAGATGATGAACGGCTCTTTACGTTGCTCGCCAGCTATCGGATCAGAAAGAGTGCAGATCCGACGATGCTTCGTCTACTCCTTTTCAGCGCCTTGGAAAGACATGAGCTGTCCACCATGTTTTTTCAGCGGCAATATCGGGTCTTTCACGATCTTCTCGCCGGCTACATTCGACGACGCATCAAGGACGGCGCGTTCCGTCCGGTCGATCCAGTGCTTGCGGCAAAAGCTTTCTTTGGTGTCATCCTCCACCATCGACTACTGCACGATATCTTCGGGTTACCCATGCACCTGTCCCATGAAGCATCGATGGTTGAATATGTTTCTCTTTTCCTCGGCGGCCTCGTCCGGCAATCGCCTGGCTCGTAACTGAGGCGCATCGCCATGAGCCGACTCGTCCGACATCCATTTCTAGCCCTTGGGATCGTGATCTTTTTTGCCATCACGGTTCTTGTAATCTTTCGTCTGAGCACGGGCGCCAAAGCCGATACAAAGAGCGCACGACTCATTACGGTGGGCGTTGTGTCGCCGCTACAGCAGGATCTCGATATTCGCCTGACCTACACAGCGGACATCTCACCCAATCAAGTCGTCAATATCTTCTCGCGTGTCGACGGATACATCGCAAAACTGCATGTCGATAAGGGTGATTTTGTCAGGGCGAACCAATTACTCCTAGAAATCGATCATACCGACTATCAACATGCCGTCAATCAGGCAAAAGCCAATCTTTCATCCGCCAAGGCAAAGGTCTCACAACAGGATGCGGCGGTTCGCAATGCCAAGCTGACGTTCGACCGCATGCAGTCCCTCATCAAAGATCAATTTGTCTCACAGCAAGATCTGGATAATGCGCAGGTCAACTTGGAGGCTGCCTGGGCGGCACACGAATCCCTACAAGCACAGGTCAACCAAATGGAGGTTGCTCTGGCCCAGGCGGAGACCAACCTCGCCTATTCTTACATCCGAGCCCCATTTCCCGGTTATATCGCAGAACGAAATTTAGATACCGGGTCCTATGTGACCAGCGCAACCGCAAGCACCTCGACAATGTCACGGGGCATCATGAGCCTGCACGACATCAATACGGTTCGTGTGTTGATAGAAGTCGTCGAGCGCGACATTCCGTTGGTGAAGATCGGCCAAAAGGCTGAGCTTCGTGCGGAAGCCTACCCAGACCAGGTGTTCGAAGGAACCGTCACGCGTATCGTCCAGACCTTGAACCGCGCGACACGTACTATGACAGTGGAAATCGACTTACCCAATAAGGATCGACGATTGAAAGGCGGGATGTTTGCCCGAGTCGAAGTCACGGTGGGAACCCACCATCAAGCGTTGCAGATTCCCATCGATACCGTCAGTCGACTAGAAGATACGCAATATATCTATGTCGTCCGAGAGGGGAAAGCTCAGCGAGTGGATGTCGAGATCGGTGCCCGTAACAATAACCTCGTCGAAATTCTCAAGGGCCTAAGCGGAGATGAACAGGTCGTCGTCTCCGGCAAAGATCTTGTGCAGAATGGGACGCCCGTACAAACCCAACCGCTTCCGGAATCATGAGTGCTGAGGCCTGAGTTCTAAGTCGAACTATGGGGAAATCGTAACGTGATCGATGCAGCCGGTCTTTAGATGATCCTCCGCTCAGCACTCACCACTCACGGCTCGGCACTACTTTTATGTGGCTGACTTTACTCGCATTGCGCAATCGCATCGGCATTCTGATGCTATCGCTCGCGATGGTGGTATTGGGGCTGACATCTCTCCAGCACTTGCCGGTTGATCTCTTCCCGCACATCCAGGTTCCTGTCGCCTTCGTCGGTGTCATTTACAAAGGAGCGCCTCCTCTCGACATCGAGCAGAGCGTCGTATATCCGATCGAAAAAGCCGTCAGTTCCGCTTCCAATGTCGAACATGTCGAATCATTCAGTAAACAAGGTCTCGGAGCCGTACAAATCTGGTTCAACTGGGGAGCCGACATTAATGTCGGTCAAATGGAGGTGATGCAGCGCATCACGCAGATTTTGAATAGCCTCCCCCCAGGCATTCTACAGCCTTTTATCGTCAAGTTCGACGTCTCCAACATACCCGTTTCGATCGTTTCGGTATCGAGCGATAAGTTGGACGAGCGGGCGCTTTATGATATTGCCTACAACACGATCGCCCCTCAGATTGAGCAGATCGCCAATGTTGCGGCGGCCACTGTCGAGGGGGGCAAGATCCGCCAGATCAATATCAACCTCGATCCTGCACTCCTCAGTGCCCGCGGGCTCTCCATTCTCGACGTCGTGAAATCCGTCAAAGCCTCTAATTTAATTCTCCCTTCGGGCAATATCAAAGCCGGTAACCTTGACTACAATGTATTTACAAACAACCAGTTTCGAGCGGTAGATCCGATCCAAGACGTGATCGTGAAGGTGAATCCGCAAGGCAACCCGGTCCGCGTTCGCGACATAGGGACCGTCACAGACTCTTCCGATATTCAAACGAACATCGTTCACGCCGATGGGGCCAGGTCAGTGTTCCTTCGCGTGAATAAGCAACCGATCGCCAACACGGTCGAGGTCGTGGACACCCTGCGCGCAGCCCTTCCTAAGATGTTCGGTATCCCTGAAGGAGTAAAGCTCGGCATTTCGTTCGATCAGTCCCTCTATATCCGGCAATCCATCCATAATCTGATTGAGCAAGCCCTTCACGGTTCGCTATTGGCCGCGGCCGTGATTCTTATATTCTTGCGCAATCTCACGAGTACCATGATCATTTCCGTGGCCATTCCGCTTTCCATGCTCGTGACGTTTATCGTTCTCTATTTTACCGGTCAAACCCTTAACGTCTTCACGCTTGGCGGACTCGCCCTCGGGATTGGACGTCTGGTTGATGACTCAATCGTGGAGCTGGAGAACATCCAACGCCATCTCAATGCCAATGCCAATCGATGGACCGGCATTCTGGACGCAGCCCGTGAAGTGGCGATGCCGATCTTAGCATCGACGGTCACGACGGTGGTGGTCTTCCTCCCGATGTTCTTCGTCGTCGGCGTCGCGCGTCTGTTGCTGATACCGTTGACCGTGACGATCGCGATTGCGCTCTTCACTTCTTTCTTGGTTTCTCGCACGGTGACGCCTGCGCTCTGCTACAAATTCCTCAAGCCTGAGGAAGAAGTTCGGCGGACAATGCCGGACTGGTTTATCAAATTCATGGAGTGGAGCCGTCGCCGCTATGAGTCTCTCGATAGAAGTTACGAAGACTCTTTACGGTGGGTCCTGGGACATCGCCGGATCTTTATCGCCTTGGTGCTGCTGCTCTTCGTCGGATCACTCACTTTGGTTCCGCTGATCGGGACGGAATTTCTGCCGGTTTCCGATGAGAGCCAGTTTCGCATCGTCCTGCGGGCTCCGGTCGGTCAACGGGTCGAAAAGACCGAACAGCAGGTCTCGGAAGTCGAACGGGTACTCCGAGCCAATATTCCCTCGACTGAATTGGAGACGATCGTCTCCAGTACGGGTATCCTGTCGCAAGGTCGCTCGTCGCTCTTCAATCCCAACACAGGGCCCCATACGTCTTCAATTCAAGTGTACTTGGTCTCACCGGACAAGCGAAACAGAACTCAAGTGGAGATCATGAACGATGTGCGCCCTAAGGTCCTCAAACTGTTTCCGGGCGTCTCGATGTATTTCGATCCCGGAGGTCTCGTCAAACGCGTGACGAGCTTCGGCTCTCAAAAGGCCGTTGATGTGGAAATTTACGGCTATGACTTCGACAAAGCCAGAGATGTCATCGCCCGTGTCAAGGAAATTATGGAACAAACTCCCGGCCTGGCGGATATTGAACCGAGTCGGGAAGAAAACTATCCGGAGATCAATGTCACAGTCGATCGAGAGAAGGCGGCTCTGCTCGGCATCAGCGAGACCGACGTGGCCAACGCTGTCCTGTTTTCTCTGAACGGAAACGGCCAAACCGATCCCATTATCTATACAGATCCGGAAAGCGGCAATGAATACTTCATCAGCGCATGGCTCGCGGAGGAGCACCGAAAGAATCTCAGCGATGTGGAGAATCTTCTTCTCACCACCAAAGCCGGCGAACCTGTCTTACTGAAAAACGTGGCTTCCCTCAAGTTGAACGCGGGACCCGTCAAAGTTGATCGGAAGTATTTTCAGCGCGTGGTTCACATTACGGCCAATCCAACCACCCGGCCCCTCGGTGATATCGCCGAAGACCTTGAGTCTGCATTAGCCGCACTCCAGTTGCCGGCAGGCTTCAGCATCAAGTTGGCAGGGCAGATTCAGCAGCAGCGTGAAACCTTCCAAGGATTGCAGTTTGCGATCATCCTCGCGCTCGTATTGGTCTACATGGTCATGGCCGCACAATTTAAGTCGCTCATCGACCCTTTCATCATCATGTTTTCAGTGCCGATGGGCTTCCCTGGGGTCATTTTGATACTGTTTCTGACGAATACGACGTTGTCCACCACCTCGATGATGGGCATCATCATGATGTTCGGGATTGTCGTCTCAAACGGAGTCCTGCTGGTCGATTACACCAATGTGCTGCGGCGCAGAGGCGAATCCCTTCACCGGGCAGTCGTGACCGCCGCGCGAACTAGACTGCGTCCTATTCTTATGACTTCACTGGCCACGGTCTTCGGCCTTCTTCCCATGGCGATCGGCCTTGGAACAGGCGGCGAAACCAATGCTCCCCTGGCACGAGCGGTCGTCGGAGGGTTGAGCGTCTCCACACTCCTCACGTTATTTCTCGTCCCAACGATGTACGTAATTTTAGAAGAACGGTTCCCGAGAAGACTTGACGTGGAAATATGAGAGAACCAAGTTCGGTGGTGGCGTTCCGACCGGGCGTAGTGCCCGTTCAATGTTACCCTTCAACAATGTTTGGAAACAGGGATTTCAGCTGCATGGCCAACCCGATATCCCCGGTGACTTGCAGCCGCCCCGATATCGCCATCGTCATCCCGCTGACTTGACCGTTAAGGATCCCGATACAGTCTTCTCCGCTCATCGATAGGATCACATGCGGATCGGCATGGGTTCCATCCTTCACAACACAGGTGCCGTTTTGCACCAGGAGATGGTACTGGCCGCCTTGGTTACCTCGAAGGTCGAACTGGTACACGGCATCAAGATCTTCAGCTGCATCTTTATCCAGTTTTGATGGGAGTGAGTCGAACACTTCTTTGACAGTCGTGGCTTTCATGTCTAGACGATACCTACGGCATTGGATGGTTAAAGTATGCGGGGGCGCTCTACTCACCTAACGCCCCCGAAGCAAGATCACTGTGAGCAAAAAATTCTAGTACCGGAGTGTGGCGGTCGCAACACTACGACGGGCGCCGAAAAACTCCTTTGAAAACGACTCGACGACCGCGGGATCATACCCCTTGCAGCTGAAAATGTCGAGGTAAGCGTGATTGGTTTCATTGGCAAAATGGCCGCTGATCAATGAGGTTGAAATCAGCTGCACCATCGAGTAACCGGCAACACGGCCTTCGCCGAAATCGACGACCTGGCATTCACCGTAGCGCTTCATGCCGATGAGCTTACAAAGCTCAACCACATAGCGTTTGATATAATTCGCATCACGTATAAGAGCGGGATTGCAATCGTGGAGGTCAACAGCGGTGCAGAGTCCCCATGCCTTGCCGCTTCCCACCATGTCTTGCACAGGTGGGACAGCAGCCGCAGGGGCGTCGGATGGTAAGATCGCGGACTCGGAACTGGCCGAGATACTCATAGGGGGTTGATCCCTTTCTGTAAAAGGTTGTGTTGACGGGAACCATCACGCGTGAACTATACCATAAATTCTCCTGTTGCGAATGAGCGCCGTAAGGAATATTTTAGCTTTGAGAGTGGACACGCCGCCATCAATCGATTGACAAGGTCATGGAGCTCGGGAACAATATGCCTCATGTCATCCGTCTCTAACATGCTCCGGACCGAGTTACCCGATCGCCTTTGCACTTGGTGCAAGGTTCTCATGAGGAAGCGGCTGGTGGGCGGCAACCAGTTCATCCATTACACCTGTCCAAAATGCATCTTTCAGCACACTACCCGGCTGGGGCCGAAGCTTCAGCCACCAGCCCGATAATCCCCAAGGGGTGGCCCGAAAATTACACTGCTAATAATATTTTTCTCTATAGATGGGGCATAGCCCCTTGGCCTGGATGGTTGCCGTTACTTCCTTGATCATGTCATTGTTGCCGCAGAGATAGGCTGCTAAATCGCGAGCTGATGTGACTTGTTCCTGGATGAGACCGTTCACTCGACCTTTGGCTCCCGTCCAGGAAGGTCCGGGCCGAGACAGTGTGGTCACAAACGAAAACTGCCTGTGACGCTCCGTCAACGCTTGGAGCTCATCCTGGTAATACAGATCATGCTCATACCTCAGCCCCCAAACCAGCGTTACCGACTGAGTGCTGCTCCGTTCGAGCTGCGTCAAGAGCATGGACCGAAACGGGGCAATTCCCGTCCCGGTCGCCACCAATAAGATCCGTTTGGTCGGATCCTCTCGTAAATAAAACGATCCGGCCGGCCCCTTAAAACTTACGGTATCGCCTTCGCGAAGGCTGAAGAGGTACGTCGACCCTGGCCCCCGCGGAACCAAATTAAAGAGCAGCAGCACCCGATCCGAGATGGAGGGAGGCGAGGCGATGGAATAGGGGCGTGTGATCGAATGTGGATGGCCTTCTTTAGGCACGTCAAACGAGATGAACTGACCGGCCTTGAACGCTATTTCCATAGATTCACGGAGCGTGAGCTCCAGCTCTCGTACGTCATGCGTCAAGTCCCTGATCCGACTCACCGTAGCCTGAAAGGTTTCCATTACCGCCTCATCTCCTGCTCCGATTACCTATCGCCGTCACTCTACCGTAAACAGTCTGCGTTGAAGAGCGGTCCTCCACAGCTTGGGCCCGGCTCTCCAACCTTTTTAGGAACTTGTGACGGCTACGTCGAGTCGGCGCTGGCATCGACCACACAGGATCGGAAAGGGCTATGTTTAGATATAAGGACTGCGACCGAGGGCGGCCTGTAGTACGGTTGCCGGTAAGGCCTAGCCACGTGAGAAACTGCTCTGAACATGATCGTCGAGAATATGGGTCAATCGTTCTCGATCATCAGAACTGATTGAAATTATTTTTGCGCCCAATTTAGGGGTACGCACGTAAATGGCTTTCAACTCGCAGGTCAAGGACCTTCCACCCTTGAGTTCTATTCCGAGTTGGAGCACATCACCGCTCTTCACGAACAGACGGCTTTCTAGACGGACCCCGGACTCGCTCACATCAAGCACTTTGCACGGCGCCGAGAGCGAGCCGCGCTGCAACCGACCGACACAGCCGACATCCACACGCGCGTGCTTACGCTTGAAACCCATGACCAATCCTCCTATTCCGCATCATAACAAGAGGATGGATCATGCCGAAGCAATTACAGAAATGCCTAAAGCTTTCCGCCGACCAAGATTCTCACCTGTTCCATACGTTTGCGGTTGACGCCAAGATCGCTGTAGCCCATGCGGGAGGCAGAACGAAACTGAACTGTCTTGGCGGTTTCATCGAAGAGAAACTCCACGTCATCGACGAAGCGGAGCAGCAGGCTGGTGAACTCATAGTGGAGATAGGACTCGTCCTCATCGACAAGCTTGGTCCGAGGCAATGTTGCAAGCGCCGACTTCAACGCCTCTTTCGCTTCCGCGCGAGACTTCTTGTACAGGAACGGCGCGATGGCATGGCTCTCATCGGTCGCCTGAGTCGAGACGCAGTTAGGACTGGAAGAGCAAGGAGAAAGGGTCCGCTGACTCATTGGGCCCGCACTTTACTCGCTTCCATCACCGCCCGCAACCAGACCTCGGCAACCAGCACCGCATGGGACGGAATAAGATCAGGAAGTCCTTTGTCTCGATAAGTCAAGTGAGGACTGATACGCACCTTCCGATAGCCGCCGGCTTTCATGCCGATCAACGCATGCTTCACACCAGCTATAGTTTGACGGCTGCCGAGTGCCGTCTTGTGATCAACGAATGTCTCTCCTTCCACAACTCGAATCATGTCCTTAGGAAGGTGTTCAGCCTGTTTTGAGTTCAACAGCACCTCATCATCCTTGTTCAAGAAGATTCTGCAGTTGTAGACGACACAGTCACCCTTCTGTGCCGGTTGCCTTCCCCTTCTCGCTCACCGAGAAGCTTGAGCCTGCTCAGACGTTTCATCATGCAGGGTTAATATGACACTGTCGTCAGCGTCGGTTGCGTTTCACTTTGGGCCTCAATCGTCACTGATACCCGTCCGATAATGCGCCCGTCTTGGGATTCGACATCGACCCGCCAATCGCCTGGATCAAGGCGCTGCTTGAAGCTATAGGCTCGATAGCCGCCCTCGCGCCCACCCGAAATCTTAAGGGGAATTCTATCCGCATGCATGAACGGTCTCTCGCTGTTCGGACGAAAGTACCAATGATGATAAATTGTCGTATTGAGATCGACCGGTGCAAAGACGGCGGTGAAGCAATAGATCGGCTGGTTCGAGGGATAAGTCGTATCTGAACGTTTCCAGACCTGATACCATCGCCGCTCAAAGGAAAGCTCGAACTGGTCGCCGGTTCGCTTGATCTCATGATACATCCCGCCGAACTTCAGCGACAGCGGAACCGGCGGGATCCAATTCATAAAGTAGAACCCCACCAGCAGAGCGACGCATGCCACCGTCGGAACAGTCACTTTGGCTGCTTCATGTCTTGATCGGTCGGGATTATCGCGATAGATGAGGTGCACGACCCGCAAGGTCACCGCCACACTGACGCCTGCTCCCACCAAGAAGACCACGGCGTTCATGTAGCCCGTCATCACGGGCAAAAAGAACGTGAGAAAGGCAAACGTCACCACCCCGTATAGACCGACCAACAGGCGAAGATTCGACAGGCGGTCTCGTAAAAACTCATTGGTCACCAAGAGCGCGATAAGCAGGCTAAAGAAAACCGCCGTGCCGGTGAACGAAGTGCTCCGTGAATAAAAAATCGTATAGGCGCTGAAGAGACCACCGAGCAAGAACTGACTCGCCATAGGGAAGTAGGGACGGCTCGCCAATACCCAGCGAGTGAATGGGGGAAGCGATGCCAGCTGCTCGCGATCAGGTGGAGGCTCGATCCCCAATCGGCCTGTCAAGATGATCAAGGTACCAAGGAGGGCAAGATACAGCATCAGGACCAGGTTATCTTGCAGCCGATCGATTCGCGCGAGAGTCACGGTGTCATACGCGACTCCCGAGAGAAAGAAGACGGCCGGCATGAACGGTTTCGACAGCGCAGACTGGATTTTTGTGAGCGGGCTCATGTCACCACTGTGCGAGATGCCGTTCGATTGTTCAATGAAATACTGAATCGTGCGGCGCCCCCCCACCACGTCGGGGAGGGGTCCTCAGGATGCTGAAAAAGGCCGCCCAATGAGGTCCGCGACGCGAAGAATAATGAGGCGCACGGCGCGATGAAGAAAGAGCGCCACGTTTGTGCGCGCCGGCGAGTCGGTGAGCCGGCAGTGTCCTAGGGTTTTCACGTTTGCGGACGGGCGCGAGCCGGTGAGCGCCCAGTGTCTTGTGAGCGAGGCGAGAACGAAGTTGGTGGCCTTTTTCAGCATCCTGTTAGACGAACGCCGGTAACGGGGCATACACGACGGGGTGACCGATCAGCCGCTCCAACCATGGCGCCATTGCCTCTTCGTGGAGCGGAGCGTGATTGAGGCGCGTTTCGATCTTGAACTGCCCGCTGATTCCGACGATGCCGATGATCGCCGAGGCATCCTCGGCGTCAGGCAATACCGCCTGCGTCTGAAATTCGCAGAGCGTGGCGTACAGGAGACCGTGCGGTCGAATCGCATTCTGCACCTCAGGCAAATCATCCAGCGGGCAGTGGACGGAGCAGCGATAGGCAAGTCGCGCTCCCGGCTCAACCGCTTGGAATTCTGCCAAGGCTGCTTCTGAAAACCCCGTGAGATAGGCGCGAACTCCGGCCGGTTCCGGATGGAAAGTCTCCGCAAGCTTGCTGGCCGGCACGAGGAACTCAAACGCATCGGACGTGTTGTACTCGAACTGGCAAGGGCCGAACGCATCGGGCCATGAGCAAAAGAACGGGACGGAGGCATCGGAAGACCGGAGGACCACCGCATGTTTCTCCACATGAGTTTCGATCGGCAAGTCCAAAACGGTAATCGCTTCGAGGAAGGCAGCTCGCCTCTCATCCAACCAGCGTGTTCGATCGGCATCACCGCGCGTTTCGCCGGGCGTGATGACCGCCTGGGTCTGGAGGCGAACCCGGATGAACGAATGGGCATACCGAAATCCAATCCAGAACATGCCGCGTTGATCATGGAGCTGCAGTATTTCTCGAATGCGCCAGGGATGGCTGATGGAGCAATATGTGCCGAGATCTTGATGACGCTGATACACCGTATGATAGGCTCCGGATAGAAGAAAGAAATCGCCGCGCCATCGTTCGCGTACATGGATGAGCGTGACATCTTCCGTGGCCCAGGGGTCGAGTTGATCGAAGTCATCGAGCGACTCAACCGTCCATTCTTCCACATAGCAAATCACGTCGCTGGCGGGGGAGACCGGCTTTAACCCGAATGCGGCAAGCCGGTCCGCCACGGCAAGCGCCTGACCGAAACTCAAGGGTGCCGTCGTTTCCCACCGCCGCTCACGCACCGTGAGGAATCCTTGAAGACAGATTGAGGTCGCCGTCAACGCTCAGAAAATCAATGCCTCTCCATGCTGGTTGCAACGGTTCACTCTTGCAGGAGGCGCCGTGACGGGCGTAACGCCTTATTGTCGATCGTCGTGTCGACGATCAGCCGATCCAGTCCGTCTTTCAAGGTCGCCGCCAATTGGTCCCGCACATCATCCTGATTGAACCAAAACACGGTTCGACTCCGGCCCCCCTCAATGGTGCGAATGGTCGTGCTTCGGTCGATGAGGTTCCTGGCCTGAATGGTAAACCGGCTGCTGGTGTCGATCACAGTGGAAAAGACGCGACTCTTCGCGGTGGCGGAGAAATCTTGCACCTGTCCGCTGATGATAATATCGGCATCCGCGGCAGATCCAGGAGAGGCCACACGCACGTTCCATACCTTATCTCGCCACCCACGAGTTCGTAAACGATCGGCGAGTCGCTGAGTGATCAAGCCCGCAAGCCGATCTCCCGACACATCGAACTGCGTGGTTCCTCCCCAGAGATGCGTACGCGTCCCCACACGGTTCTTGTCCGCCCGTCGATCCTCAAACGGTTCGATGGCGATCTTGACCGGCTCGATGTCGGTCACTTGCACCATCGGAGGCTTCTCGCGCAAATCCAGGTAACGCATTTCTCCTGTTCCCCTACAGCCGGCCAGCACGGTCGCCATCATGATGGCACAGCCCAAAACTCGCAATGACGATTGCTTCACAGACTCCTCCCCGGTCAAGGTTCAAAAAGAGTGGCGGCCCAGTCTACCCAAGTTTGGTGCCGGAGACAATTAGGATAAAAAAATTAGGGGGTGATGAGCGGACGCAGCGATCGAAAGGTTTCGCATGCGATCTGGGCCAACTGTCCTTCACGCACTCGCGGGTCTCCGAATGGCACACAGCGAACGACCTTCAGGAATGATCGTTCAGCCACCACGGCGGCGATCTGGGCCTTGCGGTCATGGGTGATCGGCAGTGTATAGCCCTCCCCTCCTCTCCACTCCCATAACGACGGTGCCAAAGAAAGTTCTAAGTCTCTCCCTGCGAGCTGGTGAAACCGGCCAAGAAACTGACGCTTGTATCGTCCGATTTCCGAACCTTCCAACAATAACGCACAGGCCACATGATGTCCCCACCAGACCAGCGTCCGAAACGTGAATTTGTTCGCGCCGAAGAAGTGTTTGGGACAATCAAGATATTGATAGGGGAAATCCTCCAGATGCTCGCCTTTTACCAGCTGATGGAGGTTGGGATCAAAATCGGGAGGCACGACGAGCGACAGATCTATAAGCTCATGCTGCAATGCGCCATGTGTCGCCTCAAGCATGGCCCGTATTTTCGTCGTGATCGCAGCCTTTTTCCGGAAGAACTGTCCGTCGCCTAGAAGCGTGGATTCTTCATCGGTAAACGCAAGAGGATAAGGCATCGGCTCCGGGCTACTTGTGGCGGGTTTCAAACGCCGAGATAGTCAGTTCGTACTGTCGTCGGCAGTCGGCACAGCGCAACCGCACGAGATCCTGGAACACATCCATCTCACGGAGCGTCAGAGAAGGAGAATGCGTCGAGACGCAAGTTTTAAGGAGCGCCTCACCGGGCTGTTCATCCTTCAGTCCGTTTTTTTCCGCCCTTCGCGGCGCCAAGGGTTCTTTCGAACTGACCGCGGCAACCGTGAGATAATGGGCCGACTTGCATGAACTACAAGAAAGCACCACCGCGCGCTCGTCCGTCATTCTCCTGACGGTCACACACAAGGGATGGACCGACCAGCACTGTTGCAGAAACGCTCCACTACGGATGACCTGCGCCATGATCGTCTAGCGGGCTGTTAAAAAGGCTCGAGGAGGCTTCGCCTTAAGATACTGCCGGCTCACCCATCACACCGGCGCGCACAAACGTACGCTCAACTTATTCGTAACGCCGTGCGCCTGCTGGACGGCCTTTTTGATCAGCCTGCGGGCTCCTGGGAAATGTCCGAGACTTCTGAAAAATGCGATGTCACTCCGGATGCCTTGAACGAGGGTAGCTTGAAGCACTGGAAATCAGGGCATGGCTGCCACAGGAGCTCCACCCTTCTTTGGAGAAGGAGCAACGACTCCCTCCTGAATCAAACGACAGGTTTTGCATACCCGCGGTCGCGCTTTCAGAAAGGAGACCTTCCCGCTGGCAAGACAACTGTAATGGACGAACTCATCACACACCGTGCAACGAGACCAGCCTCCCCGGAGCATCGTCTTGTCCCGATAGAGGTCTTCTTGGCAAACTCTGCAGAGACGCGGTTGAACTGGAAGCGTCATCGGCTCCCACTCGCCGCCGCCTTTTCGAATGCTCATAGAGGGAGGAAGTATAGCGGGACAACCGGCGGAAAAACAAGTGAAGGGAATCCGACCTCACGAAACCAAACTATTCAAGTTTCCACTTAGCTGCGTCTCAGCAGCCACATAGATGAGTTTCACCAGCCTCTCTATTTTAGTTCCTTTTGTCGAAGTTGTTCGGTCAGCTCCTCATACACATGTCGGCGATGGCCGACGGCCATCAGGCGAATGCCACGGGCTTTCTGGTCGATGCCATAGACAATACGGAAGCGGCGAACGCGATACTTTCGGAGCCCGTCGAGTTCCCGTTGGAGCAGTTCTCCACAGTCTGGATCGGCTGCAATGGCACGAATGGCCGACTTGATCGATCGTTTCAAATCGGGATGGAGCGATCGAATCACCTCCGCCACATGCGGCGGGATGTCCGGACGGAAAAGGCTCACGCAGAGCGCCGCTTCTTGACGGGCGTCAGGAGTTCGCCGAACACATCCTCAAACGACAGCCCTTTGTTCTCCCTCCTATAAAACGCTCGGCTCTCGGCAATTTGATTCATAAGCGCCGGATCGCTGAGGACATCCAACGTCTCCTTGAGGCGAGTGTACTCATCGACATTGATCAGCACGGCAGCTGGACGGCCGTTCTTCGTCACGACCACTTCCTCCTCGCGCTCTTGCACTGCCGCCACCAGTTCAGGTAAACGGGTTTTCACTTCCGACAATGACAACGTCTTAGCCATAGCCCACCTCGATCTGAATGATGACCATAATTCTGGTCATTAACATACAGCGACAGAGGGGATGTCGTCAATTGAGTGCGCCCTGCCGCTACGCGACGTAACACGGGGATGAGGTGAAATATGAGACGTACCGGCATAGACACCAGAGACAACCTGCAGAATGCTAGGAGCCAGGGATGATCGCGATGTCATCACGCCGAGTAATCAGAATCGCCTCCGCTTTGTTTCAGCTCCGCTCAATGTCATGCACAGAACAAGATATGACCCCATCTCGGATTCGTGAGTTGTATTCGCACTTATACCTTCATGATAGCTCGCCCACAGAACGGAAGTTTCTCCCTATCGAACATAATAATGAAACCACCGGTATCACCAAAGCCTTTGCTTTCAGCAAACAAGAAGGTCTCTTGCTTAAGCGCAAGCTGTATTTCAATCGGTATGTCCGACACCTCCCCTCGCGCCACATACAGATTAAGCATCATGGCAAGATGCCCTGTTGAACCAGCAATCTCAGGTTTGGATACCCAGAATGCTCGGATTATGTGTTCGCCGTCGTAAAAATAACCGCAGTCGCCTTGCTTACTTAGAGCGCGTAACAAAATGACCGTCGAGGGGCTGGCGGTATTTCGGCACGT
>JACOEH010000078.1 GCA_024998685.1 Nitrospira sp.
ATCTAGCTGGCCGCTTCCATGCTGTGGATGCAATGAATGTCAACACACCCTAGATTCACGGTGGACGGTAGCACTTCAGCTCACATCGACTAATTCCACGCCAGGATAAGGATGATCGTACCTGTCATCCAGATCTATATAGCTCTATCGTTTTATAGAGCCATACGTACTTCTTGCAACTCGCACTCGGTAGAAAACTCGCTCGATGAATCGCTCAGCAAAGGACGGGCCAGAGTAATTTCCCATGAGAATGGCGTGAATTCCGAAGGATTGCGCTGTCGATACTTAAGAAGAAGCCCCACGAGGTGAATCTTTTCCGATTCACTGAATCTGAATGGATTCAGTGAGGGTGTATTCAGGGGGGAGAATGCAGAGCGAATGTCGCTTAGAAATAAGTGGGAACTAGGCTCGATGAGTTTCGAGACGGTCCATGCGAGTCTTCAATGTTGAAATATCGGTTTCGAGCGTGCGAACCGTTCATCAAGTTGTGAAAATGAAAGCCTCATACAGGGCGCGCATTTCTCTGAATTCATCTCGAAATTCATCGCGTACCTCCTGCAGCTCACGCCCAATACCTGAATGATCTTCGGCAACTTGGCGGATGGCGCTCTTCAGTGCTTCTGCCACGACTCCAAAGTGCCGTTTGATTTCTTCGACCTGTGCATCAGTCATGATCGGCTTGTATAGCCTTATCGAGCGAGAAATGCAACGCGATGCTCTCGACTGACGACAGCGCCGCTCATGCTCGTCACAAGAAAATCGCCGGAAGATCAGGGCGCCGAAGAGAAGCGAGGATGATCGACACATAATTGACCTCGGTCCAGGACAGCACCGCAATCTCCTGTTCGGCATGGCAAGATTGGAGCAGCAGGAGGAAACCGAGGAATAGGGCAATGATGCCGGGCCAGATCAGCGATAGAGCACCAAGCACTAAGATGAACGTGATCGCCGACAACGTCAGCTGGAGGAACTGGCTCTTGAATGTGATCATAAGGTCCTCCCTCATTTCCAATTGAATATTGGAAATGCTGAGCAAGGAACGGGCCGTAATGGACTAGGGAACAGGACGTGAATTCTCAAGCATTGTGTTGTGCCTGAGAAACGGAGGCTTCCCGAAGTGAATCTATTTCGATCCGTGAAGTATCCAAATAGATTCAGGGAGCGTGATGGGATGGATGGTGAAACAGCTGCGCAACTGTGCCCACATTCTTTTCAAGGACAGCGACAGTCTTTAACGATGTCACTCCTGAGTCAGGATGTGGATAGTTCATGCCCCGCCTGGGAAAGACGAAGACGGCAGGATGGCACAGGAGCGCTCGTACGAGACCTTTCGCGCGTTACAACAGAAAAATGCCTCTTCCTACTATCCGTCATACCCATCCACTAGATGTGGTATGCCCGACCTTCATACGTACCATTACTTTTCGTACCGATCCCTGCCGTGCGCCCCTCAACCGGATCACACTCTGCATGCTGTGCATGCCTGACGGAAAGCGTGGTGCTCTAAAAAATCCCCAGTTGCAAAGTGCTGTCGGACGGCGTATAGGACACAGTAGACTTTCTAGGTCCACTTATAATTCGAGAGAACGTACCGGCATCAGTTTCGGTGTTGTGGTCGGATCGCTTTCTTCTGTTTCGTTGCGGACGTTGTACCGTGTGAACAGGAAGAAGTGTTTCCCAGGCATTGGACTTTCAAAATTTTGAATCTCCTATTGTAAGGTTGATGCCACTTATCATTTTAGTAGTGAGGTGAGACATGATTATGAAGCTAATCGCCTTCGCCTTTCTCTTCACCGTCGCGGTGAATGGACACGAATCGAGCCTGGCTGCCTCGCAACCTAGGGTCGATACCCAGCTGACCGAGGGCCGCTCGGACAATGGCCAAAGTTCTCTCATAGCCATGCTCGTCGGATTCCTGAGACCGGCCGATGTTCGGCATCATCAACGGGACAATGAGGTGGGCTCGTATCTCCATACAGTCGACAACGACGATCAGTCTCCCGCTGCGTCTGCTACGCCTATTACGCCTATGACATCTATCACCATCGACCCTCCCCAGGGCCAACTTGTGGAAGCCGATAAAGAAAAGGAACGACTGGAGCAACTCCTGCAACAGCTCAATTTCAAGGAGCAGGAGTTGGCTCTTCTGCGGGAGAAGACGTCGGTTACCACGAGCTTGTTAAGCATCGAAAAGAACCGTGCAGAAGCGTTGGAAGCGCAGTTGACCCAAAAGGAACAGGAGCTCGCGGGGCTCTGCACTCAACGAGACACCCACCAGCAACTCTCGCAGGAGCTGAACCGAACAAAGAGCAACCTGGAGCTGGCCAAACAACAAGTTACCGATATCGAGCGACAATTTGCCATCAGCAACGATCAGCTTGATACCGCGATGCAACGCATCGCGGACCTTGACCTGCAGATGGTGGCGAAAGATCAAGAATTTCAACTGGCCAAGGCCAACATGGATATGGAACTCGCCTCTCGTGACTCGCAGCTCGTGCAAGCAAAGCGCTTGCTCGCGAGCCTTGGGAAGAGCTTGCCGAAGCCGGCCAAACTGGTTGCCTCGAACAAGAATCCGCTTCCTCAGCAAGCCATCACGACGGCGCGTGCCACGGGCGACCTCGCCAAAGCTAACGAGAAGTTGATGAGTGCGCTCCAGAATGAGCTCAAACGAGGCAGTGTGGCGTTGGAGCAGCGTGGAGACAAACTCACTCTCGCGTTGTCGGGCGAACTATTCGCCAAAGGTCGAGCCACCATGACACCGGCGGGAACCTCCTTGGTGAAGCGCATCGGGGTGGCCTTGCGCAAATTCCATCCTCAGAGCGTAGAAGTTGCCGGGCATACCGACAGCACACCGGTGAAGGTCAGCAATCGGAGACCGTTTAAGGATAATACTGAGCTTTCCCGGGCGCGGGCCGAACATGCCGGCAAGGCGCTGATCAAGGGTGGGTTGGGCGCCGATAGAGTCAAAGCAGTCGGCTATGCGGACTCCCAACCGATTGCAACCAACGATACGGAAGAAGGCCGGAGTAAGAACCGGCGGGTCGAGATTGTCGTGACCCAGGGATCCGACCCGTTCGCCTCTGCGGTTGGTGGAAAGGACGAGCAAGGCGCGAGCAGCACTCGGAGCGCCTCCGCATCATACGGAAGAATGGTTCAGAAGGTCGCGAACCACTGACGCTGAACTGACGACCATGTCGGCCGATCCTAGCCGACATGGTCCTGTCGATCTCCTACCCTTCGCCTGCTCCCAGTTTCCGGCATGAATGCTGATAACGTCTTATCAACAGATCGCCAAAAGTTGCCCGTGTCACGGATCGACCATGCGCCGGCAGCGGATATGACGGGTTGCAGGACGAGGTTGGATCAATGCCACACTTACAGATACCGGTGCGAGAGCACTTTGCCGGTCTTGTCAAATTCATAGAGCAGCGGTACGCCGGTCGGAATGTTGAGTTCCAGAACTTCTTCCTTTGACAATTGATCCAGCTCCATCACCAGCGCTCGAAGACTGTTGCCATGCGCGGCAATGATGATGGTTTCCCCCTTCAATAGATGGGGTTTGATCATTTTTTCATAATAGGGCAATGCGCGCTCGGCCGTATCTTTGAGGCTCTCTCCACCGGGCGGTTTCACATCATAACTTCGACGCCAAATTTTCACTTGCGCATCACCGTACTTCTCGGCGGTTTCGGCTTTATTCAGCCCTTGGAGGTCTCCATACATCCGTTCGTTCAGCGCCTTGTCTTTTTCGATGGGAATATTCGTCTGCCCGAGCACTTCCAGCACAATTCTCAAGGTTTCGTTGGCGCGGGCGAGGACAGAGGAGAAGGCTCGGTCAAAGGTAACCCCGCGCAGCTTCTCGCCGGCCTGTTTGGCTTCCTCGACTCCTTTTACGGAAAGCGGGACATCTACCCAGCCGGTAAACCGGTTTTCCAAATTCCATTGCGATTCCCCATGGCGAAGCAGGACTAATCGAGCCATCGCGCATCCTTTGCCATCAAGATGAACATCCCATCAGGGACCAAAGCATACTGAATTGCCGCACCGAGTCAAGTCTGTGACAGCCGGACCGCTTGCTTCGCCGGTCGACCGGGCGATCTATCCAGATCTGGCGGGCCTTCTTGAATCATCTTCACCAGTGTCGCCAGGAAGATGATATAGAAAAACACGCCGACCCAGACAACATAGGGCTGTACCCCGCCCGATTCTTTCAGTGCGGTTTCTTGCGCGACGCGATCCATTCGTTCGGCTTTCTTTATTTCACCGATGTGCTCACGGCAGTGCCAATAATACAGATAGTTCGCGGTCGCTCCCGCCATGATGCTCCACACAATACCGGCGGAAAAATCTCCCGTGAGATACGTCGAAATCATCGGACCGACCGCATAGACGAACGCGTGCAGATACATCTTACGGTACAGAAACCACAAGAAGGAGACGTAGAGAAACGCCGGCCAGTTCCACGAGAGAGCGAATTTCGGCCGGCCGTTCGACGAAAATTTCTTAAACACCGTCAGATAGTGGTCGGCGTTAGAGCCGATGAATTGGCGCCACAGCGTCTCCTCGTCAAGAACCGGCCGAGCGGTGGGTATCTCAGAGACGGTCTCGGCGGCAACCGCGGCGTCAGCCAGCTTCGCTCCACACTGATGACAGAAATGGGCCTCGTCGGGATTCTGTTGATTGCACTGACTGCACGACACCATAGCAACGCAGCTTACCATACTCGGATACGGTCTATCGCTATGGCGATTCCGAAACTGTGAACAAGCGACTCTTGGCGGCGATGCTCCGCTTATTGCTCTTCCCACCACCCATGTGCTAGCTTTTCTTCTTTTCTAATGGGATATACGGTTATGCCGAGCCAAAACCTGAGAGACGATGCCGACACCTATCTCATGCAGACCTATAGTCGCCAGCCGATCACGATCGTACGGGGGCGAGGGTCGAGGGTCTACGATTTGGAAGGTCGGGAATACATCGACTTCGTTGGTGGGATCGCCGTCAACATTCTAGGCCACGGTCATCCGGATCTCGTGCAAACCATTCAACGCCAAGCCGTGCAACTGATCCACACCTCGAATCTCTACTACACTGAACCTCAAGTGAAACTGGCGAAAATGTTGGTGGACCATTCGTTCGCTGATCGGGTGTTTTTCTGCAACAGCGGAGCGGAGGCCAACGAAGCGGCGATTAAGCTTGCGCGGCGGTACGGACATGAGCAGCATGGGCCGGACCGCTTTGAAATCATCACGATGAAGAATTCGTTCCATGGCCGAACGCTGGCCACGCTCACCGCCACGGGACAGGAGAAGGTTCAGAAGGGGTTCGAGCCGCTGATGCCCGGGTTTGTCTACGCGCCGTTCAACGATTTCGGGGCGGTTGAATCCATGGTCAACGAGAGGACCGCGGCGATCCTGCTGGAACCGATCCAGGCGGAAGGCGGCGTGCATGTGGCCGACCGGGATTATCTGAGGAATCTACGTGACCTGTGCACTCAGAAAGATATCTTGCTCATGTTCGATGAAATTCAAACGGGCATGGGTCGAACCGGTACCTTCTTCGCCCACGAGCAACTCGGCGTGAAACCCGATATCATGACCCTTGCGAAAGGTCTCGCCGGAGGAGTGCCGATCGGAGCCTGTCTGGCCAAAGAATCGGTGGCCGCGGCATTTACGCCCGGCTCTCATGCGTCGACGTTCGGTGGCAACCCCCTGGCCTGTGCTGCGGGGCTGACCGTCTGTCAGGTGCTGCTCGAAGGAAAGGTACTGGAACAAGCACGGCTCCAGGGCGAGTACTTGGCAAAAGGGTTGGCCGACTGCAAAGACCACCATCGAATCGCGAAGGAGGTTCGAGGCCTAGGTCTCCTGCAAGGCATGGAGTTGGAGACCGACACCAGAGTGGTGGTGGCCGATGCGCTCGTCCGCGGCGTGTTGATCAATGCCGCAACCGAGCGGGTGCTGCGTTTTGTGCCGCCCTTGATCACCACGCAGGAGGACATCGACAAAATGCTGGATGTGCTCGGCGCCATTTTAAACCAACGCGGCACAGACAAAGGCCCACACCGCTGAATGGCCGCACCAAAACGACAGAAAAACAGCGGCGGGCATTATGCCAAGGACTTGCTCGACGTCACAACAATGCCGCAACAGCAGGTCCTCGACTTGCTCCGTTTGGCGACATCCCTGAAGAAGAAGCAGTGCCGGGGCATTCCGCATCGGTTGCTGAAGGGGAAGACATTAGGATTGCTGTTTCAAAAGCCGTCGACAAGGACCCGGGTGTCGTTCGAAGCAGGGATGAACCAACTCGGCGGCCATGCGCTGGTCCTTCCCATGAGCGACATTCAACTTTCGCGAGGGGAGACGATCTCGGACACGGCGCGCGTCTTGTCTCGTTACCTGGACGGGATCGTGATCCGAACCTATGACCATGCGATCGTCGAAGAATGGGCGGTAGAAGCCACGATGCCGGTGATCAACGGGCTGACTGACCATAGCCATCCTTGTCAGGCCTTGTCCGATTTAATGACGATTCAGGAAATCAAAGGCCGACTCAAGGGACTGAGCCTTGCCTACATTGGTGATGGAAACAACGTGGCCAACTCGCTCATCGAAGCCGGAACGAAGATGGGCATGCGCGTTGTAATCGGGTGCCCATCCGGCTATCAGCCGGATCAGCAGGTGATCGATCGTGCAAGAATGGAAGGACAAACCACCGGTGCCTCCATCGAGGTGTTGGAAAATCCCCTCGTCGCCGTGAAAGAAGCGGATGTAGTCTATACCGATGTGTGGATCAGCATGGGTCGCGAACGTGAGCAGGCACGGCGATTACGGACGCTCGCTCCCTACCAGCTGAACAAACGGCTGCTCCAACGGGCTAAACCCGATGCCATCGTCATGCATTGCTTGCCGGCCCATCGCGGAGAAGAGATTACGGCGGACGTCCTGGACGGCACACAGTCCGTCGTCATCGATCAAGCGGAAAATCGCCTGCATATGCAGAAGGCGATTTTAACCCAGCTGCTGAGCCGGAAGAAAAACACCGGGTAGGGTCCACGATGAAGCCAAAATCGATCAAGAAAATCGTCTTGGCCTATTCCGGCGGACTGGACACATCCGTCATCCTCAAATGGCTCCAGGAAACCTACCAGGCCGAGATCATCGCATTTTGCGCCGATCTCGGCCAGGGGGAAGATCTGAAGGCCGTCAAGGCCAAGGCTCAATCGCTCGGCGTCAAGAAGGTCTATGTCGAAGATCTGCGGGAGACCTTTGTGAAGGACTATGTGTTCCCGATGTTGCGCGGGAATGCGATGTATGAGGGCTGCTATCTCCTTGGGACGTCGATCGCTCGACCGCTGATCGCTCGTCGTCAGGCTGAAATCGCCCTGAAAGAAGGCGCCGAAGCGGTGTCGCACGGCGCCACGGGGAAAGGCAATGATCAAGTGCGTTTCGAGCTGACCTACATGGCGCTCGCACCTCACTTGAAGATCATTGCGCCTTGGCGGGAATGGACCATGCGCTCCCGGCATGAGCTGATCGAGTATGCCGATCATCACGGCATTCCGGTGACCGCGACCAAAGCCAAGCCCTACAGCACGGACCCGAATCTATTTCACATTAGTTATGAAGGCGGCATTCTTGAAGACCCATGGGAATCGCCGCCGGATGAAATATTCCAGATGACCGTCTCTCCGGAAAAGGCACCGGATAAGCCGCAAGAAGTCGAGATCGAATATCAAGCGGGCAATCCCGTTGCGGTCGACGGCAAAAAGATGAGTCCTGCGACCTTACTGGCTCATCTCAACAAGGTGGGCGGCGCACATGGGATCGGTCGGGTCGATCTGGTGGAAAACCGTTACGTCGGGATGAAGTCGCGTGGGGTGTATGAAACGCCGGGGGGGACGATTCTGCACGTGGCCCATCACGGACTCGAATCCTTGACGATGGACCGCGAAGTTCTCCACTTCCGCGACAGCTTGATCCCACGATTCGCTGATCTGATCTACAACGGGTATTGGTTCAGCCCCGAGCGCGAGATGATGCAGGCGGCAATCGATGAAGCCCAGAAAGACGTCAGCGGTGTCGCACGAGTCAAACTCTACAAGGGAAGCTGTACTCTGGCGGGACGCAAATCGAAACAGTCACTCTATCGCCTCGACATCGCCACGTTCGAGGAAGATGACGTGTATAACCAGAAGGATGCGGAAGGCTTCATACGTTTGAACGCATTACGACTGAAGATTCGCGCGCAGAGAAAGAAAACCTCGTCCTGATGGGCAAGCGTAGAAACCATCCGAAGTCAGCCGGCGGCGGGAAAGTTTGGGCCGGCCGGTTTCGAGAGCAGACCGATCCATTCGTTGAAGCGTTTACCAAGTCGGTGACGGTCGACAGTCGGCTCTATAATGAGGACATCGCCGGAAGTATCGCCCATTGCAAGACACTCGAAAAGGCTGGGATCCTCACGCGGGCGGAAACGCGCGCGATCGTCCGCGGGTTGGAATCAGTCAAGCGAGAGTTGGATCATGGACGATTCCACTTCTCACCTCAAGACGAAGATATCCACACGGCGATCGAGCGGCGCTTGACCGAAGTGATCGGCCCATTAGGGGGTAAATTGCACACGGGTCGGAGTCGGAATGATCAAGTGGCCTTGGATATTCGCCTGTATTTGCGCACGCAATTGGATGAGCTGCATGACCGATTAACCGGATTCCAACGCGTGCTGATCGCAAAGGCCGGTGAGAACCGCGCACTCATGATGCCCGGGTATACACACTTGCAACGTGCCCAGCCGGTCCTGTTTGCCCATCACGTGCTGGCGTATGTAGAGATGTTCGAACGGGATAAAGGTCGACTACGTGATGCCAGGAGCCGACTCAATGTCATGCCGCTCGGATCCGGTGCCTTGGCCGGTACGAACTATCCGGTAAACCGGCGATACACGGCTGAACTGCTGGGCTTCCCTGCCGTCACCCTGAACAGCATGGATGCGGTTTCTGACCGCGATTTCATGATTGAAGTGGCATCGGCCCTCTCGATTGTGATGATGCATTTGTCACGGCTGAGTGAGGAATTGATTGTGTGGGCATCGCAGGAATTTCAGTTCGTCGATCTGCCGGATGCATTCTGCACAGGAAGCAGCATGATGCCGCAGAAGAAGAACCCTGACATCCCCGAACTGGTCCGAGGAAAAACCGGACGCGTCTACGGCCATCTCGTCAATCTGCTGACCCTGCTCAAGGCTCTGCCGTTAAGTTATAATCGGGATTTGCAAGAGGACAAACCGGCGCTTTTTGATGCCCTCGATACGGTGACGGCCTCTCTCCAGGTGATGACGGAATTAATGCGCCGCCTGAAAGTCAACGGAGAGAGCCTGAAGCGAGCGTTGCAAGGAGGCGGACTTCTCGCCACGGAACTGGCCGACTACTTGGTCAGGAGAGGCGTGCCCTTTCGTGAAGCCCATGGAATCACCGGTCGAATCGTGCGGGCTGCGCTCGATCAAGGACGGGACGTCGGGGATTTTTCCCTGGGAGAGCTTCGCATGTTTTGTGACCGGATCGAGGAGAGTGTGTTTTCTTGGCTGACTATCGAGGCGGCAATCGATCACAAAGGACAAATCGGCGGGACCGCAGGGAGACGAGTTGAGCAGCGAATCAAGGAGCTTGAACAGTTACTGTCATGAAAACTGTCGTCATCATTGTGTCGGCAGGACTGCTGATTTCTTGCGGGGTGGTGGGGTCCCCGGTCCCACCGGAATATGTCGGGGTCGCTCCCACGATCGAGAAGCAGAAAAGACAACATGCCCTCGAGGCAGAGCGGCAAGCAGCAGAATCGGCTGAACCGACTCCTACGCTTGGTATCCATGACATCGACCTGCCCCCATCGGAGCCGGTGGGAATACGGTAAAAAGTCCCAGGCCTGACGCCATACATTTAACACAGTAGGGACCCGCGATGCATAGTTTCGAGTATCACCACGGTGAATTGTACTGCGAACAGGTACCGGTCAGCCGCGTAGCGAAGGACCTCGGCACTCCCTGTTATATCTACAGTCATGCGACACTCGTCCGGCATTTCCACGCCTACGACAACGCATTCAAAAATATTCCGCATGTTATCGCGTTTGCGATGAAAGCGAATTCCAGTCTGGCCATTCTTCGCATGATGGCAAAGGAAGGCAGCGGCGCGGACATCGTGTCGGGCGGTGAGCTGTTCCGAGCGTTAAAAGCCGGCGTACCGGCTTCCAAAATCGTGTTTGCCGGAGTCGGTAAATCGCCGGATGAAATTCGAGACGCGCTGAAGGCCGACATCCTCATGTTTAATGTTGAGTCGTCGGCTGAGATTCATGCGATCAACGAAGTGGCGGCCTCGGTCGGGAAAAAGGCTCGGATCGCGTTGCGGATTAATCCGGACGTCGATCCGAAAACACATCCCTACATCTCGACGGGGATGAAGAAAAGCAAGTTCGGCATCGCCTCGGATCGAGCCCTTGAAGAGTACAAAATGGCGTCCTCGCTGAGCCATACGGACGTAGTGGGCGTTCATGCTCACATCGGCTCGCAGTTGACGGACGTGACGCCGTTCGTCGACTCGCTCAAGAAGGTCGTCGCGCTTATCGATACGTTGAAGAACCAGGCCATCGACATCCGCTACCTGAACATCGGAGGCGGGCTCGGTATCACCTATTCCGAAGAGAAGCCGCCTTTGCCGCAGGACCTGGCTGATGCGATTTCGCCGCTCGTAAAAGATTTAGGGCTGACCCTGGTCATGGAGCCCGGCCGCGTCATCGTCGGCAACGCCGGCATCTTGGTAACCAGGGCGCTGTACGAAAAGGCTGGGGAGATGAAGCACTTCATCATCGTCGATGCCGCCATGAACGATTTGATTCGGCCGAGCTTGTACGGTGCCTACCACGAAATTCGTCCTGTGAAAGAGGAAGCAGTCCGCCGGACCAAACAGACGGTGGATATCGTCGGGCCTGTGTGTGAATCAGGGGATTTTTTGGCCAAGGATCGCTTGTTGCCGGGAATAAAACCCGGTGAATTGTTGGCAGTCATGAGCGCGGGAGCATATGGCTTTGTGATGGCATCGAATTACAACTCTCGGCCTCGCGTACCGGAAGTACTCGTCAAGGGTGGAGAGTTTCATGTCGTTCGCGAGCGAGAAACATACGACGACCTCATACGAGGCGAGAAAATTCCGCCGTTCCTCAACGAAACGGAGTGAGAGTGAGCATGTTTACCGGATCGCTTGTCGCTATTGTCACACCGTTCCGACGAGGCAAAGTCGACGAGCGTGCGTTAGCCGAGTTGATCGAATGGCAGATTGCCAATGGCACCAACGGTATTGTTCCCTGCGGAACCACAGGTGAATCAGCCACGCTTTCTCATAGCGAGCATAATCGGGTGATTGAGTTGACGGTCGAGGTGGTCCGCCGGCGGGTACCGGTTATTGCGGGAACCGGTTCGAACAGCACGGAAGAAGCCATTACGCTCACGAAACACGCGAAGCAGGCTGGAGCGGACGGCGCGTTGCTCATTACCCCCTACTACAACAAACCGACCCAAGAAGGACTCTATCGACATTATAAGGCGGTTGCTGAGGCCGTCGACCTGCCCTTGGTCCTGTACAACATCCCCGGTCGCACCGGAGTCAACATGCTACCGTCGACTATCGCCCGGCTCTCAGCCGTTAACACGATCGTCGGGGTCAAGGAAGGAAGTGGCTCCGTCCTACAGGCCTCTGATATCGTGCAGGCGTGCGGTGACCGCCTAACCGTGCTCGCCGGCGACGACTCCCTCACGCTCCCTATGATGGCAGTCGGCGGGAAGGGTGTGATTACCGTAACGGCCAATATCATGCCGATGGAAATGACTGGGCTTGTAAAAGCCTTTGCCGATGGGAGAATCGATGAAGCACGACGGATTCATTTTAAACTCTCTCCCCTCTTTGCGGCGTTGTTCTATGAAACCAACCCTATTCCGGTCAAAGAAGCCTTGGGACTCATGAGGAAGATTGATCCGGAATTGCGCTTGCCGCTCTGCCCAATGAGCCATGACACACGCGAGAAATTGATTCGCGTCCTCAAAGATGCGGCGTTGATCTAACTCTAGCAATATCCAGGTGCACGACAAGATGATTAAGGTCATTGTAGCGGGTGCAGCCGGCCGAATGGGCCGTCGACTGGTGTCACTAGTCAAAGATTCTATGGCTTTGACCTTGGCAGGGGCCCTAGAGGGGAAAGGGCATCCAGCATTGGGAGAGGATGCGGGTGAGACCGCAGGATCAGGTCATGCCGGCCTTCTTATCACGGATGATCTCTCCATCCTGATGGAGCGGGGAGAAGTTGTGATAGATTTTTCCGCTCCCGCGGCGACGCTTGAGCATATGCGGACGGTTGCCTACCATCGACGAGCCATGGTAATCGGGACGACCGGATTTTCTACCGTTCAACTCGACGAGCTGAGGTCATTAGCCCAGCAGATTCCCTGCGTCTTTTCTCCGAACATGAGTGTCGGAGTCAACCTGATCTGCAAAGTCATCGGCGAGATGGCCAAAACACTGGGGGACGATTACGATATCGAGGTCATTGAAGCTCACCACAGGCTGAAGAAGGACGCGCCAAGCGGCACGGCTCTCAAGATCGCAGAGGTCCTCGCACGTTCAGTGGGCCGAGACTTGAACCATGTCGGAGTCTATGCCCGCAAGGGGATAATCGGGGAGCGAACCAAAGAAGAGATCGGGATACAAACCATTCGCGCAGGCGATATCATCGGCGACCATACAATTCTGTTCGGCGGCATGGGAGAACGAATTGAGGTCATTCACCGGGCCAGCAGCCGCGATACGTTCGCCCGTGGAGCCCTGCGAGCTGCGAACTGGGTTGTTCGCCAGCCGGCCGGTTTATACGACATGATGGATGTCTTAAGCCTCCATTGATTTCCTCATTCATTGCTTCACATCATTTCATCTCACATAAGCAGCCGGTTGAGTTTTCAGCGAACACTCGACTAAGAGCGCGTAACAAAATGACCTCATAGGTTCCGATGGCAGATGAGGCAGG
>JACOEH010000011.1 GCA_024998685.1 Nitrospira sp.
CCTCCTCTCTAGAAGAAGCATGATAACCAGTTACACAGTTATTCTTACACCCTCCTAAGACCGGTCCGGTATAAAGATACTCGACCGTCTTGGCGGGCGAGGTCGGATAGGTGACTTCTTTCAGCCGGCCTAAGCCGTCGTAGATACTCGTGGTGACATAGGTGGTGCTATCGAGCACACGGGTGCTCTTGCTGATCCGACCCAGGGCATCGTATTCGAACGTGACGTTGGTGGCGGCATCAATCACCTGTTTCAACCGGCCCTTCCGATTAAATGTTGTGACCGTATCGTCGTAAATGTAGCGCACGTCGCCACTCCCGGCGGCTTTCTGGGTTGTGTAGTCCTTCTGGGTGCGGCGGTTCAATCCGTCGTACCGGAACCAGAGGTGTTGATTCTTCGCATCGGTCTGCCGCGTGAGGTTCCCCACCACATCATACTGGTAGTTCCAGCAAGGCACGGTGTACCAGGGATAGGTCCCCGCTGGATTCAAGGAGGTGAGATCGCCACAGGTACTGGTTCCATTGGTGCTCATGTCCGGATCGGACATCCCGATCTTACGGCTCAAGCTGTCGTAGCGCATGGTGGTGCGATGCCCAAGGCATCCACGACTTTGATGAGGTTGCCCAAGAGATCGTAGGTATAGTTGGTCGTGGCATAGACCGTCCCCACGGCAGTGTCACAGGTGCTCGTCGTGCTGCTGTATTCTTCGATCTTGACGATCCGCCCATAGGCATCCTTCGTCTCGCGCTTGCGGGCGCCACTGGGATCGAGCGTCACGGTGACGAACGGGGCGTAGCAACTCTTGCTGGTAAGGGAAGTGCCACTCAGCGTATCCGGATGCGTCACTTGCGTGACCCGACCGAGCGCATCATAGGTCATGGTGCGCCACCGGTTTGTGACCGATTCCGTGGTCTTAAAATACGGAAGGCTCGTGCGGAAGACCTGGCCCTTCACATCATACTCTGTCTTGGTGACGAGGGTCGTGCTAGTCGGGCCGCTGCTTTCTTCTGTCATCGTACGGCCCAGTCCATCGAAGAAGGTGCTGCTCACGAGATTCGTCGGCAGGCTCGCGCCGCTCATGGTGGTGGTGATCTTTTGGGTGCCGATCACCCCATATTCGGCGAGGGTGGGATAGGTGACGGTCGTCACTAATCCATCAGGCGCCGTGGTCTTCGTCTTGCGGCCCAGGGCATCGTACTCATGGCTGACGATCTTGCCATTGGGGTCGGTCATGCTCTTCACGGTGCCATAGAAACCCGTGGCAGGATCAATCGCCACGCCATTCACGCCGGAATGGACGGGGGTCGTCACATGGCCCAGCTGGTTTGTGCTGGTGAGCACGAACGTCTTCGTCGGATCGTAGGTCAGCGTGGTCTTGTTCCCGAGCGGATCACGGGAGCACAGCAGAACCCCCGTCGTAGAATCGTACTCCATCCCGCTGATCGGATTGGTCCCACTGTTCAACCAGCGCTCGACCTTCGTGAGCTTGCCTTTGGTCACCGCCGTGTTGCTCCCGGTCGGGGCCGCAGTGCAGGTACCGGTCCCGTCATAGTAGAAGAGGGTTTCGGAGAGTCTGTCCACAGCCGCAACACTTAAGCCTTTATAGATCGTCTCGCGGGCCGGCATGCTTACGACATAGTCGGTCGTGTTGGCGAGAAAGGTCCGTTGCACGGTCTTCTCATCGCCCGTCATGTTGATATCGCCGTGATGGCTCTCTCGGAGCACATTGCCATAGGCATCGTAATCCGCCGCAACAAAGGTCACACGGGTGGTCGCACAGGGTCCGCCGTCGCACAATGAGCTGTCGACTTGCGCAGGAGGATTGAACCACGGTGCAGTGGTATCGGTCCCGATTTGATCGGCGAGATACGTGGTCTCTGTTTTGGCATAGAGCAAGCTGTCGCTCTTACGCCGCACTTCGACCCGGTACGGTTTGCCCTTCATGTACCCGTTGGCCAGGCCCGGGTTCTCGGTATCGATAGGAGTGAGTTCATTGCCCTGATGAAACCACGTGGTGGTCACCGTCTTGTCGGCATCGCTCGCACCCGGGCTGGTCACGACCGCCGTCTTGAACCCCCGGAAGTCTCGTTCGCTGATCTGATGGTACCCGCCCGTGTAACTGTATGTCGTCGTCGCATTCATGCCGGAGCATGTGGAGGTGCCGCTGTTCCAGTTGTCGCAGATGGCTATGCCACTGACGGTCTGCACGGGAAACGGTAGTTGCTGATTTGGCCATTGGGTGGAAGGAGTATAGGTCACGGTCGTGGCGCCGCCCACACCGTTGCTCATAGCACGGATAAAATTGGGAATGGTTTTCGGAACAGTGTCCTGAACGGTGGATCCAATCTCCTCGACCGAGAGTGGCATATAGCCAGGCACGGTGATACGCACTGCGCGTGCGCGGCTGAGCAATTGATTCAGGTCAGTCGCAAATGTTTGATACATTGTCATCATCGTCTTCCTTTCTTCAGGTGAAGGAAGCCCCCGGCGCGAGGGCTGGAGGCTTCCACACTGCGATCAGCGACCCGAACGCTCGGTGACCCAGAGTTTCGCCTGTTGGGCAACAGCCACGAGCGCGTCAAGGTCCGCCAGGCCGAAGGATTCGGAATTCTTCCAGACTCCATCCTGACTCTTGTACGAGCGGGCCACGGTCACGTTGTAGAACGGACCGTTCATGCCCTCGTTCTTCCAGATGCTCGCCTTGATGCTGCTGCATCGAAGCGTGGTGACCGGCTTGGGTTTGTGTTCTTGAGGTGCCATGTTGTGTCTCCTTTGGTTTGAGTTGATGTGTTGGCCTCTCACGAGGAAGTGGAGGCCACACAGCGACGACAAAGGAGACAGAGAGGCCGTCACCACCTGGCGGACGCGATGCGGAGGAATGACCGCGAGACAAGACGCCGTTCATAGCGGCGCGCGGGCATGATCGACGCAGCCCGCCGGTGGAAAGCCAGGGCGAAGGCCGGATGCCTATAGGCACCAGACCACAAGCCGGCGCCCACGCACCGAGAGCACAGCACGATCAGAAGGAAGAGACGAGGCAAGAAGGTCCTCTTCAGATTAGACCGAAGAGACCAAGCCCGTTAGCCAAGATGGAAGAGAGTCAACGAGTCGGCTTCGAGACGATCTTGAGCTTGACGCGGTGGTCGGTCAGCAGGTGACGACACACCCATCAAGATTGCCGTTGAACGCAGTGGCATGCTGAACGGCTCTCGCAAGGTTGCCGGGGAAGCACCACCATTGTGGTGAAAGAAGGGGTCAGAATCAGAGATGAGCGGCGTAGGGACGAAGCGCCGCGACAAATTGAGTTAAGGACTGGCGTTCAAGCGTTTCGAGGTATTCGGACGTGGTCTTGGGAGGATGTTTGAGCCTCGCCCGATGCGTTCTGGCAGCGGCGCAGACGATGCTGGGTGCCAGATTGAAAAGGTGCAGCAGAAACTCATCGGGGTGTTGGGGCGTGATGCCGTATTTATGGAGTTCCTTGTCGGGAAAGTCCGTGAGATTGTAAGTGACAATGACGTCAGCCCCCCCCGCGAATGGCGGCCGCCAAGACATGCCGATCATTCGGGTCCGGCAGAGTGAGGGAGTGAATCAACTCCTCAAAATCCTCAACGAGGCAGTCGCGAGCATGCATATCCATGAGGTCTCTCGTGCGACGGAGCTGCACAGCAATGAGATCTGGTCGATCCTCAAGCACCGCCCGTATCCACTCCTCATGAATGCGTGAGGACCATTTGGCACGAAACAGATCCGTTATAGCCAGTTCGAGGAGCAGATCACGGAGAGGAGCGGGATACAAAACGCAGGCATCGTAGAGTGCGGTGAAGGTGGCCACATTCAGTAGCCCATCTTCAGTGCTTGCGCGTCTTCGGTCAGTTGATCGAGGGTTGCACGGCGGTCCGCGTCGATCTGATGTTTATAGCGCATGAGATCCGCGAAGAGAATGCGCCGATGAGTGCCAACCTTGCGGTAGGGGATTTTCTGCTCGTCTAACAGATTCACGAGGAACGGACGGGATACATTTAGCATGTCGGCGGCCTCTTGCGTCGTGAGTTCGGCATGGACCGGAATCAGTGTGACGGCATTGCCTGCCGACATTTCGTCAAGGATGGCGAATAGGAGTCGCACAGCCGAGGGAGGCAAAAAGAGACGTTCGGGGGTTTTCCGCTTCTGAATAATCTGAACGTGGAGATCCATGGCCTGGTTTTGATGCGATGCCAAGGCATGGAGCGCTTTCTTCGCGAGCGCGGCGTCCTCAGCGGTCGGCACAATCGGTTCTCTGGTCGAAGTGGTCATGGGGGCTCTCCTATTACTTACTGTTAAGTAATATAGCAGCCAATCGCAATAAGCGCAATAACCGAAACAAGTGAAATAGTATGCAGGGTTCTGTGGGTGCGCGGTTTGTCCAGACCGCACGACGCAAAGCTGGCTGTTTCTCGCCCTCGAGACGGTGCTCCTCACTCTGCTCCTCAATCACCATCGAAGACCAGAATCGACCTTGAACGATCACAGATACCGGACTCGCACACCGACCTCTTCTCAACATCCTGTTGCGCCCCTCACCTACACCGGGGCGCAACAGAATTTCCTAGTGTGTGGCCACGCACGATTGCAGGCGCGACATCGTCCGCGGTGGCGCGGTTGCCACGGGCGTGCCACACCCCTTGCTGGGCGACGGATGTGCATTTGGCACGGTCGAGTCGCATTGCGCGACACGACGGTGCCGGACTCCACCTGGCACGGCGTCTCCGGACGCGGTGTCGTCCCTCCTAGTCCGGTCAGCTTCGCGTGAGAGTCCATCGCACAAAGCTGCCAGTGATCGACACTGAAGGACGACACTTGTGGTGCAATGGGTTCCAGGAGAGAGCGGCCACGCACCATGGAGGGCGGTAAGAAACCAACACATTCCTGATGGCGGCTGATGCAGTCAGACCCCGCGTTCTTCGAGTGTGTGTTCGACGTCAAGCGAGTATGACTAACAGGGGGCTGAGCATGAACCAGGCATGATCGCAGCACCTCATGCCCCGTGAGTACAGGACGGACGTCACGGAGAATGACCGGTCCTCATTCCCTACGGACGTCTTCGCTCACGACGAAATTACCCCAGGCAACCGGTCGCATGGTTGACTTGCGTAGCACGACAAAAGTAGTTACACTCTATCGTGCGTTATGAGTGGGACGAAGCCAAAAACCGCAGCAATCGTGCCAAGCACGGGTTGGACTTTGCCGATGCCGAACAGGTCTTCGCCGGTCGCTGCGTCAGCTTCATCGATGACCGTTTCGACTATGGAGAGAAACGGCTGGTGACTCTCGGGATGCTCGCTGGGCGGGTCGTGGTGATGGCTCACGCCCCGCGCGCGCACGAGGTAACGCGCATCATCTCCATGAGAAAGGCGAACCGACGTGAGCAGAAAATCTATCAAAAGCGATTTGGCGAGACTTGACCGACTGAAGGATCGGGACATCGACTATTCGGAAATCCCACCGCTGGATCCCTCGTTTTTCAAGAAGGCGACCGAGGCCTGGCCACCGGCGAAGCAACAAGTCACAGTGCGTCTCGATGTCGATGTGCTCAACTGGCTCAAACTGCAAGGGAAGGGCTATCAGACGCGGCTCAACCGCATCCTGCGCGCAGCCATGGAGCACCAGACTCCGCGCCAGCCACGCATGCTGAAGAGTCGTCCACGATCACGTCGGCGCCCCCATGCGGCGTAACGAAGGAGGATCTCGCCATCATCCGCGCCAGGCTGAACGTGGCTGAGGCGCTGGCCAAGGAGCGACGACATGAAAAAACGAGTCATTGAAGGGATCGAGGTCTATCGCGGGTCTGGCAATGTCTTCGCAGACTTGGATCTGCCAGATGCCGATACGCTCCAGATCAAGGCCGGGCTCGTGATCGAGATTCGGAAAGCGATTCGCCAACAAGGGCTCACCCAGCAAGCCGCGGCCGCACGGATGGGGCTCACACAACCGAAGGTCTCCAGCATGATGCGCGGGGATTTCTCTAATGTGTCCGAACGCAAACTGATGGAGTGCCTGAATCGGCTCGGCTACGATATTGAGATCAAAGTTCGGCCAGCCTCCGCTCGCATCGGACATCTGATGCTGGCGCTGCCGTGATTGTGGAGCGTTGTCTTGCGAAGGTGCTCCTTCTCCTAAGAGATGAACCGGACGTTCCCTCTCATTCCTGGGAGCAAAAGCCCTCCCCCCCTCTCGTTTCTTCACGAGACTAACGATTCAGCGCATCACAACCCCAGGGGTCAGGGTGCGGCCTGTCGGAACTACGGAGCCCAATCACGGGATACGGCCGCAATATCGCCATTGAGGACCCGGTTTTCTCAGAAGGAGGACGTGCGCCCTTTCGGGTATCCACGGCATCCGTTGTCTTTGACGAAGCGTGTGCTGACCACTTGATTGATGGTCGAGATCGAGGTCGAACGACACGCGTTCCAGTTGCCCCAACGTCGCCTCGACGTTGCCATGGCACAGACGTTACTTCACACCGTACAGGAGGAGTTGCAGCACGACGCAACGCTCGCCATTCGTCGCCGCAGCGAGGCTCTCCCTCACTCTGCCCTCAATCCTCCCTGAAGAGTTGTCGCGATCCTGAACAGACTCGGACAGCAAACTCGCGTACCGACCGCTTCTCAATACCTTGTTGCGCCCCTCACCGACGCTGGGGGCGCAGCACATCTCCTGAATCTGTGGCAGGGCGTCCTGCTACTAATATCCAGGCTGGCTCCGGCTATAAGGATCACGTTGTGAAGCCGGCGGAGGTTCGTCGTAACGATGCTGTTGGCCAGGCTGCGACGATCTCATATTCACGTTGTCATAACCAGGCGCGGGCCGTTGCCGACCAGAAAAAGAATCATCGGCACAGCCCGCGATCATGGCACCCGCCAGAAGGGCACAGGGCAGCGCGCATAACATACGAATCATACGAAACCTCCTTCGTCATTCGGAATGATTTCGATGCGTTTCTCATCCAACCAGTCTGCTGTACGTACAGGAGACCGCGACCTGACAAGCCTTCTTCAACCTGCGAAGAGTCACGTGATCATGTGAACTCAGCCAACTGGGGAGGTAAATTGGTGTGCCCCCAGTTGTTGCCACGCATCGTCTTCTCAATTTTGCCATCTCTCCCATCCACTGTGCAAAGGTCGATGTGCGAACTCATTTTCGAAAAGGGTAAATGGGACGAGAATTGGCCATTCACCACTTCTCACAAGGACGTCGCCGTACGCATACAGCCCCGCCATCTTTCTCGCGTGGCACGGAGTTGCAGGACCACGCGACACTCGCCGTTCCTCGCCTCAGTGATGCTGCCCCTCTCTGTGCTCTTCGATCACCCTCGAAGCGCCGAACCGATCCTGAACGGCCTCCCACAGCGGATTTGTGCACTGACCTCCTCTCAACATTCTGTTGCGCCCTTTCCTACACCGGGGCGCAACAGAATCTCCCTGGCTGTGGCCACGCCCGGCTACACCCGTGACACCGTCCGCGGTGGCGCGGGTGCCCACGGGCGTGCCACACCCTTCAATGGCGACGGCTGTTCTCTTGGCACGGTCGAGTCGCCTTGTGCGACACGACGGTGCCGGAGGCCACCTGGCACGGCGTCTCTCGACGCGGTGTCTCAGAGGCCTGACTGGCAAAGTCTCCGCCCAGAGAGGCCTACAGTGCAATTCCTACAGCTTGAATGGTCAAGCATGTAGAGCAGAACTCTTTGCTGGACATCCTGTTCCATTGGAACTCAAAGAGGAAAGGGGCGGGTTGTGGGTCTATGCGAATATCATAGGATACACCTCTCGGTTGCAATCTGCCTTCGCCTACCGAGCCTTGAGTGGTCTCCTTTTACACCAGCAGCGTGATCCCACCTGACCAGACGATGATTCTTTCCATTATTACAATCTTGTCATATCATTCATAGATACCAGTTAAGGAGAAGCAGACGTGTCGAAAGATAGTGTGCTCCGGCCTGTGGTCTGGACGGGCGATAGCAAGAAGCAATTGAAGAAGATGCCGGAGGACGTACAAAAGCAGATGGGCGGCGAGCTGTATCTGGCTCAGCGAGGCGAAGACCCGCCGCACAGCAAGATGTTAAAGGGACTGGGAAGCGGCATTTTTGAAATCAGGGACGATTTTGACAGCAACACTTATCGGCGGTGTATGCCGTCCAGATCGGCAAGCGGCTGTATGTACTGCATGCGTTTCAGAAGAAAAGTAAAAGGGGCATCGCGACACCCCGAGAGATGTGGAGTTAATTACGCGGCGGTATGAGGAAGCAGTCATCATGGAAAAGGAGTGGCCGTCATGAAGAAAAAGAACACCATCAACTATGAACTGAGTTCCGGGGCGGTATCACCGGTTTTCCGAAGCCCGGTTGATGGCCTTCCTCAACAAGCTGGACCGCAAAGTGACGGTACAAGTCTCACGACGCAAGAAAAACGAGCCGCTCCAGGAAGTGGTTCTGGCGTAAGCCAGATTTCGCACTCGCCAAGAGCACTCCTTCAAGACGAAGGCAGGAGGTTCAGGAGACAATCCTACGAGCGTCTTTCAGAAGCATGAAGAGATGCAACGGATCGCTTGGCGAAGAAAGGAAATCCAAATGCGCGTAAAAGCTTCTTGCTGCCTCGTCTTTGGCATGGACCATTGAGTTCGTCCCGGCCACAATCGAACGCCTCAACGGCGTGATGCCGCCGAAGTTTTTCGATAGTCCGGGTCAACGCTTCTCTGCGGGTGCGGAAGAAGTATCAGCGTCAAAGAATCCCGGCTCGGTCAAGAGACGCTGCATACGAAGGATGTGGCGAGTTGGAGCATCCAGAGCGGCTTGAAACTCAGCCCACTTGGCGTGACTCAATAGGAACGTGCGACGATCAGCCAGCATTTCATTAGCACGAGACAAGGCACTGTCCCGGACAAACTCACTCACGGAACGATTGGATACAGAGGCAGCAGCTTCTAGTATCCGTTTATCTGCAGAACTTAATCGAAGGTCCAACTTTTCACTACACACTGACCTGGTCCGCACCTTTGTACCTCCTGTTGAAGTCAGTCCGTTACGTCGAGCGATGCAACTCGGTTAAGCACGCTACTATTCTCTCACCTGGACCTTAGGCCGATACAAGTGATTCCCTGCTTTGCTCGATGTGTTTCCTCACCTTGCTCGACATGGCTTCTTCTGCAAGGCGCAGCTCGTAGGTCTTCTGCAGGTTCATCCAAAATTCAGCGGTGGTGTCGAAAAATGCCGCTAGACGAACGGCAGTATCGCCCGTAATGCCTCGCTGTCCTTTGAGAATTGCTGTAATCCGATTCGCCGGCACATCAAGGGCCTTTGCGAGCATATTGGCATTGATCAGAGGGACTGCCGGCTTCATGAACTCCTCTAACAGAATTTCTCCAGGATGCACTGGCCGCATGCCATTTTTGATCATGGTGTTACCTCTCTCAGTGATAATCGGTGATCTCAACATCATGGGGGCCATCAGACATCCAGACAAAACAGATCCGCCACTGATCGTTGATCCTGATGCTGTGCTGTCCCGCGCGATCCCCTTTCAGCTTCTCCAGCCGATTACCTGCCGGTGACAACAGGTCCTTCAGGTCGGATGCGTTGTCGATCATCGTCAGTTTCCGTTCCGCGACTCGTCTAAAACTTGAAAACTCCTTTACCGTTTCTCCTGAAAAGAAACTTTCCGTCTTTTTGTCCCGAAAGCCTCTTATCACGACCAGAATACCATCAGATATTTACGATTTACGTAACCTGTAAAATTATACCCTAGCGAACTTTTGCGCGCAACTCATAAGGTGCCACTAGTGGCACCTGCTCCTGTAACTGATTGATTTTTCATGACATGAAATGTCACTGTTTGCACTGTGTTTTGAGCTTATCTATTTGATCTTGTTCACTTTCTTCTTGTCCTGAAAAGGCTGGTGTCGACAGTTCGATTCTGTCCCTCGGCACCATTTTCAGCTCAGCCTCTCCAGTTGCACCGATGACTTCAGGAATACCGGCCACGTCCACCCGGCTCAATTTCTGCAAATCGGATTGCCAGGGTACACGTTTTTGATCAGAAGCTGACACGTGTGGTTCAAGTAGCGGATTCGGCCGGCTCTCTACTTTGCCAAGGTCCGGATATAGGCTAATACAGCGCGACTCTCACTTTCCGACAATCGGACTTCCCATGAAGGCATGTTGGGCTTTCCTTCGTGGATGATTTTCAGGAGGGCCGCATCCGATTTTGTTTTCGTCGCCGGCCTTGTAAGATTGGCCGGTTCAGGGCCAAGCAGTCGGTACCCATCCCCTTTTCCTTCTGGTCCATGGCAGCCCGCACAATATCGAGTAAAAATCCTTTTGCCACCGGCATAGTCGGCACTCGGTGCATCGGCCTCTTTCGGCGCAGCGACTGCAAACTGACTTGCTGCTACGACTGCCGCTAGCCCCATGACCATCTTGATGAATATCTTGCCCATACCAAGGCCGGTCCCTTCTTCAGTCGATTCATCCATCACATCGACGGTATCTCGCCTGGGTGTCGAGTGAAGCGCGGCTCGCCGTTACCATGAGGAACTTCGCCCACTGTTTGGCGTCCATCGACTATCGATCCGGTTTGTAGTTCCCCTGGATCCACCGGGTCCTTCGAGCGGCCTTCGAGCCATCGATAGAGAACCGGTAGCATGATCAAGGTCAGCAACGTCGAACTCACGAGGCCGCCGATGACGACGATCGCCAACGGACGCTGCACCTCCGATCCGATCCCATTGCTAAACGCCAAGGGGACCAACCCCAAGAGCGCGACCAACGCCGTCATCAAGACGGGGCGTAGCCGAAGCAGCGCGCCTGAGATAACCGCTTCGTCCAAACTGTGGCCGTCCTCTCGGAGTTTATTCATATAGGACACGAGCACAATCCCGTTCAACACCGCCACACCGAAGAGATTGATGAAGCCGACCGACGCCGGCACGCTGAGATACTCTCCTGTCAACCAAAGCGCGATCACGCCACCGATCAACGCAAAGGGCAGATTCAAGATAATCAGGATTGCCTGCTTGAGCGAGTTGAACGTCGAATAGAGCAAGAAGAAGATCAGCCCGATCGTGATCGGAACGATGACCCGCAGCTTTGCCATCGCCCGTTCCATGTTCTCAAATGATCCGCCCCAAGTAATCCGATAACCGGCGGGAAGCGCGACTCGTTCGGTGATCTTTTGTTGCGCTTCCGTCACAAGGCTCCCGATGTCTCGTCCCATCGTATTGAAGCCGATCGACACATACCGTTGAAGCTGATCTCGGCTGATCCGCCCCGGGCCTTCCTCCAACTGAACGGTTCCGAGGTCCGCCAGAGGAATCAGCGCGCCGGTCTGATCGCTGAGCAGAATATTACTGATGGTTTCGACGCTGTCCCGGTACTGTTCAGGGAACCGCAGAATCAGATCAAACCGTTGCTGGCCTTCGTAGACGCGTGTTGCCGCGTGTCCCCCGATGGCGGTGGTGATGATCTCCCGCACGTCGGAGACATTGATCCCATGGCGGGCGATTTTCCCGCGATCGATATCGATGGTGAGATAGGGTTGTCCGAATAATTGCTCGACCTTGATATCTTTAACCCCTTGCACGCTCCCCAACACCTCGCCGATTTCCTGAGCCTTGTTCCGCAACATCTCCAAGTCGTCGCCGAACAGCTTCACGGTCGCTTCCGTGCGGACACCGGAGATCAACTCATCGACTCGTTGTTGGATGGGTTGGCTGATCAAAAATGTCGCCCCGGAGACTTCAGTGAGACGCTCGCGGAATTTCTGCATCAACTGGGGCATCGTCTTCGCCGTGGTCCATTGATCCAATGGGCGCAGCCGCACAACCGGATCGCTCTCGTTCGGCTCCTGCGGATCATTTCCCAACTCGGTTCGGCCGATCTTGGAGACGACCATCTCGACTTCGGGGAATTCCATGATCGCCTGCTGCATGCGCTTTTCAATCTCGATGGAAGCGGGAAGCGACACGCTCGGCAATCGAATGGTTTGAGGAGCGACTGATCCTTCGTTGAGAATGGGAATGAATTCGGTGCCCAATGAGGGCACTAACGCAAGAGCGCCGACCAATGCGCCGACAGCCAATATCAATACGGCGGTTCGATGTCCGAGGGCCCATCGAAGCGCCGGAGCATAGAGACGCTTGGCTTGTCTGACGATCCAAGGATCTTCTTCGCTCCCCTGCTTCAGCACCAACGAACAGAGTACCGGAGAGAGGGTGAGCGCCAACATAAGCGACACCATCAGAGCGATCATGATGGTATAGGCCAGCGGCTTGAACATCTTCCCTTCCATTCCTTGCAGGGACAGAAGGGGCAGAAAGACAAGAATTATGATGAGAATGCCGAACACCACCGGTTGCCCGACTTCCTTCACCGCATTCGTGACAAGTTGCAGCCTGGGTGTGGCGGCCGCAGAATGGTGCGAAAGATGACGATAGACGTTCTCCACCACGACGACCGACCCATCGACGATCATACCGATCGCGATCGCCAGTCCCCCCAACGACATTAGATTAGCGGTCAGTCCGATTTGCCCCATGACGATAAATGTGGCAAGCGGCGCCAACACCAGTGTGCCCACGACGATCAGCGCGCTGCGTATGTTCCCGAGAAAGAGGAACAACACAACGATCACGAGCACCACACCTTCAGCCAACGATTTGTAGACCGTAGTCAACGCCTCGGTGATGAGTTCGATACGGTCGTAAAACGGCACAATACGCAATCCGTCCGGCAGCAGGCGCTTAGCGTGGATGTCTACAATTCGTGCTTTGATGCCTTCCACAACATCCCGCGCGTTGCCGCCCCGCAACATGAGAACGATTCCGCTGACCACCTCGCGATCCCCGTTCAGGACCGTTGCCCCGTGCCTGACGGCGTGATCGATCACGACTTGGGCTACGTCGGAGACATAGACCGGAGTTCCGCCGGTTTCCTTGACTACGATACGTTCGATGTCCTGAAGTGAACGGATCAGGCCGATACCCCGCACGATGTACTTCTCATCATGCTTTTCCAGGATATTGCCGCCGGCGTTGGCGTTATTTCTCGCCACCGAATCAAACACGTCCCGAAGGGTCAGGTTGTATTTCCGCAGCATGCCCGGCTCGACCAACACCTGATACTGCTTGACATACCCGCCCATTGAATTGACGTCGATGACCTCCGGTGTGCTTTTCAGCAGAGGCCGGATGACCCAATCTTGAATCGTCCGCTGTTCGATCAAGCTCTGCCGCTCCGCAGCGGCATTCGCGACAGAACTTTGAGGCTTATCCAGATAATATTGAAACACCTCGCCCAAGCCGGTGCTGTTTGGCACCAGCTTCGGTTCTGCACCGTCCGGGAGCTGTTCCCCCACTTCAAGCAGTCGTTCGAGGACAAGTTGGCGGGCCAAGTTGATGTCCATGGAATCGTCGAACACAATCGTAATGAGTGACAGACCGACTTTCGTGAGGGAACGCATTTCCGTGAGAGACGGCACACCGGTGAGCTGCAGCTCGATCGGATAGGTCACCAGACGCTCAACTTCGGCCGGGGAGAGGCCTGGAGCCTTCGTCACGACCTGTACCAAAACGCTGGTCACATCAGGAAAGGCATCGATCGGAATGGTCCGAAAGGCATAGATGCCTCCGGCTCCGATCATGAGCGCGCTGCTGATGATGAGCATCCGTTGACGCAAGGAAATGTCGAGGAGGCGGGAGACCATCAGACGGGTTTCTTCAGCAACTCGGACTTCAAGACAAACGCGCCGTGCGTCACGACCGACTCTCCTTCATTCAAGCCACCGAGGATCGCCGTGACCGTCCCATTGGATTCGCCGATGTGAACCTCTCGCAACTCGTACTCATTCGTGTTGCGTTGCACGAAGACGAAGGTGCGCCCTTGATCGCGTTGCAGCGCGACCTCCGGGACCGCCAGTCGATCGGGTTGTGCTTCGGAAAAGAGTCGAATCGTGGCGAACATTTCCGGTTTGAGTCGCCCATCCCGATTCGGCAATTCAATCCTGAGCTGCATGGTACGTGTAACCGGATCCAATACATCGCCGACATAGGTGATGGTGCCTTTGAACATTTCCTTTGGATAGGCGTTGATCCGCACCTCCACCTGCCTGCCACCGGACGCATGGATCGCATGGACGAACGGAATGTCTTTCTCCGGGATATTGGCTTGAACCCAGACTTCCGAAAGATCCGCGATCACAAATAAATTATCGGTCGTCTCGACCACCTCACCTCTTGTCAACTTACGTCCGATGATGCGACCGGCGAAGGGAGCCACGATCGGCACGACGGATCGAATCTGTCGGCTGCGGTCGAGACGGCCGAACTCTTCCTTGTCCATGCCGAGCAACTTCAGGCGATCGCGCGACTCATTGGCCTCCGCTTGAATGCTCAGCAGCTCCGCCTGTCGGCGTTGGGCTTCTGCTTCGCCGATGACCTGCTCTTTCAGAAGGAATTGAGCCCGACTATACGCCTGCTCAGCGACGTGGAGCTTGGCCTTGGCCTTGAGATAGGCGGATTGAGCCAGCCCGAGCTCGCTGCTGTAAAGAATGGCCAAGGGCGCATTGGCTTTCACTTCTTGCCCGAAGTCCGCATACACTTCGACGACTCGGCCTCGAACCAAGGCCGTAATCTCCGCCATGTTCCGTTGATTGGGTTGTACGATCGCGGGGAAATCGCGGTGTGTTCGAAAATCGTTGCGCGCCACCGGCTGAACCATGAGACCCACTCGTGACGACTCCTCAGCCGACAGTGTAATGAAACCTGGAGATGAGATTACGGCAGGCGGCTTACTGGCCACCACATCACTCGGCGTCTTATCACAGCCGGATTCCATCACCATCAAGCCGAACAGAAGATGGCCCATGCCTCGACCGATAGATAATGACGGACCTCCCATTGAGCCGAATGGGCCTCTCACAATGTTCCCCCTACTGCCTGTTCAAGCCGAGCCAGGGAGACAGAGAGATCATGCCGCGCTTGAGCATAATCCACTAAAATCTGCCGTTGCACACGTTGTGCATCGAAGACTTCGAGCAAGCTGGACGCTCCCTGCTGGAAACTAAACTGCGCAAGCCGCAGAGCCTCTTGGGCCTGCTTCAGCAACCCTTTATCGAACACATCGATCAACTCCGCCGTGGTGCGGACATCTTGATAATGTTGATGGACGGCTCGCCCCAGTTCGTTGCGTATCCGGAGCAGCTCGGCTTCCTCACGACGCTTCGCGCCTAACGACGAAGCAATTTCTCCCTGACGCCGGTACCAGAGCGGCACGGGAACAGAAAGTCCTCCTTGATACGCTTCTCGCCCGATCTCACGCCAATAACCGGCGTTGAGGGTGATGTTCGGCACCCGCGCCTGCCGTTCAAATTCAATCTTCCAATCCGATTGCTCGACGGACTTCAGCAAACGCTGGATAGTCGGATGCTGCTCCACCATGCGGGCCATCAAACCTTCAATGTGCAGATCACGAGGAGGGATCCTGAATTCACCGTAGATCATATAGAACGGCCCAAGCGCACCACCGGTCAAGGTGTCAACGGCCACGCGATTGATGCGAACCAGATTATCCGCCCGTACCAGTTGCTGCCGCGCTTTCAGCACTTCCACTTCCGCCTTGATGGATTCAAATTGCGGGGCTTCGCCCGATTTGACCCTTGCCTTCACGATCCGAGCCACACTCTCGACAATATCAAGATTCTGGCGCGCGAGGTCGGCGCCCTGCTGAGCCAACAGTAGATCATAGAAGCCGACTTTGACTTGAGACGCCAAATTCAATTGGGTCTCCAACATGCCGACGTTGGCAGTCGCCAATCCGAGGTCCGCCGCTCGTTGCCGAGCGGTCCGCATTCCCGGCCATTCGATCGGTTGATTGATCGTATAGTTCGATTCGGTGTACGTTTCAAGATCGCCACTAATTATCCCGATGCCTGCTCTGCCTACATCGCGAAGGGCACCGCGCCCTGTGGCACCAGTCACAGTGGGATTAGGATAGGCACCGGCTGCTGTCTGCTGCCCTTTCTGCTGTTCGATGTGGCCTTCTGCCAAGCCGACGACAGGATTTTTCGCCAACGCGAGAGCAATGATCATGTCGAGACTGTACGGCCGCCCATCGGATTGGACAGAGGCCATGTCCGTATCGAGCTTGGATTGGGCAGAGGCCGTGGGCGTGCCGAGTCCGAGGCCGATCGCACACACCAATACCAGCCCTACTCCAATTCTCGTTTCCTGCCTGAATATCATGAGCCGCATATAGTAGGCCGAATGTATTCCATATTTCAAACCTCTACGCCGAACTGCGTGATCGCATCGATCCAACACCGGAGTCGAGTCGCAATCCGCTGAAGTAGAATGCCGAAATCGCCGCTGTCGCGGCGACATTCAACGACTCCACCCCCTCGGCTAATGGAATAGAGAATCTGACGCTGGATGCTTTCACGACATCCGGAGCCAATCCCGCTCCTTCGTTTCCGACAGCAATCATAAGACGGCTGGGTATTGTCCGAATATTTCTGATGGGAACCATATCAGCCGAAGCCAGGACCGTCGAATAGATTTCACATCCATACGAGGAGAATGCGCGAAAGTCCCGAGTATGAAAGACCGGAAAGCTCAGGATGGTGCCGGCTGTGACACGAACCACCTTGGGGCTGAAAGGATCGGCGGAACCGGCGCTTAACCACACTCCGGACAGGTTCAAAGCCGCGGCGGTCCGAATGATCGCGCCGACATTTGCCGGATCTTGCAACCGATCCCCATAGATGCCCAACACGCTCGTTCGCCCGAATACCTGCACCTCGTCCCACGCAGGTTGCCGGACGACGGCCAGAATCCCTTGGGGCATCTCCACATCGGTCAACTTTTCAAAACCAGCGTCTGAGCAAACGAACTGGCGCGCAGGCACTGCCGTGCGCGCCCTTCGGTCTGCCTCGGCTTCGGCACAGAGAAAACGCGGCGAGACGATCAGACTGAGGATAGACCGTGGGTACCGATAAATCAGATCAAGACAGGACTTGCCCCCTTCAAGAACAAAGGCTTTTTCTCTGGATCTGGTTCTCTTATCGCGAAGCAGTTGCCGGATCAGCGAAGCCTGCGTACGAGTGAGAGCCGGTAGATGCTGCTCTGCACCCACTATACCTCTAAACCCTCCATCATCGCACTGAAGAACATACTACTCACCATAGTCACGGCAGTCGATCACCGGCGCCTTCGTTCGGAGGCTGCTTCTGCAGCACGGATACGCTGCGCCCTCGCCTTAGCTCGCTTCAGTGCAGTCAGCTTTCCTCGAGTCCGAGTTTGCTCAAACTGTAGCTGTTCCAGTTGAGACTTCAAGTGGGCCTTTTCTTGCTTATGCAGATCGGCGCATTCTGCCTTAGAAAGCTGTGTCCAGGCTCCGCTGCTCCTGGCACGCTTGATTCGATCCTCCAAAGATTCTCGAAGCTGCCTGCTTCTCATCGTCATGAGAGATTTGAGGGCCTCCTGACGGCGCTGGACCTCTTCTTCTTCAGCCATGATGCCACGAATATCGGTTCCCAACATAAATCCCCACCTCCTTCATCGAGATGAAACTCGCTCCGGTATTATACCGATTTCATGCCTGATCTTTAAAGAGCCAGTAAGCATTTGATTTTCATAATAAAAATAGATTTTTCACGAATGAGTTTATTGAAGCTTACTTCTTCATTGTGTATCATGGCCTGCATGTCGATAGGGCTATTCATCCAGGGCTGGAGGCTCTACAAAAACCAATCCATTGAGTCGTTATCGGACGCGACCAGCATTTCCACTGCGCTCCTAGAACAGATCGAGGCGGATCAGACGGATCCCACGACCGCTATGATTGAAGCGCTTGCATCCGCGCTTGGCGTACCTCCCTCTTGGCTGTTCGACAATCCCCGATCCTTCGAATATCTCCTCGCAGACTCAACGGAGGGTGAGGAACCAAACAGATCTCAGCTTGATCCGGTGACGGATCGAATCTTGGCCGGATCTCACGCCGATCGATCACTCTATGTCCTTTTAACGACGCTTATGCAAGCCGGTGATCCAAAACTCTTGCGGGCCGCTGAAATGAGTCTGCGCAGTTTGGTCAAGCAATCCCAACAGGCGACCGTGCCTTGGCAACAACGCCCCTCGGGACATTTTGAACCACCGAGCGATTAAAAATCAGCCGTCTGAATTCGGAACCAACTCATCATCATTGCCAGCCAGCGGCTAACACGGTCTGCACATCTTGCGGCCGTTGATCGATCGCTTGATCCCAGGTGAGGCCGGTCTGCTGCGTAAAAGCTGCCATCGCTTGGATCAACCGATCGACTTGCGTGTTGAGCAGCGTTTGCCCATTACCGGCCTCGATTATTTCCGTCCGATTCAACGAGCTGGTATACCAGTTCTGAATCGTGACCGAATCGGTCGAGCCGTGGACGGCCAATCGCAGGTCATTCGCTTGGCGACTGATCACGAGATCTAGGGGATCGATCCCCGCGTCGTAGAGCAGCTTGTCAGCCGTGCCGCTATTGTCTCGTACGACATCTTGTCCGTCGCCCCGATCGAAAAGATAGGTATCGTTTCCACTGCCGCCGGTGAGCGTGTCGTTGCCCCTACTACCGCGAAGCCTATCGTTGCCGCCTGCCCCACTCAAAACATTGTTGGCGCTGTTGCCGGTGAGCGTATTATCGAGCCCATTGCCTGTTCCATTGACGGCACCGGCTCCGGTCAATGTGAGATTTTCCACATTGGCACCGAGGGTATAGGACATGCTGGTCTGAATCGTATCCGTTCCCTCGCCAGCGGTCTCCATCACGCTGTCGCCTGAGCCAATGATGTATGCATCGTTGCCGGCTCCTCCGGCTAAGGTATTGCCCGCAAAATTGAGCGACCCGTTGAGCACATTGTCCAGGCCGTTGCCTATTCCACTGATCCTGTTGAAACCGACCAGAGTGAGATTTTCCACGTTGGCTGCGAGAGTGTGGGTGAGGCTGCTGACAACCGTGTCTGTGCCGTTGTTCGCCGTTTCGACGACTGTATCGCCGACACCGATCACATAGGTGTCGTTGCCCGCCAGCCCCATCAGCACATTGGCCGCGCTATTGCCCGTGAGCGTATTGTTGAGATCGTTTCCGGTTCCGTCGATCGCCGCCGAGCCCGTCAAGACCAGGTGTTCCACATTCACACCGAGACCGTAGGTTACGGAGCTGAAGATCGTGTCGGAGCCTTCGTGTGCCGCTTCGATCACGACATCGCCGGTCTGATCCACCACATACACGTCATTCCCCATACCACCGGCCATCGTATCGGCTCCTGTCTTGCCGTCCAACAGGTTCGCGCCGCTGTTACCGATCAAGTGATTGCTTGAGGCATTGCCGATACCCGTGCTTGGCCCCGTCCCTGTCAGAGTCAGGTTCTCGACATTTACACCCAACGTGTAGGTGAGGAGCGAGGTCTGAACCGTATCTGCACCCTCGTCGACCAATTCGGTCACGACATCGCCGGCGACATCGACGACGTAGGTATCGTTGCCGATCCCTCCCCACATCGTATCCGTTCCGGATCCGCCATCGAGCAGATCGTGGCCTTGTCCACCATTTAACTGATCGCTCCCTGCCAGTCCGCATAACGTATCGTCACCTCGGCCGCCGGTCAGTTCATCGTTTTCCAGCGTACCCACGAGTGTTTGAGGCAGGGGCCCGGAGATGGAGAGCGTGAAGAAATCGGTCGCGCTGAGATGGCCCTGGTCTGTGGCGGTGACGGCGAGCTGCAGCGCCCCACCCTCGCCGGCACCCGGCATACCGCTGAACGTGCGGGCGACCGGATCGAAACTCAACCATGCCGGTAGCGAGCTACCAGTGGCCAACATCGCTTCATAGGATAACTCATCGCCGTAGGTCCGGTCTGGATCGGTGAAGGTGGTACTGGGAATCGTAAAAAAGAACGGCGAGTCTTCGGCGGCGGTCTGATCTGCCAACGGTATGTCCACCGTCGGTGCATGGTTCGGAGGATAGAGGTCAATCAGGTTCACGACATTCCCATCGGCAAACTCCAGTGCCGATACCACCAGAGACCCATTCGTGCCACGCGGATCGAAATCGGCGAGCACGAGTCGATCGGTTCCACTGGTCCCAACTTGAATGGTCAGGCTTCGCGCAGCTTCGTCCCGCATGAAGTTCAAGTCACTTTGACTGATGCCGGGCCCGAATCGAATCCGATTCCCTGCGCCGAGCCGCGAGGTATCGCCGATCGTGTCGCTTCCATCTCCGATGTTGAAAATGTAGGTGTCGTCGCCCGGACCGCCTGTAAGCGTATCATTCCCGGTTCCTCCGGCGATGATGTCGCGGCCGGCACCGGCCTCCACGATGTCGTCGCCGGCGAGCGCGTTGATCACATCGTCCTCGGCTCCTGTCCTGATTGTGTCATTCCCTTCGGAACCAGTCGGTCCGAAGAAACCGGCGAGACTGGTCGTGCTGCCGTCCGCGAAGGCCAGAATATCGACCACCGGTGAACCGTTCACCCCAGCGAGATCGAAATTGTTCAGCATCAGTCGATCAGTCCCGCTCGTGCCGACTTGAATGGTGAGCGTCCGAGCGATTTCATCATGCGTCACCGTGAGATCGTTCCGGCTGATGCTCTCGCCGAACTGAATCCGATTTCCCTCACCTGCTGCCGCTATATCCTCGATCGTATCGATGCCGTCGCCGATATTGAAGAGATAGGTATCCTGACCAGTGCCGCCGCGAAGGATGTCGTTGCCACGCCGGCCGGCAAGAGTATCATCACCCGCGAGGCCGGATAGGGCATTGGCATCTGCCGAGCCGATCAGGACATTATCCAGTTCATTGCCTGTTCCATTGAGCGGTGGCGGAAGGATGAGGTTCTCCTCATCGCCGAAGCTCGCCGGCGATGAGATGAGTTCCAAATTTTCGAGATGCTCCCCCAGCACATAAGAAACCGTGCTCTTCACTGTATCGATTCCTTCATTCCCGAACTCCACCACCGCTTGCTCTTGATCGTGGACGAAGTAGGTGTCGTTGCCGACCCCTCCGATCAAAAGATCGTCGGCTAAGCGCGGCACGTTGCTTCGGAACTCTGCCCCTCCACCTAGAAACAGCCATTCACTATCTGCGCCATCCACCGGCAAGACGATATTCCCTCCATCGACCATCAGCACATCGTCACCCGCTCCGCCGATAAGAATATCGCTCCCCGTTTCGAACACGACAAATTCCTCGACAGACCTGAAGAACCCTCCCACCAACACATCGTCTCCGGCACCGCCATCAAGAATATTGTCACCGCTATTCCCAATGATGAAATTGCCCAGTCCATTACCGGTCCCGCGCTCTGGGTTTCGCAGTGCTGAACTGCGACTCTCTGCAAGAATGAGATTCTCCACATCAGAATCCAACACATAATCGAAGAGACTCTGGACGGTGTCGATCCCTTCACCCGGAGCCTCGACTACCGCATAATTCCCAGGGATGCCCGAACTTCCCAAGAGATAGGCATCATTCCCGTCCAGCCCGGCGAGGGTGGCGGACAAAGAAGCTCTGAGCACATCATCGAATGAAGTGGCCGTGGGAATACCGACGTTCGAAGCTGACCAAGCCAAGTTCCACTGAGTGCCGTCGGCGAATCGGACGAGTGCTTGCGTGGTTTCCGGCCCCACGGTAAACCAATCAGTGGAGAGCTGTATGATCAGCTTTTCTCCACTGTCCAAAATGACAAGATCGGCGATGGAATCAGAACGCCATGTCAGTACGACATCGGAAGACTCGACGTCCGCAGCCATTTGAATGATATCGATGTCATTCCTATTGTTGTCGAACGTCACGTGATCAACGCCGGATCCCCGACCGAAGAGAATCCGATCGACACCTGTCCCGAGAATCAGCGTATCGTCCCCTGCCCCTCCGTCGAAAAGATTCGCTCCCCGGAAATCAATGAGCGTATCGTCGCCCACTCCGCCCACAAGCATGTCGTCGCCGATGACTTGCGGCCCGGACGGCGGTTGGAATGTGAGATCTCCGTACAGAACGTCCTTGCCGCCGCCTCCCATTAATACGTCGTTGCCTGCTGATCCGATCAACAGATCATGACCGACGCCTCCTGAAAGAATTTCGCTCCCTGATGATCCTATAATGGTGTTACCGATCAACGCCCGTGCGCTCAACTCAGCACTGTTCCACACGGTGCCGTCGGCAAATCGCGCCTGCTTCCGGCCGTATTCGGGCGAATCAAAAAACGATAGGAGAGTCAGCTCATCCGTGGTTCCGCTGATGGCCAGCTCGAGATTGAATCCGTTGCGGTAGACCTCCACCTCGTCCGCCGTCACGGTCGCATCGAACTGGATCGTATCGATCTCATCGAGCGCCTCTGAATCAAACACCGTATCGCGGCCAGAGCCCCGACCGAAGAGATAGGTATCGGACCCACCGAGCCCAAGCAGTGCGTCATTCCCAGACCCTCCGTCGAGCACGTTGGACGCGTCGTTGCCTCTGACATCGTTATTCAGTCCGTTACCGGTTCCATTGATGGAAGCCGTTCCACTGAGCGTGAGATTCTCGACGTTTGCGCTCAGGCCGTAACTCACAGGGCTCTGCACCGTATCTACACCTCCATTTGTCTCCTCAATGACCATGTCGCCGACATTATCCACGACATAGGTGTCATTGCCCGCGCCGCCGATCAGCCTGTCGGCGCCGAGCCCGCCGTCCAACACATTGTTCGCTCGGCCGCCGATCAGGGTGTTCGCTAAATTGTTCCCGTACCCTGCCACGGACTGCTCGGAGGAACCGTACGGGATGAGTGAGAAACTCGCGAAGTCAGGTACCCGTGGATCAAGGAGCGTTAACTGTTCGATGTTCGCCGGCAGGCGATAGTCGTGGCCGGCGATCACCGTGTCGATGCCGCCGGCGGCGGTTTCAACGAGGATATCGTCATCGCCGTTCGATCCGATGACATACGTATCGTTGCCGGCACCGCCGGCCAGTACGCTGATCGACCCGTCCGCTTTCAACAGATTGTCCAGGCCGTTTCCGATTCCGGTAAGAGAAGCACTACCAGTCAGCGTCAGATTCTCCACATTGGCTCCAAGCGTTGCGCTGATGCCGGTCTGCACCGTATCCGTTCCCTCTCCGGTCAATTCGACTACCGTATCGTCCGCGCCGACCACATAGGTATCGTTTCCCAATCCACCTATTAGGACGTTGACGCCGCTATTGCCGATCAGCACATTGTCCAACGCATTACCGATGCCATTAATCGCCGCACTCCCCGTGAGTGTAAGATTCTCGACGTCGGTCTCCAGGGTACGAGTCACACGACTCCATACCGTATCGATTCCCTCATCCGTCAGTTCCGTAATCGCATCCCGTAAATCATCCACGATATATTCATCATCGCCAAACCCACCCGCCAATTGATCGACTCCAGGACCTCCGTCGAGTAGATCGTTGCCGGCTAACCCGGTCAGTTGATCATCGCCGGCGAAACCGACCAAACGATCGTCACCGCTTGTACCAATGAGGGAATCCGAACCCTCCGTCCCGGTTATGACCGGCTTCGTGAGATTCTCAATGAAGGCCTGATCCCAAACCGTTCCGTCGGCAAATTGCACCAGTTCAATCTGAAGCGGAGGGGCGAGAAAGTAGAGGGAGACGGTCAGCCGATCAGCGCCACCGCTGAGGCTCAGGACAAGGTCATTGTTGTTCCGCGTAACAACGACATCGGAGGGAGCCACTCCTGGTGCCATGTGAATGGCATCCAGGCTGCCCTGAAATTCCACTATTGTGTCTTGGCCGGCCCCTGGGCCGAAGAGATACGTGTCGTTGCCCTGCCCGCCGATCAACCGGTCCGTACCCATCCCGCCATCGAGGGTGTCGTCGCCCAATCCACTCCGAAGCACGTCGTCTCCACCACCGGCAACAATCCGATCCGCCACATCCGTGCCGGTGAGGTGGTCATCGTTGCCTGTTCCCGTTAAATCGAATCCTCTGGCGAGCAGTTGTTCGTACGTCACAGCACTTCCATCACCAAACCGGAAAGACTCCACTGTATGCGGGCCAAACACATTATCGCGATCGAAGGTATCAAGCTGAATCGCATCGCCGTTCGTGCCGATACGAATCAGCAGATCACTCTGATTGGAATCGGATTGATCAGGAGCAAGATCGAGACGAAGATCAGTCGAGGTAATGCCGGCGCCGAATACGATCTCATTACCCGTGTCGACCGACGCAGTATCCATAATCGCGTCGATTCCTTCGCCGACATTGAAGAAATAGGAATCGTTCCCCTCACCACCCTCCAGGCGATCATTACCAAGCCCGCCCTGCAATCGATCTGCGAGGTTCGTTCCGGTGAGAATGTCGTCGAACGCCGTTCCTTCGATCGTCAATCCACGCGCAACGAGCTCCGCGTACGTGAGGGAAGTCCCATCCTCAAATTGAAACTGCTCGATGGTCTGTGAGCCAAACACATCGAAGGCAGAGCCGGACTGAATCCCATCTGAACCGGATCCTACTTTAATCACGATCTGTCCAACCTGTGAGGAGAGCGAAATCGAATCGGATGTGATGCCGCTCCCGAAGGCGACCGTATCAGTATCGGCGCTGGAACCGGAATCAAACAGGGAATCAAGCCCATCTCCTATATTGAACCGGTAGATATCGTTCCCATCCCCACCGAGCAATTGATCGTCACCGGCTCCGCCGACCAACACGTCATCACCATCCTCGCCTTCGAGCGAATCATTTCCAACATCGCCGATCAGCACATCGTTGCCGTCGCCACCACGCAGGACGTCATCGCCGCTTTCGCCGAACAGCTCGTCACTTCCACCATCACCAAAGAGGACATCGCGTCCCTTACCGCCACGGAGCACATTGTCGATATCCCCGCCGGTCAAGATGTCATCCCCATCGAGACCGGAGACGGTTCGATACATCTCTTGCCCATTCAACGTATCGTCGTTCGCCGTCCCCACAAGCTCGAATCCACGCGCGATCAATTGGTCATATGTCAACGATGTCCCATCGGCGAACTGGAACTGCTCAATGCCGCTTGGAGCAGAAAGATCGGCCGGATTGAAGCCTTCGATGTGAACGGCATCACCAGAGGAACCTATACGCACCACAAGAGAACCAATAATGACCGGCGACTCTTCTTCTGATCCTCCTGAGATAACAATTTGCTTGATGCCGAGGCTCAGATCCCTCGATGAGATCCCTGTTCCGAAAACCAACCTATTCCCCTCACCGAGCGCATCGTGAATGATGTCGGTCCCCCCTCCGGACGCAAAGACATACGTATCCTGTCCCGCTCCACCGAACAACACGTCATCGCCGGTGCCTCCGAGCAAGATGTCATTTCCGGCTCCGGCATTGACGGAATCGTTGCCGGCTCCTCCAAAAATTCGTTCCCCCTGCGTCGTGCCGTTCAGCTGATCGTCGCCCAACCCACCCGACAGGGCTAGGCCGCCTGCGGCCAGCTGACTGTAGGTGAGGACGGTCCCGTCGGCAAAGTGAAAGGAGTCGATCGGATGGAGTCCAGTGAGGTCATTCGTCCCGAAGTCCTCGATCTGAACCGCAGTATCCCCGTTCCCGGTGCGAAGCACGAGGGCGTCGTTCGGTCCCATTGCGGCGATAATGGTCGAAGGGCTGATTCCGGAACCAAACACCAGCCGATTCCCTTCTCCAACAGCTTCATGAATGACATCGAATCCATCGCCGAGGCCAAAAACATACGTATCCCTCCCCCCACCGCCTACCAACACATCGTTGCCGGCTCCACCGGTCAGGAGGTCGTCTCCACCGTTGCCTCCGATCTGCCCATCCGCATCCCCGACAAGAATATCGTCCCCGCCACCGCCGTCGATCAGATCATCGCCCGCGTCTCCACGCAACGCATCGTCACCTTCGCTACCGAACAGTTCATCGTTGCCTTCTTGTCCAAAGATTCGGTCATCGCCCGCATCACCCACGAGCAAATCGTTTCCTCCGTTTCCTTGAAGCTCATCGTTTCCATCACGGCCGAATAATGTATCGTCGTCCGCGCCACCTATCAGAAGATCGTTATCAGCACCTCCGTCGAGTTCGTCCAGACCGTCACCTCCGATGAGGAGATCATCGCCCGCATCGCCGAACATCACGTCATTGCCGGCTTCTCCGTTGAATTGATCGGCTCCCGCTCCGGCACTGATGTCATCGTCACCCTCGCCGCCAAATCCTATGTCATCCCCTTCCCCGCCAAGCAGCGTATCATCGCCGGCGCCGGCCAGCAGAATGTCCTCACCGTCATCACCAACCAACGTATCGTCTCCACCCAGTGCAGTAAGGAAATCGTTGCCGGCTCCCCCTTCGAGCCAATCGTCGCCTTCCTGCGATGGGTCTACGCCGGTGTCGTCACCAAACAACCGGTCATCTCCTGCCCCTCCCAGCAGTACATCGTGCCCGGCATTCCCTTGAAGCTCGTCATTGCCATCGCCACCGACGAGATAATCATTCCCAGGAGCCATCGGCACCGGCAAATCAAGCCCTTGTTGAGTGTCCCCAACCAACAGGTCGTCGCCCAATCCTCCATCCAGGATGTCGTCGCCTCCATCGCCGCTCAGCCTATCGTTTCCTTCACCACCTTCAAGGATGTCGTCACCGGGATGGAGAACTCCCGTTAGCTGAACAGATGTCGCGCTGCCATCCGGATTTTGGACAAGATAGCCCTCCGTATACGCATCGCCCCAGAGTGTATCGTCACCAAGGCCACCGAATAGTCGATCTGATCCTCCACCACCGCCCACACGATCATCGCCGGGTCCTCCGTCAAGATAATCGGTGCCGTCAAGAGTGGTTCGATAATCACTGCCAATTCCTGTCCAAGGCTCATCGGCCAAATGATCGATGAGATCGCCCACCAAAATATCGTTACCGTCTCCGCCAAAGAGCATGTCATGGCCGCGCCCACCGGAGAGATAATCATTGCCTCCATTCCCATACAATGTGTCGTCGCCGAAGGCATTGGGAAACGCCACGCCGCTATCCGACCCAGCGCCCCCGATGAGTGTTTGATGAAAAAGTCCACCCACCCCCATAGCCACCCCTGCAGTCGGATCAGTGATCCAGGAATAATCCTCCCTATGTTCTTCGTATCGATCGTCCGTATTGCCTACGAGCGCGGTGACACTGATGACGCTTTCAACCTGCGTCATATGGGTCTGCTGCCCCGTCTCATCTATGAGCATCGCCGAAAGCGTCACGGTGGCATTACCGGAGATTTCCTTGCTCGTCAGAAGTGTAAAGCGGACTTGATCTGATCCCTCGGGCACAAGTAACTGAACCGAGCCGTTCGCCCCGACCTGCTGCACTCCATCGGCCGTCATGACACTCAACTGGTCGGCTTGGGGACCTTGGAGCTGCAAAGTCACCCCTTGTCCCCCGGTCCCAGCCGCAAACGGCAATGAAAGCCGGAACATCTCGCCCAACCGTTCTTCCACGGTGACATTGGATATCCCACCGGGTACATAGCCGGGCGTATGAAACGGATTGGGCCCCACACCTTTTTGAATCACCACCGTCTGAGCTGCCTGCTGAAAGGTCTCCCTTGCCTCTTCAATAGCGAGCCGTGTCGAGGAGGACAATCGTGGATCATTTAACTCAGCGGCATAGGCCTGGTCGATCAATTGAATGTCGGTAAAGTTGCTGATCGTTTGACCAAGATTGAACGCCACATCGGCAATTTTCTTGGTGAAATCCGGAATAGCATTGGCGAAACCGGAGGCAGTGTCTTGAGTGAAAACGTTCAACTGAGCGACAAGGTGACCTTTTTCCTGTGGCGTCATGTCCTGAAGTTCGTCGATCCGATGGTTGAGCGCGGTGACAAGTTGGGTCGTCATCTCTGCGAGCTGCGAGGGGGTTTGTCCTGCGGTATTGGCGTGGGTTCGAGCAAATGCTAAGGTGTTCGGCAGCCATTCAGCGCCGCCGCTCAGCATGTGCGCAGCCAGCGCTTCAGGGTCCAATCCAAATGGAAGACTAGCCGTCAGCTCCGTGAGATGTGGTCCAGCTCCCATGCTGGCCATTAAGACTTCGAATTGCAATTGCCGTGAAGACCCATCAATCTGCGATGGCGGCGTGATCGTGACATCCGGGCGCGATCCCGCGCTGATGTATTCACTCATGGATTGAAAGATAGTGGAAATACCACCTGCCGTCCCTTGCACTGCGTCAGCGAAAACAGCACCTAGGGTGCTCAGAATGGAAATGGCTCCCGTCACAGGTCGAGTAGGGATAAAGATCGCCCCCCAATTGACTCCGCTAAATTTCTGAAACCAACTATCACTAAGATCGCCGGAATCATGGAGGTTCGTCAGCAACGCCTGAGTCAAAGTATTCACACTATTCGGAGAGCCGATAGTCAAGCCCGCGGTGACTGCCGCGACAAGCCGGAATCGAGATTCAACGAGTCCAAGGTCCTTATTGTTGAGGAGGTTGCCAAGCAAGGCGGCGTACTCTTGCACCGAATCCACATTGAGATACGCAATCGGGCCGGCACCCGGCGACACTTGAAACTCCAGCAGCGCCCCGGGACGCAGATTGGCGTAAAAGCCGGTTTCAATGCGATGGGCGTCGACCATCCCATAGGCATACTGGTGACCAAGATCGTTGATTCTGTCGGACTTGAAATCGAGCAAGAATGTATCGCCACCCACGTGGCCGTCACCGAAACGGGAGACGAGATCGTTGGTAATATAGAAATGGCCGGATAAGCCAAGGCCTTGCAGAATCGTGGGGTCGTAGGCAGCATGTTGGACACCACTCGCCGGTAAGTTATCGACCAAACCTTTCAGGCCGCCAAGCCCATTGAAAGTCGTCAAACTCACATTGGACTTATCGAAATCAGCCAAGAATTCGGGATCATCCTCATCTGTGACCGTTAATTTGGTTTTCACCCATTCGTAGGCGGCATATTGTGCCAAGGCACCGCCAAGACTCTGGCCTGTGAAGTGGACTTTGGTATCGGCGTTAACGACGTTTGAATCTCTCAAGAGAGCAAATACTAGATCGCGGCCTCGAAGCCACTGGTTCCATCCCAATGCAGTATTGCTAGTCCAATCGACTGGATCAGGACCGTCCGTTCCTCCAAAAGCAACAATAACTTCGTTGGTGGTCTCATTACGGTACGCGACGAACTTAAAACCAACAGAATCAATACGGGAGTCATTGTCGCTACTAATCTTGTTGAATCCCGGCATGATTGTATAGAGCGGTAAGATGTCGTAGGTCGGAGTGTCCTGAAGTGGAGCAAGCGCTGATGGAGCGCTTAATGCTCCAGTAAAATAGGAATCATCGCTTGCAATGAGGGCAAGTTTCGCTAGCTCATTGAGTGACTGCGTGACAAACATAGCTATTCTCCTCCACAAACGTGAAGAATGTGCAGAGATGAATTCCTGACATACGGTTGCCGTTTCTCATAGGGCTCGCTAACAAACGCTACCTTGCAGCCGTCTGGAGAAACCCTAATGGAATCTGGCCCAACTTCCTCGCTAATCACCTTCTCTACACGGTGGCCATGAATCCAGTACGCACCTGCATCACCTGGGGGCCTCTTGTGTCGCCCCCAGTCATGAGTCCAAGTGAACACACCTGTTAGGGTAGGATAAAAGTTTCGTGTTCCACCTCGCATCCAATCCCGACGTGGCATGGCAAGCTCGCTAACGTTGCCATCAGTGAGAAACAGCCAAATAGAAAAGGCGTCATTCCTAGGTGACGATGATTTTTCCGTCGATTCGATGAAATTTGTGGTTCCCAGCACGTACCCATTCATGAACTGTTCATAGCGCACGGATGAAGAGTTTAGATACGCGTGGACCATGAGGGGAAGCTTTGCTCCACCAATGTCATCAGCGCGATACCATGTAATTGGAACTTTGTCTTCCAATGAATACTCACGTGGACGCCGGTAATCCAAGTAGCCGTGCTCTGGGAGTAAATCTACGTACCCAGCTCCTCGCGAGCGGTAGCTTCTGCATGTAATAGGATGCATCTTTACGCCTTCTTCCCATTCCAGCGGTTCACCTTCCCATGTGTCTTTTGAATAGAACATGTCGAGATAAGTCCGTTCTTGGCCCATGGGTCCTTTCTTGGATGGTCCGTTGAGAATGGAATAGCGAATGTAGCCGCGAAAATAGCACCCGAGACTGGCGTTCTTTACATAGACCGTTCGGCGATTCTCGCGCGTATCCCAGATATAAATATTTTGCTCACGTCCATAGCGACCTTCCTTGTCTATTTTTTCGAGATCGATCTCGTACCCTGTAAAAATTACACGGTCATTATCCAGCCAGTAGATCCGATGCCGACTACTTGCCTGGAACCCTGAATCATTGAGAATGAAAGGCGGTCTATCCGCCGACGTCGCCGGCTGTGGATTCACAGCTATCATGAGAAATATCAATAATAGCCACAGTCGCTGCATCATCGAACCTCTTATGTCATCATGCCTCGTCCCCTGAGTCCCTTGACACGCTGCGAAACCCATTTACGCCTCTCACATTTAGCCTTTCGTCTTTGGCTTCTGAGCTGGGCTTACGCTCACCAACACTCGCTGGATCTGCTGCTGCAACCGAGTGAGCGAGCCGACGTCCATCGCGACACGGGCGACGAGGTGACCGTCCAACCCTTTCGGTGCCGCCTGCCCGTCCTTCGCGGTCTTTACGATAGCAGCGAGGAGCGCCGGTTCGATGAAGCCGAAATCGAGATAGGCAATGCCCTGCGCGATGCCGACGTTGGTGTAATTCGCCGCGCGCGGGTGCGCGGAGGACTCAGAAGGTTTCAACCGGACATTCAGCGCAATGGTGGTGTCTTTGGATTCACCCATACATTCACCCTCCTTTGTCGTGGATGAAAGACTGACAATCGCACACGGCAAACTCAATGCATTCGTCTTCCTAATAAAATGTGCGTGAGTCTAAGAAGCCGGCGGGTGGCTGTCAAGCATCCCGACGCTCTCGTGCAGCTTCTCAGTCAGGCGGATGGAATCTGCACGAAAGCACATATGGGTTGTAATTAGCCGAAAGAGGGGGATGGCCCGAGGGGAGTGTATCAATGCTGGTGTAAATTCCTGTGAGAGCTGTGTGAATCGCTCAACGATTTCACAATGGTGCTTGTATGGTTAGTGAGGGTTCAACAATGAAACCTGGAGGGACGTACCGATAGGGATCTGTGTCCGACTGTGCTACACTGGGACCATGTCAGATTCAGCCCCGCTCCAATCTACCTACCTGTTCGCTTAAACTCCTGCCCGCATATCTGGGAACAACCTCGATTGAGGAGGCCGTTCAAACGGCACGGGGCCGACGGATACTCTGGCTGGAAATCCTTTTGAATGATCAACTTGATCTCTCCCCGTGACAGGCAAATCCGGCGGTACAAGAGGCGTATCGTACGGCCTGCCGCTGGTACACACAGTACCGACGCGTACTCACCTATCTCTTCGACCGTGCCCCTCTCCCGCTCGACTCCGGTCCGATTGATTTTCGTCAGTATCGAACGTTTGCCGAGGCGGTCTACTTTGCCTACGCTCACCGCTGAGCATCTCATCGATCTTCTCACCAGGTACATTGCTGAAATCGGTGAATCAATCGATCTCTTTTGTAAGAGCCTCACATCATCAGAGCACCAGCGGATATAGCTGCACAACGCTTAAGGGGGTTGTTTTTTCTCTGTGAGGCGTCCAAAATACCGCCGCGTGATTCATGCTGATCCAATCATCCACCCCCACTAGAGAGAGGCATAATCGTGAGTCTGCAAAATCTTCTCCGGCTTGTTGTTGCAGCGAGTGTGTACGGTACCGTCGGCCACGTCTGGGCGTATGACGCGAGTCCTAATATCAGCAGCGGCGTGGACGCCTGTGCCAACGTCATCTTTTCCGCCTTCACGCCTCCTCCCTTCTCCGTGGATAAGAATAATGTCGCGGTGGCCCCGAACTCAGAGTTTTCCTTCCTGGCTTCCAAGACGGCTCTTTTTCCAAGCATCACCGTAAAGATCAAGGAGGAAAAGGTCCCCGTCACGGTGATCACGATCAATAACGGGTTCCTGGTCAAAGGAAAACTGCCTCCCAGCGTCAAAGGCAGCTACATCCGGCTCGATATTTTCGCCAAGGGGCCCAACGACTGTGACAAGACCGATGGTTGGTTGCTGAAAGTAGGCAACTGACTGTGAGCGAGACGATGTGGGCGGGATACCCCGGCCCACATCGTGGCCTCGGCACTTACCCCAATCACCCTCAAGGCTCTTCTTCTTCGACCGACTCAATCGATTCCTGCAGCGCCGCCACAAAAGCCTCCGGCTGAGACAAAGCGTTCTCCGTCAATTGAAATTCACTGACCAGTACGCCGTCTTTATCGACCAGCAGAAGGCGATAGCCATCTTTCACAAAATTCCTCCGTAGTTCAGTGGCCAAGTAAACGAACATGAGCGGGTTTGCAACATAGGTGGAAGCGCTGCAGTTTCAACCAGGGTTGCTGCGTAGGCAGGAGAAGGAGATCCTGTTAGAAAGGGAACCGGACACCCAACTGGACTTCATTTGGGATCAGCTGTGGCCCGAATAAATTCTTCAGCCCGGTATTGAGAGATCCGGAAGAAGCAGATTGGGCCGTATTGAGAGAACGATCAAGTTCCGTCGCATAGCCGCCACCAAACCCGGCTCCGATGTAGGGCACGAGAGTCGTCCCTCCCACTGAAATTGGTTTCGATACAGTCGGAAGGGTCCGCAACACCAATCCGTTCTCCGCCGGCACAGCTGCAGACGGCATCGGCTTCACTGCGACTTCTGTTCCGGTGAGAGTCGAAGAAGTCATCCTGTGGGGTGTTGTTTGCCCAATCGGAGATTGTCCATCTCTGGTCGTGTCTGCATGGGAGAGCGACCAGCACACACTCACGCTCATCGCGAGACCGATCCCGACCGACCATCTGATGATACGAGCTTGTGGCATGACGTTTACCATAACAACTCATCCGTCACCTATTCAAGCGGCAATGCCGGTGTCACGGCGTCCGCCTGACAAGGCGTTGATCGACCTGTGAATCGATGGCTCCTTCGTCAGGCTCGTGCTTTCAGACTTCATCTATTTCCTTGGTGGGTGGGACTCGCCACGATATGGTAGGGACTAGGCATCGACGAACCACATCATAAGAAGCCTCTCTATGCGATCCTATGACATGGTCGTGGTCGGCAGTGGACCGGCCGGCCAGAAAGCGGCCGTCCAAGCGGCGAAACTGTCCAAGCGCGTGGCCATCATTGAGAAGGCGACGCAATTGGGCGGGACATCCCTCAATACCGGGACCTTACCCAGCAAAACCTTGAAAGACACGATCGAGTACATTCATGGATTGGGACGGCGAGGATTGCACCAACTGGGCGCCGAACTCATCAGCCGGCTGACACTTCCCGACTTGATGACACGCAAAGACCTGGTCATCAAGACCGAAGTTGCCGTGATCACCGATCAGTTGCAGCGCAACGGCATCGAGGTCATTCAAGGTACCGCCGGCTTTGTCGATCCACATACCTTGAGCGTCATGCGATCGGATGGGCACGTCGATCATGTCCATGCTTCGACGATCATCTTAGCCACGGGGTCACGACCGCGCCGTCCCGCGGAGATCCCCTTTGACGATCTGATCGTGTGTGACTCGGATTCGTTTCTCCGCACGACCAAGAACCCCGCCGGCATCATCGTCATCGGTGGAGGGATCATCGGGACCGAATATGCCTCGATGTTAGCCGCCTTCGGGATCAGAGTCATCCTCATCGATCGGCGGACTCAGCTGTTGCGGTTTTTGGACCAGGAAATCGCGCAAGCCCTCGACTCCCAGATGCAACAGAATGGGGTCGTGATGCGGCTTGGGCAGGACCAACTGAACATCTCCATGAATGAGGCCGGACATCCCGTGGTCCAGCTTCAAGATGGCGACATCGTGACAGCCGACATGGTGCTCTACGCGATGGGGCGAGTCGGCAATACAGAGGCGTTGAATCTCCCCGCCATTGGCCTGATCACCGATCAGCAGGGCCAACTCGCGGTCAACGCCCGGTACCAAACCGCCGTTCCCCACATTTACGCGACGGGCGATGTCATCGGCTTTCCCGCGCTCGCCGCGACGGCGATGGAACAAGGCCGTCTCGCCGCCTGCCACGCGTTTCACGTCTCCGAGGGGCACGACATCAAGGTAATTCCATACGGCATCTACAGCATTCCCGAGGTCTCGATGGTGGGCAAAACCGAAGAAGAACTCGCAGCCACCGCTATCCCGCACGCCACCGGGAGGGCGTTTTTCCGAGAAATGGCGCGTGGCCACATCAGCGGCGACCTCCACGGTCTCTTAAAAGTCATTTTTCACCGTGAGACACATGCCCTCCTGGGTGTCCATATCATCGGACCGGGGGCTACCGAATTGATCCATATCGGCCAATCGGTCCTGACCTATGGAGGCACGGTGGAATACTTCATCCACAACGTCTTTAACTACCCCACGATGGCCGAATGCTACCGCACCGCAGCGCTCGACGGCCTGAATCGGCTGCACCATCATTCTCCATCACGTTAAATCCCCTTGCCGACCAACCTCCGACAAAAGACCTTTCAGATCGATACAATACGGCTTGCACGACCTCACAAAAGAGCATATAAGTAAGAGATACCGTCGATCATCATGACCTACGTGGGTCGTAGTCATGAGCATCATCTCGACCACCGTCCTCTTCTCCATTGCAGTCCTCTGTCTTTATCACCCACCGACGATCTTCGTCTGAAGATCGGCCACCACAGGAGGTGTCACCATGTCCATTCCCCACACACTGAAAAGTCGTCTTGATCGTGAACATGTTCATTACGATGTTTTGCCCCACTCACAAACGTTCCGCGCGGTTGCCGTCGCACAGACACTCCATGTACCGGAACAGGAAATGGCGAAGGTGGTGATCGTGAAAGTCAAGGAACGATTCGTCACGACGGTGCTGCCGGCCACCCGGAACGTGGATGTGCCATGCCTGCGGAAGATTTTTGGGACCCACCGCGTCCGCCTTGCGACTGAAAAAGAAATCATGCAACTCTTCCCGGATTGCGAATTGGGCGCCATGCCGCCCCTCGGCACACTCTATGGACTTCCGGTGTATGTTGATCGGTCGCTCACTGGTGATGAAGAGATCGTCTTTGAAGGAGGTACTCATTCCGAAGCGATCCGCATGCGATACTGGGATTTTGCCGCCCTGGTATTTCCCGTCGTGGCCGAATTCCACCGATCCCCCTCGGCGACGTGCTGACCTGGCTCGGATCTCTGCCCGACACATCTTGGGAAAAATTGATGCAGATCATTCAGCGCTCGCTGTGTGAATCCCCGCAGTGATTGTTAGGTTTTCTTCACACAATCCTGTTACGATGGAGCCTGTCTCTATCAAAAGTCCCATCCTTCTTGTGAAAGGAAACATCATGGTGACACGTTCACACCTCATCGCGGTCTTTCTCATCGCCTCGCTCATCGGCGCACCGAGTCTCTCATTCGCCAAAGCACGAGGATCGGGTGGAGGGTTTTCAAGTGGAGCTCGCGGCGGACAGTCTTCAATGGGCATCGGTAGCCGTGGATCCCGTACCTATCAAGACAACGGCACCAAGCCGATTGAACAGTCCACCACCCCGAAACCGTCGGCGACGCCTCCACCGAGTGCAGCGGGCGCTCCGCCCATGCAACCGGCCCCCGCCGCGCCGTCATCCTGGTGGCAGCGCAATCCCCTACTCGCCGGAATCGCCGGTGGTCTCGCCGGAACGTGGATCGGTCATATGCTCTTTGGCGCGACGGAGAGCAGCGCCAAGACTACGGAAGCTGAGCCGAATGCGGCATCCAACTCCGCATCCGACTCTTTCGGACTGATCCTCCTCTTGATGTTGGTAGGTGCAGGCGCGCTCTACTATTTCAAAAAAGTCCGTCAGAACCCCGCTCCGGTATTCACCGGACTCTCGCGTAGCACCGCCGCGACGGGAAGCCTGCTCGACATCTCGTCCACCTCCCCCGACAGGACGACGACTGATACGGCCTATACCGTGACCACCGAAGATAAGGCGGTCTTTCAGCAACTGCTGACCGACATTCAATCCGCCTGGAGCGCCCAAGATGTGGCGGCTTTGCGACGCTTTCTGACACCGGAAATGTTGAGCTATTTCAGCACCGCCTTGGCTGAGGACAACAGTCGAGGCGTGGAGAATCACGTGGAAAAAGTAGAGCTGCTCAAGGGAGATGTGCGTGAAGCCTGGTCTGAAGGCGACACAGACTATGCGACCGTGGACCTACGCTGGAGCGCTTGCGACTATACCGTCTCTACGACGATCCCGCGCGGCGAACCAGGCTATCTGATTGAAGGCAGCGAAGAAACCGCGACAGAATCTCACGAAGTCTGGACCTTCATGCGCGTACGGGATGGACGCTGGCTCCTGTCGGCCATCCAGCAATAATCCGCGAGAGGAGCGGCCGACTCACAGAGTCGGCCGCTCCTCCGACCTGAGATCGAGCCAATGCACGTCGTTTCTCGGTCGATCTCTTCCTCGTGCCGTCCATTCTTCGCTTAAGTGGAAACCGTTCCAATAGATACCGCAGATACCGCGCAGACCCCACAGGATCAGTCAAGACAGCAACCGCTATTCAATGGTTCGGGCGGTATGATGCCGGTGAAACTTCTATTTGAAGCGTATGCCGAGTTTGGTTCATGATGCGTGACAAGCCAGTAGACGATACTTGATTCCAAGACTGGAAGGAGGCCGACATGCCACACATGACCGCTGTTCAACTGCGCTCCCCGGGCGCGCCGTTCGAAGTCGTCAAGCGGGAGATCCCGGCACCCGGGCCGAACCAAGTCCGCATTCAAGTGCAAGCCTGCGGAGTGTGTCACAGTGACCTGTTTGTGAAGGAGGGCCATTGGCCTGGACTGCAATACCCGCGGGTCACAGGCCACGAGGTAGCCGGTATTGTCGACGAGATTGGAGCAGGCGTGACAACATGGAAACGAGGCCAGCGAGTGGGTGTGGGTTGGCATGGTGGACATTGCAGTCAATGCGATCCTTGCCGGCGCGGCGACTTCATGGGATGCCGGAATTTCCGTGTCACAGGATTTCATGATGACGGAGGATATGCTCAGTATATGATCGCCCGAGGTGAAGCCCTGGCCGCCATTCCGGATTCGATTTCCCCTGCCGAGGCAGCGCCGCTTCTCTGTGCCGGCGTGACGACGTTCAATAGCTTGCGTCGTAGTGGGGCGGCCGCAGGAGATCTCGTGGCCGTGCAAGGACTGGGCGGCCTTGGCCACCTTGGGATTCAGTTTGCGAGCAAGATGGGGTTTCGGACCGTCGCAATCGGGCGAGGCAAAGACAAAGAACCCCTCGCCCTGAAGCTCGGAGCCGCCCGATATCTGGACACAGAGGCTGCCGATGTCGCAAAGGAACTCGCAAACCTTGGGGGCGCTTCGGTCATTCTTGCGACGGCCCCGGACAGCAAGGCCATGTCCACGCTTATCGATGGGCTTGGGGTTGGAGGGCGACTGCTGGTGGTCGGGGCCTCGGCCGATTCCCTCAGTGTAACGCCCGTTCAGCTGATTATGAGCCGCCGGTCCATTACAGGGTGGCCATCGGGGACCGCCCGAGATTCTGAAGACACGCTGAACTTTTGCGCGCTCACGGGGATTCGACCGATGGTCGAAACCGTCCCGCTCGAACAAGCTGCGACCGGCTATGAGCGTATGTTGAGCGGAAAAGCGAGATTTCGCGTGGTGCTCACCATGAACTGATCGTGGTCATCAGTCATTCAAGGATGGTCACTTCAGAAGCTGCGAGACGATGTACTTCAGCCTGCCGGTGTCGGAGGCTTATCTAACTCACAACGGCTCAGCCGCCGATCCACTTCCAGAGACAGGGGGTGAGCACATAGGCTGCAGCCGAGACCACCACCCCGACCACCACGCCGAAAAGCCCAGCCACGTAGAGTCCGGCAAACGGCGCTGCACATACAAGTAAGAGCATGAACAGCGCCAATGACCGATGGCCCTCATAAAACGTCCGACGGGCTTCAGCGGAAAATGCCGCAATAGAGGAATTGGGTCGCTGAGGCATCTTCGTAGTATAAACCGAATGTGGCCAGGTTGAAGCCAGCGAAGCCTTCCGACTTAGTGCGCTGACGAACAGCTGTTGGTGTGCGGACCCGCCACATTGAGAGTGGACGTTCCAATACCGTATACCGTTCTCCTGATCACTCAAGTCGCCATTTTTGATAGTTTGCGAAAATAGGAACCTACTCCCATCTATTCATTGACGAACCGGGAGGAACCGTTATTGCACATCCACCAAGACTATTGTCAAACTTTCTCTCTACAACCCGTGTGATGGCGTGGTGCGTTTTCGCCGTTCTCCCGATCGGGCCCCTCCATGCAAGCACTCCCGTCGAACACGAGAATGCCCACGCGGGGACTACAGACTGGCAACTGACTCATCCGGCAGAACTTCAAGAAATTGAAGGATATGCGTCACTGACCAGCGTGCAGAGAGGAGACGCCATCAGTCTCTACGTCAATACTCAAGATGAGTTTTATCAAATGGATGTCTACCGGATGGGATGGTACGGCGGTGCCGGAGGCCGACTCATGGAAGGCGGCATTGTCCGCAGGGGGATTCGCCAAACGTTGCCCGAGGCGGACCCTGAAAGCGGACTCGTTGAATGCCGGTGGGGCGATCCTTACGTTCTGACGACAGACAATCCGCATGACGACACCGCCTGGCTCAGTGGTGTTTATTTGGTCAAACTGACAGGCCTGACCGGGGGTAAGCAAAGCTACATTATTTTTGTCGTGCGTGAGGACAACCGCCGTTCCGACTATCTTTTTCAATCGAGCGTGACGACATATCAAGCCTACAATAATTGGGGCGGCCGATCGCTGTATGGATTTAACAGTGTCGGCCGCCCGGCCCGCAAGGTTTCCTTCAACCGACCCTATCTCATGAGCGAAAATCCATTGGCCGCCTTTGGAATGGGGGCCGGTGAATTCTTGACCAATAATTCGGTTCCACCGAGCGATCCGCCGTCTCCGGCAGGATGGGAATACAACATGGTCCGGTGGCTCGAACGGGAAGGATACGATGTGACTTACAGCACCAATGTCGACACGCATGCCGATTCCGCCTTATTGGCTTTCCATAAAGCGTGGCTCTCGGTCGGACACGATGAATATTGGTCCTGGGAAATGCGCACGCAGGTCGAGCAGGCCCGCGATCGACGTATCGGACTTGGGTTCTTTTCCGCCAATACCTGCTATTGGCAGATTCGGCTCGAAGTCAGTCCGGTAACCGGCGAGGCGAATCGCACGATCGTCGCCTATAAGGATCAAGCCATGATGGAGGATCCATATGCCTTGGATGATGACCCTACCAACGACCATCTCATCACCGGTCGATGGCGTGAGCCGCCTCTCAACCGTCCGGAAGAATCGCTGATCGGCGTCATGTACGAAACGAATCCCGTCGAAGGCGACGTGGTCGTCACCGATCGGTCTCATTGGATCGTCTCGGGTGTCGATCTGCCGGAAGACGGCCGCCTATCCGGTCTTCTCGGCTATGAAGTGGATCGGAGGTTCAGTGCCGCGCCGCCGCATGCCGCGATTGTCGCGCACTCGCCGTACGTCCATGACGGGACGACGCACTATGCGGACACGGTGACCTATACGTGGCCGAGCGGCTCCACCGTCTTTGCAACCGGCACCATGCAATGGAGCTGGGGCTTGGATGATTTTAATGCGCCGGCCTTGCGTCCTTTGCGCCGCCACCCGGCCGTCCAACAGATGACCAGAAACGTGCTCGCCCGTTTGATCGGAGAGGAATTTCCGACCGCCGATGCCGGTGGACCCTATCATGGCGTGGCGGGTATACCGGTGCTCTTCGATGGCCGGGCCTCGTCGGATGCCGATGGAACCATTCGAGATTATGTCTGGGACTTCGGCGACGGTACCCATGGAACAGGAGTCTCTCCCACACATAGCTATGCGTGGGAAGGCCACTATCGAGTCTCGCTCACGGTTATCGATGACCGCGGCGCAGCGAATCGCGCAGTCACGACCATATCCGTCGGATCGCCGCCGTCGCATGCCGACCCCAAGGAAGGCGTACCGAACTAGGAGAACATATGCGTATCGCCCAGATCGCTCATGTGTCGGAAAGCGTCCCTCCGAAGCAATACGGCGGAAGCGAGCGAATCGTGTCCTATTTAACCGAAGAATTAGTGCGATTAGGACATGCGGTGACGCTCTTCGCCAGCGGGGATTCTGTCACCAGCGCGGAATTACGTTCCGTCTGGCCGCAGACCATGCGCAATGCCGACGTTTGTATCAGAGAAGCGGTCGTCGAACTGTTGTTGGAGCGGGCATTCGGCTCATCGGGCGAGTTCGATGTCATCCATTCTCATCTGGATTTCCTGGCATTCCCCCTTATCCGCCGCAGCCGGACGCCGGCCGTCACGACGGTCCACGGGAAGCTCAACTTGCCGGAATTACAAACAGTGTATGGTTATTATCCCGAGGTGCCGCTCGTGTCGATTTCCTATGCTCAGCGCCATCCATGTCCGCAGGCGAACTGGATCTCCAACGTCTATCACGGCCTCCCCACACATCTGTATCGACTCCATCACGCACCCGGACAATATCTTGCCTTTCTCGGCCGGATCTCTCCTGAAAAAGGGCCGGAAGCGGCCATCCACATCGCCAAACAGGTGGGATTCCCCTTACGGATCGCCGCGAAAATCGATGCGGTCGATCGGGACTACTTCCATAGCACCATCGAGCCGCTGCTCGACCCTCCGCACGTGGAATTTTTGGGCGAAGTGACGGACAAAGAAAAGGATGAATTTTTGGGCAACGCCGCCGCGCTCATCTGCCCCTATTGGCCTGAGTCGTTCGGGCTGGTTCTCATTGAAGCGCTGGCTTGCGGGACTCCTGTGATCACCTACGCCCATGGTTCTTTTCCGGAGATTATCACGCACGGTGTCACCGGGTTTCTCTGCCGGACGCAAAGCGACATGATTGAAGCCATCGGGCGGCTCCATCAGATCGATCGGAGACAATGCCGTCGCGTATTTGATGAACGATTCACAGCGGAGCGCATGGTGCAAGACTATCTCGAGTCATACCGGCACGTCATCCTTGAACATGATCACGACAATAGATGTGTGCCGGACATCACGAAGCGATCGGCCGCCTGACGGCCGCACGTCTGCCGAACTTGTCCGGAGTGCATCGGACTGCCGGAGCGATCGTCAGAGTAAGACGCCGTAGTCAGTGAAAGACCGGACCCGTACTCGTTCCTTTCGTAGTGCCGCAGCACTTCTTGAACTTCTTGCCGCTGCCACAAGGACAAGGATCATTGCGTCCGATTTTGGTGTGGTGTAAGGGCTCTTGATCGAGATCACCCGTTTCGAGCCGCGCTTGGTAGATTGATCGTCCTAGATGAGCGTACTCACCCATCGCCTCGGGGAAGATCTCCATCATTGATTGGGCAAGCTGTTCCAGATTGCTCTTCCCATTTGTTTCTTGATGAAATGCCTTGGCGAGTTTGAGAGATGCAAAGAACGTGAGCGTCATCAGCAGCGCTCCGAGCTCCTCATCAAGTTCGTCAGGCGTACACGCGTTCCATACCTCCGCCAGATAATCATAGCCCATTCCAAATCCTTGCGCCCATTGGCTCAACGGCGCATCGGTAGTCAAGTTGTCCATCGGCTGAGGCCTCATCTCACACCCTGGCGGGAGAGACACAGTTCCTCCGGGTCGTTCCCGGACACAGTCGTTGTAGAGCGCCATCATGGCCTGGAGCACGCATCCGGCTTCATCTTGAGTCTCGTAGCAAGCCTCCTGATCGTTGAAGACCAACGGAATCCATTCGGAAGGTGGAATCAACTCCGGTCCGTTCGCCAGACCGAACAGAAAGCCGGCCAATTGAGGATAGGTCAAGGTATCGTTGGGCCGCTGAGGCGAAGATAAGAAGCGTATTAGCAGTGTCGCCTGCTCACTGGTGAATGGAGGGACAGCAGGCATCATAGCTTGAGCAGTCTGGCAGGTATGGCGAGTGCATTTCAATCCTTCCGTAAGCTCAGCTGAGTGAGAGAATTTATCTGCCCACGAGCATTCGCGGATCGAGAGTCTGTCCCGTCATTGTGCCTTCGACACTTGCGAGGTACGCCAGCGCAACCGATGCGGCCGGCATGCCATGCGCCGTATCCATCTTGCGCGCGACCAGTGTTTCGGTTACCCATGGCGGGCTGACAATGTTCACCCGCATCTCTCGCGGCAGCTCCAAAGCTGCTGCACGGACGAAGCCTTCCAGTCCGGCGTTCACCATACTGATGGATGCGCTTCCCTTCATCGGCTCATGACTGAGCACACCGCTCGTGAGCGTAAACGACCCGCCGTCGGCAATAAACTGGCGGCCAATTCGCACGAGATTCACTTGCCCCATCATCTTGTTCGAGAAGCTGAACACATAGTCCGCATCGGTCAGTTCATCCAGACTCCCGAACTTCGCCTGCCCGGCCGCACTGACTACGGCATCGAGTTTTCCCACCGACTGAAACATAGCGCGAATCGAGTCCGGCGATGCCAGATCGACTTGTACTGCTCCTCTGTTCCGCCCGACCACCACTACCTCATGGCGTCCCGTGAGAGCCGCAACTACGGCCGACCCAATGGTCCCTGTTCCTCCCACCACAACCACTCGCATGGCTCTTCCTCCTACCGTCTACCGTTGAGATCTGCGAATATGCTAGAGATCGAGCTGTCTGGTTTCAAGAGACAGCTGAAAAGGAAGCGGTGGAGTCGGAGGGATCAGACATGTTCAGCGACTAGGTTCTTTTCATTGTTACTGTGCTGTTTGCCGCTTCAAGTTCATACGCAGGGTCTTCATTCCCCCACCGTTCACGGAGTTGTAGCCCTTCCCCGTCAAAGACAGCGTGCCACCGCCGAAGGTCTCCAGTTCTTTGCATCCCCGTTTGTTGAACTCGACGACATAGGTCAACGCCGCACTCACCGCTACCTTGTTCTCATGATTCGGAGTCGTCTTTGTTTCCTGCGGTTCAAGATCGAACTTTTTCTCATCTACCTTTTCGCCCAATTCGCATTTGAATTGGACATGGCCGGTTAAAGCAGCATCTTTCACCCCGCTGTCCTGATCTTCTATCATCAGCGTCACCACATACTGCTCGTTCCCCGCCACTTCGAGGGTCTGTCCGTCCTGCACAATATCCTTTCGCTCTTTGGTCACCACGTTGTATGTCTGCCAAGCGAGAACCGGTGGAGAAGCATCGGAGCCAGGAATTGTGACCATCGGCACCGGTTTGACACACCCAGCAAATAAGAGGCCCAGCATGCTGACAGTCAACACGGACATCGTGACAGCGACACGACATGATTTCATGAGACACTCCTTTGCGTTCACTGAAGTGAGCGGCGGCATGCTAGGCGGTTCGCGGAGAGGAGTCAAGTAGACTGCGGCGCAAGGCACTAGATCTACCCATGCAAAAGACTCGGGACACCTTTCCTCTCTCGCGGTCCCGCATCTTGAGATTGATGTCATCCTGGATATCCGTACGGCCGGCCTGGTAAGAGTATGGCAGGTATCTGGTTGTTGCTGACCCAGCCTGAAAGGAATATCGCGCGATGCTGTCAACACTTAGGACGATCAGGATGCGCACCCATGTACCACGAGATACCACGTCGGAGCGAACGAGAAGCACGGAGCGACTCATTCGCCGCGCCTGCCTTGCGACGGCATTGCTGGTGACGATCGCCGTCGTGGCTCAGCCGGTACACGCCGCAGGCGAGGGCCAGACGAAGTTCAGGCGTATCTCGACGCAGTACATCGCGGCTTTGGGCAATCCAGGTGCGACATCCGGGAGCGGTGCGCAATTGTGGGGTCTGTGGCCGCTGGACCCAGGTCCTCGAGGCGTCAAGCTGAACCGCTATCCATCATTGAAGGATGCCGGTGGCATCGCCCCGGCGCGCTGGAAGTTCGACGAGACAGACTGGTGGCTGGAGGAACACGGCTTGATCATGGAGCAACCGACCGTTCCACTCCCTCCCGGAAAATATCTGGTCACGGGTGCCCGCAAGGTGACGGCAGTGCTGACTATTCATCCCGCCGACAGCCATGGCGACAGGCGCTGGGAGCTCGATCAAGGCGCGACACTTTACGACGTGACCCACCTGGCCTGCCGTTCCGCGCGCTATACACCGGCGACGGTGGGTGGTTCGTGCTCACCGGCTAACGCGAAGCAGACGGCATTTCCAGTTGCGCCAGGTGGAGCGATGCCTCCGGTCGAGGGCTGCACGAAGCAGGACTATGTGGTGCTCATCGTGATCGGCATGGGCGTGGAAGACTGAACATCGGTGGCGCACCGATAGCTTGCGTCTCGACTCAATAAAAGACTCCCGGTACACTTTCTGTTTTGCAACCGATTGTTAGGCGCTCGTCCTTGCAGCCGCAAGTCAACACTATGCGATGCCTCTGAGCATGTCGCTGGCAATCCTTGCCTTCTCCCTGACGTTTGGATCGGCATCGTCTAGCTTCTTGCTGATGTCGGGCAGAGCGTCCTTGGCTTTGATGAGTGCGAGCACAGTCATTGCTTCTTTCTGGAGTGCCTTGCTTCTGCCGTTCAAGACGCGTCTGAGGAGTTCGACCGACCTGTTGTGCTCTGGGCCTCCGATTGCATCAGGGTGCTCGCGGAAGACCATCTCAATTGAGCCGATGCCAGTGAACTGTTCGATCGGGTTGTTGCTGGAGATCCACTGCCAGTACATCGGCAGGTCGGCAACGTCGTTACCAGACTGCTTGTTGCTCTTTCCAAAAAGCTTGCCCCAGAGACTCATCTTCTTTCCCCATGCGCCTAACTCACATTATGCGACCCACTCAAGAATCCACCACGAGCTGAAGAAACGAGTGCTTCAGGAAACTGACCTCTACTGGAACGATGTTCCCGAGATCAAACTCGGCTCCTCCAGTGGGAGGGACCATCAAGGGGTCAGCGAAGAAGTCCTTGTCGCAAGCCTTCTCGAGCACGCCGACGAACTTGTCGGCATTCGTGCCTGAAGCAGTCAGCGGTCGCGCACGTTTCAACATCGCCTTGGCCTTGTCGTTCTGTCCTCTCGCGAGCAGGCAGAGGGCCGAGCCCAGGAGCACTTGTGCCTGTTCTGGTGATGACAGCGAGCCCAGAGTACCTTCCGCGGCCTGGAACGCCTGCCTCGCCGCGTCCCAGTTGTCAGAACGAAGATACCGGATGGCATCGCGTGGGGCGGCACCGCCGCTTCCCTTCCGTTGCTTGAATGGCCACATACTGTACTCGTCTCCTTGTTCGCCTAACGTCTAAGGTAAGCGGCGCGTCCTGCTTGACCGCAATGTTAGGCTGTGCATTTACAAACGAAGTACGACGCCCCGGATAAGAGGTGGGTTTGGATCAATCAATCCGTCCCTGTTCGAGCATTGTCGCGATATGGCTCAATGACAACCGTCACTTCCATCTTGGTGTCGTCATTCAAATCAATCGGCCCTCCCCATATCTTCTGAGCAATCACCAACGACTTCTGCCCAGCATTGCCATAATCGGCAGCGTGACAAATATAGGCAAAATAGAGGTATGAACTGTGATCTGAACGCAGTGGCTCCTGAGCAAGGATAGACTTCGCGAAGCAAATTGAAGCCAGAAATGGGCTTTTGTTCTCAATGTACCGCTCTCCCATCTTCCCAAGAAGATTGCTCACTTTCTTACAGACAGTGAGTCCGTGCTCTAAGGTCTGAAGCGCGCGCGTTGTATCGCCGAGTGTATTGTAAAAATTTGACGCCCATAAGCGCGGCATATCGTAATCTGGTGTCGCATCAACCTGTGCCAAGCAAAGCGCGAGGCAACCAGCGGGGTCGTCCGCTGCCCGATCCATGATAACGCGCAATGTCTCGAACTGAGTGGGGACACGAGTTTCCTCGCCATCGTGGTACTCCCGCTCGACAAGAGCAGGTACTATGTTTTGAGGGTTGGAGGCGTTATGTTGCACGTTTGATTGACTGTCGTCGGGAGAGGAACCACATCAATTCCTTGTCCCTTCCATGTCCATGGAGCCGGAACAGGGCGGCAGATTCTTGCGCCGAGCCTGTGGCTCTGTCAAGTAGAAGGCATCAGCTTGTCCCGGGGATGGACAGGACGGTGCTGATGAAATAACGAGCCCAACCCACTCTTGTCCACAATAACTTTTACGACACATACAAGGGGCGAGTATTTTCTAGACCGCCTCGCAGCCAGCGTCCCGCCGCCGGAGACTTCGTCTAGCACGTCCCACACCGTCACCTCGGACGACAGCTTTTTAGACCATCCTTTGGCTTGATTGCAGGATGGCGCTCAGACCGACTACTGCTTGTAGAACTGCTATTACAACCTTGCAACTGCCTCGATGTCCATCACGACGGGAGTGACGAAGTAGCCTTCCGCTAGCACAGCTGCACGATGAAGCACTTCAGATACCGCGTCTTCGGCATGCTGGCGAGGATGGGATGACCGCCACTTTGCCTCTTGTTCAATCAACTGAATATCGCGCTTGGCGGCGTGACCGGCGGGCACCTGACACATGGCAAACGCTGATGCGCAGATCCCCAGGACCAGGCTGATCAAATCTAACGATTCGAGGGTCGTCTACCGGCTAGTTCCAGATGCAGGCCGGCTTGTCGGTCCTGTTCTTTCGCCGCGTCTTCATAAAACCGCGTGAGCATCTGCGCACCGGCCACCCAATCTGAATCACGTCCGAAGAGCTGTTCATAGGTCACGGCGCGACTGGCCTGTTCCGCCGCCTTTTGGCGGGACAGCATCGCCTCTCGGGAATAAAAGGAGGCGATTTTCACATGGTCCTGGCTTGGGTCGAGTGAGGCAGCATCAAGCGGTCCCCCCAGGCCCCGATTGCATCCGGTTGCGAATAGGAGACCGGCTAAGAACAGGAGTATTACAGCCTGCATACTCTCCACCCTTTCGTCAGTCCATATTATGCTGCCCCACGCCTGCGCGATCAACAAAGGGTGCTGCTCACCCAATCATATCACCCTTCCGGCATTGATTTCCTTGGCCCGTAGGCTCGCTAGCTCAAGTCCCCAGTCCGGCGTACAATGACTCTTCATTGAGTGGGAAGGCCGTGCCGGACCGGAGGAACCGCCATGACACGAATTGTGACCGCTCTTCTGTCGGTTCTGTGGCTGGGGGGGTGTGGCGTACTTATTCCGTATCTATACGATGCCCAAACATTACAAGATCGGTTGATCGTGTCGATGCCGAAGGAGCAAGTCCTCAAGCAGTTGGGCAACCCGAATCGTGTCGTTCTGGACGAGGGGCGGCAAATCATTTTGGAGTACCGGCTCTATCCACAGGGCGATTGGACTGCCTATCTGATCCATTGTCCATTTTTTCCAAACTGCTACTTTCCGGGCGAGGCGGGGCACCCCTATTATGTCGTGTTACAGGACAATCAATTGTGCCTGTGGGGAACGCCTGATGTCGTCCGGCCCCTGCTAGGGCTCGTCTGCGGGCCTACGGTTCCGCTCGATCGAAAAGAGCATGTCCGTGGAGGCCTTCGCATTTCGGTGATTCCGGTATTCATGCCTCCTCCCATCGTTCCCCTGCCGCAGCGCCTGGCCATCATACCTGTCGACGGGCCATCTGACTTCGAAATCAGCTCATGGCTCGATCTGACCTTGAATTTCCTGCGCACACGCCACCGAGACTTGGTGCTGGTAGAACGAGAGGACCTGAAGGCGGTGCTGGATGAAATGGGCATTCAATACGGCGGTCATGTCGATGACGAGACGTCGATCCATATCGGGAGGCTTGTCGGCGCGGACAGTTTGCTGACCTATCGGATGATCGTGCCCGAGGACATACCGCTGTCGGCGGCGTTCGAACTCCGCCTCTTCAAGGTGGAAAGCGGCACCACCCTATTCCGCCAAACGGTTTCGGCAAGTCAGGTATCGCCGGTACCGGTCGTGACCAGAGCCCAGCGATCCGCCGAACTCGACTCTCTCGCCCGTCGTCCTTTGCTCCAAGAAGCCGCCGCCTATGGCTTGGCTGCGTTCACGGCTGCCTTCGGCGATAATCCGTTAGGGCTGGTGCCGGACCACGGTTGGTCGGGGGAGGGCGTAAAAGTTCTGGACGTCCTTCAAGGGGGGCCAGGCTCCCGTGCCGGACTCAAGCCCGGTGATCAAATTATGGAATCCGATGATCGACCGGTCGGAAGCTGGTCTGATCCGGTCACACTCCCGGCACAGTTGACCGTCAGGCATAACGGAGTCCCCCTCAGAATGTCCGTCAGATGACGGGTGAATCTGAGTGATGACTCAATGTCTCGGCCTTCAATCCGGTTCCTGAAAGCGTCCCTCTCGTCAGAACGACTTATATTCGAGCCATTTGCCGTTCAGCGTGATTTTGCAGCGGGCTTCCCCTTGACTGCCGGTGACCTTTTCCATATCCACCGTAAAATCGATCGCGCTCATGATGCCGTCGCCGAACATCTCGTTGGCCATCTCACGTAAAGCATCACCGTACACGCCGACAATTTCGAGCAACCGGTACTTGAACGGGTCCGTCATGTTCGGGAGATCCGTGCGGACCGGACAGCGGCTCAAGGACTGGACGATCTCGTTGTCCAAATCCAGAAGCTTGCCGACCTTCCCCGCTTCGTCCGTGGTCAACCGGTGATTCCCGTTCAACGCCGCCGCCACGAACGTGGGATTCTTGCCGACGGCTTTCGCGACGTCGGCGATCGTGAGGTTCTTCTCAAGTCGAGCGGCCTTGACCTTGCTGCGTATCGCTTCTTTCTCCATGCTGGCCTCCCATGACATAGGGTCTCTGTTGATCAGCAACATGAGACCCTGTGGATAATAGACGGACCGTTCCCCTCTCATATCATACGGGCTCGGACATAACCGGAAGAAGATGTTCGCACAAAAACCTGTTACAACACTTGTACGATGAAACACTTCAAATACCGTGTCTCCGGCATGCTGGCCAGGATCGGATGATCGGCGCTTTGACCTCGCTGCTCGATAAGCCGGATGTCTCGTTTGGCGTCTCGGGCTGCAAGCCGGATGCTGTTCCAGAGATCTGTCTCTGAGACAGGATGAGAACAACTACAAGTAACCAGAAACCCGTCGGGCTTCAGCAACTTCAAACCCAACAAATTGATATCCTTGTATCCGGCTAACGCACCGGGCAACGCTTGTTTGCTGCGAGCAAAGGCCGGAGGATCGAGGATCACGAGATCATACCGCCGGCCGGCCTTCATCAGACGGCGCATTTCCTCGAACGCATCGGCTTGGCGATACGTACAGCGGTCCTCCACCTGGTTCATTGCGGCATGGCGGCGAGCAATCTCCAATGTGTCATGACTGACATCGAGGCTCTCCACGGATGCCGCTCCAGCCAGGGCCGCATGAATGCCGAAAGCGCCGGTATGACAGAAGACTTCCAACACCTCGGCTCCCGCCGCCAACTTCGCCGCAGCCAGCCGATTTTCCCGTTGATCGCAAAACCAGCCCGTCTTCTGCCCCCGTTCGACATCGACGAGGAACCTCGCCGGGCCTTCGTGAATCTCAACCGGTATGGGACCACTGCCGCGGAGAAATCCTCGCTCAGTCGGCAGTCCTTCGAGCTGCCGGCTCTTGGTATCGTTCCGGAAATAGATATCCGCAATGCTCAATTCCTTCATCAGTAAGTCGGCCAACAGCTCTTTTCGACGGTCCATCCCAGCGGATAAAGTTTGCGTGACCAGCAACTGATCATACCGGTCCACGATCAATCCCGGCAGGCGATCTGCTTCTCCATAGACCAGCCGATACGCATTCGACTGAGCGACAACTCGTTCCCGCAAACGGATTGCCTGCTGAATTCTCCCCAGCCAGAAGGCTTCGTCGATTGGTTCATCGCGGAACGTCAGCAGGCGGACTCTGATTTTCGAGGCGGGGCTATAGAGGCCGCGCCCGTAGAATCGGCCGTCGGAAGTAAACACATCGATCAGGTCGCCGGCTACCGGTTCACCGACTACCGATCCTAAGTGGCCGGCATAGAGCCAGAGATGCCGACTCTCTGATCCACGAGGTGCGGTGAGGCGAACGTGTGCGGTCTGCGTCATATCTGTTCCCTGCCATGTTGTACCTGAGTCCATGAACGAGTGGTCAAGTGCCGGATGAGGAACATCGCGGACCACCCGGTTGTTCTTGACGAAGTGTCGTCAGTATGTTTTCCTGAAGTCAGAACATTGTGTCATGATCGAATAGTCACTATCGAGAGCACACATAATGAGCGACAAAGCGACAATCGGGTCAGCGGTATTGAATCGCCTGCATCGCCTCGGCGTCCGCCATATCTTCGGCATTCCCGGCGACTATGTGCTGTCCCTCTACCAACTGATCGAAGCGTCACCGATCAAACACATCGGGACGACCAGAGAAGATTGCGCCGGCTTTGCAGCGGACGCCTATGCGCGGATCAACGGCATCGGAGCGGTCTGTGTCACCTATTGCGTCGGCGGGTTCAACACCGTCAACGCCGTTGCCTGCGCCTATGCCGAGCGGTCTCCGGTGGTTCTGCTGACCGGATCACCGGGGCTCTCCGAACGGACTCGCACTCCCTATTTACATCATATGGTTCGCGACTTCGGCACGCAACGAGAAGTCTTCGAACGAATGACCGTTGCCGCTGTCACCCTGGACGATCCGTTGACCGCCGAGCGGGAGATGGATCGAGCGTTCGCCGCTCTATTGCGCTATCGCCGTCCTATTTATATCGAAATCCCCCGGGACATGGTTCACTGTCCGTTGATCGGAGGCATGAAACCGTTCTGCATTGAAGATACGCCGAGTGACCCGGCCGCCCTGGAAGAGGCGATCAGTGAAGTGCGGATCATGCTCGCCTCGGCCAAACGACCGGCCATGCTCGTCGGAGCGGAAGTGGGTCGGTTCGGCCTCCAGGACGATTTGGCCCGTCTGGTGGAGCGACTGAATATCCCCATTGCATCGACCCTGCTCGGGAAATCAATCATTCGGGAAGATCATCCTCTCTATGTCGGCGTGTATGGAGGACTGATCGGGCGGGAAGAAGTCCAACAGTTCATCAACGATTCCGACTGTCTGTTGATCCTGGGGTCCATTCTGTCGGATGTGGAAGATCTGGATGCCTCCTCCCCCTTACTCTCGGAGGGACGGACCATTCACGCCACCGCCGACCGGGTCGCCATCAAACACCATCGGTATGAGTCGATCAAGTTTCAGGACTTCGTCCAAGGTCTCGTGCGATCACCGCTCCCGTCCTTCTCTCATTCCCAACGTCCACTCCCAACCCTGGCTGTGCCGACACCATCGGCGCCCGACTTGGATGCCCCGGTGACCCTTGAAGGACTGTTCCGCCATCTCGATACCGTGCTGACAGAAAAGACGGTCGTGATTGCGGATGTCGGTGAATCGCTCTTTGCGGCAGCCGACCTGCACGTGCGCCATCGATTCGAGTTTCTGTCGCCCGCCTATTACACATCGATGGGATTCGCCGTTCCCGCCGCCTTAGGAGCCTCGTTCGCCGACCCCAGCCTGCGATCTATCGTCCTGGTAGGAGACGGCGCCTTTCAGATGACGGGGACTGAATTGGCGAGCTGCGTGCGCTATGGACAAGCCCCGATTGTCATACTCTTGAATAATCGCGGCTATTCGACTGAGCGAGAAATTTTGGAAGGTCCCTTTAACGACGTGCATGAATGGCAATATGACAAAGTATGCGACCTGATCAAGGGTGGAAAAGGCTCGCGGGTCAGCACACAAAGAGAGTTCGAACGGAGCCTGGCCGCCGCCTTTGCGGACCAGCATCAGCTGCATCTCCTCAATGTTCTCTTGAGCCCCAGCGATCGATCGCCCGGCATGGTGCGTTTGGCAAGGCGTTTAGGCAAGAAGCTTTCTACTGATAAACCATAGGAAAAACCATCCATCCCTGCCTGCTTTTCCCTACATCTCCATAGGATATTTCCACTAGCTTTCAGGTAAATCATGCGCGTGAAGCGATGAGAGGCGAGGGGTTTTTGCCCTGGTGAGTGATGGTATACTCCCTGCACTCTTTCCCCTATTTGTGTTGAGCATAGCCGCGGTATAATCCGACTCTTCTCGTCTCTCTGACTTTACGCGAGATCGACTTTCAGCAATAATCAGGGATCCGCAAAGAGGATAGCGTGTCTGACTTTTATCAAAATGGGGTCGTGACGGTTCTCCACCGCTTAGGCCAGTCCAATATCGAGCAGCTTGAGGAGGAGCTCGAACGGTACGCGAGGACGACTCCGATCGCCTTGGTCCTCCCATCGCTCTATGCGGAATTGGAGCGACCCGCGCTGAAGCGAATCGTCGAGATTCTCCGCGAAGTTCGATACATCAACGAAATCGTCATTTCCTTGGATCAAGCCTCCGCGTTGGAATTCAGACTGGCCAAGCAATTTTTTTCTCAGCTCCCACAACGAGTCCGCGTCATCTGGAACGACGGCTCTCGGATCCAGGCACTTTTGAACACCCTCGTCTCGCACGAAATCGACATCGGGCTTCAGGGCAAAGGACGCGGATGTTGGACGGCGTACGGCTATGTGTTGGCCAGAGGCCAGAGCCAGGTCATCGCCCTTCATGACTGCGACATCGTGAGTTACGACCGCCAGTACCTCGCTCGTCTCTGTTACCCTGTCGCCAATCCGAACCTCGCCTACGAATTTTGCAAGGGATATTACAGCCGCGTGACGGACCGCATGCATGGACGTGTGACACGTCTCTTCATCACTCCGCTGATCCGCAGTCTGCAACTGCTGGTCGGGTCGCATCCCCTGCTCTCGTTTCTGGACAGTTTTCGGTACCCGCTTGCCGGTGAATTCGCGATGGTGCGGGATCTGGCCTGGATCACCCGTATTCCCGGCGACTGGGGGTTGGAGATCGGCATGCTGGCGGAGGTGTACCGCAATTGCGCCCTCAGGCGGATTTGCCAGGCGGATATCGCCGATGCGTATGACCACAAGCATCAAACACTGTCGACGCACAATCCCGATGCAGGCTTGTTGAAAATGTGCGTCGACATCACGAAATCGCTGTTCCGCAACCTGGCGAGCGAAGGACTGGTCCTCTCGGAAAGCACCCTCAAGACATTGCGGGCCACGTATCTCCAGGCCGCGCAAGAAGCCATCAGTCGGTACGAAAACGACGCCGCGATCAACAGTTTGTTCTTTGACCGTCATGAAGAGCGGCGTGCCGTCGAAGTGTTTCTGCGCGGAATGACGTTGGCGACGGACAGTTTCCTCGGAGACCCGTTGGGCGTCCCCATGATTTCGAACTGGAGCCGCGTCACGCACGCCGTACCCGATATTTTTCATCGGCTCATGGACGCCGTGGAACAAGACCATGCCTGGGACCCCGCGGCGGAAACACGGCAACCAGTCTCATGAACAACGGCCTGATCCCACTCACGCCGGAAACCGAAGAGCTGCTGGAAGCGGTGCGAAGCGCCGACATTCTGGTCGGCATTCCCAGCTTCAATAATGCAGGGACTGTCGGGCATGTCGTTCGCGCCGTGGGAGCGGGGCTGGCCAAATACTTTCATGGCCATCGCGCCGTCCTGGTGAATGCCGACGGCGGCTCCTCCGACGACACCCCGGCCATCGTCGCCCATACCATGGTCGATCTGGAGCCTCTCTTTATCAGCGATCGGCAGAGCACACTCCACCGGATTATCACGCCCTATCACGGTATCCCCGGCAAAGGCAGCGCATTTCGCACGATTTTCGAGATCGCTCGACGGCTCAAAGTCAAAGCCTGTGCCGTCGTCGATTCGGACGTCCGCAGTATCACACCCGAATGGATGGAACTGCTCCTTCATCCGATCATCAAAGAAGGCTACGACTATGTGGCCCCCTACTATCGACGCCACAAGTATGATGGGACCATCACCAACAGCATCGCCTATCCCTTGACGCGAGCCCTCTACGGGCAGGAGGTTCGCCAGCCGATCGGCGGAGATTTCGGGTTCACCGGAGAACTGGCCCAACACTATCTCGAAAAGCATGTCTGGGAGTCCGATGTGGCGCGCTTCGGGATCGACATTTGGATGACGACCGAGGCCATTACGAGCGGAGCCAAGGTGTGTCAGAGTTTTCTCGGGGCTAAAATTCATGACCCCAAGGACCCCGCCGCCGATCTTTCCTCCATGTTGCGTCAGGTGGTAGGTGCCTTGTTCGCCTTGATGGAAGCCCATGCCCCCGGCTGGCTCCCCGTCATAGACTCACGAAAAGTGCCTCTCTTCGGCTTCCAGTATGAGGTCGGAGTCGAGCCGGTGAATGTCAATGTCGAACGAATGGTGGATTTGTTTCATCTCGGGCTTACGGACCTGCATTCTATTTGGGCGCGCATTCTCTCTGCAGACGCGCTGGATCAGCTGTCCCGTCTTCGGGACGTCCCCCTGCAGGATTTCCGCATTCCCGATTCGCTGTGGGCTCAGATTATTTACGATGCCGCCCTCGCGCATCATCGGAGCGTGCTCCCACAAGAACATCTCCTGAAAGCTCTGACTCCCCTCTATTTGGGGAAGACCGCATCATTCGTGCTGGATAGCCAGGGATTGACCTCGGCGGAAGCCGAACACCTGATCGAAGCGCTCTGCCGTACGTTCGAGGAGCAAAAAGAATATCTGGTCGCACGTTGGCCTCAGTCTCATGACACGCGCGAAGTCATCGGTGCCGCTCGCGCGAGGCCTGAAAGGAGCCAGCCATGACTTCAAACTGGGAACATACATTACTCGGACCCGTCGCTGCTCTCGGTGAACGCGTTCTCGCCATTCTTCCCAATGTCCTGGCTATGATGATTCTCTTGCTGGTCGGTCTGGGGATCGCCTGGGGCATGGGGCATTTGACGGAACGGCTGCTTCGCGTCATCGGCCTGGATCGACTCTGCGATCGGATCGGTATCTCGGCAGCCTTGCTGAGAGGAGGCCTTAAAGCCGATCCGTCCTACATCATTGGCCGCATTACCTACTGGCTGATCGTGATCTTCGCCACCACGGCGTCGCTGGGCGCGCTCGATGTGGCTCCGATCAATCAAGCGGCTCAGTCGCTCCTGTCGTATATTCCCCATTTGGTCACAGCGGCCGTGATCGGGATCATCGGCTATCTCGTCTCGAATTTTGTGTCGCAGGCCGTCCTCATCGCCGCCGTGAATGCGGGGTTGCCTCCAGCCCGCTGGATCGCAGCCGGAACCCGTTGGGGCATTCAGCTCCTGACGGTGGCCATGGCGCTCGAACAGTTGGGGATTGCCCAGCACATCGTCGTCGTTGGATTCGGCATTACCTGGGGAGGCCTCGTCCTCGCCGCCGCGCTGGCGCTGGGCTTGGGTGGTAAGGACCTGGCGAAGGATTTCCTGGAGCGCCGTCTGGCCGGACATTCCCGGTCGCAGATCAACGAAGATCTACGGCATCTCTAACCTATGTCACGTTACATATTATTTACAGACCTGGACGGCAGTCTTTTGGACAACGACACCTATTCCTTTGACAAGGCGAGGCCGGCGCTCGATGCCCTTCGTTCGGAGAACATTCCCGTCATTCTCGTCTCCGGAAAGACCCGCGCGGAAATTGAACCGCTTCGAGAGCGCCTCAATCACCACAATCCCTTCATCGTCGAGAACGGCGCCGCGGTGTTTGTGCCTCTCAATACCTTTGATTTCCCCTTGGAGCGGTCGCGACGCCGATCCAGTTATCACATCATCGAACTCGGGACGCCCTATGCGCTCCTCCGAGACGTACTCCGGCAAATCGAAGAAGCGGTCGGCACGCCGCTCCAAGGGTTCGGCGACCTGTCGGTCGACGAGGTCATGGCGAATACAGGACTCTCCCGAGAAGATGCGCTGCGGGCCATGCTGCGGGAATTCGATGAGCCGTTTTTGGTGAACGGCCCCCCCAAGTTGATCGAGGAAGTTTGCCGCCAGATCGTGACTCGAGGTCTGAGTTGGACAAGAGGGGGGCGTTTCTTTCACTTGACGGGAAACAACGACAAAGGTCGGGCCGCGGAAATTCTTCTCCGCTGCTACAAACGGCAGGGGCGATTGACTGATTTGCCGGACGATATAGAAACCATCGGGATCGGCGACAGCCTGAACGATCTCCCTCTTCTGTTGACGGTCGATCGTCCGGTGTTGGTGCAAAAACCCGACGGCTCGTACGATCCTGACATCAACCTGCCTAACCTCATTCGCGCGCCGGGCATCGGCCCTGCCGGGTGGAATTGGGCCGTCATAGAATTGCTCAGACAGGCCTCGGAAGAAACATCGCCTGGCCGATCATTCAACATCCGAGCCATATGATCGTCCTTGGTCGCCGAACGACTCGGCCATGCTAGTCTTCCGCCGGATTGACAATATGCAACCCCGCCGTTTTTGATGCCGCCAACAATTGAGGGTCCGCGCTGACGACGGTCAATCGCAACGGCTTCAGCTCCAATGCCAATGCCAGATGCATCACTTGAGGCGATCGCAGAAACGGATACTCCAACACTAATTCTTTAGTGGACAAGTAGGTGTCCATCGTCGGCGCGATAAACTGATAGAGTCCCTGTTTGGACTCGATCTCGAACTTATAGAGAACCGAGTAACAATCATCCCGTGTAATCTGCCCCTCTTGTGCGCGTGCGCACAGAATCGAATACACGTCCGTGACGCTCCATGTCGGGACGATCGCGACCTTTCCACGCTTCACCATCAGCTTATTCACGATCCTCGTACCCCGCTCCATACTATAGCGCTTGATGAGTGCGGTTGAGTCGAAATAGTAGTACGGCATCTCCTTACGCCCTCCCCTTTAGAATGATGTCCGCAAGCGGCCCTTGAAGCTTGGAGAGCCTGTCTTGCAGTTCATCGAGCGGTACCTCTTCATATCCTTCTTTTCGCAAGGTGTCGGCGAGATTCCCTCCATTGAAGGACGAGGTGTCTTCCTTCAGTCGGTCGTTCAATCGCCGCTTGGCCAGGCGGCTTGAAATCTTTTGCCCTGACTTGGTCAACCCACGCCCCCTACTGCGTGGAGCTCGACTGACGGATAGTTCGTCTGTCTTTTTCACGATCGATACCTCCTCATGAAAGAACGTTCAGTTACCGACTCACCCTTGAATCTTCTCGTGGGCAACCCGCCGGCATCGTGGCCGTCTCAGGCAACGCGACCTCGCCGAAGATATGGGCGGCAATGGTCTTCGCGACATCCGTCGATAACTCTTGCTGCATCACACGTAGCGCCTTCGCCGTTGCTTCACGCTCCGTCAGGTGTCCTTCTCTTCCTCCTTGCGCCGTCGCTCCAACGACCCGCCGCGTTCCCGGCTCTACGACCTCGAAATCACTGCACCATCGAACATACTTGAAATTCGGGTCCCGCACCTCGATGGGAAACAGACGAACAGTGCCTCGGACGATCAATTCCGAGGAACCAGTTTCATCACCTTCCGGGTTTGTGGTGACTTGAAGGCCTTCCCGGATGAGTCCCTCCGTCAGAGCACGTTCAACCGGTTCCGTATGGTCGCCGGACACTTGTACCGCAAGCACCAGATTCGTGGCAAGAAATTGCTTCAATTCATCTGATAATTCGTTTACCTGATAGACGGATGGGGCACCGTGCCCGCTGAGACGGATCACCCGCAAATCTGTGTTGTAGACCTCGCGCAACACGAGATTTTTTCCGGCCCGCCGAAGGGCACGAACCTTGGTAAGCTTGTCGGTCGTGTGTCGTGATTCGACGACATCCGCTTCAATCGCGCGATCCAACGCCGATACCTTCTCCATCACCGCGGTTTCGGTCTGAGAACGATTCATCACACCCAGGGCGTAGTACGACCGGCTGTCCGCGTCGTACCACACATCCGCGATCCTGACGTTTTCAAGCAATTTCTCGGTCGAGACTTTCGTCACATTGTCGATCGTGAGTCGCCGCTCGGCGTTGGAGACGCCGTGATTCTCAACGACCCAATATGATTCCCAGTCCTTGGCTTGCGCCGCGACTTTCGCCTTGAAGATGCGGGCCACGGCCGCATATGCCTGATCTTCTGCATTGCTTCGAGTGTCCGCTTGGCCGACCCCGGTTAAGTATTGCGTCGATGGGTATTCCGTGCTCCCGCCATCGACCCACCCCGGCTTCCCCTTTCCAATGAACCAGGTACAGGCAGTCGATGCGGACACCATCACCCACAGGCACATGAACACTGCGATGCCTTGTCCGAAAGAAAACTCGTCGGCACGCATCATTGCATCACACGCTGGATGATGAACATCGTCTGGCCTGCAGTCAGCACGATCGTTTGTCCATCTTTCGCCGTCGATGCCTCTTGTCCCGACGGTCGAATGGATATCTGGTACCGGCCGGCCGGCACCCATGTCCGGGCCACGTGAATTTCATCCGGCAAGGTCTGCCAACTTCGCTTGTCGGCTTCTTCGGAAGCTACAGCCAGCGCATGCGTCAGCAGCGCAACCAGCAGTCCAACCCAGGGAGCGTCATCCCTTCCAGCAGCCTGCTGCGCGCCTCTCGTGATGCCTTCCGCCATCGCATATTTCGTCGCAGCGCGAGCAAGAGCTTTCACGGTGATCGCCGGTAAGCGCTCCGAAAGGCTCTTCTGTGCGAGAGCCGTCACATTATGCGCGAGTTCCGATCGTACGCTGTCCGAATGGCCGGACGAATCGGTCAGTGTCATATTTTCAAACGCCACCTGTGTTTTTTGCAGGACTAACCGCGGGAGCGCAACGCGGACGACCTGCCCGTTGAGTCCATAGAGCACACTGTCCACTGCGCGATTCCGCTGATAGGGGGACTGGAAGACTCCACGATTGATCAAGACCAACTGCAACGCATCCAAGCTAATAGGTAGATCCAAGAACAGATCCTCTTTGCGCGGAGCACGCCCATTATAGCTGATCATCACGACTTGGGCGAGCTGCTCTTGAGATGAACTAGACTGCCATTCAACATCCGGGAAAGCCTGTCGGTACTTGGCAAACTCCCTTGTGAAGTTGAGCGCCTCCGCTGTGCGCAAGAGATCAGAGCGCAGGGACGGAGGAGCGGACATCTTCGACCACCCTTGCATCGATCCATACGCTTCGTAGGCGTTACGATAGGCAATAAACGCGTTATTGAGATCACCGACGGCCTCGTACAGGATACCGCTCAAATACCGGGCAAATCCGTCATTTCGGTACTGATCGGCATCCTTCACTCTGTCACCGAGCACATTCAAGCGATGGTCGATACGTCGCGCCTCCACCAGTGCCTCTTGCAGTTGTCCCTGAGCCGCATAGTTCAAGGCATTAATCACGTTGATCATGACATGTTCGTAGGCGTCGCCTTCGTACGGCAAGGCATTGTCGTTGGTGAGAAATGCGGCGGTTTCCGAACGAATGGTCCTGGTATAGAGCCGCTCGACCTCCTCGCCCGCTTGTTCCAATGCCGCACTGCTTTGTTGATATCGGCCTGCCAGCTGCAGCACCATTCCTCGATCCATTTCATACAGTAACCGCCCCTTTGCTCCATACTCTTTCTCAGTTTGCTCGACGATCGCGGCGGCCTGTTGCGGATCACCGGCGAAGAGGCTTTGTTCTATGAGGAGGTAGCGATTGACGGAAGGACCGCACCCGGTCAACAGCACGAGAACGGTAAGAAACGGCAGCAACGAGATCGGCCTGTGGGTAAAGCGTGGGAGGATCGGGTTCAACAGCGTCCGCGGAACCTAAAAGATGGTACGTTTCCTTTCCACCACCTTCTTGATCTTCTTCTGCCCGTACCAGACTTTTGCATTGTTCTCCAGATCGATCATCTGAAGATCCACTTGGTAGAAGACCGCTTTGGTTCCCTCGGCTTCGTCAAGGATGGTGGAGATCGTACCCTTCATCATGAAATCGGCCCCGATCTCTCTTCCGGGGGCATTCTGGGTATCCTCGCGCGCATAGATGGCTTGCTCTTTCCGCTCGCTTCGAACCTCGTCGCGCTCGCCTTTACCGGCCACGAACGTGACTTTCTGGGAATTGGTAAGTTCTCGTTCCAAATCCGTGATGAAGGTTTGCACACTGATATGTTCATGACTGCTGTTCAGAACCGTCCCGACGACGACGACGGGCTGACGTTGGTTCGCCTTTTCAAAATTTCCCAACCACGGATATTGCAGCGCCTCCTTGATCATCGCTTCGGCGACCATCCGTGAATCGGTATCATTCCACCGGCCGCTCAAATCAGTCACGACCCCGGTATCGACACGAGTCACCTTTGTTTCGTGTCCGCATCCTGACAAAGCGAAGGCGACACTCACCATGGCGACAAGCGAAGAGCGATGCTTCCGGATCACAATGAACCTCCGAGAAGAGGTGGACTCTCATGCACCATGTGGATTTAACGAACGCCTCGCTTTTCCTCTTCCTGCTCCAACCGTTCGAACAGACGGTCGGCATTCTTTCGTACGAAGTCCCGCACTTGCGAATTCAGCTCTTTGGCCTGTTCCAAATTGTTTTTCATATCCTCCAGACTTAACTTGGTCAACACATAATAAGTGTTGGTCTTGGAATCCATGTACTGGTCAATTTTCCGGACACCGCTGAGCGTCGTCGTCGTGATGGTCTTGATGGCTCGTTCGACGTTCTGCTCTTCCGTATTACGAGTAAAATCTCCGGCGGTCGTCGAAGCCGCATAATCTCTCATCAGATACCCGGTGTAGGTATCAAAGGTCTTGGCGATCTCGGCCCTCCCGCGATTCTCAGCCGTATCCCAAGCGAGCGGCGCATTACGGACCCCAACGACCGATCCCACCCCATAAAAAGCTTTGCTGTCTTTTTCGTTATAGGCTCCGGAACCTTTTTCAACCCATTTAGGAGGGCCGCCGCAAGCGGCCAGTCCCATGACGAGAAGGACGGCAAGACCAGGACCGACCAGCCTTGAATGAATCTCGTGTGACCGGATCATACAATCCTCCTTGGGTAAATAAGTATATATACCGTACGTAGAATATCCCGAGAAAAATCGTTGCAGTCATGCTAACATGGGTTCTAAAGGCAGTCAACGCAACAGACGCTTCGAGCAGTCTCTTCATCATGGAAGGGGGGATCTGTGGCAGACATCCGGATTGACGACGGCATCATTAGAATTCAGAACCTTGACATCCAAGATCTCAAGGCCGCAGCGGTACTCGCGGCCTACCCTCAATCACGTTGGGCGGAAATCACCCGCCGAGCGGTCAAGATCGGTCTTGGATACCTGAAAGGCGGCGAGAGCGATTAAGGCATGGGGGTGCGATCGGCTTGGCTGACGGCTGCTCGAGCCCGCGCATGTGTGCCGCCTAGTTCCAAATATCGGCGAAACGCCTCCACCGCCTTCGGTTGATCATGGAGATGATCGGCATACAGGGTCCCTAATGCGAAATAGACATCCGGATTGGTATTGTTCACAAGTAAGGCTTGTCGGAGAGCGGCCTCAGCTTCCACAAACTTGCCGCGTTTTTCGTGAATCAATCCCAATATATAGAATGAATCGGAATTCTCCGGCGCATATTTCACAGCGAGAAGGCCGGCCGCCAAAGCCTCGTCGAGATTCGGCACAACTTCCAGTCGAATGTAACTCTTTAGAACGTATGCATCGCCGTAGCTGGAATCGTAACCGATGGCGCGATCCAATCGCTCCAACGCTTCTTCCACCGATTTCCCTTCCTGGAGCAGCGCAAAAGCGCGTTCGTATTGAGCCTTCGCCTCCTGTCGGCGTTCAGAAGGAGTCTGAGGAACGGCACCCAGTGTAAAGGCGGACTTCCGTCCTTCGATCAAGGCCGTGTCTCCATCGCCGTCGATCCGTAGACTCAATGGATGTTGCGTACCATTGGAAGCCGCTTCGACCTGTCGCATGAGATAGGTCCCCAACTCGGAAGCCATGAGCCAGCCGTTTCCGTCCAGATCTGCTGAACCGGTAAGTCCGGCCAGCACCGCCTCAACAAAACGACTGCCCTTCTCGGACCGAACAGTGACCTCTCCTTTGCTTGCCGCGCTAATGACTTGGACCGCACGCCGATCCGTATCCGATTCGGGGGCCAGCCGCCCTTCCAATGAAAGCTCTGGTGACACAGTGGTCTCCCATCCGAATACCGGCGCATCCAGAATCAGGAGCGTATGTTTGGAAGCCGACCGTCTTGTAAATTCTTTTAAATGCTCAACCGTGATCGATTTCGTTGCGTTGTTGACCTGTGCGTCAAACGGCACAAGATATCCGCGATCTTGGCCCTCGGCATCCTGCATGGATCCGGCATGGCCCACATAGAAGATGACTAGCCGGTCCATGCGTCCCACTTTTCTCGGCAACATGTCGTTCAAAAGCTGATGCAGACGTCGCGAGCTTGCGTCCTTGTCGTAGAACTCGACCACCTCGTCGAACCCCAACCGCCGAAACGCCTCGGCCACCTTCTTGGCATCGCTGATCGCTCCCGGGATGGAAGGAGCCAAGATGTAGTTTTCGATCCCAATAATGATCGCCCAGGACTTGTAGTACAGGCCTTCCGGCTTTCCCAATTGAGCCTCAGCGGTCGACAAGGGGATAACCGAGAAAATGCCGAGCACTTGAGCGCCTAATAGAAGAAGCAGGCATAAGGACATCCGCAACAGGCTTTTCCGAAAATGCCTTGCGCGGTTCATGGGGGCAGCCTATCTCCGGCCTAGACAGGTGTCAAGAAACGGACTCAAGAGGGGCCCACAGCACCATGCCGGGATAGCTTCGATGCAACGGTTATGGTTGCAGGCGCCCTCGACTTTCTCCATAATTGCGCATCCGCAGAGGACTGCGCCGAAGAAGGAGAGGGTTGTCGCCATGAGCGAAAAGATTGAGACCCTGTTGAAGGAAAGTCGGACATACCAGCCGACCGCGAAGACGATAGCCGCTTCCTACATCAAAGACTACGAGACCGAGTACAAACAATCCATCGCAGACCCTGAAGCATTTTGGAGCGCTGAGGCCAAAGAGTTGGAGTGGTTCTCTCCTTGGGATAAGGTCCTGGAGTGGGATTACCCATGGGCGAAATGGTTTGTCGGCGCACGATGCAACATCGCCTACAACTGCCTGGACCGCCACATCAAGACCTGGCGCAGGAACAAAGTGGCGCTGATCTGGGTCGGCGAAAACGATCAAGAACGAATCTTCACCTATGCCGAACTGTACCGACAGGTGAACCGCTGCGCCAATGCCCTCAAAAAGCTTGGCCTGCAGCAAGGCGATCGTGTCACCATCTATTTGCCGAAGATACCCGAACAAGTCATCGCTATGCTGGCGTGCGCCAGGATCGGCGTAGTCCATAGCGTCGTCTATTCAGGTTTCAGCGCCCCTGCCCTCGCCAACCGCATCAACGATGCAGAATCCAAAGTGGTGATCACCGCCGATGTCGGGTTCGACCGCGGCAAGGCTATCCAATTGAAATCGGTCGTGGACGAGGCGATCAAGACCTGCCCGACGATCGATCATGTGGTAGTCGTACGCCGTCAGAGTGACGGTCCGCCCCTTTCCCTTCCAAAGGAGATTGACTGGAAGGAGTGGATCGAGCATGAGCGGACGGTTTGCGAAGCAGAACAGCTGGATGCCGAAGCACCGCTCTATATTCTCTATACGTCCGGCACGACCGGTCGACCGAAGGGCGTTGTCCATGTTCACGGAGGATACATGGTCGGGACCTATACGACGATGAAGTATGTGTTCGACCTGAAAGATGATGACGTGTATTTCTGCGTGGCTGATCCGGGGTGGGTTACAGGCCACAGCTATATCGTTTACGGTCCGCTTCTCAACGGCGCAACGATTCTAACCGCAGAAGGGAAACCGGATTACCCGAATCCTGGACGCTGGTGGGATCTCATCGAGCGGTATGGGGTCTCGATTTTCTATACGACCCCGACCGCGATCCGACTGCTCATGCGCTACGGCGAAGACTGGCCGAAGAAATTCGATCTCTCGACGCTCCGAGTCCTCGGGAGTGTCGGAGAGCCGATTAACCCGGAAGCCTGGGAATGGTTTCATCGGGTGACCGGCGAAGATAAACCCATCATGGACACCTGGTGGCAGACAGAAACAGGATCGATCTTGATCTCCCCGCTTCCCACCGTGCCGCTGAAACCCGGCTCGGCCACCCGCCCATTTCTCGGCATTGAAGCCGATGTCGTCGATCGCGAGGGAAAGAGCCTCCCCCCGAACGCCGGCGGCTTTGCCGTCATTAAAAAACCCTGGCCGGCCATGATGCGCACCATTTACAAGGATCCTGATCGTTATAAGGCCTACTGGTCCACCATCCCCAATTGCTATACGGCCGGCGACGTCTGTCATAAAGACGCAGACGGCTACTTTTGGTTCATGGGCCGAGCGGATGACGTAATCAAAGTCGCCGGCAATCGGCTCGGCACCGCCGAGGTGGAAAGCGCATTGGTCAGTCACCCAGCCGTCTCGGAAGCTGCCGTAATCGGCAAGCCGCATAAGACAGTCGGTGAATCCATTAAAGCCTTCATCATCTTGAAACAGGGAGAGCAGGAAAGTCCGGCGTTGATCAAATCGATCAAGGAGCAGGTCCTGAAAGAATTGGGCAAGATCGGCGTCCCGGCTGAAATCGATATTGTCCCTTCTCTCCCCAAGACTCGGTCAGGGAAGATCATGCGCCGCGTCCTCAAAGCGAAAGAACTTGGGCAAGACCCGGGAGATATCTCGACGATCGAAGAGTAGCGTACAGAGAAATTACACTCGATATGGGCCTAACCGAGCGAAGGAGACGACATATGGAGAAACCAACGATTTTCGCTGCGGCAATTTCAATCGGTATCATGACCCTGCTCTTACAAATAATCGGTCCAGGACTCACGTCTGCAGCGGATCAGGAACCAAAGGCCAAACCACACTCCAAAACCGTCAAACCAAAAACCGTCAAGCCCAAGGCTGTCAAACCAAAGATCGCCAAACCCAAAACCGTCCAACCCGAGATCACCCAACCCAAGATCGAACCGAAGCCTCAAACAGCTGAAACTACCGCGAACACTCCTGCGTGTTTCGGGATCGCGCCGCAGATCGAAGAATTGGTACCGGATGAGGGTGAGCCAGGCGCACAGGTCACGATCAAAGGGGCCGAGTTCGGCTCGCCCGACTGTTTACGAGGCGTGTCATTCGGGCCGGGCCACGCATCTACCTTCACGATGAAAGACGAATCGACCATCTTAACGACCGTCCCAGCCGATGGCCGTAAGGGCCTCGTTATGGTCACCGTCACCACGGCTTCCGGAGAAGATTCCAAAGTGTTCATGGTGAAATAGGAGAACTCCTTCCGGTTTCAGTATGAAGTGGACGAGAAAACCAGGCGAGCCCATTTATCTGAGACAGCACCTCGTTGCGCTCGCCCTGGCGGTGGGCCTGCCGGTTGTTCTGTTGCAACTGTACAAGATCTACGTGGGCCCGGTGAGCTTCGGGGCACAGATGGGATTTGGGATTCTCGTGTCAATCCTGGTCGGAATCATCCTCTACTTCACCTACCGATCATCGGCACAAAACCAGCAATAGCAAGATTATTTGCTTCGAGTCCCCAGCGGACTACGAACACCCACCGACCCTCGATGCAACACATGGGTGTAGAGGATCGTCGTATTGACGACGCGATGCCCCAACAACTCCTGAATCGTGCGAATGTCGGAGCCGCTTTCGAGCAGGTGCATGACCAACGAAGGCCCAGATGCTGTGGCAGCTCGCTGTCGCTTCATCCAACCAATACCTTTTCTTGTATTGCGTCTTCGGGCAACCCACGAAGAATGTCCTGTCTGCGATCTTCCAGAATTAACTCAATAGCTTCTCGCAAGTTATTTTTTGCTTCCTCTACGGTTTCACCTTGTCCATTCGTACCGGGCACCTCTGGACAAATAGCCCAATATCCACCTTCAGGTGCCGGTTCAATAATTGCTGTAAACTCAGCTTTCATTACTCCCTCCTGTTTTTATCGAGCCTAATCATGTTTAGGCCGATCCGCATAAACGCGGCAACCGGCAGTTTCAATGCACAAATACGCGACGAACGTTCGCGCATCATATGCCGGTTCTGTCGTTGTTTCCATAGGCTCGATCATATGACCACGCTTTACGGGTTCTCATGCGGACCGGGATAGCAGCTGTCTTGTGACTTGGTTCAATGCTGTCCTTCGCGGGCATGCCAACAGCCGGGATATTCCTGCTACAGAGCTTGAACGAGCGATGGGAGAGATTCTGATCGAAGAGCAGCTTCACGACGGGGAAATTGACACAAGTTTCCGCTCCCGATCAGCCGCAAAGGCAAGACAGGCGCAGATGTCTTCGCGTGTGAGGTCGGGGAAGTCTGTGAGAATGTCTTCTTCGCTCATTCCGGAGGCAAGGTACTCCAACACATCATAGACAGCCATGCGGAGGCCACGGATGCAGGGTTTGCCGCCACGCTTCTCTGGATCGATGGTTATGCGGTTCTTCCAATCCCTAGGATGAAGGGGAAATATGTGATTCAGAGCGCAATTTCGAGAGAACGGCCCACATCATTGGGCCACTGCGATCACAAGAACACTCTCACCCCCAATTCCAGATACCCGGCCCCTGAGAAGCCTAACGGTGGCCGCTCAGCCCCGAGCAGTACGTCGGAGAAAATGAACCGGAGACTAGGCTGAACGGCGCATTGCCGTCTTTGCAGTAGCTGCGGTCGAGCCTTTCGTACGCCGGAGGGAGTTCTTGATCAGACGAATCTCTACTTTGTAGCCAAGAGCCTTCGCATACTTTTGAAGCGTGGCGATCGAGGGAGAATGTTTCGGTTCAGCTGACTCCAGACGCGCAATGGCAGACTGGGTCGTGCCAATGCGAGCCGCAACTTCCGCCTGTGTAAGGCCAGATCCCACCCTTGCCTTCAGCACCTCATCGAGAAACGCGAACTCCTCGGCCAGATCATCGTAGACCTTCTTCACATCCGGGCGAGCAAGCGCACGTGACTTGAACTGTTTAAGCGTGTTAGTCATGTTTCACCTCCTTCATTCGCCGCCGCGCAAGGTCGAGTTCCCTGGATGGCGTCTTCTCCGTCTTCTTCACGAACTGGTGAAGAAAAACAATTCGGCGGCCTACTACGGTGCAATACAACACCCGCGCAATTCCTTCTGCAGCCTTGATTCGGAGTTCGAAAATCCCGCCACCCATGGCCCGAGTGTGGGGCATACCAAGATCTGGACCATAAATCTCCATCCTCTCGGCATACCGGAGAAAACGAGCGAGAATACCGGCCGGTAGAGCGAAAATCTCTTCTTCTACTCGTTGGCTGTAGAAGGTGATGGTCCAAATCACGACACACTATAGCATATTCGCTATAACTTGAATACCGGCTCATGCCGGCGCCCAGGCCATCACGTAATCAATTGTTCCTGGAACCTATTCAGCTTCGCTGATCGAGAGGAGCTTCACGACGGGGGAATTGACACAAGTTTCCGCTCCCGGTCAGCCGCAAAGGCAAGACAGGCGCAGATGTCTTCGCGTGTGAGGTCGGGGAAGTCTGTGAGAATGTCTTCTTCGCTCATTCCGGAGGCAAGGTACTCCAGCACATCATACACGGTCATGCGGAGGCCACGGATACAGAGCTTGCCGCCACGCTTCTCTGGATCGATGGTTATGCGGTTCTTCCAATCCATAGGATGAAGAGTAGCCTGGGAAACCGCAAAGATTTAGGCCGCAATCGCAAGCTGTCAACCGTCCCTACAACAAGAGTCCGCTGACCCCACCTTGTAGCCCTCATAGCAGACTTGGCTCTCTTGGCCAGAGCCTCCGATAAAGACGTCACTAAATTCATCACTCCGTGCATTAGTGGCCAATCTCCACAGCTAATCGCCATGGTGTTCCGCGCAATGAAGAGAAGAGTGGTTTGCGAACGTGGCCCTTGCTGGAGCATTGAGTGGCTAGATCAAACATGCTTTCTTGCGGCTATGCACAATACAAGATCCGACCTCGAATTCATCTTCGCCCCCAATATCATCTTGGGATCCAACTCCAATATTCTGACGCAACGTTCGAGCTGAGGCAACCACCGAGGACGGCTGCCTTGCGTCAGACAGGCTTAGCCTTGCCTATCGCTTGTAGGCGTTCCGCAAGCTTGTCGCGCAACTCCTTGAGGTTTCGATAGAAGAGCACTGGATAGTCATGGACATCGAACTCAATCCTCGTTCCTTGTCTTGCAACATAGATGGGAGTCTTCCCTAGCCCGTGACCATAGCCAGCCTCAAAGAATACATTTGGCCTAGCTAGAGTCAGGTCAGCAATTATGTATTTGGCACGTCGGATCGAATCCAGCATTCGATCCGAAATGCGGTCATTCGACTGTTGCTCATCAATTCGCTCAGCTACAATTCCGCAGCGAGCTGCGGCAGATTTTATTGCTTCAAGAACATCGACCAGTGAGTCATCGTCTTGATTCATCGGCATCGCTATAAAAGCCCACTCTGAACGGGCCGGCGGCTCACGGTCGAGCGTGCCATGACTGTGTTGCTCCACATCTTCAACTCGAAAGAAGGCCCCAGTTTGGCTTCGGCGGGATACGAAACGTCGGTTAAGTGAGATAACCTCAGCATCTAGGTCAATTATTAGTGGCTTGAGAGTCCATTCAACTTCGACGTGTTCTCCGCCGTAGAAATTCAACATCCAGTAAACAGCAATCCGGTCCTGGAACGGCTTCGTACCAGTTAGAAACGGCCATGGATCTTCAATCGTGTAGCCGTTTGGAAGGACCAGAACGAACATCTCCCTGGGTCGACCGTCTTGGAGACCCTCCTTCCAGAGGTAGCGACCATCACCCAATTCGACGGCAGTCGCATCTTCGCTTATCGGCATAATGATGCTCGCAGGATTATCGCGAACAAATGCCACGCCGCCTCCTACAGACAGATAGCCTTCTGGCAGCGTGTCCACAGACCATCGTACGGACAACGATTTCGAGGTAGGGCTCTCAACGTACTCGAGCTTGGCACGCAGGCGCTTGTTGTCAAATCGCAGAGTCGCTATTACGAGTGTCGGAGGAAACTCGGGAGCCATGTTGTGCCTCCTTTTAGCGTTTGAAGTGGCATGTGGAGTGGGTTTGGGCACCTACTATGTTTAGGCTGATCCGCATAAGAGCCGGATTCGCCATTTCCGTCCGTATAACACGTCAGTGAATTTTCCGAAAATACCGACATTGCCATTGTCATTTCAATGAGCTACGACCTATCGGTTATTTATCACAGGTTCTTATGCGGATCGGCATAGCACCCTTTCCGCGAATGGGTTCACACGTTATCCAACGGACTGCACCTGCCAGCCCGCGATGAAGACATAGGGATAGATCATCATTGCTTCTGACTCTCTAAATACTTGAACGCAAACGCATGACCGACCGCGGCATATTCTCGTCCGATCTAGAAACTCCGTCAACTCTCACCTAGCCGGAACTCCTGAGAATTGATTCCATTTTGTGGCAGGGTTGATTATGCAGGAACCGGAGAGATTTTAACTCAGCTGTGGGCTAAGCAGCACCTCACCAGCTAGGCTGAAGCCGATAGCCGAAGCTGATCGCTCCAAATCAGATCAGCCCACGTTTCTGCAGGTAGTCTTTATCGATGCTGATGGGAGGTTTAGGAAGCTGGCCACGCTCCTGGAGCAGCCGTTCGACGTATTTGCCGATGAGGTCCGATTCAAGGTTGACGGGATCGTTCACCTGCTTGAGGCCGATTGTCGTCGCTTTTGCCGTGTGCGGAATGATGGCGACGGAAAAGCCCTTTTCGCTCACGTCATTGATCGTCAAGCTGATCCCATCGACGGCAATTGAACCCTTTGCGACGCAATAGCGCAGAATCTCCGGAGGCGCGCTGATGGTGAACACGATGGCATTGCTGTCCTGATGCCGGCTGCGAATGACACCGACCCCATCCACATGCCCGGCCACCAGATGCCCGCCGATGCGTTCGTTGAGCCTCATGGCCCTTTCTAGATTGACCGGCAGTCCCACGGCGAAGTTGCCGAGTGTCGTCACCGAGAGTGTTTCTGGAGAAACCTCCACGGAAAAGTCGCGCTCGCTTCTCGATACGACCGTGAGACAAATTCCATCCACACTTACACTATCACCGATCTTGAGATCTCCCATCACCGCCGATGCCAGAATCGTGAGCCTGGTTCCGGAAAGCGTTTTTTTCAGGACGGTAATCGCGCCCATTTCTTCGATAATACCGGTAAACATATTTTACTTCTCGGACTTCAAATCTCAGACGGCGATTGATGATGATTCAATGTCGCTCCGCGTAGTATAGCGGCTTTTCATTATTTATTCTTCATGGTCAGCCAGAAAACGACGGCTGCGGCGACCTGCACACCGGCAATGACCATGAAGGCGCCTCCATAACTCATGCGCGCGATCAGCAGGCCGGCCAATAATGGTCCGCTGGCGTGCCCGATATCCATGATCGTCCCCTGCATCCCCATACCGGCGCCCAGCGTCTTGAACTCGGAACTGTCGGCAACCAGAGCGGAAGAAGAAGAGGAGACGACCGCCTCGCCGAACCCGAACCCGGCAGACAGCAAGAGCAAGATAGGAAACATCGACACATGCGGGATACAGACAAAGGTTGCGGCACATATGAATAGACCAAGGATAATCAGCGGCTGACGACCCACTCGATCCGATATCCGTCCCATAATCGGCTTGGAAAAAAATGATGTGAATGCCTGCACGGTAAACAGTATCCCAATCTCTCCTGGATTCAGGCCTACCGAAACGCCATACAGAGGGAGAAACGCCATCAAGGCTCCGTTCGCGATCATCTTCGCGGCATCGGTCACGCTGGTAATCAGCACCTTCTTATTCTTGGCGACGGCGGCAAACCCCTTCCACATTTCGGACAGTACAATTGCCGTCCCCTGTTCCTTCCTCTGCGGCACCGAGACGTCGAGATGAAGGCTATAGAACAACACCATGCCGATGCAGCCGAACGCGCCGGCTGTGACGAACGCCGTGGGAAACCCTGCCGCATGAATGAGGTACCCTCCGAGAAAGGGTCCCAAGAGAGAACCGGACTGCGTGCAGGCCGTGTAGGTCCCGAGCGCCGCGCCACGCCGTTCGCGATAGAGCTCCGCCACGGTGGCCAGAGCGCTCGGGGCGAAGATGGCGGTCGCGAAGCCGTGCAGAAACCGCAGCGCCGTCAGCGCATCCAAGTTCGTAATGAAGGGATAGAGAAACGGGGGCAGCCCGAACGCCACCACGCCGATCTGTAGCAAGAACCGCCTTCCATAGATATCCGAGAGGGCACCGGAAGGCAGTTTCAGCAAGACGCCCGTGAGGGTTGAAACGGACACGATCAACCCGATGCGTTCCGGGCTCGCGCCGAGCGATTCGGCGAATAATGAAAGTGCGGGCATCCGCACCATGTTGTAGCTGATGAAGCAAAAGGTGCCGACCGTGCAGATCAGCACGAAACTGCGGGAGGTCGTCATGGAATCGATCGATCGTTCGTACGGGCTTTGTCGGTGCCCGGCCGGCCGCCCAGCACCCGTTTCAGAAACGCCACATGAGGTTCCGGCAAAGACGGCGGCTTCTCCGCTTCAGACAACACCCGTTGAGGATCCCGCTTCATCGCCATCCCCAATCGATCGACCGTCTCAACCCCTTTCTGCAACCGGCTTGTGACGATCCCGGCAACAAGCGGATGCAGGAGGGAAACCAACCCTGACAGAAAACGGTTATCCAGCTTGGTGTACGCCACTAATGTGCTGTCCATTGCTTCATTCCTGTTCGGATCTCCTATCACATTCATCCTGAGAAAGACGACCGCTTTTCCCGACACGTGGGGAAGCAGCCGACTTTCATGAGTGCCCTCAAGAAAATAAATACGTGACGCGGAATCCTCGTACACAAGCTCAACGATGCCGTTCGTTCCCTCACCGTCATCGGCCCAGAAACGATCGGGACCTCGCGCTTCCGACTGGTACCGACCGAGCTTCAGACGCCGGATCAACGTCGCCGTAAACGGAGGATGATCCAGCAGATGCCGATACATCGATTCCGATAGGGTCGTTCGGATCGGCCCGAGCTTGCTCTCTGTCGTGTGATCCTGGATGAGGGCTTGCAATCGGCATGTCCAGACAGGATTTACTCGTTCGACGGGAAATGTGAGTCCGGCATGATCGGAAGGCAACGTGCAGGCTTCGGACCGGCCATACCCGGCAGACAACAGTGCCCCCATACCAATCCACGCGACAAGCATGGGCATCACAGGATGGAGCCGCCATGCGATCATGAAGCAGGCTTCGCGACGGCAATCGTGAGATGAACGGAGAAGAGTCGCTCAGGGTCTTGTCGTCGTCTGGCTTGTCTCAACAAGGTTTCGACCGATGGGGTCACGGTTCCTTCGAACGAGAGACCACCGTTCGTCACCACCGTAAGTGGTTTGGAAACATCGATCAACTGCTCGTTCAGGAATACGCTATACCGCTGAACGTGTTCGGTTTTCACTTCAATCCGATTGGTTCCGACAATCGACGCGTCAAGCCTGGCATACTCCCGACGCTTGATTCGTTCGTCGCGTTTATCGACCAAATCTTCTGAGAATGCCGCGATCGGATCGGTCGCATCCAGGCGGACCCAGTTGAACGATTGAAAATGGCTGCCGTCACGCACGACGGTCAGGCTTGTCGGCAAGGGGTCACGACGCTGACGATTGAACCAGGCAACAAGATCCGGTAACTCCTCTCTGGGGAAATAGTGTCCGCCGGCCATGGGGTGCTCACGTTGATGCTCGCGATACACGTATGGATAGCCCAAGGCGTCCAGCTCTCGGACGAGCGAGCGACTGAGATCCACCGGCATCACCTGATCTTTCGCTCCATGAATGATATAGAGGGGCGTGTTGCGAAGATTCGCTAAAAACGGCATCAGCACAGCATCCAGTCCGCTCGCCATGGGCGCGAGGCCGGCAAACAACGGCGCATGATGCATCCCGATCAGCCACGTGCCGATCCCGCCGTTCGACATGCCCGTGAGAAACACGCGGTCGGGATCCACATGATATCGGTGTCTGGTTTGTTGAATCGTCTCCAGCACCAGCTCCTCGGCGCGCCTTGTAAACCATGCACCGGAGGGATAGGAGGGACAAACCAATAAATAGTCTTCGCCCAACCGTATTCGCCACCGCTCCAAATATTCTTTCCCGGTAAAACCGAATCCATGCAGACATACGACGAGCGCATAGGCCTTCGAAGCTTGGTACGTCGGTGGGATGAACAGTGACAGCGGGTACGACTGTCCACGGATCGCGATCTGTTCATCGAGGAGACTTCCAACAGGTTGGTTCTGATAGGTCCGTCCGGCCTTTACGATCCGAGAAACGGTTTCGACGGTCGCGCTCTTGTCGGAGAGAATGCGCGGCAACAACTGAGCGGCTTCATCACTGTCATGGGCCTCTAGGTACCGGACGACGAGCGAGGCAAGATTCTCGACGACCGGTGCCGGGACCTCTGCGAGACCGGACTCCAATCCGCCGCCGAGAACCACCGCCACGCTGATGAATCGTATCCAGGCGATCATAGATCTCCTTCCACCACAACATCATTGCCGATGGACCTCGTCACCATATGCCGTACCTCGATCGCGCCTGCGAGTCGTGCCGGACTTGTTCCCCCGATCACACCCTTGGCATTTTGGCCGCCGAGAAGCAGCGGCGCCACGTAGAAGCGAATATGATCGACCAACCGGGCCTTCAGCATCGCCGCATTGACCTCGCTCCCTCCCTCCACGAGGAGCGACATGATACCGCGACGGCCCAGCTGCATAAGCAGGGCGGGCAACGAAACACGGCCCTGCAGGGCGGGCACGGTGAGAATCTCTATGCCTTTTCTTTGTAGGACCGATCGTCGAGCAACCGGCGCTGCAGCAGTGGTGGCGATAATCGTTTTAGCCTTATCCTGTTGTGCCAGAATCTGTGCCTTGACCGGAGTGCGCAGTCGGCTATCGACCACAATGCGAAGAGGCTGCTTCGATGCCAACTGTTCAAGTCGCGGTCCTGTCCTCGCTGTCAGGGATGGATCATCAGCCAGAACTGTTCCGAGTCCAATGAGCACGGCATCCACGTCACCGCGAAGTTGATGGACTTCTCGACGGGATCGTTCACCGGTAATCCATCGCGACTCACCTGTCGCCGTGGCCAGCTTTCCATCAAGCGTCATGCCCGTCTTGAGGGTCACATAGGGACGACCTGTTTTCATCCAGTGACAATAGGCCATATTCAGCTCTTCCGCCTCAGAGCGGGCCGCTCCGACCGTGATCGAGAGCCCGGCCCTCCGAAGCGCTGCGGCACCTTTTCCCTTTACCGATGGATTCGGATCCTGCATCGCGACGACCACACGACGGACGCCGGAGCGAAGGATTTCAGGCACACAAGGGGGAGTCCGCTTCTCGAGATGGCAACAGGGTTCAAGCGTCACGTACAAGGTGGCGCCTTGAGCGCGCTTCCCGGCTCGCCGTAGCGCGAGAATTTCTGCGTGAGGAGTACCGGGTCTGAGATGAAAACCTTGCCCGACGATCTTGTCTCGCTTGACGACCACCGCGCCGACCATCGGATTCGGGCCGGCCGTCCCCCTGCCCTTCGCCGCCAGGCGAAGGGCCAGAGTCATGTAGCGCAGGTCCTGAATGCGATTGGTCACCGTGTCTTGCGGGCCACGCGGGATCGACGGCGACTCGATTTGGCCCTCGTCGACTTCACTCGTGACGAAGTAACGGCTTTCTTCGACTTCCCGGCGTCTGCCTCGGCCAGCGCCGCATGGGCGGCGGCCAGCCTGGCGATCGGTACTCGGTACGGAGAACAACTCACATAATCCAGGCCCAGTTCATGACAGAACTCTACTGAGCTTGGATCGCCTCCATGCTCTCCGCATATGCCCAGCTTGATATCGGATCGCGTCCGACGGCCTCCGACAACAGCCTGTTTCATCAGCGATCCGACACCTTCCCTGTCCAACACGGCAAACGGGTCTGACTCCATGATGCCGACGGTTCGATAATAATCGATGACCTTGGCCGCATCATCGCGCGAAAACCCATATGTCGTTTGCGTCAAATCGTTGGTCCCGAAAGAAAAGAATTCGGCTTCCTTGGCGATATGTTCGGCGGTGACGGCTGCGCGGGGCAATTCGATCATCGTCCCGATCAGGTACGGCAGTTTGATGTCACAGCGTTTCATCGTTTCCTGGGCCACTTCACGGATCAGATCTTTCTGGGACTTCATCTCCGAGACCATGCCCACGAGTGGAATCATGATTTCCGGTACGATCTTCGCGCCCTCTTTCGCCAATTCGCAGGCGGCCTCCATGATCGCCCTCGCCTGCATGCGCGTAATCTCCGGCATCGTAATGCCCAACCGGCATCCACGAAGACCGAGCATCGGGTTAAACTCATGGAGTTCTTCCACTCGGGCGAGGAGCCGTCGCTTTTCTTCCAGCTTGGTTCCATCATTGCCCGTCAATTCCAGCTGCGCGATTTCAACCATCAGTTCTTCCCGCTTGGGCAAAAACTCATGGAGCGGTGGGTCAAGCAAGCGAATCGTGACAGGATAGCCCTTCATCTCTCGGTAGAGTCCGACAAAGTCCTGTTTCTGCAACGGCAATAACTGATCCAGGTATTTTTCACGCTCCTCTTTCGTTCGGGCCAAGATCATCTTTTGCATGATCGGAATGCGATCTTCGGCAAAGAACATGTGTTCGGTGCGACAAAGACCGATCCCTTCCGCGCCGAAGCCCCTGGCGATATTTGCCTGGTCCGGCACATCGGCGTTGGCACGAACGCGAAGCCTCCGGAAACTGTCGGCCCAAGACAGGATTGTGGCGAACCGTTGATACTTGTCCGACTCCTTGGGATCGAGTTTCCCCTGAATGACTTGAATGATTTCAGATTCGACCACCGGAATGTCGCCCTCATAGACATTGCCGGTCGATCCATTGATCGAGAGATAATCTCCTTCTTTGAAAGTCTTGGCTCCGATCTTCACCGTCTGGCTATCGAGCACTTCGACGGCTTCGCACCCTGCCACGCAAACCTTGCCCATCTGCCGCGCCACCACGGCGGCATGAGACGTCATCCCACCGCGTGCCGTTAAGAAGCCGGCCGCCGCGTTCATCCCATGGATATCATCCGGGCTGGTCTCCTGCCTGACGAGCACGACGCGATTACCGGCCGCCTTCAGTTCAACCGCACGATCAGGGTTTAACGCGATCTTGCCTGCCGCTGCGCCGGGCCCGGCCGGCAGCCCTTTGCCGAGGGGGTTGGATTTCGACTCTTCCTTTATGTCGAAAATCGGGTAAAGATACTGCGCCAGTTGGTCGGCCCCGATGCGTTGCACGGCTTCCTGCTTTGAGATCAACCCTTCTTTCACCATGTCGACCGCGATCTTGACCGCCGCAATCCCCGTCCGCTTCCCGACACGAGTCTGCAACATATAGAGCTTGCCCTCCTGGATCGTGAATTCGAGGTCAAGCATATCCCGGTAGTGTTTCTCGAGCTTCTTATAGGTATGTTCGAGATCCTTGTAGGCCTCCGGAACGTTTTTCGATAACGCGCTCACCGGCAGGGGCGTTCTGATCCCGGCAACGACATCCTCGCCCTGCGCATTCATCAAACATTCACCGAAGAATGCTCGATCACCGGAACTGGGGCTTCGCGTAAACGCGACGCCCGTCCCGCTTGTTTCTCCCATGTTGCCGAACACCATCGCCACCACGTTGACCGCGGTCCCCCAGGAATCGGGAATGCTGTACAACCGGCGATAGGTAATGGCGCGGGCGCCGAACCAGGAGGAAAATACGGCATTGATCGCCAGCCGCAGCTGTTCCAGCGGTTCATCCGGAAAGTCTTTTTTCGTTTCTTCTTTGATGAGGGCTTTGAAACTCGCCACTAACTCACGGAGGTGCCTGGCATCCAAATGGGTTTCATGCGCGACGCCGACTTCGGTCTTCTTGTGCTTGAGAATCGCTTCAAAATGTTCGCGCGGCACACCCATCACGATACTGCCGAACATCGACACAAATCGCCGGTAACTATCCTGGGCAAAACGATCGTTGCGAGTCTTGGCCGCGAGGCCTTCGACCGTCTTGGTCGTAAGCCCCACGTTCAACACCGTGTCCATCATGCCCGGCATCGAGGCACGAGCCCCGGATCGGACTGAAACCAACAGGGGCCGTTCAGGGTTCCCGAAGCCCATCCCCATCGAGCGTTCCACCCGTTTGAGCGCCTGCAAGGTGGCATCCCACATTCCGTGCGGGTATTGCTTGCCGATCTTATAATATTCGACGCAGGCTTCGGTGGAAATCGTGAACCCCGGCGGGACCGAGATACCCAAATTAGTCATCTCGGCTAATCCCGCGCCCTTTCCGCCGAGCAGCTCCTTCATATTCGACGTGCCCTCGGCTTTGCCGTCACCGAAATAGTAGACGTATTTCTTTGCCACGTGAGTCTCCTTCCAGGAAGAGTGCGTATCAATGAGCAGGCGACGCGCGACGGCCGTCGGTTGATTCCAGACGGAGCCGATAGCGGTTGACCAGGAACCACTTCGCCCTGACGCCACCGATAATAATCGCGGTGACAAACAGCATCAGCGTCAATAACCGATAGTCAGCCTGAATACCTTGATCGACGTAGTACTGGCCGTCAAGCCCTTTCTTAAGCTTCGTGTCGGGCTGGAGATAATGGGGCTTTCCACTGGGATCGGAAAGATTGAGCCATTCCGAACAGAGCCGAACCGGTTCATGTGCTCCGGGCACTGACTGCCATGAGAGCCGAAGACACACATCCTGCTTGGCATTGAAGAAATCGGGCGTCTTGACCAAGTCGTCCAGATTAATGCCGCTGAGCGCGAGCCCGCCGAGAAGAATGGCATTGCAGAGCACCATCAGGATCAGCGAGACCGCAAGAGAAAATCGCCGGATCTTGTCCGCTCGACGGCGTTCGTCCGTCATCGGCTGATCCATGACAATCTCCGTTGTTGTTCCCAATCTTCGCTGGAGACAGTCCGTCTTCCGTCCGATCCGACCTACCGCCCTTGTACCACGATCTGAGAAAGGTCCGCGAACGACATAAACAACTCATCAACCTCTTTGAGCAGCGACAGCCTATTGCTTCGGATAGCCTGATCTTCCGCATTCACCATCACTGCCGCAAAAAAGTCGTCGATGACAGCCTTGAGCCCTACCAAGGAATCCAGCACCTTGTCATAGTCGCCCATTTCCAAGGCCGACCCCATCCTCCCTCGCTTGTCGGAGACCGCCTTGTGAAGTGCCGACTCAGACGGATGCTGAAACATCGCCGCATCGACCGATCGGCGTTCCCACTGTTCCTTTTCCACCAACCGATGTGCCCGCTTGAAACCGACGATCAAGGGATCGAATTCCGGTTTCTTCGTTACGGCTTCGAGGGCTCTCATCTTCTGCACAAGATCGACGAGATCCAGCGGCTTGTCGTGAACCGGTTGGAGTACCGCATCGACAATATCGTCTCTCACGCGGTGAATCATTCGACTGTAATGCCGAACACGGTCCAGGATAAAGTCAGTGATTCGACGTACGCCTTGCTGCTCAGAATCCGGCAACCCCTTGAAGCCGTCATCGGATATGAGATTTTTTGAATGAGCAATGTATTTCGCTAAATCCATTCGAAGATTCGCTTCAAGAATAATCCGAACAATCGCCGTCGCATGTCGTCGAAGCGCAAAAGGATCTTCCGATCCGGTCGGCACGATACCGACATGGAAAAATGCGGCGATGGAATCCAGCCGATCGGCCAGCGAAAGGATCTGTCCCGCCGGCGTTGTGGGCAATTCTCCTTCGATCGCCTTAGGAAGATACTGCTCTCGAACGGCTTGAGCCACCGCAACAGATTCTCCATCATGGCGTGCGTACTCGCCGCCCATGATGCCTTGCAACTCCGGAAACTCACTCACAATACCAGTCACGAGATCGGTCTTGGACAACGACGCCGCTCGATCACACACCTGTCGAAGTTCATCTTGCCCAGGATACAAGAGCCCGACAATGAAGCCGGCCAATTCCCTCACTCGCTCCTGTTTTTGCGCCATCGTGCCGAGCTTCCTGTGAAACGTGACTCCACCCAACTTCTTCGTCCGCTCTTCGAGGCGCACCTTCCGGTCTTCGTCGAAAAAGAACTTCGCGTCGGCCAACCGCGCCGCCAGCACCCGCTCGTTCCCGGTTCGAATGAGCGACATATCTTTGGTTTCGTTGTTGGCGATCGCGATAAAATGCGGTGCCAGTCTGTCAGACTTTTTATCTTTGACCGAGAAGAATCCCTGATGCTCTTTCATCGACGTAATGAGAATGTCCGAAGGAACCGCCAAATACTCCGGCTTGAAGCTGCCAAGGACGGAATAGGGCCACTCAGTAGTGTACACCGCCTGATCGAGCAAGGCTTCGTCTTCGTTCAACTGAAATCCGGTCTTATTGCAAATGACAGCGATCTGTTCCTCGATCAGGTTGCGGCGGCGCTGCGGGTCGACAATGACGCCCTGACGCTCCAACCTATTAATGTAGGAGGCGGCATCTCGAACAACAACCCACTTCCCTCCGCCCAAGGCGCGGTGTCCTTTCGTCTGATTCGATGCTTTAATGCCGGCCGCTTCGATCGGGAGCACCGAGCCTCCATAGAGGGCCACTAGCCATCGGATCGGACGGGCAAAGCGCACACCGGTTTCATTCCATTTCATCGCTTTAGGAAATGCGAGGCCTGACACCAGTTGCGGCAATGTATCGACCAGCACAGCGGCAGCTGGATGACCTCCCTCACGTTTCACGGCAAAAAGGTACTCTCCTTTGGGCGTCTGACGTACTTGGAGTTCCTGAACAGCGACACCCTGCCCTGCGGCAAATCCTATGGCGGCTCTGGTCGGCTGACCGGTTTGATCGAACGCGACGGCCTTCGATGGCCCCATCGCTTCTTTCACCATGGAAGCCTGTCTCGCCGCCAGACCATCAACCACTATCGTGAGTCGGCGCGGCGCTCCCATGGTGCGGACAGACTGAAAGGTGAGCCGCTGATCGTTGAAGAGACGTTCGGCTGATTCCTTGAGTGACGCCAGCGCGGGAGCAATGAACTGATAGGGAAGTTCTTCCACGCCGATTTCCAGCAGCAACTCGGCCACGGTGGGCGAGGGGGTTCCCTTGTCTTTCTTCGACACGGCGCTCCGGCGTCCAGTTTTCTTTTGCGTCGCCATAACCTGTTACGTTCGGCTCGCTCCGACCTTCAAACGAGGTCTGCCCGACTTCACGGCTCTATTCTCGCGATTCAACAGCGGATGTCCCATCGCCGCTCGCTCGTCGATATAGCGCTCGGCACACTGCCTGGCCAGTGCCCGCACCCGCGCGATGTAACCCGTTCGTTCGGCGACACTGATCGCTCCGCGGGCATCGAGGAGATTGAACACATGGGAGGATTTGATGCAGTAGTCATACGCCGGCAGCGTCAGACGCCGGTCGGTCTGTGCCAGCAATCGCTTGCACTCTGCTTCATTCGCCTGGAAGGCTTGCATGAGCATCGTGACATCCGCTTCCTCGAAATTGTAGCGCGATCCTTGTACCTCCGTTTCGTGATGTATGTCCCAATACGTAACGCTGTCGGTCCATGCGAGATCAAAGACGTTGTCCACTCCTTGGAGGTACATGGCAATGCGCTCCGTGCCGTACGTGATTTCGCCGGTGATCGGAGCCAATTCAATCCCGCCGATTTCCTGAAAATACGTAAACTGGGTGATCTCCATCCCATCCAGTCTCACTTCCCACCCAAGTCCCCAGGCACCCAGCGTCGGCGACTCCCAATCGTCTTGGATGAAGCGAATGTCGTGCTCCTTGGGATTGATCCCCAGCCGGGCCAGACTCTCTAGATAGAGCTCTTGAATATTGTCGGGAGAAGGCTTCAGTACCACTTGGTATTGGTAATAGTGCTGAAGACGATTAGGGTTTTCACCATAGCGGCCATCCGTCGGGCGGCGGCATGGCTGCACATAGGCCGCCCGCCACGGCTCTGGTCCGAGTGATCGCAGAAATGTGGCCGGATGAAACGTGCCGGCGCCCATCTCCATATCATAGGGTTGATGAATGACGCAGCCTTGATCGGCCCAGAATCGATGGAGGGCAAGAACAAGTTCTTGGAAAGTCACAGAACCTACAGCCTGGTCGGGAGAGACAATTAGATAGTTATGTTAGAGATATCGAGCCAAGCTAGCAAGAATGGTTTTCCCCTGTCAAGGAACGCTCTGCCAAGGGAATGGCTTACACATAGAAAGTTCTAGAAGTAGGATGAGTCCCGAGATTCCGTTACTCAGCCGGCTGTTGAACAACCATGTTGAGGCCCTGATCACTCTGGACCGCTTGGAGGTCCTAGGACCGATACTTTCGATAAGTCTCTCAGGCGAGCGTCGCCTCCTCACTTCATCGCCTAGCAAGCTCTGGCACTCCTTGCAAAACCATCCTTCAGCGCTGCAGTCTTCATCAAATCCGTGTAAAGAAGTTTGGGTAAATCGTTCTCAGACTATAACTCCTTCAGGCGTATCACCTCGAATGCTCTCCGATCTGCTCTTCAATGAATCTTGACCTGCGCATAACGACCTCCTGGGTAAGTAATGAGTGCTAAGAACCGTGATCTGGGGACCAACACTCACCGGTTAGGCAAACTTGGTTCCACCGGCAGATTTTTACTGTGACGTTCCGCATAGCCGATGATGACCTAAACCCTATTATTGGCTACGAGAGATCTTGCGGGACAATCCAATCGGTAAATGGGATAAAATGGGAAGAGTCGGGCGCGACGTTAAAAAGACGGACGCGGAAACTCCCGATTCGTTTTTGTGGTCCGTAGGTCAGCACAAAACCCGCGCCGGTATCCTGTTCGCGAAATTGCTCAAGCTTTTCGATAAGAAGACTTCGATTCACATGCCGGCCGACCTGCATAAGCGCCTCGCGTAGCATAAAAGCCGCGACCTGAGCCATCCGCACAAAACCCAAGTTGTGAAGAGGATGCTGCCCGGCAAGTTTCTGGAGTTGATAACGGTCCTGTTCCGTTGGTGGGTCGATCGCAGCGGCAAGAAATACTTTTGATTGCAATCGAGATGGAATGGCAAGTGCCTTATGTCCCACCATCCCGGCAGGAGCCAACAGCATGGGTGAGAGGTGTTGGCGATCCAATTCTTGGGCAAGCGCCAGGAAGTCCTCTCCATCGCCGACGAAAACGACGGCATCGACATGCTCTTGCTTCAGCCGTTGTGCCAGTTCGGATCCGGCCATCGCCCCACGCCCATACTCATGCTCAATCACAATGTTTATCGTTTTTCGCCTCGCTTGCGTAAAGACCGAATTGAGGACCGTCATCTTCCTCGGCTGCACAATCACGATTCGCGGACGGATCTGACCCATCGATGAACGAAATTGAGACGTCAGGAAATCCAAAAGCACCCTGTATTGGATATCGAAACCGGGCAACGTGTAGAAGACATACGGGTTGGGCGGATCAGAGGGCTGGGGAGACAATGCTAAGGGACCGATCAAGGGCACCAGCTCACGTTCAAGCAGACCATGCGTTTTGTATGTTTCTCCTGATTCAAAACTCCCGACGAGCGCAAAGATGTGCTCCGTTTTGATCAGCCGCTCTGTTGCCGCCGCCGCTTGCGATGGGTCCTTCCCGGAGTCCTCAACAGTCAGCTGGATCTTGCGCCCATAGATTCCGCCCCACTCGTTCACAGTGCGAAAATACCCCTCAAGGACTGATTGTGCGTCTTGCCCTATCGACGCCAACGGTCCAGAGAGCGGAAGAACTGCTCCAATCGTGATTGTCGTGGCTGTTACGCCTGGATCTGTGTCGTCATCGGTGCCTATTTTCTTCAGATAGGCGACCAGTGCAGCTGTCTGACGATCAGTGAGGTGATAGCGGGGCATGCCGGAATGGAGAGGCTCACCCGCAGCATCGACTCCCTGGGTGATCGCACGAGCCAGTGACTGGTCTGTATAAGCCATTCGCGATTTCCCAGTCTGACGCGACTCATGTGGACCTCGCAAAAAAGCCGGGGTCAGAGGAGGCACGCGTAGTCCGCCCTCCTCGCTCCCCTGTCCTTCTGCACCATGGCATTGGACGCATCTGAAGAGAGTGGCGGAGAGCTGGCCATCGACTCCGGACAGCGTGACACGCAGCTCCTCACCGGATTCGGGGCTTCCTTGATGATAGATACGTCGCCCCATGCGTTCTTCCGGTGTGAGGGGGTCATCCCACGCAAGGCTCTCGACCGGCATCAGAGACATGGATACGAGCAAAAATAAGCTCCTGGTGAAAGAGATCGACCAATATCCGGTAGGCATCTCGCTAACGAGTTGCCATGGGACCAGTGACCGAGTCAAGAAGTTCCATGACCATCGGGACAGAGGCGAGACCGTAGTGCCGAGTCCACTGCCCTGTGGCGTCGTTCCCGATGAGAATCATGGAAGGATGGTCGAAGAGTTGCGGCCCGGCCGCGTTCAATGCAGAGAGGACGCGAGCCAGGTCCGGATAGGCGCCTGTCAGAAAGTACCAGCCCGGCGCGGCGCCGAATCGCTGAGCGACGGCTTTTAACTGAGCCGGTCGATCGGTCACAGGATCGAGGCTGATGGATAGGAGGTTCGCCGAACGATGTGACTCGGCCTGCAGCTTCTGCTGCACTGCGCCGAACAGACCTGTCATCGCTGGACAACTGGTTTTACAGGAGGTATAGAAGAATGTGATCGCGACAGTTTTCCCTTTGATCAGATCGGAATACAGCCGATGGGTGTCGCCATTTTGATCGATGACCTCGATATCGGGAATGACCGGTCCCGTGGTTTCGGCGAATGCAGCTGCTCCAGCACTCACCATCCAACAACCGAGAGCCAATCTCAGTAAGCAGCGCGCCATGACCTCTTCACTGTCGTAGGCCTTCCGCTCGTTGCATCTGTTTCTCAGAACGAGACGTTTCCGGAATCACCTGTTGGACCACAGCTGTCCCTTGGGCATATCGGAGATGGCCAGATAACGTCTGCACCATCACCCGATATTCCCCGGCATGTGGAAAGGCTTGCGTCACCGTGTAACGACCCGGTTCCACCTCGCGAGCATGACGACGCTGTTGCCAGGTTCCCGGAGGTTCAAAGACCAAGACTTGGACATCGCGCAACCCCGCAATCGGCTGTTGAGTCATGGCATCGAGCACCGTGAAGATCATCGCGATAGGAACGCGTGCCTGCACCGGTGCGTTTCCAACATCGGTTCGGATGATGGGAGGACGCGGAGCAGCGGCCATAGAGATTCCATCCGCCGACTCTCGCACCGTCGCCTGAAAACAATGCATGGTACGTGGCCGATCGATGAGGAGCGGTACGTCATACCGTCCAGCTTTTGCAAAAGTCACCGGCGCCCGATATACGCCTGGCGCGACTTCCTTCAAACTCCGATCCAAGATTAAGATGCCGCGCGGCATGCGCTTGTAATTGGAGAACGTGCCCATCGGCGCCATCATTCCTTCTTGATAGAAATACAGAGTCCGGTCCGGCGCGTTCGCCACCATCACTGTATTACCTTCCGGCGCGGGCACGACCATATCGGCGATCCCGAGCTGATCAGGAGCCGTGCTGGGCGCATGTTGTCCGGCTTGAATCTCGACCGGAGCAGGTTTGCCACGCCGAAGATCCGCCAGATCGATCAATGAAAACTTTTCGGACTCGATCCCGCGCACATAAGCGTACCGCTCCGTAAAGGTGATTTGATCAGGATCTTTGACGACCGTGGTTGAGCCAATGACAGCATTCGTGGCTGTATCGATCACCGACAGGGTGCTGTCGAGCTGATTCACGGAAATAGCAAAACGACCGGTCGGTTCGAATCGCAGCGCGACCACTCCTTGCTGCGTTGGGATCGTCGCGACGGTACGGAGCGTCGCTGGATCAAGAGCATCGATTGTCGTACCGTTTAACGACCCGACATAAAAACGCCTAGCTGCGGCCCCATACGCCGCCGTCACCGGAGTTTTTCCGACAGGACGCGTGGCAGCAACAGCAGCCGTGCGGAGGTCAATCATCGAGACCGTGTTGGATTCGCTGTTTGTGACTACAAGGTAGGAGCTGTCGGAACTAAACGCGAACGCATGCGTGCCTGCTCCTACAGAAATCGTCTTGGCGATGCCATGTGTTTCTGGATCAATCGCCGCTACCTGCGCCAGGCCGTCTAGCCCTACCCAGACGGCTCGTCCATCCGGTTGAAGCGCCAAACGAGTCGGGCGTGATGACACACCAGTCGAAATCGTATGGATCATTCGGTGTGTCGTTGTGTCGATGACGGCAATGCGGCCCTCGTCCGAAAGCGTCACATACAACGTTCGTCCGTTTCGGCTTAATAGCCAGTCGGTTCCCACTCCCGGAAGAGGAACAATATGTTCGAGCTTGGTAGGCGTAAACGCCATGTGGGGATTGATGAAGGTGACGGTCTTGTCGTGATTCAGCGTGGCGATCGCATAGCCATTGAGATCCACATCCGGACGGCTCCCCAATTGGCCGCTCGACAAGCTACGAATTTTGTCGGAACAGGTGCGCTCCGCTGACACTGTCTCCGACAATCTGGCGCTCATCCAGGCCTTAGGTTTGCCGAGAGCAAGCGGTCGCCCGGTTCTGGTGTCACGCAGAGCAAACTCAGCCAGCATCGTCTGCCCAACCTGCGCCTCCTGCCCACCTGGGTTTTGTTCAGCTGCACGCAAAGCAAATTCAATCCGTATCCCGTCTTGCTCAAACTGTTGTACTGATTGACTTATAGCATCAGAGCCTATGCCCGGCGACGTTGCGCCGCCGGCAGTCCCTGCAGAAGCACCTTGTTGGCCTAACGCCCAAGAAGCATCTACTGGAAACGCAGCACACCACAGATACAGAACCGTCTGGATGAAGAGACATCGCGATTTTCTATTCATGGTTGTCGAGTCGTCGTCCCTTGCGAATATTCGATTTTGCATTTATCCGACTCGTTCTTCTCATTCACATCGTCCTCAAACATATTCTTGGTATCAGAACGGTGGTACCATCTCAGAGGAAGCCTGGGTTCTACTCGCAGGATGCCCCACAACCCCCCACCGAACATGAAGCCTTCTTGCGTGCGATAGAGATAGTCTCCTGGCACTTTGCAGTCTCCCCCGGCGGTGGTCATAATATTGACCGCGCGGTTCGGACCAATCCCACTGGTTGATCCTAGACGAACCGGCGCATCTCGATTCCAACCCATTCGTCTTGAATCGTCGATCCAGGGACTCGGGCTCCAGTCATGTCCGAAAATTGTGAATCCATGTTGCCGTGGATGGCCACCGGGATGTACGACACGGAAACGGATGTGATCGCCGGCTTTTGCAGTGAAAAGCGGCGTAGCAGGATCGCAGAACTTTCCACTTGCCCAGTCGGCTTGACATCGGAAGTGCGACACGGTCGAGCTCAGCACATTAGACCAATCGAATTCACTCATCGTGTCCGGCTCGTCGGCGGCACTCGCCCCCAGGCGAGCCCACAACGGCTCCGTCCGATAATTAAATGCCTTCTGGCCGGAGTCTTCAGAGTCATCGCCGTTCCGGAGATTTGGAATCGGCTGACCATGTTGCTGGAGGCTCAAATCGTCCTGATACAGCAGGACCAACTCACGAAATTGATTCAGTTTCTTCGTGGTTTCTGCCGGCTTGTCTGGACAACGGAGAGCCTTCTTGTGCGGTTGCCCATACTTGTCTAGTTTGGGCTCTGGTTCCCACCATTCAACATTGATCATTGACTTGCTTTCAGAAGCCGTGTCATCCCAAGTTGAACAACGTGGCTCAATGACCAAAGCTCCAATCGCCCCATGCGACGTGTGTTTAATCACATCCCCCATGTCACGCAACGGTACAGCGCCAAACTCATAGGGAACCCCATAGAGGTGATTCTTTTTTGACACTCGAATATCGCCGGCATACCAGAGATAGGTTTTTGTTTCACCCGGTCCCACCGTAGAATCATCGTTCCTGCCGACACGTGCCCCATCACTATCCTGCAAGTTATAGTCGACCAACTGTGGATGGAGTCCCACATGACTCGATGACCGAACTTGGTTAAAGTTAAAACCTGGGATGATCGGCGGCATCATGTTATAGCTCCAGATCAGCGGCCTGGTTGGATCACTGTTGTAGTATGGACTGTTCGGGTCATTGTCCGGCATTTTCGCCGGGAGATTGTTGTGGAGAGTGACTTTGATACAGTCTCCCGCCTTCGCTCGCAGGATGAGCGGTTCCGGAAGTTTGGAGCCTGCTTTCAACTTCGAAACATCCTTTTGATGGACAAAGAGAATTGCACTAGGGTCAGCAATCCCAAACTGCTCATTATAGATCAACTTTTTCATTGGAAGCAGATTCTCGGCAAGATGAGCCTCAATTTTGTACTCTATCAAGAAGTCTTTCCGATCCTTGCGGGAACAGAAGGCCTCCAGAGCATCTTTTGACGGAGGGCCTTGTTCGATGCTAGAAACCGGCGGTTCGATCTGCTCACTGTCCCCATCTTCGTCCCATTCTTTCTGTAAAAAGGCAGACGCCAAGACATCATTGCTTCTTTCCGTATTGCCTGGCAACCGAGCTAGACCTGGTGCTTGCTCCTCGCGGGAATAGACACGCATGATTCCCCATTGACCATCCCACAGATTATCCGTTGCGCCGGACGAATATAAATGGTCCGCTGTTCGTAGTTGGTTCACAACCTGCTCAGGAGTTTCCTTCGCACTTCCCTTCTGGCCATTGGCCTTCCCTGTCTTATCAGTAGTGGTGCCTGTTTTCTTGCCGTCCAAGGGAAGAAACTCCACCATGCGATCATTGAACTCAAAGTGCTCCGAGATGCCGATCTGCCGGGCATTCACATATCCGGTATTCGGCGAATCCGGCTGTGCCAGCCACCTGGCTCCGTGCATCGTGAAAACATGCTGCTCTTCCTGCGCACCCTGAATCAGACGAATCTGGACATGATCTCCGTCGTAGGCGCGTAAGAGCGGAGTCGCTGGATCGCCAGGCTGACGACCACGCGCAGACCCTTCGGTGAAAAGTGGGCAATGTTCTTGGGCACATTTCAGCCTCTCGGCTGCTGAACCGATCTGTTGATCGGCATTATCACCCTCTTGATGGGCGATTGAGCTAAATGCATTAGCCAGATCTCCTTGTTCTGCTTCCTGGTCTTTCTTTTGTTCAAACTGGCCATTGATTTCTTTCCCAATCCGTAATGGAATCGGTTCATTGCGGTAGTTGATGAGCTGCGTTCCAGGATCTTTTGTGGAAATTCCTTCCGGCACGGGGATCCGGCCTGGGAGGACGGGATTCCGCAAATTTCCCTCAATTTGGCTCGGTGGATTGATGGGATGGTTCTCTTTGTCATAGACAATGGCAAAATCGGCGAACGCGAGATTGAATTCCCGCCCCGTCCTCTCCTTGTCGATGCTGTCCTTGTTGTCGAGCTGGTGACTACATTCCAGCGTCTTCGCATTCAGACAGGCTGTGCCTTTGTCACGGACAATGATATTCGCAGCATAGGAGGTCGGCCCCCCATCCTTTCTGAATTGTGTTGGATTCCTCTTCTCATCCGTTCCACCCATCTCTTTTCCATCGAGGGTAAACCACTTGGAGTTTCTTGGTTCCACGACCAGAGCTGCATAGAACCCATGGTGTTGATGTGAGCTGGGTCCAAAATGATCATGCGTAAAGACTGTTCGCAGGGTACGATCCTTGATGCCTTTTGCGCCAGGCTTTCCATTGAGGACCGGATCAGCCCACCACCGCTGAACGGTTGTCTGGGCTCCGCACCAGGGATGCTTTTCCGCAGCGTCCTTCGCCCAGTCATTCCAGCGCGTGATCCAAACCTCATTAGATTCACCTGGCTTCCGAACCATGGGCATGCCCTCACAAATCCCTCGTTGATCTGTTGGATCAACCATCGCTCCTTCCTTTAAGAAAAGAGGATGGGTCTTGGGCTCGAGTAACTTTGGGGGGTGGCTGGGATTCGACGTTTGAATGAGATGACGATTGTATGCCACTATACGCTCGCGCACTTCGTCAGCGGCCAAGGTCCCATCCTCATAGTTCCAGCCGTTCCCTGAGCCATCCGAAGAAGTTACGTCAAACTTCACGAGGTGAATATGCTGACCGATGGTATCGGTCGGTGAATAAACCTGAAAATCATCCAAATTGAGGTTGCTGGGAATCAGATTGGTCGCTTTGAAAACCACACATTCTCCCGAGTTCGCGCGGAAAAAGAGCGGCTCAGTCGGGCGCGTTCCATTCAACGTGTCTCTGACATCTTCTTCCAGGACCGGAAAGCGTGCCTGCGGATCATGCCAGCCTGCTTTATTCACCTGCATGTCCATCTGGATATAGACCGTACGGTATGTTCGAGTCATAACGTCGTGTACATGTCCTGCTTCATCGACGTACTGCTTCGGGCAAGGATTTGAAAAGGGTGCTCCACGCTCGCCCTTGCCCCGCTCGTTAATCTTCGTGTTCCCGCCGCCATTCACACGGAACAGGATGCGCGGCTCAGCAGGTTGATCTCTGTCACATTTTCCATCTGAATCGCAGGTGGGATACCCTGCGGCTTCCCAGTTATAGTCGGTATGTCTCACATCTGGACTGCTGGGACGAACAGCCTTTCGATCTTCCGGATTCTCCCGATCCGAGAGTTCGAGCGTGCCTGCGTGGAATTGCATTGCCCGCTGTTCCCGATCGATCCCTTCTTCATCCAGGACTTTAATTCGCGCTGTTTTCAGCTGGCGCGCAAGAACGAAATGTTCCGGATCCATATTCTCCTTGAATACTCGACGCGCCGTCTTGTCAGACACCTTTTTCCCAACGCTATAAAGATCTATTTCCAGCTTGTGGGCCTTATCTACTTTGCTTTTCTTAACATCCTCAACGATATCTGCCGGTTCTTCGGCGGTTACTCCGTCGGCCGTCTCTCCTCCGAGAATAATATGACGGCGTAAGGTATTGGTGGAGTCAGGTATGCCATCAAGGTCTCGAGGCGGCTGAGGGGGCCGGTGACCAGCTTCACCGGCGATGTAGAAGGGATATCCCTTGAACTGATCGCTTGGCATTGGAGGTAATGGGGTACGGGGCAATGGAACAAGAGCCGGATTCGGCGTGCCCTCTGTGATTTCATAGTCAGGCAATCTCCGGGTTTTTCCACCATCTTCAAACACATCGTGAGTTCTCCAAAGTTCCCACATGCCCTGGGCAAAGTGGGGATAGAGATGGCAGTGGAAAATCGAGTCACCTGGGCCTAAGTTCCGATTCCCGGATCCGCCGTAATGGACTTCGTATGAAAAGACGGCTCCAGGTGAAATCGTTTGTGAATCAAGGTAGTGAGAAAATGGATCGTGCTTATCCTCGACCCACTGATGGGCGTGTAAATGGAACACATGCGTTTCCTTTGGTCCGGCGTGCATATTTCGGAATCGAACCGGATCGCCGAGATAGGAGTGGTGTACATTCGATGGATCATCAGGAAATTTGGCAAGTTTCTTATAGAGGGGGAGATTCTTGACTGTCCCGTCCGGCATGGTAACCGGCGCCCTCTGATGATTGGCATCACCATCTTTACATGGTTTGGGCTCCTTCGTGGTCTCATCCTTTTGACATACGGGAATCAGTTTCCCTTCTGCATCTTTCTCATACCCAACGACCATCGCCGGATCTCCATTGACCCACGAGGTGAGGAAAAACTCTTCGAGTTTACATTCCTTACAGTCCCGAGCAGGACCGAGCCCCTTTCGATTTGCGACCACCATCGCTCCAAGCCCAGAGGCCCCATAATTGATCCCCATCCCATCTCGAAGCGAACTCAATGGCGAGCTTTCTTCACGGATATCGCTAAATGCCTGAACCGCAGTGATTTCATCATGGAAGATCGTCGTGAACTCTCGGTAAGGCTTGCCACAGGTCGTCCCTTCCCCCATGCGCTCACAGTTTTTTTCAGTTTTAATGTCGATCACGGCATTAAGATCGGAGTAAATCGTCTCCAATATTACTGGGCTATGGCACATTGGTGGCTGCTCGACTTCTAGTGACAGTTCCCCAATATCACATATCTGTATTTCTTTCCCCGACGGCGTCTTCACGACTCTGGGTTCCCCTACCCTTTCGCTGTCTACGCGTAGCGTCTTCGTCATCTTAAGAATCGGGTCACCACTGCGAGGATGGTTTTTTGGAAACACTTTCTCGTAATCGATTATGGGCTGCCCATTTCGAGTAGAATCGATCGTTGCTAATTTCAGATCATTCTCCTCTACTTGTGAGCGATACCACTTGGCGCCTCTCGGTTGCACATCGATTGATCCGAACAATCCCAGCCCAATCTGGCCGCCATCTCCTTCGCCTCCTGCAGGAGCCCCCATTGAATAAAACAGGTACGCCCCTTCCTTTTTCGCGTACCAACGATAGGTGCGGGTTTCACCGGGGGCAGCGAGGGCACACAAATTAGATCCAAATTCCTCGGGATTAGACGAACATTTTCCATCTTTCCCCTTCCAGCCATTCTTTCCGACATTAACCCCCTGAGACTCGATCCCAACATCAATCCCCCTTGAATCAATGTTACTCAAAAGGCTCAGACCGTTCACATGCATGGAGGCATGGCGAGTACTCGGCTCGTCTCCATCTATGACGGCTTGTATGCCCTTCTCGGGATGAGTCAACCGGAGCTCCGGATCGTTAATCACTTCCTGACCACCTGCACTAGGTGCCATTAGATTCGTAAAAGTCACGTCTAGGCAGTCACCTTCATTCGCCCGAAGAACCAATGGACGAGGACGCTTGTCCGAACGTAATCGGACTTCACCATAGCGACCGATGTTAACATCGCTGACAGGACTTTCCTTCTGGATAGCAAGGGTACTCTTGGTGAGACTCTCGTTGTACGGCGGCAGAGAAATTCCATCAGATTCCTCTTCGTCGAGTCCACCATTCATCAATTCCAATTCATCTTCATACATTTTAGATGGCTTCCCTTGTAATGCCATTTGCAAGGCCAGCTTTTCTCTCTCAAGCCGCTGTTTCACCTTTTCTGGGCTATACACGACATCCCGCCTCAAGGCATACATGATCCCGGCCGGATTAAATGAACCGAATCTGTTGTAATAGTAGACTTGCTCTAACGCCACGACCTCAGCTTTGACGACCCGCTCACACGCTGGTTTCCTCACAACATATTGGTCGGGGATTTGGTGAGGCGAGGCGCAGCCCCAGACAAATCCTAGAGTGACGGCAATGACAGAAGTGACAATTGCACGAGATAACTTAAGTTGTGGAATCGTACGATCGCAGACTTCCTGTAGGCTTCGCACGCCGAAGCCATGAGAAGTGAGTTTCGCGGCCAGAACATTGTGGATTCTCATTGTGATCCTCTTTCCCGAAACATAATACATTGGTGGCGACACCTAGCTAGTTTATGCATGAGAATGCGGGCGGCTCGGATCCAGGCCAAGGGGCCAGTCGCGGAATAGCAGGCAACTCTGGCAGCGACCAGCCATTCACTAAGAACGCCAGACACTGAAAGTTCAAGGCGGGCTGTGGGCCACCCTGTACCCCGGTGGGTTCCGGGAAAATGTATTCACCCACTGGCGCCACATAGATTCCCGCCACGAGGCCGTGCGCCGTGACCGGCGTACTCGGCAGAGGACTTCCGTCGGGAAATGGTGTGCCGTCATCGATTCGGACCATCAACTCGCGAGTAACACCCGTTAGGGTTCCGTTTAAATCATGAAGTCCCGCCACAGTGAGAGGTGGCACATACCGAAATCTTCCGAACACCGCCTGAACTTTTTCTGTGCCATGAAGCAGGCGTGCTGTTTGTGCGCCGGTTGAAGCATTTACATCGATTGCATAGACGTTTACTTTGCGGCTTGGATCGGTAGAGAACCCCTCGACTTTAAGCCGGTTTTGGCATTCAGCAATCGAACCGCACACGAGAACCGGGCCATTGGTGCCGACGAGTGATTCTTCCAAGGTGACGTAAGCCCTACCACCTGGTTTGGTATAAATGCCGACATTCCCAACCATAGTGTGCACCGACACAAAAGGCCCATCCGCATCCTGAGCAAGGGTTCCTGCATAGGTTATATAATCGCCAACGATGAAGGGGGCCTGTTTGTCGGGATCACAGCCGGCGCAATTCTGAATCGGCTGGCTTGCAAATTTTGCAGGTGGGATTAAGGGTTCCGTATGCATGACAAAGGTCGTCAATCCAGCTGGCCGATTTACGGAGGGACATTCGCTATCGACAGCTGATCGCGGGACACACATGGGATACCCGGTTAGTGCATGGACCGTCGGGTTTCCCTGGTCGACGGTAAAGCGTGGATCTGGGAAACGAGAATTTGGGTCATCAATCATAGCTGGCGCAGGCGGGGGCGCTGGATTCGGTTTTTCAGTATTTGGTGGATTCGGATTAGGTCTCCCATACCGTCCATCCCCGGGAAAGGGATCTGATGAGGGTAGCGCTGGATCGTTTAACCGAATCATCACGTCTCCGGGTTGGCATGTGATGGCAAGAGAGTTCGGTCCGATACATAGCTTTCCAGCACTGTGATCCGGGGGTGGGCTTAGGTTAATACCGTGGATGTAGCCAGCCCCATTGTTAAGGGATTGCTGAGAAATACGCACGAGACCAGCAATATAGGTATTGTTGACGATATTGCCGTCGATAGCCACTTCGAATGCGGCAAGGGGAGGAAACTTGTCCTGCAACGCCAACCCGGACTCGTTGTATTTTTTCGAGACTCCTTGAGCACGTGCAAAGATTTGCTGTGGTGTGAGGTAGGCGGCTGGCATCTGAACCACCGTATTAACTGGAATCGTGACTGCGATACCACTGACAACGATTCTCGCACCTATGAGTGGAGTTGCCGTAGTCGCACCAACAGTACGAGGATCAGCGGGGGTCAGAACAAGTGCTTCCTTATCTGCGGTTGTGAGACAAGCTCCAGTGCCAGAGGCTATCTGATTATTCAAACAGAAACTCTCAATATGCCCTAAAATTTGAAACGGCGTGACTTGCGCCTGAGCTGGCAACGTAATCCCTGCACACGCGAGTGCCATCGCTCCTACCATCAATTTAGAAACACGCGGTCGCTTCATGGGTTCCCCCTTCACATCAGATATGGCTGAATGCCTTTGGACTCTCTTCCAAATCAGTACTCCCCCTTTATGTCTGGACAATGCGTTTTATGTAGCTCTCCGGCATTTGGATGCCTTACGTGGTCTCTCGGACAGCCTTTGTATACTTCTCAATCATCTGTCGCAAGAATTATTATGTACGATGGTACAGATGAACCCCTCTCTGTATATACGTACGTAGCGAATTAGCAAACTTTATACCGGGTAGAACTGTATGGGCGAAGCAGGAAACACGTTGCAATTGTCGCGAGATTTTCAGACTTGATGAGATGTGAAAGGTGGCAGGATACTAGTGACCTGCCGTATTGAGGAGCTGTGCGGTATCTATTCAGATACTGCAGTGAATCTAAAAGGATTCAGGCGAGTGAAAGTCCTGGAGGCCACATCATGATGGATAATAGCCTGAAAGGTCAGTGTAATTTTTCGAAGAAATACACAGTCCCGGAGCTTCATCTTAATTTCGCCACGGTCACTCCGTCCCCTCTCTCGGCTCGACCATTAGGGCGAAAGGTGCCCATACCACAACTCATTCTGATACTCGTGCAGGACGGATTGCAGCCAGCCGATTCACTGGCCAGCGTCGCTGTCGGGTGTTGCCGGTCTGATCAAATACCCACAAACAGTTCGTTGCCCCTACCGCACTACCAGTTCACCGGCTTCAGATCCGGTCCGACGATGTGGCCGTGCTGCGCCGGGCCTTCGCGGTTCACATCGTGCGTAAAATGTCCGCCGTACCAGATCACGACATCGTGATCGTTGATCGCCTGCTCGAAGTGAATTACCCGCCGACGCACGAGGTCAACGGCTACGATCTCATGCTGCGCATCGCCTCCTCGGGGCAGCAGCCCGACCGCGATGCGGCGCTCAATGCGGCCATTCGGTAGTTCATTCAACGCAAGCGACGGGATAGGCTGATACGTCTCGAGCTGCCGGGCGTCGAGCGCCGCAGCAAACGCCGGATCACCACGGAGAACCTTCACGGGCGATGCGAATTCCACATCCGATGGGACGGGGGCAGCGCCGATTCGATGATGTCCACATGCCGCGCATCGCGTAGGTTGTCGTCAACTCCTCAGTTCGTGAGCTTCTATATACAGGCGACTGATACCGCTCAGCAGTCCCTCATACCTCTTGCGAGACAGCCCCTTATCACCACAGTTTTCGCCAACAGATCCGTATAGAGAAGTTTGAGCAAATCGTTCTCGGACTGCAATTCACTGAGGCGTTTCGCGTCGGATACCTTCACGCTCTCCGTTTCGATGCATTTCGAGCTGCGCATAATGGACCTCCTGGCTAGACGTGATTCGTGTGCAATAAATTTCTCAAGAACAGCGACACGCAAGGATTGAGCAAACTCGATACCAGAGAAAGATACAGAGGCCGTCATACACCAAAACCACTGTAAGCGCATGCCGTTACAGCACTCAATCAATAGAAGACGGAGGGTATGGAATGGATCGATGGGTGAATCAGCTACGGTATCGGGTTAGATACTAGGTGAATCAGAAACGATACAGGCGAGTATCGGATGTTTTGAAGAAAGTCCCTTCTGCTACATGATATGACACGCCAAAATAATCACCGCAATCGCGCAACCGTCACCCCATCCCCTCCCTCCGCTCGATCACCGGGGCGGAACTCTGCAACATAGAGTGAGTCTTTCAAGTATTCGCGCAAGGCCGATTTGAGACGACCTGTTCCATGCCCATGGATGATACGAAGGTATGGTGCGTCTTGAAGAGCCGCCCGATCGAGCGCCGCGACGACGTGATCGAGTGCTTCATCTACAGCCTGACCTCGTACATCCACCACTGTCTGTTCATCGAGCCCTAACCCATTGCTCGGCGAAACTCGTCGGAGAATTGCAGACACTGAAGTCGGTGCTGTTATTTCTGTACTTGCTTCATGCGCGAGACCGACGAGGTTCGAAACTGTAGCCAAGATTTCACCCTCCCCGACCTTCACACGGACACGTTTCTTTCCCTGTGGCGTTTCCAACAAACTCCCTGTTATGCCCAATCCGACAATTTCTACCGCATCGCCGATACCAAGGTGCTCAAGTGGGATCGGCCGGCCGGCAGGCACAAATTCCTGCCCGGCTTTCGTCTCCAACTCATTCAACCGCTGTTTCGTCTCCTTGGCCTTGATCAGCTTCTGTTCGCGTTTCAAGGAGTCGACGGTGGCCTGGACCTCGGCCCGAGCCAGTTGAAATTGTTTGCTGAGTTTTTTCTTGAACCCCCGCCGGGCCTCCTGCTCAGCTTCTTGCAGTTGCGCTCGAAGCCCTTGCGCTTCCCGAGCCGCTTGTTCGGCTTCTTGTCTAGCGCTCTGAGCCTTCTCACTGTCTTCAACCAATTGACGTTGCCTCCTCTGTAAATCCACCATCAGCTCGTCGAGTCGCCGGTCTTCGTGCAGTAACCGCTTCCGTGCATCATTCAAAATGCTGTGATCCATGCCCAGACGACCGGCGATCTCCAAGGCCGATGAACCGCCGGGAATACCCATGAACAGTCGATACGTAGGAGCCAATCGCTCCACATCAAGCTCCACGCTGGCATTCACAAACCCGGCGGTCGTTTGCGCCAGTTTCTTAAGCGCTCCGTAATGCGTGGTTACCACGACTTTCATGTTCAATTCGGCGAGACGGCAGAGAAGCGCCTCCGCCAGTGCCGCCCCTTCTTGCGGATCAGTTGCGGTCACCGGCTCATCGAGGAGCACGAGTGCACATGGGGCTGAGGAAGATCTCGGCATGGAGCTGCTCTCGGAAAGGAGTCGGATCATGTACATCATGTGAGCGGAAAAGCTGGACAGATCGCGGCTCAAGTCCTGTGCATCACCGATGTCGGCATAGAGATCAGTAAAGAGCGCCATCTCGGACTCAGGAGCACAGGGGAGATGAAGTCCGGCCCGCACCATGAGGGCGAACAACCCGACGATTTTGAGCGCGACGGTCTTCCCCCCCGTATTCGGCCCGGAGATCACGAGGACGCGGACTGTTTCATCCAACTGAATGTCATTCGCCACAACTCGATCTTTCGCGATGAGCAACAGCGGATGCCGCGCCTGCTTGAGCATGATGCGGCCATTGTTATTCAATGCGACAGGGTTGCACTTGAGCCGACGACTCATCTCAGCTCTTGCTCTAATCACATCGCATTCGGACAGCACCTCGATCCCTTGTTCAATCTTCTCCGCATTGGAGGCCACCAGCGCGGTCAACTCGCGCAAGATGCGCTGCACCTCACGCTCCACTTCCAGATCCGCCACCTTGATGGAATTGTTGAGTTCAACCAACTCCCTCGGCTCCACAAAAACGGTTGCCCCGCTGGCCGACACATCGTGGACGATCCCGGGGATTCTCCCCCGCATGTCCGTCTTCACCGGCACGACATAGCGTCCTTCGCGCTGGGCAAAATACGACTCTTGAAGTATGTCCTCATAGCGTTTGGAATGGAGGATCTGCTCCAAATGCTGCCGCATCTCCTGTTTCAGTCCCTGAGCCTGGTGAGTCAGGCGTCTCAGCTCCGGCGACGCCATGTCTTTCATGGAGCCGTCGGATTGGATCGCGCGTTCGATAGCCTTCTGGATTCCGCACAAACTTTTTGTGTCCTGAAGCGGAGCCAAGACCCGAGCCAGGGCCTGGATCTCGGCTGTATGAGACTCAGCATATCGCTGTACTTCCGCCATAAGAGCCAATACAACCGCACAGTCTCGTAACTCACCGGCGTCAAGCACTCCACCCTTTCTGGATCGAGCCAGCCGTTCGCGAATATCTGGAAAGGCGAGCGTCGGCATCGGATTATCTTCCTCCAGCAAACTCACCATCTCGGTCGTCTCTTGTTGACGCAGGCGGGATTCTATGAGGTCGCTCGACAAGGAAAGCGACCGGCATTGAGCGGCTCCCATGCCCGATTGTGCATGCTGCGCGAGCATTTCCAATAACCGGGGCCACTCCAACGCCTGTGCTGCATGTTCAGATAATGTCTCGCTCACATGAGCCTCCTGACTTCATTTTGGACGCTAGCGCACATTATTCATGACGGTTCGTCGCGAAATCGCGCAGTCGCCAAGCGAGACAGGCGCGCGGAGCCGCGAGGAAGGAAGGCATACTTGAAACAGTATGTCGACCGACCGAGCGGCGAATCCGCGATTACAGCAGAAGCGTTCATGAATAATGTGCGCTAACCCAGTGCCTTGACAAGCAGGAGACGGCGTCGATACTATTGCCGTTCGTGCTAGACCATCCGGGTGTATTAAACCAATATATTTACATGTAGGGGATACACTATGGCCATTCGTGTTGGAATCAATGGATTCGGACGTATCGGACGCAACGTGCTGCGCGCTTCCATGGGTGACAAAGATCTTCACATCGTTGCCATCAACGATCTCACGGATGCCAAGACACTCGCCTATCTGCTCAAGTACGACTCGGTGCACGGGACTCTTGCGGCACATGTTGAAGCGAAGGAAGACCAGATCCTCGTGGATGGAAACCCCATCAAAGTGCTCGCGATTAAAGATCCGAAGGAACTGCCCTGGAAAGCGCTGAACGTTGATGTCGTAATCGAATCAACGGGCCGATTTACCGATCGGGAAGCGGCGGGCAAACATTTGTCTGCCGGCGCCAAGCACGTGATTATTTCCGCACCGGCAAAAGATCCGGATGTAACCATTGTATTAGGCGTGAACGATGATAAATTCGACCCGAAATCACATCATATTGTGTCCAATGCATCTTGCACAACAAACTGCCTCGCGCCGGTGGCCAAAGTCTTATTGGAATCGTTCGGCATCAAGCATGGAATCATGACCACCATCCATTCCTACACCAACGATCAGCAATTGCTGGATCTTCCTCACAAAGACCTTCGACGTGCCCGCGCAGCCGGCATGTCGATGATTCCCACCAGCACCGGCGCCGCCAAGGCGCTGCATCTCGTCATTCCTGAACTCAAGGGCAAGTTGGATGGGCTCGCCATTCGGGTGCCGACGCCGAATGTCTCGCTGGTCGATCTCACCGTCGAAACCGAGAAGGATTGTGACGTGACGTCCGTCAACGCCGCCTTCAAGAAGGCCGCGGATGGTCCCCTGAAGGGCATCCTGAAGTACTCCGAAGACCCCATCGTCTCGATCGATCAAAAAGGGGACGATCATTCGGCCACCGTCGATGCCCCGCTGACTAACGTCGTGGATAAGCGTCTCGTCAAAGTCACAGCTTGGTATGACAATGAATGGGGCTATTCATGCCGAGTCCGCGACCTCGTCAAGGTTTTGGCTGGGAAATCCACCACTGACTGACTGACCGCGCCGGAGATGATCGGGCAGACTTCAGACAAATCCATCTTCACAATTCATCAAACACTGGAGGAACGCCCCATGAATTTGCACAAGAAGACGATCGACGATGTGCAACTTCGTGGTAAGCGGGTCATCATCCGCGCCGATTTCAACGTTCCGCTCGATGAATCGCTTCAAATAACCGATGACACCCGCATTCGCTCAACCCTGCCCACGATCAATCGGGTCGTCGACGAAGGAGCGAAAGTCATTCTCTGCTCTCACCTCGGTCGGCCCAAGGGAACCTTCGACCCCAAGTACAGTCTGGCACCTGTTGCAAAACGACTGGGGCGACTGCTCGGGAAAGACGTCGTCTTCGCTCCGGACTGTATAGGCCCAGCCGTCGAGAAACTGGTCGCGAAGATGAAGGACGGAGATGTCCTCTTGCTGGAAAACCTTCGTTTTCATGCCGGCGAGGAAAAAAATGACGGTGCCTTCGCCAAGGCTCTTGCCTCGCTGGGTGATGTCTTCATCAATGATGCCTTCGGGGCGGCCCACCGAGCCCATGCTTCGACCGTCGGCATTACACACTACATAAAGGATGCGGCGGCAGGCGCTTTGCTCAAGAAAGAGATCGAGTACCTTGAAGGGGCCGTCGCCAATCCCGTGCGGCCGTTTGCCGCCGTCCTAGGGGGAGCCAAGGTTTCGGGGAAAATCGGCGTCATCGAAAATCTGGGAAAGAAAGTCGATAAAGTCATCATCGGCGGCGGCATGGCGTTTACGTTCTTGAAGGCGAAAGGCATGGAGATCGGCAATTCTCTCTGTGAAATGGATATGCTGGATTTTGCCCGAGGGATCGAAGACCATGCCCTCTCACGAGGGATCAAATTTTACCTACCCGTCGATTGTGTCGTCGCAACCAGCCGAGAGGTGGGCGCTGAAACCAAAATTGTTCCGGTACAGGAGATTCCCAAGGGATGGTATGCCCTCGATATTGGACCGGCCTCCGTCAAACTATTCAATGAAGCTGTCCAAAATGCGAAGACCATCCTGTGGAATGGACCAATGGGTGTGTTTGAAATCGATGCCTACGCCAGAGGCACCTTGGCCATGGCCCATGCGATTGCCGATGCATACGCGCTCACGATTGTCGGCGGCGGTGAGACGTCACTTGCCGTTCACCGGGCCGGTGAATCTGAAAACATATCGTTTATCTCGACCGGAGGCGGCGCCGCCCTTGAATTACTGGAAGGCAAAATACTTCCCGGCTTAGCGGCGCTGCCTGACCGCTCAAACTGATCAAAATTCCTCAGCGAAACCGAGCCCGGAAAGCAGGAACACTGTGCGTACACTCCTCATCGTCGGCAATTGGAAGATGAACAAGACGGCGTCTGAAGCGGCGACCTTCGTTCGTCAGCTGAATCAGCACCTTCCTGGAAACTCTACGGGCATTGAACTTGTCATAGCTCCTCCTTTTACTGCATTAGAGTCGGTCCGCCAGGTCCTTGGCCCCACTTCTCCTATTCAGCTTGGCGCGCAGGACATGTTCTGGGAAGATCACGGTGCCTATACAGGAGAAGTCTCTGCACCGATGCTGAAAGACCTCGGTTGTCGCTATGTGATTATCGGGCATTCTGAACGGCGAACCCTCTTTGGCGAACAGAGTGACGGTATCCAGAAGAAGGTTCGAGCGGCGCTCAAACACGGACTCCGTCCCATCCTTTGCATCGGTGAATCGCTCATCCAGCGAGACAACGGTTCGACTGACGACGTGCTCACGCAACAACTGCACGACAGCTTGTCCGGCCTGACCGGCAAAGCCATGGCTGAAGTCACTGTCGCCTATGAACCGATATGGGCCATCGGCACGGGCAAGTCGGCAACAACCGAGCAAGCCGTCGCCGCCCACCGAACTATTCGGCGAGTCCTTGGCGCCGTGGCCTCTTCCGCGATCGCCGATGGTATGAGGATTCTCTATGGAGGAAGCGTCACGCCCCAGAATATAGAATCATTACTTGCCTCTGACCAGGTTGACGGCGCACTCATCGGCGGCGCTTGTCTCCAAGTCGAGTCCTTTGCTACAATTGCAAAAGTCGCTTCTGCTGCTCGCCCAATCGGAGTCTAATTTCATGCTGTATACGTTGATTGTTATTGTCCATGTCTTTATCTGTTTTCTGATGATCGGGGCGATTCTTCTCCAATCAGGGAAGGGGGCGGAGATCGGCGCTGCTTTCGGCGGATCCAGCCAGACGGTGTTCGGTAGCCGTGGTCCCGCGAATTTTTTGAGCAAGCTGACGGTCGTGGTGGCGGCCGTATTCATGGTGACATCGCTCACCCTGGCAATTTTAGCTAAACAACGAAACTTCTCTTCGACCGTCATCGATATGCAGCCCAAGAGTGAATCTACGGCTCCTCCGGCTGCCCCTCCGGCTCAGCCTTCAGGGGAGACGCCCGCAGCCGGCCATTGATCTGGTCTTCTTCAGGTCAAACCCACGCCATATTCACTTTCCATCCGTAAGCGAACGGATCACGTGCATCAGCGTTTCTGCAATGAGCGAATGTTGTTGGTCAAAGAGGTCAGAGATTAGACATGGAATCCAGAGGCACAGCCCCCATCGAGATAAGATTTGTATTGAGGTCTGCCCGGTGGGTGTAGAGCGGTTTCCCCCACTGAAGGACTTGATGATAAAGCGCTCTTGATCCTCACCGGATGTCCGGCACGCTCTGGACCGGCAGGTCCTCTTCGGCGGATGCGGCGGCGAAGGCGATCACAGCGCGGACATCCTCTTCCTTGAGCGTGGGAAAGTCCTCAAGGATTTCCTCGACCTTGGCACCCTCCGCGAGGCTCGCCAAGACCGTCCGCACGGTCACGCGTGTGCCTTTGATCACCGGCTCTCCGCCACAGACTTTCGGATCGCGCGCGATGAACCGTTGATATTCCACGGTCGCCTCCCTCTCTCCTCGGATCACTCCCAGCATGTTCCCAAGGTTCACCACGAATTGCAACACCTGTTCTGTTATCTCAGCTGTCAGTCTATTTCCCCTGCATCCTGCCCCATACGATATTTGATGTCGTAGTTGATGATGAAGTCCAGTCTTCGTCCATGGAACCGTAGTGCTGGCTAGCACGCCGTTGATTTCATCGATGATTGGTTTGGAGCCCTGACAGTTGAAAGCCGCATAGGCTATTGTGTCACGGTCTGAGTTGATACTTCCACAACCTTGGCTTGCTCTCATGTAGATTGTCCTCAAGGCACCTTCCGAGATCTTCCAGGCGTTAATCAGGCAAGACGGATCGAGGACAAGGGAAGGCCTGAACAATGGCATCGCTGACGTGGTCGCAGTCAGATACGGCGTGGTACCACAGATAAAAAATCGTATTACTTTGCAGCGCAACCAGTATCTGTGCTTGCGATTCAGTACAACTGATGAAACTCCCGTGCGGTGAGGCGCCGACTTCACCAATCTTCGCGAAATATGGGAGACGTTGGGAGGCTTTTACAAAGTATTGGGCGGCTTCTTGGTAGAAGATGGCCGCACCGGTCTCGAAGGCGAGAGCAGCCAAGTACGCATCGGCGACAAGGTTGCCCTTCGCATTCGCCTCACGACATAAGCGTTGGAAGATTTCCCAATGGCGTTCGCCGGGCGCAATCGTCACGGCGTTCGGATGATTGCGGAGCGATCAGCAAATTGCATGGCTAGCGGCAACGGAGTCGGATCGCCGAAGGTGCGGGGATGCGTCACAAGTCGGAGAAATCCGCTCAGCTTGGAGGGTTTCAATATGAGATCAACCGGTGCAGATTGTGAAATATAACGCTGCCTTACAGAGACTTAGCATTTTGTGTTTGATGGAGGAGTGAGCCACCAAGGTATGGGGAAAAGCATTAGGATGACCGTTCCATTTATCTGACATACCTATCACGCTTTGAACCGATTGCCATCCTGCTTATCGAAAGGATAAAGATCGGCAGCTAGTGTGTTATCTGCTGACTGCTCGATCCGAATAAAATTTAACTCATAAGGGAAGTCTTCTTCATCTTTAAGGTCATTAAGTGTCACGTTCTTAAGTTTCTCCATCTGAAGGTAGCGAGTCCACGAACCGGGATTGAAGTATCGCTTGCCATTCTCTTCGAGCTTGTCGGGCTGATGAGTGTGACCAAAGACTACGACTTCAGCGCCATCGAGAAAAAAGGTTCTGGCTGTTTCTCTGAGAAATTCCTTCTCGTTCTTCATGCCGGAATGGATAATCGCGAGTGTTTCCGCATCTTCACCTTCTATGCTTAGCGTTTCAGGTAGACCCATGTCGAATACAGGCAGCCATCGTTCGGGATGGATTTTGCCGATCATATCTTTCAAAAACTCCCATAAGCCTTCATCTGTGCTTATGGCTTGTCCTACCACTTCGGCCGTTGCGCTCTGGTCGTACACCTCATTGTAGAGAGCGACAAACTTCATCCTGAATGAATCATCGACATTGAATGTCTGATGAATAATGTCGGCAATGTCAATCGAGGTGTCCTCGGAGGTTCCGAGTGCGGCACTTGGGTGCCGTGCCATAAATTCGGACAGAACCCATGCTACGGCCAGTAAACCGAGCTTCGACTCCTTCCAAAGGACACGGCTTAGGGCGGTGACAGGTTTAATGTTATCCGCAAACGGATATAAATTCTCTAACCAATTCACGAACTTAGTCATGAACAAGGTTCCTGGGCACATTTCAAGGCGATCATCTCCTGAAGGTTCCGGCAAAATCGGCTTGTCCCAGTGGTTAAATCGATTGGCCGGGTCGTACATGTGACCGTGTCCAATCAGTAGTCGACCATTGTATCGGCTATATGTCTCATGGCCTACCTCGAAAGAGACTTGACCGGCAACTGATCGAATACGATTCTGCACACCCGGCCAGTAGAGATCGACATCGTGATTACCCGCTGCGATAGTAACCAAGTTAGCCGGTTCTTGAAACTTCTCTAAAGCTTTAAAAATTTCCGGATGGCCGCTGATTATGGCTTCAAGCTTCTGCAGGGATTCATTTTCGGAGCACCAATAGTATGCACTTCCGAGCGCATAGGCTTGAGGGAGAACCTGGCCGAATTCTAAGAAATCTCCATTGATGATCAACTCGACTTTTCCCTGCCGACCGGCTTCCTCCGAGGCCATTTTTTCCAGCAACATGACAAACTGTTGATGGTCATAGACATGGTCATCTCCTGGGTCGGCAGCTCCACCGCCGACATGAAGGTCGCTGACGATAACGATGACAGGCTTGTCCGTCACGTTACGCTCACTGGTTCAGCGCGTTCGACTCTCGCATCCATCGGACACTGCAGTGAATATAATAGGCCGAGCGGGTTCATGTGATCGACTAGTATTCTTCTGAGTTCAAGAAGTGCTGAACCAATAGTCTGTCCGTCGAGATACCGATGAATGACTTCCTGCCCAAAGGCCGCAGCAAATTTTATAGGCACGGCAAAATCAGGAACGATCATTCCGTCGGCACCGGCTTGCTTGAACCTTTTTGAAAAACCAAGGAACGAGAGCGGAGAAATGGCTCCAGCGCTGCATGAATTCAGGAAGATAATTGGGTGGCCTTGGAATTTCTGTTCTTTATAAATATAGAAAGGATCAATCGTCTGCTTCGGGGCGATTTCGATTATTTCTCTCTGATCATCTTTAAACGGATTCTTGTTCTGCCCGTGACAGTAAAAGTAGATGAAACTGGCACGCGCCTCTTTATTATTCAATAAAGCCTTGATGTCTTCCGGAGTGTTGTGGATCTCACCTAACAGAGGTGTGACTGTATGCTCGAAAAAAGTCTTATGGGATTGAATGGCCAATGAAAGATTATCTTTTAATTTATCGTCGATCGATTGATTGATGTTCAGGCTCACAAATACCTCTTTCTGTATCGCCTGAGGCTGATGACTTTCAGAGTTCGAGTCCAGACCTATGAGCAGGCACTCAATTAGGAAGCGATAACCCCAGAAATTTTGAGGAGTGAGGTCACGCTTCTTTTTATCAGGCCAGTCTTCATTAAATTGATGCGGGTACAAGATTCCCCATGGAATGAAGCACCGATCAGTATGAATAGCAATACGACTATTTGGAGGAAGATCATTTATCTCCCGTAGCACGGTTCCGAAACCGTTCTCATCCCCTGATGCGAGTTCAGTGTAAAGTTGTGATCCTATAGTGGCCATGCTCTGCATGAACTTTTGTAGTTCCCCTTGGGTATGGGAGTTCTGCCCAGGATTGAAAGAATGGTGGTCTCTGGAAAATAAAACAGACTTATTAATGATCTTATTGAGGGATGTATTGCTCTGGAGCAAGAGAGAAGCTAACGTAGCTGGTTCAATGGTGGAGATCAAAACAGGTAAATGTTTTTTATTTTTTTCTCTTTGAAGGATGTACTGTCCGTTTACGGCTTGGATGTTGAGCACATAATCCCGCTGCTCTCTGTTCTCCTTCGCTTGCAGCACGTTATCCAAATTGATATCGATGGGCTTTAGTTCTGCTGTAGCAGACACAGAAATGGCGGCAACTAACTGAATCCGCAGAAAATACTCATATATCAATGCTCCGTTCACGCGGAATAGCACCAAGACACCGGAATTTCTTCTAGACTCGTCGTCCGATCGTAAACCGAAACGTACTGCCTCTTTCAGACGCCCTTCCTCAAACTGCGCAGTCCTTGTCCACACCCCATCACGGACCAAAAATCCATGGGGAATGATGGTCAAGTCGAGACTCCCCGATCGCTGTCGTATCTCTTCCAAACCCTTTCCTGTAAATTCCACAAGCACGTCCTGCGATGACACATCATAATTAAAAATCAGGTCCGCATTCGATCCACAGCGTACTTGATTTCCACTAACACCCTCTCCTTCCAATTTAAAGTAGAATATTGGCTTGTCGGATAGTCCTGGTGTTGTTGTTACTTGCGCGCGCTCCGGCGGTTCCTGGCTCGTCGAGCTTGAGCCGGTCGCAGGAAGCGGCGTGCTTTCCGGAGCAAGTGCGACCATCGCCAGATCAACGAGAATGTCGGACGCGGATCCCCCTGTTTCGAGAGGGCCTCCTTGCCTCTCTATTCTGCTGTACATTACTCGGCCTCGCTCCACTTCCGCCTTCTCGCGGGCAGAAGCCAGCAGCCGCACGAGATCGGTAGCAAGTCCCCTGGGAACACTGGCTTCTGCATCCATTTCATCACGGCACAGACTATTCAACGCTTCTGCGAGAACCTCTGCGAAACGTTGTTGAGACGCCAGAGCGGCAAGGAGTACACGAGCGAGCCAGATCGAGCGCTCGCTGGAAAGCGATTCCCGCTTCTCAGCCACCGGGAGATTCGCAAGGTCCGCCAGTGGGCCAGTTGATATCGGGAAGGTCTCCACAAGACGCTCTATCTCGGGAATTTTGAAGAGCATTGGACCGACATGCCGGAGGAGCTTGACGGTCGTCAAGTCATCCAGCTCTCTAACTAAGTTTAAGACGTCTTGAGTCATTCAGCACCTCAACGCCAATCGCCAGAGAGACTGAAAGCTGCCCATGCATACGGCTTGGAGAGCGCGCCCTGCTCGCCCATCATTCCAAGGATCGTCTGCCGCCACGCGGTGGCGCGCGAGTTTCCTCGCTCCAACCATGAGCGGTAGAACCGGAGGAAAAACTCCGTCGACAATTCGGCACTCACGTTCCAGTGGGATGCTAGCAGGCTCGATGCTCCTTGTTGGGAAAAGGCCCAGTCGAGTCCAAGCGCATCGCCGCCAATGCCCTCACGTGCCAGACCTGTTACGCATCCTTGAAGGGTGACATGGCTGCCAGTGAAGTCTAAACCTTTCTTCACTGTGGAGCTCTCGCGCTGAGCGACGAGTACCCGCTCCGGCGTGAGGAGCTTCGCGTGCTCCTCACCCCGGTCCAGGCGACCTCTATCGGGTAATCCGTCTGCGCCGGCGAGCGCCAAGCCAGAGTGTGTGAATGGGTTTTGCGGCAGGCGACCTGGCGACAAGCCGCGCTCAGCCGGGAACGTGCCATGTGTTGCGAAGTGCACAACTCGTTCAGATAGGTCCGCACGACACAGCGCTTCCACCGTCGCTTTCTCATCTCGGTATGTCGTACCAGACAAGTGTGACGCCAGCCAGGTGCTCGGGGTGCGTAGGCGCCGAACCATCGCTTCATTCTCGAGGTCCTGATGTGCAGGCACCTCCACACTTAAAAACGTCGGAGGGCGTGACACCCTTCGTCCAAGAATTAGCGCCAATGCTCGCGCTCCATGTGTACGGGAGATGGACACTCTTCGCCCCAGAGGTTCGCCTCTAAACCTAACGTAGGCCAGTGGAAATTGGTGAAGGTGTTCGTCCGGCGAGTAGCAGAGATGGTCGCCGTTCTCAATTAATCCACTTCTAAAGTGTGGGTCTAACCATGCCACGAGCGGTTCGAGGACCTCGGCCATGTCTTTGATAAGAGGCGCGCCAATGAACTCTCTTATACCCCAAGATCTGGGATCCACGTACTCACTGGCACTCCGGATCCGGTCCTTACCCAGCGGAATCGGGTTACTGGCATGGAGCGATCCGTCCTTGCCGACCAGCACGGCGAGAGTGTTATCGTCATCCACTAAGAAGCTTATATAGTGGGCTTTGTTTTGAACCATCAGTTCGCCCATACGGGTTGCCGGCTCGGCGAACTCAGCCTCGTCGATGACTTGATGGGCACGCTGCGCCATTACGTCGGCGACAGCCCGGCCCTTGGCCCCCTCAATAGCCCCCAGCAACTCCTTAATCCGTCCCGCCTTGAGGAGCGTTTGGCACAATGCTGGATAGAGGTAGGGGAACTTCGCTCCCGCCCCAGCTCTTTCAAGCGGATCCTTGATTCCGGCTCGCCGCTTCTCAACATTTCGGCGAAGCATCTGTAGCGCATCGGCAGCCTCTGCCCACGCCCCCATTCGGAAGTGACAAATGTACATCTCCCAAAGAGTGTCATTGTGCACGTCTACGTGCCCGCTCTTTCTCGCCCAGGGCTCGACCTGGTTCAGCTCTTTTAACGCCTTTGCAAGCAGTGACCGATCGCGACCTTTTATCTCGTCCTGGAGGAGGTGGCCAACCTGTCTGTGGATCGTGTTTGCCTGCCACTCGTTCATTTCCTTGCTCGATTTCGTGAGGACTTTTTGCATCTCATCGAGGGCAGCACTCAACCTTTGAAAGTCCTCTGGTGTTTGGGTTGATGCGCCTTTCTCTTGGAGTAGGCGGATCAATGCATGAATGTTATCTGGTGTATCAGAATCTGTCCGAGCTCCGTCCGCTAGACCTTTCAACAATGCAAGAATGTCTTCTGGTGTCGTCGATTGTGCATCTTGCCTCTTATCTGACGGAAGCTTTGTCACATGTTGCATCAACTCCTCAAGCTTCTTCTTCAAGCGCGGGAGGTGTACTGAATGCTTTTGGCACTTCTCCGCTTCCTCAAAACGCCCGAAAGCCTCATCCAAACGATGGAGACCAATCAAAGCTTCGATTTTGTGGGCGTAGATGTCCGGGAGATTGGTGTCCTCAGCGAGTGATTCAAGATCGGGAATTACCTCATCGGCGAATGCAACGCTTTCCGAGTAACGGCCGATGAGATTGAATGCGTGGAGTCCGGAGGAGGCGATTGCACTGACGGTGAAAAGCGTAAGTGATCCTTTAGGTCCTTGCTGGTCAAAGACATCGCGACCGAAGGCATAGGCCGCACGTGCTAAGTCACCCGCAAGTTCTGCCGCTTGTCCGAACCCATACGCAGTAACCAGCGTGTTGAGCGCCATCACCTGTGCTTCTTGCTTTTCGCTCCCAAGCAGGAGGGAAGCGGCATCCCGCATTGGCGATGGCGGCATCTCTTGCAGCAAGCCGAGACGCTCGTCCTTGTTTCCACGACGCAGAACCGTCAGAAACCGCTTGCTTTGATCATTCATATCCATACTCCATGTTTGGATACAGACCATGAGCGCGCGATGTAGGCATCACACAACGCCCATCGCACCTAGCCGCGTGTTGACGATTTCGTCAATAGACGCATTGCCCCAGATTGGGTCGGGACGCGTTGGCAGCGAAAACCCTCCGCTTGTGATCTGACCTACAATACGCTGTATCATCGCGTTGGCCATCGTGATGCTGACTCGTTGCTCAATAATCGATACGACTGGATCTCCGATAAGTCCTCGGATGCTTTGGTTGGCAGCTGTCAGGTTCTGCTGCAGCAGAGGCCGGCCAAAAGTGGAGTGGCAGTAGTCGGAGAGATTCTGAAGGAGGAGCAGCGTCGCATAGGCATCATCAGTAATGCCCAACAGTCCCAGATGGTCCGGCAAAAGATCGTTTGCCTCGAACCAATACCTCTCTAGTTCTTGAAGCATCTGCCCCATCTCTGCAGCAAGGCCCATCTGTTGCGCGGCACTCGATGCCTGCTCCAGAAAGAGTGGAACATGCTCAGCATATTCGCGCACGAAGTTCACAACCCCCTGAACACCTTCTTTGGTCGGCTTTGCCCCTCGTTGCCTACTAATCTCCTCTATAAGCTTGCTAAGGCGCTCACTGTGTTCTTCGTCCGCTACAGCATCCCGAATCATTTTCGAAATCTTTTTGGTTCTCATCGCATCCTCCGGGAATTATGTTTGCTGTATTCAAATATGACATCATGGATGGTGTGCTCCTTCTATGAACTACCAGCACACTTGTGGCGGGCCTTGCTCTCCAAGAGTCGTATCGTTAGAGATCCCCTAACTATTCTCAACTGAGTTGCGGCAGAGGCGTGCCCTACCGGTCTTATTTCAGTCAGGAACTCGGAGGACCTGGGGCTAATATTCAAAGGGGATGCAAACTTCTTTCCACCTCATCCTCATGCCACGCGCCTTCGTCGCCTTCCTGCGCTTATTGACACGCACAGAACTAGATGCGACCCCATTTCAGGCTTTCTCGGTGTTAGCATTTGGAGCCTCCTGCAGGTCAACCACTGACACCTTCCATTCGTTTCGATGCAGGCATCCTTCGTCGCGCTGTGCGGTGCTTACGGCTTTTTCGGCACCACCGGAACTGTGGCAGCGGGCGGGACCGTCGGCTTATCTGTCTGGACTCCGGGTTCGGGCTGAGATTTCGATCCTGCCCTCTTGTCATTCGCTTCTCCCTTGTTAGTTGCGGAGGAAGTCCCCTGGTATTTGGCAAAACCGACAGTCTTCAACTGTTCCGGGGTGAAAACTTTACTCCACGTAGATTTCTGATCTTTGCTGTCAATGACTTCCACCTTGAGGGTCTGAATATCGTCTTTAGCCTTGTCGAACTCATGCTTCAGCAAATCGGCTGAGGACTCGAGGGTGTGGCCGGATGTTTGGTCCCCGTAGGTCAACGTCACCCTATAGGGCGGTGTCCCGCCGATGACCTGGCCCTTCAGTGTTGTCCCAACGAGGTCGGCGCTGACGCTCAGAGCCTGTAGTAGGCCTTTGGATTCTCCGGCGCCGAAGTAAAAGCCGATGACGGTGCCGAAGATGCCCGAGAAGACCAAAAAAATCTCGCGGGCGTGACGGAAACGAGCCTCCAGGGTTTCTCCCTCGGAATACAACGATCCGATTATAAGGGCGCCGCCGAAGGTAATTGTGCTGATGATGAGTGCCAGGACTAGGATCGGTCTAATGCTATCGAGGGAAGTGAGATTTTGGGGTCCACGGCTCCAGGCATACCATGCGACGAAGCCAACGACGAGGCCAGCAATAATGATAAGGGCTGCGATTCCAAACTTCTCTTTCACGCCCATAGAGGACTTCGTAGCGTGTAAGGACACGATATCTTTTGCGATGGTGACGTGATCGGCTATTTCCTTTTCAATCTGAGCCTGTCGAGGTTGCGCTGCAGCCCCATATTCATTTACGAGTGCAGCTCCCTTCGTTACGGCCGCCCGCAGGGCGTCGGAGGGATATCTCTTGGCATAGTCGTTAAGGAGTTGTGCTTGTAAGGAGAGTGTCTCAAGGCTCATATCGACTCTCTCTGCTCAACGTCAGTGCATTGGGTGATGCGGGAATAGTTTAGAGCAAATACTGAGCCTGCATAAGCTCGACGGATCAGAGTCAAGGAAGCCGGATAAATATCCTTAATGAGGACGCGGTCATCTATCTGAGGGTGGCCGAGAATGGAATGAGCTTCTCACGGATGGACTGAGTTGAACTGAATCAATTTTGATACAGAGCCCGTATCTGATCGGATACGCCTCCAGAGTATCACGGTGGTCTTTGCTCCAGCAAACAATAGGCCGCCCATCTCGAAGCCTCACGGTCAAGAAAGAATAGTATTTTTTTCGCCAGCCGTTCCGTCAGTCTGACGGCGTAACGGCGTACGGGACAGCGGGGTCTTTCTTCCCCTCCGTGGGGTTAGGGAATTGGGATCACGTTTTGTTCTATGCATACCGGCGAGCATTGACTTAAGGAGTCGAGCAGGAGGTAGAAATCTTGTAATCGTGCTGGCCGAGCTTGTCGCAGCGACGTATCGGCGGTTGCAGTAGAAGCGCTCAGGAACAATGCGGGCTAAATACGAGTCAGCCAGGATTCGTGCGCGGGGTCTTCTCCGCGCACGATTGAAAAGAAGGCGTCTTGGAGGGCGCGTGTAATCGGTCCAGGCGTACCATTTCCAATGCGCCGGTTGTCGATTTCTCTGACCGGGGTCAATTCAGCAGCCGTTCCTGTCACAAATACTTCGTCGGCGATGTACATTTCATCGCGGGTAAATCGTTCCTCCACCACAATGATTTTTCGTTCTTGGGCCAATTGGATGACGGAGTTTCGCGTAATCCCTTCGAGCACCGACGTCAACGGCGTCGTTTTGAGAACGCCACGGCGAACGATGAATACATTCTCCCCGGTTCCCTCCGCAACATAGCCTTCCGGATCGAGCAGAATTGCTTCGTCATATCCATCGGCCTTTGCTTGCCGTTTTGCCATGATGGAGTTCACATAATACCCGGATATTTTCCCTCTGGTCATGGACACATTCACATGATGCCTTGTAAAGGACGAGACGCACGCGCGCATCCCGTTGGCCAATGCATCGTCTCCCAAATAAGGACCCCATCTCCAGGCAGCGATGGCCACCCGAATCGGATTGTCTCCCGGATGGACTCCCATCGCACCATACCCGATGTAGACCAACGGGCGAATGTAACAGGCATCAAGACGATTGACGCGAACGGTTTCGATGATGGCGTCGGCGATTTGTTTTTTGTCATATGGCATGGCCATCATGCCGATATGAGCCGAATCGAACAGTCGATCGACATGTTCCCAAAGCCGGAAGATGGCGGATCCTGACTTGCCCTTGTAACACCGAAGACCTTCAAACGCTGCGAGGCCATAGTGTAGCGAATGGGTAAGAACATGAACGTTGGCCTCCTCCCACCCCACGAACTTCCCGTCCATCCAGATTTTTTCAACCGGTTCCAACATTGACGGCGATCTCCAGCAAGTGATCGTGACGGTTCCGCCTCTATGGACGGGACTATAGCGTGAGGTTGAACGTGGGTCAAGCGAGCAGGCAGCGGCTGCCCCAGAATCTACGACTGATGTGAGCATCTACGAAGAGGCACAATAGGCCCGTAGGCGAGAACTCAGAAACGTTCCGACTCGATCTTCCTCCTCCGGACTCATCGTTACCACCTTGGCACCAAACAACAGGCCGCGCACCCATCGCACAACGACACGCTGGATTTCGACCGGTTCATCTTTGTCGGGGAGGGTGAGCCGGACGACCAATTGCATCCCGGGAACCACTTGATGATCGCCCAGGACACGGAATCCGTTTCGACACAGATTCATGACCGTTCCTTTTCCGAGAAAATCTCCGCCTAGATAGTACACCACGCAGCGAACAGGAATCCGATGATAGGTACGGATCACAAACTTGTTAGCGCGAGACATAAACTGGTTCCAATCTTCAAGTTGGTATCGCGAAATACTGGATACGTATCATCGCGATGATGGCGCCAAGCATACTTGTCAGCACGTTCCCCCTTATAGCCCTCTAAAGAGGGGCCTGGTGGACGATCATAATCCAGCCGCCCTCGTTTCGCTGTCGCTAGCACATGATCTGTCCGGTTGTTGTCGCACATGATCTGTCCGGTTTAG
>JACOEH010000012.1 GCA_024998685.1 Nitrospira sp.
GAGCGAGACGGCTTGGAAGCATGCGCTCCAGCAGATCGAGAGACTCAAACTGTGAGTCATCATTTTCACGCCGGATTCAGGTTATACGATATGGCGAACAGTCTTGATTTCAGTGATGGTGATCGGCTTAGCGGGGATTGTAGGTGAAATGGTCTGGAGCGCTGATAAGGGGAAACTCCATAAAGTGGAAGTTATCGCCATGGCGATAACTTCCTCCAAAATTACGATTGAGAGAGCGGTGGAGACGGCTTTGGGAAGCATCGCAGGGCAGGCCATTGAGGCAGAATTGGAGAAGAGGGGGAACAAGACTGTGTGGAATGTCGAAATCCTGACCGCTGAAGAAGCGATTATGGCGGTCTATGTCGATGCCGTTTCCGGATCGGTGATGATGACCGAGGAGAAGGTGGCTAGGAAGAGGCCGGCTCAAGACAGGACATCATAACGCGGCCTGCTGGCCACTCGACAGAAATTGTATGTAGACGAGTGTCGTGGGCACGGTAACATTTCTAAAGAACTTCTCAAGAAGGAGGGGGCTATGCATCTGATGCTGGCAACACAGGAGCACGAGGTATTGTTGTGGGCGGTGAAGGGTACAATTTCGAATCTCGGGATGGAAATCGGTTACACTGATAACCAGGCCATGGGGGAAGATTTGCAGAAGCAAAAGGAAATTCTCTTAGTGATTCATGCTCGGCTCGGATTCACGGCGTAAGGGAGCCTGTCCTTCTGCGCACGAGTGGACAGACGTCAGGAAAAGGCTGCGGATGGGGGTGAACGATGGAGCGAGCTTCGAATGACCAATATCTGAGGCACGTGCGGTATTTAGTTCCACTCAATCTGCTCGGCCATGCACAAATGGCTTTCCAGTATCTCGACGAAGGAGGATCACATGTCTGGGTATCTACTAGTGCTTACAATCGCTATTGGGTTTTCCTTGTCAGGCTTCACTCAATTTGTGGATAGAGGTGAATATGTGGAGGTGTCGAAGGGTGTGAAGTTGTGTTCCAATGCCACCCTGGATACCTCGAGCAGGAGGCTCGATTCGGAGAATCGCTTCTGGCGCGTCACGAGCAAAGCGCGGGCGAATGGCACGCAGGCTGTGGAGGCAATTGCCCTCGAAAGTTCATACGATCGCAAAAGCGGCGAGACCACGATCGAGGAACGCCAATACGATAATTATGCCACGTTATTTAAGAGAGTCCCGGAGCACAAGGGGATGCTGTTGATGGTCAGTCCAAGAGATGGTGAAGTTGAAGCGACCGTCGAGATTTGCAGTAAAAAGAAATAGTGTCTGGCATGACTACATGTATGCTCCTGGGCGGATTAGGTAGGTACATGCTGTGGGGTGTTTTGAGATGACTTGGAAGGCCGCATGGCTTGTTTTCCTCGATTACAGTGTATGCAGGATGCAAGAGAAATCACCGTCTGTTTAACATTGCGTACTGATCACCAGGTATGATTCGTCCAAAAAGGTCAGCGGCGGATGTAAGTTGAAGCGAGTCATTGGTGAGTCTCCTCTTGCCTGATTGGGCGCAACTTAGGAGCGAATTCAGACATGGGGTGCAATGTAGAGTCGCAAGCAATTTCCTTCAAACACTGCGCCTTCCAGGGCGACGACCGCACTCATGGCTTGCTCGCTCGAGCCCATTTCCACAAATCCATAGCCAGCCGATTTTCCACTGCATTTGTGTCGGACGACATAAGCGCGAGTTACGATACCGTAAGTTCCGAATAGGTCGTGAAGCTGATAATCAGAAGTGGTGTCCGAGAGACCGCCGCCATACAAGATGCGTTTACTCACATCACCCTTCTTGTTGTGCAAAGCGGTCGCTCATATCGATCAAGATTATTACTGATCTCGTGGTTCGAAATAGGTATAGACGAGGACGCTAACCACTCCCGTAATGTACAGCAAGGTTGCCGCAGCTAGAGGACTGTGAACGAACCATTGGACGAAATTCTGAAAGAGGGACATAGGTTTGCTGTTCCTATTCAGCGTTCCTATTCAGCGTTTAAGAGACGGCGCGGTTTACGCGTCGGTATCTGCCCAGTGGCTCAGCGGCGCTTGTTTCTAGCTTCGACAGGCTCGTGGTTCTTGCCTAACGACTTGCTTTCCTGAGCCGTGGCACGCAAGCGAGTATTCGGTCCAAAGCTATACCTCCCAACGACGTGACTTCTCGCCTGATAGCTTCCATGGAGGATGTGTTATCGACCGAATTGGGATCAGTCAGCCCCAGCAGTTGCCAGCGGATCTTCGGTTTACGGGCGGACTTCTTCTTTCCTGTTCTGCGATTCTTCCAAACTGATGTGAGATTCATGGAGAACTCCTTTTCGTCGGGCATGAGCTCCTAGCCAGGGCATACTGACGGATGAAACCCGGTCTGCTTCGATACCGACAACGAATTTTCTCATCTGTATGAAAGCGGGCGCCATTCATACCGAATGAGCGTCAGGACAGTGAAATTTCAAGCTGTCTCGTAGAGACCAGAGTGAGTAAGGGGAGTGAGCAGAGAGGACGCAACTTAAATGATGAGGGACTCTAACATGTGTTTCGTGAAGGAGTCAAATCTCCTCATCGGCTGATACTAAATTTAAGGTATTTGGGGTGCAGATAGTATGATCCTCGCGTATCCATTGAAGAACAGCTTGACCTCGGGAGAGCCATGCTGTAAGGTAACACTACATTTCACTCGTGCTGGTCCGGCGAGGAGATGCTGAAACTATACGGATCTCGCGATCGCATCGCGACCAGGTCCAGTTCGGAGCAGCATCCAGCCCGGTTGTTTCTCCCATCGGTTCTCTGATCCCGTCATCATGCGATCATACTGAAAGGATAATGTAGTGGATACGTCTGTTCACGGAAATTTTCACGCTCTCGGCTTGTCCGAAGCACTTTTACACGACTTGGCGGGTGTCGGATTCGCTTCACCGACTCCCATCCAAGAACGAGCCATTCCGCCTGCGCTTGCGGGCCGAGATATCATCGGATGCGCTCAAACCGGGACAGGAAAGACCGCCGCTTTCGTCATTCCAATCATCGAGCGGCTTGCTGTGTTTCCAAAAGGGCAGCCTCAGGCGTTGATCTTGGCGCCGACGCGCGAGCTCGCATTGCAGACCTTAGCGACGATCGAAAAACTCGGACGGAGCCGGCGCATTTCCGCGACCGTTATTGTGGGAGGCGCGGACATGCAAGCCCAAGTGCGAGGTTTGCGACAACGACCGGACGTCTTGGTTGCGACGCCGGGCCGTCTCCTCGATCATATGTGGAACGGCACCGTCTTGTTGTCGTCCATTAAGATGTTGGTGTTGGATGAAGCGGATCGCATGTTGGACATGGGCTTTGCCCCGCAAATCAATCAAATACTCGATGCCTTGCCGGAACGACGACAGACGCTGCTGTTTTCGGCTACCTTGCCGGCGGACTTGGCGCGGCTGATCCAAGCCAACGTGAACAACCCGGTGCGGGTGATGGTCGCGCCGTCTGCCACGACGGCCGAAGGTGTTACGCAGGCGGTGCATTACACATCTCATGGGGATAAACCTGATCTTTTGTTATCACTTTTGGGAGCTGATCAAGCGACCGCGCTGGTTTTCACCAGGACGAAGCATCGTGCCGATCGGTTGGGGCGCTTGCTGGGTCGTGCGGGCCATCGAGTGGCTGTGCTGCATGGAGACCGGAGTCTGTCGCAGAGGCGCGCCGCACTGGAAGGTTTCAGACGCGGAGCATTCCGTGTGCTGGTGGCGACGGATATTGCCGCCCGAGGAATCGATGTTGCGAATATCGGCCATGTGATCAATTTCGATCTTCCCAATTGTCCGGAAGACTATGTGCATCGTATCGGACGCACGGCTCGGATGAAGACGACCGGTCGCGCCACAAGCTTTGTGACGGGAGAAGACCAGCATCAACTGCGGGATATCGAGCGTCTATTGGGGCAAGCAGTCCCGCTGGCTCCTGGAAGCAAAGTTCCTTCTCCCGCGATTCCTACGACGGGCGGAGGTGCTCGCCGGGAGGGGCATCCTTCGAGGAGTCAGCTGAAACGTTCCCAAACCCACTCCTTCCGCAACGCGAGAAAGCCTCATGTCGAACCATCATCGTCTCGTGTTGCAGCGGCAATCCGTACATAAAGTGTAAAAATAGTTCGCAGAATCCGCCTCGTGAGATACAGTGTTCTCACGAGGCGGATCTCTATGCAGGCGATTCAGCAACCAGAAGCGGCACGAAGCAAAGCCCGACGATACCACAGAGTGCGTACCTCCGTGCCATTCAGCTGTTCCCTCTCCTCGATAGAACCCAGATGGTGGTTTCAGAAACCGGTCATTGATGTCGGGGTGGTCTATGACCTGTCGCTGTACGGTGCATGCGTGAGCACCGACGCGGCCATCAAGCCGGGCGACAAGGTTGCCCTCACACTTCGACTGACTAAAGGCACTGCTCCGGTGGAGGTGGCCGTGGCCACCGTCTGCTGGACGAACCATCAATTCTATGGACTTGCGTTCAGAACGCTCTCGCAAGCATCGTTGAGGCAGTTGGCTGAGTACATGAATGGTTCAGATATAGCGAAAGAGTAAAATAGGATGGATGATGTAGGCGTCAAGGCCGGCAGTGGACAGAGTATCCCACAATTACGCAAGCATCCTCGGGTGCGTGTAGCGGCTCCATTTCCCTGTTCGTTGACCAGAGTCGGTTTGCTGAGGAAAGGGTCGGTTGAACAAGGTCTGGGAATCATCTATGACGTGTCGGCAAAAGGTGTGCGTGTCATGACGGAAGCGGTGATCACACCAGGAGATCGAATCGCCATGAGTTTGCGATTGCCCAATCAGGCAACGTCAATGTTCATCGAAACCGCTACGGTTCGATGGGGCAAAGAACAAACCTATGGGGTAGAGTTTGAGGGATTGTCTCTCAATGATAATCAGCATCTCCAGACTTTCATGAACCACCAGTCCGGGTCTGGCCGACCTCTTGCCGTCTAACCTTCCATCCCTGGAAAGTCTTCTTTTGCTACGGACCTCCTCTTCCTGTGCGCTCCTGGTTTGTCGGACCGGCCTGTCAGCACAGTCATGAGAGTGTTGAAGTCTTGGGTCGTCCGCAAATTTCTAATTACGGACCGGGAGTCGCTCCGGTCTGAATCGACCGGCTGTCTGAGGTTTTGTTTGGGTGTTTTGTGTCGGGGTCAGTCGACGAACTATTTGATGGCGACGGCTTTGACTTCTTTGTATGTCGTGTGGCCTTGCAAGACTTTTTGAATGCCGTCTTGGACGAGCGTCGTCATCCCTTCTGCCAAGGCGGTTTTCAGCATCTCTTCGGTGCGCGCCTTTTGTTGAACCATTCGTTTCATGGAATCCGTACCCAAGAGGAGTTCGTGCAAGGCGACCCGGCCTTTGAAGCCGGATCGGTTGCACGTTTCGCATCCCTTTCCACGAGACAACCTGAATGTATTGTCCTGTTTGATGTTGAGCTTATCCCAATACTCCTGCCCATACCCCAGTCGAAGTTCCTCATATTCCTCTTTGCTTCCGATGTATTGTTCCTTACAGTCCTTGCAGATCCTGCGGGCCAACCGTTGCGCCAGCACACCCAGCATGGCATCCGCAAAACTGAACGGATCGCAACCCATGTCGAGCAGGCGAGTGACCGTTTCGACTGCGCTGTTAGTGTGCAGTGTGCTCAATACCAGATGGCCGGTGAGCGATGCTTCAATGCCGGTGTCGGCCGTTTCTTTATCCCGCATTTCTCCCACCATGATGACATCGGGGTCGGCTCGGAGAAATGCGCGCATCGCATTGGCGAATGTCAGGCCGATTTTGGGCTGGACTTGAACCTGACGCAGGCCGTACTGCGTAATTTCGACCGGGTCTTCGGCCGTCCATATTTTGATATCCGGAGTGTTGATGTTGCCGAGGACGGAATGCAGGGTGGTCGTCTTGCCGGAGCCCGTCGGCCCGACACAGAGAATGATGCCGTAGGGCTTTTCTGAAATCTCCTTGAGCGCTCTGAGGTTCCGTTCTGAGAATCCCATCTTGTCGAGAGGCAGCGGTTCACTCGCCGCGAGGATACGCATAACCACGTCTTCGTTATATCCGGATGTGGGAAGGGTCGCGACGCGGAGTTCGATCTCTTTCGTCTCCGAGAGCTTGAATTTGATCTTCCCATCTTGAGGCTTGCGGCGCTCGGCGATGTCCAAGCTGGCCATGATCTTGAGTCGGGAGACGATAGCCCGCCGATAGCTCTGCGGGATCTTCATGTATTCGAAACAGTCACCGTCGACCCGGAAACGGACCAGGGTTTCGCGTTTTTCTCCATACGGCTCAATGTGAATGTCCGACGCATTTTGGCGATAGGCGTCGGCAATGATTTGGTTGGCGAGACGGACGATCGCGCTGTCGTTTTCATCCAATCCTCCGGCGGTGGCGGAATCCTCCATCGCCTCGGCCTGTGCCTCGGTGACCAGTTCGCCGAGAATGTCGGAAACATTTTCGTCGAGCTTCCGCCCTCCGTTGTCGCTCTGTCCGGTAGCCGAGTTCAGAAATTGCGCGATGTCGCGGCGGAGACTGACGGCAAACCGAATGTTGAGGCCGGGGAACGTCCGTTTGATGTCTTGAACGCGATCAAGGTCACCGGGATCGTCGGTCAGAATCTCGATCGCCATGCGATCCCGCTTGAGCGGCATCCAATGGTTCTTTTTCAGGTAGTCGACATTGAGGTTCTTCAACAGTTCGACATCGACGAGGGTGCGTTCACTGTATTCGATATAGGGACATTTATAGAACTGGGCGAGCGATCTGCCGATATCAAGTTTGGGAACCTTGTGTTTTTCGATCAGCAGGCTTTCCAGATCGTTCATCCCTTTTCGGGAGTCGGCGATGACCTGGTCGAGTTCATTCTGAGTGATCCGATTGGTACTGACCAAAAGATCGAATTTCGTCGGATTCTTTTTGGATATCTTCCGGAGGTTGAAAAAGGCGATACCCAGCGCTTTGGCGATTTCGTCGACGGCTTCTTCGTCCTTTCGGGTAAACCGACTCCCGCTTTTCTTATTGAGTAGTTGGAGGACTCCCATCAGGTATTTATTGTCGGCGACGATCGGATAGGTCAGGACTTGCTTCGCCTTGAAGCCGGTGCGTTTATCGTAGGATGTGTCGTGGAGCAAAGACGGATGAATGGCATGGAGTTCGGCGACGTTGTAGGCATCGACGATATTGACGGGGCGGAGGTATTTGGCGCAGAAGCCGGCGAGGCTCTGTTCGGTAATAGGAATGCGGACTTCTTCAACGCCGTCGATATGGGGAACTTTGGAGAAAATTTGCTTTTTTTCGGGATCGAATGCGAAAAGCGTCAGGTCTTCTGCGTCGAACAGGCTTAAGATGTCTTTATGGAGGTCGAGGAGTATTTGGTCGAGATTGCTGGCCGCATGAATCTGTGTGGTAATGCGCTTGACGTGCTCTGCATGCTCGACCTTGTGCTGCAGTTCCTGGACGTTCTGAGTCATCGGTTTGGTGTGCATCCGACCGTATTCCCCTGAGATCGAAACGTGAATGAATCAGGTTGTACACGGATCACAGGGGCCGGGCCATGAATAGGTCACCGAGATCCGAATCGGATTTCAGTCTAACGGAATGACCCGGGAAGGCAAGGAAAAGCGATTTTCTGTCGGCCGATTCGCTAAAAATATGAGGCGGTTTTCAGTCGGAAGTTGCCGTGGATCACGCGGCGGATGGATCGGCCTCAGTGGACAGTTTCCCGAGATGAGCGACAAGATCGTCGGGTGCAATGCGGGATTTGATTCCAGAGCGCCGAATCTTGAACTCTACGATGCCGTCCGCAAGCCCTTTGTCGCCGATGACGATTTGGAAGGGAGCGCCGATAAGATCGGCATCGTTGAATTTGACACCGGCGCGATCGGCACGGTCATCCCACAATACTTCAAAGTCGGCATCCATCAAATCGGTATAGAGACGCGCAGCGGCCTCGGTCGTCTTTGCTGATTGACTGACCGTCAGCAGGTGTACGTGGAATGGCGCGATGGGAAACGGCCAGATGATACCCTTCTCATCGTGATGTTGCTCAATCGCCGCAGCGGCCGTCCGACCGATCCCAATGCCGTAGCAACCCATGAGAGCGAAGCGCTCCTTGCCCTGATCATCGAGAACAGCGGCGTTCATTTTGTGGCTGTACTTGGTGCCGAGTAGGAATACCTGTCCGACTTCGATCCCTTTCGCTAGCGTGAGCATACCTGGTCCTCGCGGAGAAGGGTCGCCGGCTTGCGCATTGCGAAGATCGGCGAACTGTTCGACCGTGAAATCGCGGTCAAGATTGGCGTTCTGATAGTGGGTGTCGGATGTGTTGGCACCGATGACGACGTTTTTCATTCCCTTAATGGCGTGATCCGCCAGAATTCGTACCTGCTGCAGGCCGACTGGTCCGGCAAATCCGGGCGGAGCCCCCGTGACATGTTGGACTGTCTCTGCGTCGGCCAACACAACATCGGTGACTTTGAGTAGCCGCGCCAATTTCACTTCGTTCGCTTCATGGTCTCCTCGGATCAGTACGGCAACGGTTTCGGTCCCTGCGCGGTACAGCAGCGTCTTTACGAGCTGACGAGGGGGAATCTGCAAAAAGGTTGTGACGTCTTCCACTGTCCGGCGCTGCGGCGTCGCGATCGGAGTCAAGGGGCGAAGGGCGGTCATATCGACCTCAGTCGAAGGAAGCACCTCCGCCCGTTCAAGATTGGCGGCGTAAGATCCCTGGTCGCTGTATGCCACCGTGGCTTCGCCGGTATCAGCCAGGACCATGAACTCATGCGAGATATCTCCGCCGATGAGTCCCGTGTCGGCTTCTACGGCCCGAAAAGTGAGCCCGCATCGCGTAAAGATGCGGGTGTAGGCATCGTACATTTTCTGATAGGTGATCTTTGCGCCGGTCTCGTCGATGTCGAAACTATAGGCATCCTTCATGATGAATTCCCGCCCGCGCATGAGCCCAAATCTCGGTCGGATTTCATCCCGAAATTTGGTTTGGATTTGGTAGAAATTGAGCGGGAGTTGGCGATAGGAACGCACTTCTCGCCTGAAGAGATCGGTAATGACTTCTTCATGTGTCGGGCCCAGGCAAAAATCACGCTCATGACGATCCTTGAAGCGTAAAAGCTCCTTCCCGTAGTAATCCCAGCGCGCTGTTTCTTGCCATAATTCTGCAGGGGAGGCGATCGGCATCAACAGTTCCTGCGCGCCGGCGCGGTTCATTTCCTCCCGGATGATCTGTTCGATTTTCCGGATCACACGGAGACCCAGCGGAAGATAGGTATAGATGCCGGCTGCCACTTTCCGAATCAGTCCGGCACGCAGCATCAATCGGTGGCTGACGGTTTCCGCTTCGCCGGGATCGTCCCGTAAAGTAGGGATGAGTAACTGAGAGGATTTCATGAAAAGTTTAGCGGGAGAAGATGCGTTCCAAATCATTCCAGAAAGCGAAGATCATCACCCCGACCAATAAGACCAACCCCACTTGCTGAGCAACCTCTCGCTGTCGTTCGCCGAGCGGTTTGCGCAGAATGCCTTCAATGAGGAAAAAGAGCAAGTGGCCACCGTCGAGAATCGGGATCGGCAATAAATTAAGGACGCCGAGGTTGATGCTGAGGATGGCGATCAGGAACACGACGCTGGAGGCGCCTTGGGAAGCAGCTTCACCGGAAATGTTGGCGATCGTCAGCGGCCCGCCGATATTCTTACTTGAAATATCCCCCACAATCATTTTATAGAGGCCGATCGCGGTCAATTCGGTCCATCCCCATGTCGCTTCTAGTCCTTGATACACGGCCTCCGCCGCGTTGTCGGAGCGCATCAACGAACGTCCGGGTCCCGAGATACCGATTTTCCCCACTTCAAGAATCTGTCCGTTCACCGTCATTTTTTCACTGATCGGCGTGACGGTCAGTGCGGTCCGCTTTCCGTCTCGGAGGATATCCACTTGTAACGGTTTCTGAGGGTGTTCTCTCACCTGGGTAGTCATCTGCGCCCAGGTATAGATGGCTTGCCCTTCTATCGCGACGACTCGATCGCCCGGCTTGAATCCGGCCAAGGAGGCGGGCGATCCATGCATAACCGAGGTGACAAGAGGAGGCGTTTCTTCAATACCTATCGTGTAGAGCGGTTCGTCTCCATCGGCCCCATCCCCGGTAACCGGAATAGGAGTCGCTGTCAGCGTCTTCAGCTGATCGGCTCGTCGGACTTCGAGGGACACCGGCTGGCCCTTGCTCTTGGAGACGATATCCAGCAATTCCGTTTTGGTCGAGATATCTTTGCCGTTGACCTTGACGATACGGTCGCCGATTTCTATCCCTGCCATCGATGCGGGAGAATCGGGAACCAGGGCTTCGACATCGGCGCTCAAATCGCGGAACGTCGGGACAAACAACGGCGCACCAGTGGACAGCCATCCGGCGAAGATCAGATAGGCCAGAATAAAATTGAATCCAGGGCCCGCCGCCACAATAAGAACCTTTCCCCACAAGCCTTGGTGCGAAAAGGACCGGCGACGGTCGTCGGGTGTTGTGGCTTCCGTCTCGTCCTCCCCGAACAACTTGACGTACCCGCCGAGCGGTACGGCAGAGACGAGATACTCGGTTTCGCCGACCTGGCGTCCGAATAACTTCGGACCGAAGCCGATTGAGAACTTGAGGACTTTCACACCGACCCACCGAGCGGCGAGAAAATGGCCGAGCTCATGGAAAGCGACCAGTACGCCGAGAACCACAAGAAACCACCAAGCCTTCTGAAGGAGCAGCCACAACGTATCGGGGGACCAGGCAAGTACCGACGTCATCAGGGACTCCGTGTTGCGTGTATGATTTTCTACTTTAACATTCGCAGCCTGAAATGCAAATGATCGTCAGCGAGATAATGCGTGCACCAACGATTCGGCCTTTTCTCGAGCCCATCGATCGACTTCCAGCGCATCATCAAGGCAAGCAATCTCTCGAGAGGCATGAGCCTCCATCGTACTGCGGATGACCTGCGGGATTTCACTGAATCGGAGGCCATGGTTGAGGAACGCCTCGACGGCGATTTCGTTCGCCGCATTCATCGCAGCAGGCATAGTGCCGCCGATCCGAAGCGACTCGTATCCGAGATTGAGACAAGGAAAGCGATCATGGTCGGGTTTGCAAAAGGTCAATTGTCCGATCTCCGTCAAATCCAGTGAGGGGAGGTCAAGGGCCATTCTGGCGGGATGACGCATCGCATAGGAGATAGGGGTTCGCATATCCGGAAGCCCCAATTGGGCGATCATGGACCGATCTTTGTATTCTACCAGAGAGTGAATGATGCTTTCTCGATGGATCAGGACATCAATGTCGGACTCGGGAATATTGAAAAGCCAGCGGGCTTCCACAACTTCCAATCCTTTATTCATCAATGTGGCCGAATCGATGGTGATTTTGGATCCCATCTTCCAGTTGGGATGCTGCAGGGCCCGTTCCGGTGTCACATTCAGGAGCTGCTCCAGAGGCAATGTCCAGAGGGCTCCGCCGGACGCCGTGAGGATCAATCGCCGGACATCTTCGATCCGATGTCCTTCCAACGACTGAAAGATGGCACTATGCTCGCTATCCACCGGGACAATCCTGACACCATGCTTTCGGGCTTCATCCTGCATCAACTTGCCGGCCATCACCATCGGTTCCTTATTGGCCAGGGCAATGTGTTTTCCGCTCCGGATGGCCGACAAGGTCGGCACGAGTCCGGCCGCTCCCACGATGGCGGAAATCACCAGTTCGGCATCCAGCTCCGATGCCACCTGGGTGATGCCTTCTTCGCCGGCCATGATCTGCACCGGGAGATCGATACACCGGTTTCGGAGCAACGCCGCAGAGGATTCCGTGGAAACCGCCACGGCTTTGGGTTTGAATTGGCGGATCTGCGTTTCGAGCTTATCGATATTATTGCCGGCCGTCAGCCCGACGACGCGGAATTCGTCGGGAAACCGTCGAACAATATCGAGCGTATTGGTTCCGATCGATCCGGTTGACCCCAGGATGATAATCGACTTCATATTTTCTCCTCTCCTCTTTATAGAGGCGGTGACAAACCGCGAACGTAGGCGACATAGTAGTAGAAGGCGGGGGCGGTGAACAAGAGACTATCGAGCCGGTCCAACATCCCGCCATGGCCGGGCAGGATTCCGCCGGAATCCTTGACCCCCGTTCGACGTTTGATCATCGATTCGAAAAGGTCTCCGAGAAGACCGGTTCCCGTCAAAAGTAGGCCAAGGATCAATGCATCGGACAGCGAGAGTTGCGAGGCAAACCACCACCGGGCCAATAATGAGGCGCCGATCGCCAGGGCGAGCCCTCCGAGTACTCCCTCGACGGTCTTCTTGGGACTGACCGACGGTAGGAGAGGGTGTTTGCCCCACAGGGTCCCGGCATAGTAGGCGCCGGTGTCAGAAGCCCATGTGACCACCGCCAAAAAGAGGACGAGGAATTCGCCGTCCGGCAAGGAACGGGTCGATACCACTGTGCTGAGGGGAAAGCCGATATACAGCGCACCGGAAAGGATAATCAGTATACCTTTCCACCGGTGATCAGTCTGACCGGATGAAACGGAAACAGCGATCGAGACCACGAGAACCGAGGCAGCCACCAGATGCGTCAAAGCGAAAGGCAAGTGATCACGAGCGACGAACAGGACAAAAACTGCAAGTCCGACTCCGACCGCGAGACGGTTGAAACGAGACTGAAAACAGATGCGATAGAACTCCACTAAAGCGATGGACCCCACCGCGATCAATAGGAGGGTCAAGGTCCAGGGAGCGAGATGGGCGATGATGACATAGACCGTCGGGATAAGGACAGCTGCCGTATAAAGACGCCGGAGATCGAACCGTCGAGTGTGTGCTGGTGGGGTGGTCACGGATATCGAACTGTGGACGATCGCTTCGGTGGTGGGTGGATGATCCACACGCTCAGGAAGACACGGTGCTCAGCACTCGGCCGAAGCGGCGTTCCCGTCTTTGATACTCGATCAGCGCAAGCAGGAACTCACGTCGCCGAAAATCAGGCCACAAGGTCGGCGTGAAACACAACTCCGTGTAGGCCAGCTGCCAGAGGAGAAAGTTGCTGATCCTGGTTTCTCCGCTCGTCCTAATCAGTAAATCCGGATCCTGGAGCGGGTGCGTGTAGAGGTACTGCTGGATCATGGTTTCATCGATCAGGCTCGGTTGCACAGTTCCTGTCTGGACATTCTCGACCAGAGTTTTCACTGCGTCGACGATTTCCGCTCGACCGCCATAGCTGAGGGCGACGGTCAGAATCAGTTTATCGAGGTGCGCCGTTTCTTTCTCGGTCGTGCGAACCCAGTGTTGAGCCGACGGCGGGAGCAACTCATGGCGGCCAATGGCGCGGAAGCACACCCCTTGCTCGATCAAGCTGGCCCGTTCTGTAGAAAGGTAATGCTCCAGGAGTCCCATGAGCGCGCTGATTTCTTGTGTCGGACGGTTCCAATTTTCTTGCGAAAACGCATAGATGGTCAGAGCATGGATGCCGAGTTCCAGACAGAGAGAGATCATCTCTCTGACGGAATTGATGCCTTCGCGATGGCCCGCAATACGAGGAAGACCGCGGAGTTCCGCCCACCGGCCGTTGCCGTCCATAATGACCGCGACATGTTTCGGGAGCAGTTCCGGCTCCAACTTGGAGGTCAACTCGCTCTCGGACAGGTGATCGAAACTTAAAGCCGGGTGGTGTGCCATACGAGCGAGAGCGCCTCCTCCTGTCCAGCGCGAAAAGTGGAGAAAGTCTACTGTCGAGGGTATGGAATGTCAAACGATAACTCGGAAACGGCTCGGAAATTCGGTCAGTGAGGATCCTCGCATTGCGACCGCTGAAATAAATGGGCTATACTCGCCATCAGCCGACAGGGACGAGGAGGCACCCACACTATGCTCGAGCCGGTCCAATTAACCCAATTCGGTGTCACCGAACTCGAAGCCCAGCATGCGCTCGATCGACTGAACGTAAGGGATGTCGATTATGCAGATCTCTATTTCGAGTCCCGCATTTCGGAATCGGTTTCGATGGAGGAAGGCATCGTCAAACGTGCTGCGAAGAGCGTGTCCCAAGGAGTCGGGGTTCGTGCGACCGCCGGCGAAAAAACAGGGTTTGCATATTCGGATGAATTGACGAAGCAGGATCTGGAGATTGCGGCCGATACGGCACGCTACATCGCCAATTCCCCTAAGGGAGATTCCCCCGTTCCCGTGCCTGTCCAACGCCGAGCGACCAGAGACCTGTATCCGGTCGAACGGGTGAAGGCCGAGGTGCCGACGGCCGATCGGGTGACGCTGTTGAATGAAATCGATGCCGAAGCCAGGCGGTACGATCCCCGCATTAAGAACGTGATGGCTTCTTTTAACACTGAATATAAGGTTGTGGCTGTGGCGACCACTGATGGGGCGCTGGTCGCCGACATTCAACCGTTGTCCCGTCTGCAAATTACCTGTATCGCCGAGGACCGTGACAATCGACAGGTCGGAAGCTTTGGTGGAGGCGGCCGGGTTGCGTTCGAGTATTACCGAGAGGACAATCGGCACTTGAGCTATGCGCGAGAAGCCGCGAGAGAAGCGATCCTGAACTTGTCCGCGGTGGATGCTCCGGCCGGCGTGATGCCCGTGGTGTTGGCAGGGGGATGGCCCGGTATCCTGTTGCACGAAGCGATCGGGCATGGATTGGAAGCCGACTTCAACCGGAAGAAGACATCGGCCTTTTCGAATCTGATCGGGAAACGCGTGGCGTCGGACGTTTGTACGATCGTCGATGATGGAACCCTTCCGTTTCGCCGGGGCTCGTTGAATATGGATGATGAGGGAACGCCGACCAGCTGTACCATGCTTATCGAGAAGGGCATCCTTCGCCGCTATATCACCGATAAGCTCAACGCCCGTCTCATGGGGATTCCGCTGACCGGAAACGGTCGGCGTGAGAGTTATCAAAGCGTGGTGCTTCCTCGAATGACGAATACGTTCATGCGGGCCGGTGAGTCGGACCCTCAGGATATTATCCGATCGGTGAAAAAAGGGTTGTATGCCGTCTCGTTCGGCGGTGGACAGGTTGATATCACCAACGGGAAGTTCGTGTTCTCCGCGAGCGAGGCCTACCTCATCGAGGACGGACGGATCACGTCGCCGGTGAAGGGAGCCACGTTGATCGGCAATGGGCCGGAAATCCTCACCAAGGTGTCGATGGTGGGGCACGATCTGAAGCTCGACAACGGCATTGGTACGTGTGGAAAAGATGGTCAATCGGTGCCGGTCGGGGTCGGCTTGCCGACCATCAAAATCGATGAAATTACGGTCGGCGGAACGCAAGGTTAAGGGGCAATTATCATACGTCGTTGGTCTTCAGTCAGCGGAGAGGCTGCCCAATGACGCATGACAAATGACAGAAAAGAGCGCACGTGCTTCAAGAACACCGAGGAACAGAGCCTGCCCCAATCGTCAACGGTTATACGAATCTGGCTGCCGACGTCCTCGCTCGTGCGAAAGCCTGCGGCGCGACGGAAGCCGATATCGTGGTGGCCGATGGGGAGACCCTTTCGGTCCAAGTACGAGTCGGCACAGTCGATCGATTGACGAAGGCGAGGGAGAAGCGGTTAGGACTACGTGTCTTCATCGGAAAGCGGTCCGCGACCACTTCCACGTCCGACTTCTCACGAGAATCTCTTGAACAGCTCGTCGCGGACACCTGCACGTTGGCTCGGGCGGTGGTTGAGGATGACGTATCAGGATTGCCGGATGCGGTTCAGCTGGCCACAGAGCACCCGAGTCTCGATCTCTATGATGAGACGGTGCTCGATACGGAAACGCAGATCGATTGGGCCAAGCGCGGAGAAGCCGCGGCGTTTGCCGCCGACCCGCGCGTCACGAACTCGGAAGGTGCGGAGTTCGATTCGTCATCGGGACGAGTGGTGTTGGCGAACAGCCATGGGTTCGTCGGGTCCTACAAGAGTTCCACCTTTTCGCTGTCCGTCTCTCCCATTGCGACCGAGTCCGGAACCGGGACCATGCAGCGGGATGTGTGGTACGAGGTCCAACGTAAGTTTGCGCGGTTGCCATCCGCTGAATCGATCGGGCAAGAGGCGGCCAGGCGGGCCGTCCGCCGCCTGGGCGCGCGCAAGGTGGCGACGAAGCGAGTGCCGGTCGTGTTCGATCAAGAAACGGCCGGGAGCCTGCTGGCACACTTATGTAGTGCGATCTCCGGCTACGGTCTCTACAAGCGGGCTTCGTTTCTTCTCGACAAACTGGGCCAGACGATTGCGTCCGATTTGATGACCCTGTACGACGACGGCCGGATGGTGGGAGGTCTTGGATCTCGTCCATTTGACGGCGAAGGGTTGGCTACGCGGAAGAATACGATCGTCGAACGCGGCGTACTGAAGAGTTACCTGCTCGATACCTATTCCGGAAGGAAACTGGGGCTGCCGTCGACCGGCAACGCGTCGCGGAGCGTGGGCGAGAGTCCTTCCGTCGGCCCGACGAATTTTTATCCCGTCCCCGGGTTGAAGAGTCCGCAAGAGATTATCGGTTCCGTCAAGGGCGGACTCTATGTCACCGAGCTGATCGGATTTGGTATCAATATGGTCACCGGCGATTATTCGCGTGGGGCCAGCGGGTTTTGGATCGAGAACGGAGAGATAGCCTATCCAGTTGAAGAAATCACCATCGCGGGGAATCTCAAACAGATGTTCAAAGATATCGAAGCGGTCGGGAATGACCTCGTGTTCCGGGGACGGATTGCGAGTCCGACACTCAAGATTTCCGAGATGATGGTGGCCGGCAATTGAAATAAGTGCTGAGTTCTGAGTTGAAGTGTAAGAACCCTCACAATGTCCCATCTGGTAGTTTAAACTCAGCACTCAGGACTCAACACTCACCTGTGTGGGAGGTGACTCATGGCTGAATCCATTCGAGAGACGACCGTTCAGTACCCGAGTGGAAAAGTGGTGACAATGCGGGCATTTGTGGCGGCTCCGCAAGCGAAGGAAAGACACCCAGCCATTATTATTGTCCAGGAATGGTTCGGGCTCACCGACCATATCAAGGATATTGCGAGACGGTATGCGGTAGAAGGGTATGTTGCGATCGCGCCGGACCTCTACTCACGTTTGGGACATCCCCTCACTACCGATGCAGGAGAGGCCGGGAAGTTGATGAATACCTTGAAACAGGAGGATGGGCTCAACGATCTGAAGGAAACGGTTGCCTATCTGAAATCGGCTCCGGAGGTCGATGTGACAAGGATCGGCGTCACCGGTTTCTGCATGGGAGGCTCCTATGCGCTCATGCTGCCCTGCGTCAATCCGGAGATCAAAGCGGCGGTGCCGTTCTATGGCCAAGTACCCAATCCTGACACACCGCTCCAGAAACTGGCCTGCCCGCTGTTGTATTTCTACGGCGAGGACGATGGCTGGATTACCAAGGCGGATGTCCAGCGTCTAACAGCGGCGCTGAAGAAGTATGGGAAGGCCGGCGAGATTAAAACCTACCCCGGCGCGCCTCATGCATTTTTCCGAGACACCGATCCATCCGTGTATCGACCAGATGCGGCCAAGGATGCCTGGGCCAGAGCCAAGGCTTTCTTCAAGCAGCATCTCGGCTAGTTCGTTATGAAGAATGAGGGCGTCGTACAAGGACGAAGACGGAGGGCTTTTTCAATCCCCTGCGGCGGAGGGGACGAAGTATGAGACCGACATGGAGCATTGTGTTGCTCGCAATCGCACTTCTTCCCGGCATCGGCGTCGCGGCCGATTTTCAGCTCACCAGCCCGACCATCAAGCATAAAGGCACCATCGGCAAGGCGCATGTCTTCAACGGATTTGGATGCAGTGGTGACAATGAATACCCTGAATTGCGCTGGACCGACGCACCGAAGGATACCAAGAGCTTCGCGGTGACGGTGTACGATCCCGATGCGCCGACCGGCAGCGGCTGGTGGCACTGGATCATCTTCAATATCCCTCCAGATGTTACCGCGCTGGCTGCCGATGCGGGAAAGCCGGACGGTTCCGGGGCTCCGCCATTCAGCATGCAGAGCATGACGGACTTTGGGCAGCCTGGATACGGTGGACCCTGCCCTCCACCTGGACACAAGCCGCATCGCTACATCTTTACGGTATTTGCATTGAAAGTGGACCGATTGCCTCTGAAGCCTGAGGCATCCGGAGCGATGGTCGGGTACTATCTCAACCAGAATGCCCTGGCCAAGGCTTCGTTCACCGGCCTGTATAGTCGCAAATAACGACGAGTTGGAACTCACACCATGCCGCTAGATGCCGAGTTGGGAAAGAAAATGCTGCAGCTGATCACGTCACGCTACGATGATCGGCATTGGCGGAAGCCGATCGAGAAAACCCTGAGCCTTCCCCACTCCGGTGTTGGCGACCCAATCCAACAGCAAATATTTATGTATCTTAAGCATGGCCTGAAGGCCTACAAATCTCGCCGAGCCGATCCCGACTCATGGATCATCGGCGGCTATGCCACGAAGGAAGTCATCAACCGGGCGAAATTCCAGCCGCAGCTCGTTGGTTCATCCATCACGAAAGACGACGTGGCCTTCCTGGGCACCGACCCGGGAGACGATGTGACCCAGACCTGGTGGGAAGAGATGCTGGTCCAGTGGTTCGACGTGCCGGAAGAGGAGAAACCTGCCGAAGAAGAAAGTGGCGAAGCCACAGATTCAGATTCCTCCTCGACTATCAAATCGAACGCGTAGCAGGACGTGCGAGTGCGGATGACATCCGTTAGCCGCCTAAATCCCAAGGTTCTCGCTGAGTCAGTTTGAGCAAATCTCGCGCACCGTGCACGACGCGGAGAATCAAGACCGCATCGTGCTGCACGAGATACACGATCCGATATCCCCGAAAAATGATCTCTCGAAGGTCGTGACGATTGAACTCGGGAACTACACGTCCGATATGGGGAGTTTCGAGGAGCATCTCTGTGGATTCAACGATGCGATCAACGAAAGTAATTGCATGAAGGATGGAATCACGCGCGATGAAGTCTTCGATATCCTGAAGATCGGCACTAGCGGTCAGCGACCAGCGGACTTGCGCCATCGAGCAATTCTTTCTTTCAGCTCTTGATGGGAGAGAACACGTCCCTCAACGGCGTCTTGAAGACCTTTTTCCACCTGCTGCTTAAAAAATAATTCCTCCATAATCGTGCCGGTGGTCACGTCATCGGGTAGCTGTTTAATAAGCTCAAGCGCCTCAGCCTTGGCTTTTGTCATAGTTGCTTCCTTCCTTAGGCTTCTTTTTCGGTAAGGTTATGCCTGGAAGTAGGAAAAAGCAAGCTGACTGTGCTCTTCATCTAATCATCACGCGCCGTGGGCTGACTACTTGACTTCAGATTGGCCCTTGTCTATTTCGAGTTAAGGCAACAACGGCTGAAGGACGTATCGCATGTGACCACTAAAACTCGCAAAGGCGTGACCATTCATACGGCCGAAGAACTTGGGCGGGCTTTGAGGTTGTCCGCCGCTGACACCGCCGAAATGGAGTTTCGCTCGGAATTGACGGTGGCACTGGCAAAAATTATTCAAGCAGGACGTTTGACCCATGCTGAAATCGCCAAGCGTGCCGGAACGTCGAGAACCCGAGTGACCGCCATTGCGAACGGCAATACGCAGGTGTCGCAACCGATGTGCTGATTCGAGTCCTGACCGCAACAGGATTCCTCATCGACCATCGAATCGAAAGCGGAGCAGGTTGTTCCAAAGCTATTCGAGCATCTCATTGGTGACCGCACCTATGACAGCGATGGCCTCGATGACGATCTCAAACAGGACGGCGTGAATCTCATTGCGCCGCATCGGCTCACCCGCATACTCAAGACCCAAGATGACCGCCACCACCGACGGTATCAACGCCGCTGACTCGTCGAGCGCTTCTTTGCCTGGCTGCAAGAGAAGCGGCGGCTCCTCATTCGATGGGGAGTACTATGTCTCCAACTTCCTCAGGTTTCTTCCCGGATAGATCGAAGGGGAAAAACTCGCCGCCATTCCTCTCGCTCCCTTGTAGTAGATAATGAGACGTTCAGTATCGACCAGGGTGGATGCAGCTCGAAGTGCAGTGAAATAATTTGCCGAGCACGACCTCGCCAGATGGAAGATGATCACGTGCTTCGAGCCCGTGAAAAATACGGAGCGAGCATCCGCGCAGCGGGTGAACAAAAGCACCAGGGCGTCGAAAGCTCAACATTGTAGAGCATAGCCCCACCGAGCTTCACAGCCGTGAGGACTTCGGACAGAGCATCCATGGAAGGTTTCCACGGCGGGTACGGACGTTCGGCAAAACGCGACGGACTTCAAAACAAGTCATCGAGAGCTTGGCATGGCCCTCGTCAAGAGAACCAGACTCCCAGACAAGGCAGTTCCTCACCATCGTCTTTATAGTGAGCCACGTTGCAGCGGTGATGTGAGTGCATAGCCGCCGATCGTGGGCTCCTGATTCCATGACGGAATTTCGAGCAGCGACGCTCGTGTCCACGTTGAACAAATCTCGATGAGACAAAAGAAGGGAAGGGTACGGTCATGGGCGACATGGTTATTTTGGTGATCTGGTTTGCATCAATCATTGCGGGGATGATACTGACGCTGTTGATGCCTGTAATGTTTGCCGACTCGTATGCGAAGGAGGCGACCCAAGATGAACGTGCGTACGTAACTTCACGGGAAATTTTGCATGTGGAGGCGCAGAACGTGCGTTCATAGCTGCGGATGCTCGTGTCACGTGAATTTGGCGGCAGGGCTTTGTTACAGTGCGCGCAGGTCGGCCGCATTTCCAGCATGACGGATCTCTCTATCGTTTCACGCTGCGTCGGTTGCTTATCGGTGCGCGAGGGACGGACTTGTTGCGGGCGGCTCTCGATTGGCTGCGGTACCTGGCCGGCGGGAGGCCGAACTCCCGCTTGAAGGCACGGTTAAAGGACGCCTCCGATTCATAGCCGACCTCAGCGGCGATCTGCGCGACGCTGCTGCTCGTGGATGTCAGCAACTGCGCACCAAGCCGAAGCCGCCAATGCATGAGATATGCGATGGGGGTCTCCGAGAGATAACGCTGGAACCGCTCAGCCAAGACAGAACGCGATAGGCCGACTCCTTTCGCGAGTGAGGCGATCGTCCAAGGATCAGCCGGGTTTCGATGCAGTAGAGCCAAAGCTTTCCCGACTTCCGGATCGCGGACACCGGCCAGCCATCCAATCTGTTCCGGTGGGAGCAGCGCAATGTAGCGTCGCAGCGTTTCGACGAACAACACTTCAGCCAATTTAGCCAATACGGTCTCACCACCCGGTCTCGCCGGATCAATGTTATCTACCGAATAGCGGATGGATTGTTCCAACCATTTCCCTGACGCGTCGTCGCGAATGCTGACCTTCAACATGGGTGGCAGCCCGCCAAGGAACACTTGGCCCATCTGCGGCTCGCAGGTCATGTAGCCGCAGACGAACTTCGTAAGCTCCCCACCTCCGCCCATGCGGGACACTTTAAGACCTTGAGAGAGTACTTGGTCCAGCACTTGTCCGCGTTCTACAGGTCTGACGGATGGACCGTTTCCCAAAATGTGTGGTTCGCCATTCGGAACGATGAGGATGTCCCCTGCGTTCAGTGGAACCAGCTCATCATCACCCTTGAGATTGGCATAGCCGCGGCCCTCGGTCAGCAGGTGGAAAATGACCACGTGCTCGGACTTCGGCGAAAGATGCGAGGTGACACTGTGCGCGTCGATCGACTGAGCGCACCAGGGCGCTGAAAACTCCGCATTGTAAAACAGGGCTCCGTTGAGCTTCACGGCCTTGAGGACTTCGGAGAGGACTTCCATGCGTGTTCTTCCCGGCAGGTACGGACGTTCGGCAAAACGCGACGGACGCCCAGGCAAGTATAGTGCAGTCTTATACATCTGAGTCAAGAGAACCAGACTCCTGGACAAGAGCCCACCCAAAGACTCGCCTTATAGTGCGACACGTAGTTGAAGCGGCGCTGCCAACCCGCTGTTGATTCGATGGCCCAAAGGAGGAACACATGTCGGTAAGATCTCTCGTATCCGAGTAGAGAGGGCATGAGGGTCTTGGCCGAATGTCTGGAAATCATCGGCGTTCGAGCAGCGAATATCTATCGTAGGAACGGCTGGCCATTTCGGTGAAGAGCAAATGAAGGACGTGGCGCCTCTTCTCACCAACTCACAAAGGCACAGAACAATGAGCATACATTGGCGAAAACATAAAACGGTCGCAGCTGCCACGTGTCGACTGATCCCCTACAAAATCGCAGTGGCAGTCTTGGGGGGCATATGGCTCCTTCAGGTTTCGGTCGTTGAGTCATTGCCCTCTGCTGCGATGACCGTTGCAGTGGAACCTGGCACAGATGGCGTGCAACGGGCAACGATCGTAATGACAAGTTATTCCTACACCCCGGACCATCTGGTGTTTCATGTGGGCAGTCCGGTTGAGTTAATACTTGAGAATCAGAGCTTGCTTGTGCCGCACAACTTTGTCTTGAACGACGCTGACGCCGACTTGCATGTAGAAGTAGATGTCGCAGGAGGCGGCAGGGCGGTCCTCCGATTTACTCCCACTCGATCCGGAACCGGCACCTTCTATTGCGATAAGCAGCTGCTCTTCTTCAAGAGCCATCGTCAACGAGGAATGGAAGGCCGGATCGATATTCAATAGGAGGAATGAGCATGTTTGTCACCGGGCTAGGTACAGCCGTCCCTCCCTACCGTTACAGCCAACGTGAATGTTGGGCCGCGATGCAAGCGGCCCAGCAATTCCCTGAACTCACGGATCGTTCCCGCAGAATTCTGGAGAAAGTGCTCTGTGGCATGGACGGGATCGAGCATCGGCATTTTGCCCTCAAATCCCTGGATGAAGCGTTCGATATAAGCCCTGATGCGCTGCAGAGTCGATTCCTCCGACACGCTCCTTTCCTCGCCAGTGAAGCAGCCGAACGAGCCCTCATGGACGCCGGTTTGCGGCCTGATGCAATCGATGGTGTGATCATTTCCACCTGCACCGGGTACCTCTGCCCCGGTCTGACAAGTTATGTCGCGGAACGTATAGATTTGCGTTCCGATGTCATAGCCCTGGATTTGGTTGGGCTGGGTTGCGGGGCGGCGATCCCGAATTGGCGTGTGGCCGAAGCCCTCATCACGTCCAAACACTGTCGGCACCTTCTGGCGATCTGCGTTGAAGTCTGTAGTGCTGCGATGTACCTGGATAACGATCCGGGGGTACTCATCAGCACATGCCTGTTCGGCGATGGCGCAGGAGCTCTCGTGTTGAGCGATCAACCGAGTAATCGAGGTCCCGTGATCGAATGGAGGGCCTCCGAATCAGTCACATGCCCCGAACAGCGAGATCTGCTCCGTTTTGAACAGCGAGGAGGTCTACTCCGCAATGTCCTGTCACGCCAGGTGCCAGACTGCGTCGGGGATTATGCGGAACAGGTGCTCCAGAAGGTCCTTGCCGCCAGCGGCGTTTCAACTGACGAGATTGCAGCGTGGATTCTGCACCCGGGGGGCCGTAAGGTCTTGGGCGCCTTAGAGAAACGACTCGGACTTGACCCGGAGGATCTCCGTTGGAGCCGATGGGTGCTGCGCGAATTCGGGAACCTGAGCAGTGCGTCCGTGTTTTTTGTTTTGCAGGCGGCCATGAAGGGGAGCGCACCGGACGGCTGGTGGTGGGTGTCATCCTTTGGCGCCGGGTTCAGCTGTCATGGCGCGTTGCTTCGTGTGAACGGAAACCAGCGAGGGGCGATTAATCAGGAGCGGTGACGTCATGCTTCGTTCCGTAGAACCAGAATGGCTCGATATTCTGCCTGCTGACGATCCCAGCGCCCAGCGTTCCCGACGTGACCTCCAACGTGTGAATGCCTGGATGCGGCATCCGCAAATTCTCAGCCGCATCCTCACCCGTGTCATCCGTCCAAAGCCTTCGTTCACCGTGATTGATTTAGGAGGCGGGGATGGGCGGTTGATGCTCCGCCTCGCGCGCGACCTCGATTGGCGTGACGTACGGCTCACCATCGTCGATCGTCAGAATCTGATCACTCGCGAGACTCGTGAGGCGTTCGCCGCCTTGAACTGGAGCGTGGAGCCCGTCGTCGCGGATATTCGAGACTGGCTCGCTCGACCATCAAGCGACCGAACCGATGTCATGATCGCCAATTTAGTGCTCCATCATTTCACGGATGACGAACTGGCGGCATGCTTACAGGGCATTGAGAAACGGGCCAGAGTCTTTGTGGCATGCGAGCCACGGCGTGTCCATCGGGCTATTGTGGGAGCGCGCCTGCTCTGGTTGATCGGGTGCAATACGGTCTCACTGCATGATGCATGGACAAGCGTTCGTGCAGGGTTCATGGGAATGGAATTGAGTCAACTTTGGCCGTCCGACAGCAACTGCAGCCTGCAGGAGTATGCGGCGGGGCTCTTCACGCACTGCTTCTTGGCCCAATACCAGCGGTCTGGCAATGACGTATGACGCCATTATTATCGGCGGAGGGCCGGCCGGCTCCACAGCCGGTCTACTGCTTGCTCGCGCGGGCTGGTCGGTTGCTCTCGTTGAGAAACAACAATTCCCAAGAGCAAAAGTGTGCGGCGAATTCGTTTCGGCGCCCAGCCTGCAGCTACTGCACGAGTTAGGCATTGATGAATCGCTGGTTCAATCCGCTGGACCGGAGGTCAGAAGTCTTGGTCTCTTCGTCGGCGGAAAGAGAGTCGTCACCGAGATGCCTCACACGCAAACTTCTGGTTATCGATTGGGGAGAGCGGTTCCACGCGAACGTCTCGATCTGCTGCTCCTCACGGAAGCCGCTAAGGCGGGCGCAGAGATCTGGCAGCCTTGGAGCCTCGTTGAGGTTTCGAAGAAGAATAACAGTTTTTATTGCACAATCCGCTCGAAAGAGTCGAGCGAGGCCGATCGGCTATCCAGCCGGCTCGTGATTGCAGCCCAGGGATCTTGTGGCCATCGTTCACCACTTCAGCAGGGGGAGCTGTCGCCTCGGGCTTCCGACCTCTTCGCCTTTAAGGCCCGTTTCCGAAATTGCGACCTTTCGCCGGATTTGATGCCCTTAGTTATGTTTCCAGGCGGGTATGGCGGAATGGTGTATACCGATCAGAACCGAACCAGTTTCTCCTTCTGCATCCGAAGAAATATTCTGGAGCAATGTCGGCATCGTTGGCCAAACCGGAAAGCAGCGGAGGCGGCTTTCGCATACATTCGACAGTCGAGCGCAGTGGTGAGTCAGGTCTTTGCACAGGCCTCCCTTGACGGGCAATGGTACTCCATCGGACCACTCCGCCCAGGAGTTCGGACTTGCGGTTGTGGAGGGATCTTCTTTGTCGGCAATGCGGCCGGTGAAGCGCATCCTATCATTGCAGACGGCATCAACATGGCCATCCAGTCTGCATGGATCCTGTGCCAATTTCTTGTCAGGACGACACCGTCCGAAATGGAGGACCAAACTCTTGCAATCATAAGTCGCCTGTATGCCAAACAATGGATGAGAGAGTTCGGACCGAGAATTCGCAGCGGATCGTTGTTCGCCACGATTGCCATGAGTTCGAAGAACATGTGGGGAGGATTTCTCTGTGAACGCCTTCCTCGACTTCTCAAGCTTGGGGCAATTCTTTCTGGAAAGACCCGTTCAATCATCACCCCGATGAATTCGCTTCCACACTTTTCTTGCGTCCAACCGGGTGAAATTGGATGAAGAAGCAACTATTACCAGTAACGGGAGAAGGTTCATGTCGTGCAATGGTCGATGCACGGCGTGCGCTCCGTCGGTCCTTAAAACAGGCGGAGAAAGGAAGGTGAGTGAGCCACAGTACAGGGTTTGGTTGAGCGAATTGAAACGGAAATGCTAGCCGAACAGATCCATCTGTGCCAGCCGGCGGAGTTCAATATTCGAGACTGGTACGGCTGGGGGTACTGTCTGCGAAGCTTGCTGGCCAAAACTCACACGAGCCATTATAATGGCCATTAATAAAGCTGGTGGAGGTTCACATGCCGCAAGTTGATGAGTTTGTCTCGGTCAGTGAGGCCAAGAATAAGCTGTTGGATCTGATCAGGCGGATGAAACACAAGCAAGAGATCGTCGCAATTACGCGCGATGGCGTTCCTTCGGCTGTGCTTTTGAGTATGGATCAGTTTGAGGGCCTCATGGAGACGATCGAGATTCTGAGCGATCAGAAGTCGATGCGCTCGTTACGCCGGTCCTTGAAACAGGCGGAGAAAGGACAGTGGGTGAGCCATGATGCGGTGTTTGGCCGCGAGAATCGGTAAAGGCCTATCGGGCTCGGTATACCCCGGAGGCAGCTGAGCGAATCCGTAAGTTTCCTCCACAAGTTAAGCGGGAAATCAAAGAAGACATCAGAGAACTACTGCTCTCTCCACTTGCGGGTCATTCTCTTCAGTTTGAACTCGCCGGACTTCGATCCTATCGCATCCGGACGTATCGAGTTATTTACCGCATTCATGATGATGAGTCATGTCTTGATATCGTCTTTGTGGGTCCACACCGTAATGTGTATGAAGAACTAAGGACCTTGCTGCTTGCAAGAAGGGAGAACTGAGTAGCCAGCATTGGCTTGAAACGTGTATGGGCAGCAGGTGGAGGACTTGAAGCAGCAGCTAGCTGAACAAATCCATCTGTGTCGGCTGGGGGGATTCAATATTCAAGGCTGGTGTGGCTGGGGTAGGGGCTTTGCTGGTCGGCTCAGCCGGTTTGGAATGGCGGTCGAGAAATTCTTTCAGCTTCCTGAAATCATCTTTCAGCGTTTCAAGCAGGTTGCCCTGATGAAGGGCAGCTGCTGGGTGCAGCAAGGGGAAGATGACGAAATCTTTCATGTAAAAGGCTTGCGCTTTCACTTTGGTGATGCCGACTTTGCGTTCCAGTAACGTCTGAGTAGCCCAGTTCCCCAAAGTACAGACCAGTTTCGGTCGAATCAGCTGAATCTGCTGCATCAGGAACGGTTTGCAGGTTTCCACTTCGTCTTGTTCTGGATCCCGATTGTTCGGCGGACGGCACTTGATGACGTTCGCAATGTAAATTTGATCGCGCGAGAGCCCTGCCGAGGCCAGCAGGTCGTTCAAAAGCTTCCCTGCCGCTCCAACAAACGGCTCGCCCTTCTGATCTTCATTGAATCCTGGCGCTTCGCCCACAAACATGATACTGGCATGAGGATTCCCGACGCCGAAGACGACTTGGCTGCGGCCCAGCTTGGCCAGCTTGCAGCGCTCGCAATTGACGAGGGATTGAGCGAGGTCTTGGAGAGGAGTGAGCGTCATGAGTTGAGAGACTATGAAAATGGTGACGATATCTTAGGAATGGTGAGTCCGGATGTCAATCCAGATAAGTCAGGACGGAAGGTGGAACAGGTGGCTATGAAGTTCATGCGGACGGTAAGCCTATTGGTGGCAACGATCCCGGCATCGGCCACTGCGGCTTCTGTGGAATTGGCAGCGTTCGCAGATAAACCCTTTTGTGAAAAGGTGATAGCGTTGTTCGGAGAGCAACTCGATCTCAATGCTGAGTTGTCGAAGACGGTGCAGTGGGAGGCGGTCCAGCTAAAAGGGCAAGGACCACCGACGCGGCGTTGCTCGAGCTTCGATAGGACCAGAATGGATCTCGACAACGATGGGCAAGAGGACCTGGTAGTGAAGGCCACCTTCTGCCTGAAAGGCGCCCCAGGCGACAGTCTCTATGTGTTTCCCGCCGACAGTACAGTGCTTGACCAGGCAAGCTGGCAAGACCTGAGTCTACTGTTGGCGACCCCCAATAAATTTGAACGAACCGGCGGAACCTATCCCATGGCAGCGCTCCGGATTGATAAGGCCTCAATTCCTCCAATACTGAGGACGTCCTTTTCACTTCAACCGTTCTTGATTGATGATCAGTCCTATATTGGCCTGACGGATACCAGGCGAGAGTGGATGGTCATCGCAAAGTATCGAGGCGGCGAGCGATTTGAGGAGCTTTGCTATCTGCGCGCAGGAAAGTTTTAGCTACCTCACCTGTATCCTTTGCATCGAGACCTGTATCCTTTTTTGCATCGAGTTAGGCCGCCCCGCATCGAGTATCATTCCTGACACGACCAGCGCACTGTATCAAAGCGAAACAGTACGTCGGTACTTACTGCTGTTGCCAAAAGAGCAATCTTAGACAACTCAATCGGTTAGCAAGCAGAGTGTCAGTCAATGATGATCACGATGGTTGCCACACATAGCGGGTATGGGCAATGCATCAAGGACCATCCGAAAAAAATCTGCTGTCCAGCAATAAGAAGAGTGTATGTTGCGTGGCAGCGGCACGCGCAGGGCAGATCAAGCGGAGTGGTGTTCATCATGCGGCGTTTCACCGTAGAGCACCAAGATATCTGCAACCATGATACGGACGCTGGAGGAGCCGACTCCCCATGGAAAGTCGTGCTTTGGGAATCCCAAACTACCCGACTACGGCTCATCGAACGCGTGGTAACGAATTGCGGTGCTCGTCCCTATTGCGTCGAGCAACTGGAGGAGATGGAAAAGGCGGCGCATTCGTCCTGTTGCGCTGCGGTGGTCGCACTTGGAATGTACCGGACAGACGATACGTTGGCCTCAAAAACCGTGGGTTGTTTGAAGCGGGCGGGATTGCCCGTCATCGCTCATGAAGGGGGCGCTCGTTCTTGGTCCGTCGGATTAAGGTGCCGAGCTTTGCTGGCCGGCGCATCGTGGGTCCTCGACAGTGAAGAAACCGATTTTGAGATGGAGTTACAGCGGATTCTGACCAGTGTCCTCAGGCAGAAGGCATGTGAAGTCGTGGGAAAAGAGCATACTCACGCACTCATGAAAACCTTCGGCATTGAGGGAGAAAGCCATGCGATAGAGGAAGCATTTCGACAGGCTGTGCGGGTCGCGAGTTTCAGTGATTTAGCCGTGCTGATCACCGGAGAGTCCGGAACGGGGAAGGAACTCATGGCACGCGCCGTTCACCGACTTGACCCAAAACGACGGACCGGTCCTTTCGTGCCGATTAATTGCGGAGCACTCAGCCCGGGTCTGGTTGAAAGCGAGTTGTTCGGTCACAGCAGAGGAGCCTTTACGGGTGCAGATCGGGATCGAAAAGGATTGGTGCGTGCGGCAGAGGGGGGCGTGCTCTTCTTGGACGAGATCGGAGAGCTTGGAAGTGACGTACAGGTCAAGCTTCTTCGGGTGCTGCAAGATCGACGAGTGATGGCGGTCGGCACTGATCGTGACATGGGCGTGGATCTCCGAGTCATCGCGGCCACGAATCGTAATCTGGAATTGATGATGCAAGGGGGACAGTTCAGGGAAGATTTGTTTTACCGATTGAACATGCTTTCGATTCATCTTCCACCGCTACGGGAACGAGTGGCCGACCTCGAACCGTTGATCGGTAATTGTTTGATGAAGTATCGATCGGCTGCGAGATCAAGGATCTCTTCGATCGATCGTGACTTCCTTGAAGCACTGGCCCAATTAGACTTTCCGGGTAATGTGAGGCAACTCGAAAACATCGTCCGACGCGCCCTCGTCAATAAAGCAGATGATACACCGCTAAGCTTAAGTGATCTCTCTCCGGAGATATGGCGACAGCTCTGTGAGCAAAAACCGGAGAGTATTGAACAATCGACCCTCGACTCCCACGTGACTCCCGCGCGTGCCGATATGCCGCCTTGGCTCTCCGATTCTGTGGCGAGTCTCTGGACGCAATCGAGTCCGAAGGAATGGACCCTTGCGCGCGTGGTGGGGCATTGCGAACGGACGCTGGTAGAAGCGGCGTTGAGACATGCGCGGGGGAATCATTCGCAGGCCGCACGAGCGTTAGGAATCACTCCTCGCACGTTGTACAACAAACTGAAGAAGCACCATCTCCTCCAGAGAACGTAGCCCGGTTCCCTTCCGAACATTCTGCTGCACACGCCGGTGTGCCTCGACAGCGGCCACTCCATCGGGCTCGCCCCACGGTATCTCCGTATCCTACCTGTCGCACAATATGGAAACGATATTCCGGGTCGGAGCCGACCCTTTCCGGAAAGGGTCTTCTTCACTTCTCCTCTTCGAACCATCTCTTCAGGCGCCGGGTCGCGCAACACCATGTTTTTTAATCAAGGAGCGCTTACGAGCGGTTTAATGACCGTGGCATGTCGGCTGCTAGATGTTTTGATAGAGGATGAGAAGATTGTGGCTACCGAAGAGTTCCATTTTTTAATGAATCGGTTCGTACGCTTCAAGGTGAGTGACGTCACCATCCCTGGTCCGCAAGTGGTCGTCACTGAGCTGTATGGAGGGGACATCCTGCAAGGGAAGGTCGTTGATATTACGGAGGGTGGGACGCAGGAGCAGGCGTTCATTGTTGTGAAAGTGGAAGCCATGAAGGACTTTCTCATTCTTCCCGCAGAAAAAGTGATCGGCATGGCGGACCAATGAGCGAATCGTCGCATGGAGATCGTGAGGGAGCGACACGTGGATCAAACGATGAGTGGTACGAAATCAAGTGAGTCGTGTCGATGCAACACCATACCTCGTTTGTCGTATGCGAATCTCAAGTTGAGTAGAAAGCATGTTCCGCCCATGCAGCGATATACATCGGCGCCGCTCAGCGCGCCGCGGATCACTCTCGGTCATATCCCAACTGGTTGGCGTGGTACGGAACAAACGGTTGAGCATGTACAGGCACTGATTCGAGCCGGCGCGAAAGATTTTTATGTTCGGCAAAAGGCCATCGACATTTTGTTGGAGAAGCACGTCAAGCCCAAGGACTACCTGGCCGAAATCAACGCTCTTCTCGAATGGGTCCAACAGCATATTCGTTATACCAAGGACACCTATCAGGTGGAGGTGCTCCATTCCGCGAGACGCATGCTTGAGTTACGAGCCGGTGACTGCGACGACATGACCATCCTGTTGGGGGCAATGGTGGAGGCAATCGGTCACCCAGTGCAGCTGGTCCTGAGCGGACCAGACCCACTCAGGCAGGACCTGTTTACTCATATTTATCTAGAGGTGTTTCACAAAGGCCGTTGGATTCCGTTGGACGCCACCATGCCCTATCCGATGGGCTGGGCGCCCAAGACACCGGTGAAAAAAATCATCCCGATCAAGAGGAGGTCCACCATGATGGCTGAGGACATGGAATTACAAGGCATCAGCGCTGCCGGGGCAGTTCCGGATTGGCTGAAGGGATTGATCAGGACGGTGCGGAGAGAGGCCCTGCAACCCAAAGACGCACGAATAAAGTCCTTGTGGGATTTGCTGCGGCAACGTCAATTGCTGCATCGAAGCCGATGGCTCAAGGCAGTGCTGCAGCGTATGTGGAGTAGAGGACTGTCCGCGCGGCCCCATCCGCGCACTGCGCGCCGGATCGTGAAGAGATTGCGACGGTGGGGCGTCTTGCCGCCGAGGTCAGTGGGTGCAACGGCGTATCGCCCGGCAGGCGCTCGCCCCGTCACACGAGCTGCTGTTCAGGCGGTTCGACCGGTGGCGCTCAAACCAGTCGCGTCGTTGCGGCCTGCAACCATGCAGCCGGTCCGACCAGTGCAGATGCAACCGGCGGGAGCAAAGCGATAGGGAAATGAGTTGTCGATGCGAAACATGTTCCCATGGCGATAGCGTTCATAACGGATCGCTGATGAGGCACACCGACATGGTCATGCCGACTCAACATATGCAGCAAGGGATGAGGCTCTACCGTGCGTTTCATCAATTTGGACCGGCTCACGTCGTGAAAGTTCATCATTCCAGAGTCATCCCGCCGGTCGTGGTGGAACTCGGCGAATTGGTGGGGCTGATGTATCGCTCCGATAAAGGACAACCAGGTCAACCTCTAACCTACATTCACCGAATGGAGGATCCACCGCGTCTGGTCAGTAACATTGAAGGAACGCAACTGTATATCGTGGGGGGCAGTTACCGTGTCACTCCGCGAGGGATCGAAGGCTAGAGCGATCGAAATTCATATTGAGCAACTTGCATATGGCTGATTCGCCTATACAAGCAGAGGGAACGACATGGAAAAGAATCAACAGCTCGGATTGGATGAGTTGATGATCGTGAACCCCAGTGCATCGGGGGAAGAGGCCATGTTTCTTGGCGAAGACGGCACGTTGTATCAGATGCAGAGTCTTGGAAAAAGCACAGGGCAAGGAATGGGGCAATACTTTCTGAGCGGGGACGGTTCGCTCTATCAAGTACAGGATTCCGAAGCCGGCAGTTCAGCTGAGCCGGCCAAAAATTCAGGAGAAGGTCTGAGACAAGAGGAAGGCCGTGGGATCGGCCGATATTTCCTCGGGTCGGACGGGATGTTGTACGAGGTTGTCAGGTAGGCGTTCATTGGTACGAATAAAGGAGGCTGTTATGGCGAAGGTGCAAGGTGTGAAAGAAAAACTGCATTCCCCGCTCTACGATGCGTTCTTCGTGAAGCAAGAAGGCTCAAAAAAGTTCACAGATTTTATGACCGATCCACGAGTAATTCGCTTTTTCGTCGATATTCAGAACAAAACCAGGTTGGAAACGAACCTGCAAGCTTCCGGCGTTCTGCCCAGCTTGAATACATTCGAGGCGCGTGCCTTGCGCGTGGTGGTTTCAAACCTACGTTTCGAGGAGCCCACGGCTGGGGCGCCGAGAGGCGCGCTCAATGAAAGTGCAATTTTGGCGGACCTTATCTACAACTCTGTGACTTCATTGATTGTGGGGGAAAAGATAATGATCGAGATGCCGACCTTCTGGTTTCCATCCGGCGCCGGTGTCAGTCCAGGCCTCACTGTCTCCAACCACGGCGAACCTGATCCAACTGCGACATTCCGCTTCGCCGAGCCTGTGTATATCGAACCACAGCAGGCCTTCCGAGTAGAGATGGCATTCCCTCAGGGAGTACCAGGAGTAACTCCACCAGAAACCGAAAAGTTGGCCCACGTAACCGGTCCACTTCGTATCTGGGTCGTACTGGATGGCTACCTGACGCGTGATGTCCAGTAACCGGCGGAAACATAAAGGAGGCGAACCATGCAGTACTTGAGCGAAGACCAAGTGAACCAGATGATGGGCGTCGGCTACCTCGGCGAGGTGCGGCAGGGGCCGGATGGGAATCTCTATCAATATGTGCAGGGGGTGGATGGTTTGGGAAACCCCATCGGCGGCTTCTGGAGTAGATTGAAGCGGTTTGCTCGTGGGGTAGTCCGCAAGGCGCTGCCCATAGCCCAACAATTTGCCCCGTTTATTCCCGGAGGTGCTACGGCGCTTACAGCAGTGACTCCATTTCTCAAACAGGCCGGAGTCGCCGGGCAAGAGGGTCTCGGCGCACTCTATCAAGCGCCGGACGGCAGCCTGTACCAGCAGGTCCAGGGCTTAGCCGAAGACGAGGAGCTCCGGGGGCTGGGAGAAGACGAGGTCACCCAGATGATGGGCATCGGTTATCTCGGCGAGGTGCGTCAGGGGCCGGATGGGAATCTGTATCAATATGTGCAGGGGGTGGATGGTCTGGGAAACCCCATCGGCGGCTTCTGGAGCAGGTTGAAGCGTGTTGCTCGCGGGGTAGTTCGCAAGGCGCTGCCCATAGCCCAACGATTTGCGCCTTTTATTCCCGGGGGCGCTGCGGCGCTTACAGTTGCAACTCCATTCCTGAAACAGGCCGGCGTTGCGGGCTATCAAGGTCTGGACGAAGACGATGAGCTTCGAGGTCTCGCCGAAGATGAAGAACTGCGAGGTCTGGACGAAGACGAAGAGTTGCGAGGAATCGATGAAGACGAAGAGCTACGCGGACTTTCAGAAGACGAGGAATTGCGCGGCCTGGATGCGGACGACGAGCTACAGGGCCTTGCCGAAGATGAAGATCTGCGTGGCGTTGGAGAAGACCAGGATATGCAAGGATTCGACGGTTATATACGGCGGGACGGCATGAATGGACTGGAAGCTTTCGTGCCGCAGGAACCTCCGCAGACGCGTTGGCATGTGGCTTCCGCCCAGCCGCCGGAGGTGTGGAAACCACTGTGGTAAGCCGAGCGACAAGATTTCCTATCCTGCATCTCAGGAACGCGCTCCGTCGTTGGACATGCGATGCCATGATGCAGAGGGAGTAGGAGGTACTGACGATGCGATTTGGATTGAGTCAAGACCAGCAACAGGTCCCCACGCGATCAGCGCCGGACATGACGCCGCCGACTGCATCGCCAACGACCAAAGAGATTCCCTACGATTATGTGGCCAAATTCACATTGAAAGGACAACGCGGCAATCGTGTGCAGGATGTGATCAACATCAGTATCGAAGGCGCATTCATCGCAACGGCCATCGGCTATAGCTTTATCCCCGCGAAGTTACAGACGTTGACGACGGGAGTTACAGGTGTGCTCAGCGCATCAGCGAATGACAGCTTGGGCCTATTGCTCAACAGTCTGCTGGCACTGGAACAAAACGACCCTCGGATGCTTGCTCAATGCGTGCTCGTGAAACTCTGCGGGATCGACTTCAAGTACAGCATCGTCGATAGCGGCAGCGGCCGTGAGTTGCAAAATCAGCCGATTCATAATATCGCGGGACTCGGTGAGGCAACCGGTGAGCGGCCCTTCCGGCCTTTGGCCAAACCGATGCTGTTCATGCCTCGCTCGACCATTCGGCTCGAAATTGAGGAGATCTCGGAAGGGCCGGTTTACGCCAATGCGGAACTGTTCATCGTGTTGCACGGCTACAAGATACTGGGCTTCGGGACGGGGATGTCATGAACGGCAACCATGCGTGCGATGTTCATCGAGACGCTAGTTATTCCAATGTATGCCAGGTCTGCGGCGTTCCCATGGATGCCGGCTATTTCGATGTCGCCAGTATCAAGGACGCGCCCAAGAAAGTAGGAGATGAAGTCGAGCTTGCGCGATACGAGCTGAACCCCCAGTATTGCGGCACATTGCTGTATTTCATGCAATATGCAGAGGATTCTGTCACGACGAAGCAAGTAATATCCCACACACCCGGTTATCAATGGGTGATTCTCTGTAACAATCAGCCCCGCGCCCCGTACCTACCCACAGAACTGATCTTAAATCCATGGGGTGCGAATGCCCTTCGTATCGAATTGAGATTGGAAGAGGGCTGCACGTTGCGGTTCGTCGTGAGAAGAGTCGCGACTACCGTGTCGCCGGAATTGTCGCAAGTCGGAGGCCGGCTCCTCGGTCGAACTTGGTACAACACGATCTATGGAGGAACGCCGAATCGATTATGAGCCATATGTGCAAAGGAAGAAGGTCCCCGCTATACCCACCAAAGCAAGGAAGGTGACGCATATTCTGGATTACCAAGTGGAAGGAGAACACCATGTATCTAAGAACAAAGGGAGGGTTGGGATGGGACCTGGAGCCAAGATTGGCTCCACCACCCTTTAATCAAGTTATGGCCGAGCCGATTCCCATCGGCTACTTGGGTAGGCTCAACGAGCAGATGGGAAATGCCAAGGAATCCTGTGAGGCCCGATATAAAGTCGAATACTTTCAACCGGGCAGTGAGACGTTTACCAGAGTAATTGAGAAAGATATCCAGGATATTTGGAAAAATATGTTTGGTTTGCTTCGACGCAAACTAAGGGGGAAGAAGATAGACATAAAAAAAGACGTAATACTGACCATTATTACTAAAGGTTATATGGATGTGTCCGGCGACGTAGCGGAAAAACGCGAAGCTCTTGACGCTTTTCGTGCATTCGCGGTGTTGGAAGCGCTTCACCGCCAGGCATTATTGAAAAATATTCCTCGTAAAAATATAGAATATGATTACTCGGGTAAAGGTCAACGCCTACCTAGAAATCGGAAATCTGGTAAGAACCGTATGGTCGACGTTTGCATACGGTGGGATATTAAACCGCAAACACCGTGACCTAGCCTATTGATCATGAGTGTCTCATGCCCGTTAGGTTCGTGCTTAGCGACGAGATAGGCTGCCGGGTTGCAAACTGAAGGGTAATAATATGCGCTTTCGGATACCTGTGTTCCAGGCGCATCGGAATCATGTTCACGTGGCGAGGTAGTTGCCAAGTTAGACGTCAAAGGAGGCTCGACATGTACGTGACTGCCAGACAAGGGTTGGAGCAAGCCCCGATGCTGGGTCAGCACTCTCTGAAGCACCTGCCAGACTGGATGAGACTCTACCTGAATAATGTTGACGCGAATTACCGATCCTACACATGGCTGTTTTTTATTTTCTTGGCACATCCCACCCCCCACTCGGTCAGCACATTGAGATCGTTGGGAGATAAGATCGCGTTCGATCTGCGCGGCGTTCCCCTTTTTTGGTGGGGCGAGCTCCGCGAAGAACTAAACCGGATCCGGGTCCGCCGTCAGATGGAAGACAAAGACTTCGCACGACTGCTTTCAAAGTATTTTCGGCTTTTTCAAGAGGTTGATAAGAGATTTAAGACATTCAAACGGGAAGATCTGAAGCCCTTTCTGATTGAGGTATTACTGGCTAGCGGCCGGATCAAGAATGTGCCGGGCAGTGATCCCAAAAATTGGGCGGGACCCTTCCTTCACACTGGCGGTCCCTCGTTGAACCTAGGAAAACGCTTCGTCAGGGAGAAGTTGCCTCCGGAGCTGTCCAAACGACTCACCGAAAGCCCATGGTATGTCCAAGAAGTCATCTACGCGCACTTGGCAAGGTCGCTCTGGGTCATGGCGAACGCTTTTCAATTCGAAAATGCCGCCTTCCGAAAAGAGGTTGAGAGGGAGGAGAAAGCTAGGACTACGCGAGTGATCGAGAAAACAAAGAGTGAATAGGGGAAGCCCGGCACGATGTGATTGAAGAGGATTCACCATGTACATGTCGGTAGGTCTAGGACAGCCGCAGACCCAATCGGATTGTTCCGGATGGGAGAAAGACCCGGAAAGCTTTAGCCGAGTCATCGCCAAACACCATATACGCACGGAGCTGGGACAGTCACTTAACGTTAAAAGGATGAGTCGGGTCACTCAGACAGCGTGGCGAATAGAATTCCCCAATGATATTGCGGTTTATGTAACCCTTGCGAAAGTTCCAGATTTCGTCGTCGCCGCACGCTGGTACCCGAAGCCGGCGGGGAAATCCCGCTTCTATACATATTCCTGCACAAGCGATGGCCAGGTGGTGTTCACGGAGCGTCAGAGGCCGTAAACAGACTCCGATATCAGGCGGAGGACGAATATCATGTATCTTGAAACTGGCTTAGGGCAACCTTCCAAACGGCGACGGAAAAGACCATTCATATCGCCACCGAGAGTCGTTCCGGCAGATGACCTATTTCGAGCAGAAATGCTGTGGCGTTTGAAAGTTCCATTCAGAAGAGACCTTGAGGCCTTTCGTCAGGAAGTGGCGAAGGCAATTGGGGCGGCATGTTATTAAGGATGCAAGCGATATAACAAAGGTAGATGATTGGATATTAAAGCGCGAGGAGAATGAGCAGCGCCTTAACACCATACATCATGATCTACTGAAACTCGCCAAGAAAGAATCCGACATCGTTATAGTCCGCACCAGATATACCTTTCTTAGAGGCGTTGACACGGTGATCTCTACAGTGGAAATCGTAAGGGCGGAGTACTGACGGTGGGCAGCGTTCCACGGTAAAGAAGGTTTTTATGTATATAAATACGGGCGCAGAATCAGTGCAGATTCCCATGGTGCACGGGTCCGTTTCCGGCACACTCGGCGAAGACGTCGATTCGAAGAAGATTATTAATGACTTTCTCAATCAAGTCCGCCGGAACCCCCAAAGTTTCAAGAAGCTCCTCTTGATTGTCGCTTTGCACCCCATGCCCGATGACAGCCGTATCGGGGAGAAGCAGACTTTTACATTGGGTAAAGAGACTCGATATCTTGTTGATGAGATCCTGATGTCGGGACTATCAACGGCGTTTGTCGTAACTGTGCTTAAGCGGTACAGCGATGCCAACTTCAGTCGGCAAATCAAAGATGAGGCGCATCTCCAGATTAAGATGATTCTCGCTACTCAGAATTTGAATAAAACGGTGCTTCAACCATTTTTGTATGACCCATTATTATTGCCAATGTCTGGCGGGGGGCTGCCCTACAAGGAACTTTCCAGGTTAGCCCGACATTTCGCGCAACATATGTTGCCGGGGGATCTTGTGCAACGGATCATGAATAGCGATGCCTCCGAGGCGCACTTTGCCCATCTTGGGAGTTATCTCCGCAGCCACGCTGAGACGTTGCAAAAAAAGGATCCCCACTTCAAACGCCAAGTAGAGATAGCACGCAAGTGGCAGCGAGAACTGGAACAAAGGAGAAAACAGCAGGGAACAAAGAAAGCCCCATGATTCGGACATGAAGCACTCGGTGGCAGAGAGATGGGAGAAGATTCGCCATGTATCTGCCGACAACTCTGGGACAACCGCAAGGCCAAGGAAGCTGCTCAGGGTGGGAGCGCTACGCGGAACGCTGGTTTTCAGCAATTCGCAAGCAGGCCCAAAAAATGTAGCGAGGAGGTTGCGCACGTGTATCAGGCAGTTTGCATCAATCATGTGGATGGGCTCGGTGCTGCACTCGGATCTCAGCTAGGGCAACCGGGTTCCGTCCTAGTCGATGTTCCTGTGCACCACGTCGAGTGTTCCGCGATCGGGTTGGCCGATCTGACCGACTGGACGCAATTCAACTGGACCTGCGCTGCGATCAAGGCCGATCTCAAACAAGACGCTGCAGCTGCTGCGGCTATGGCAAAGACCGCATCGTTATTCATCGAACATCCGACCCCTGGCCAACTGGCGGCGTTCGTTGAGGTCTTTGGCTCCCGACCCGAAAGCCTCGTTCCGGGGACCCGGTTCATCATCGGCAAAGTGATCAAAACGAGGTTCGACGGCGTCTTTAAGCTGCTCGATTCCGGCGGGCTGCTGTATTCGCTCGGGCTGCCGGCGCGCGCGGGCGGACCGGAGCCGGCTGATCGGCTCGGCTACCAGTTCAAGGCAAAAGCGGGGCAGTTGTGGATCGCGCTTGGTCGCAGTCATTTCACTGAACCGTTCCGCGATCAACGGGCGTCCAACGTACTCGCGGCGACGATGTTGGCTGCGTATGGCGAGTGGGTCAAGCGGTCGTCGGCAGCACCGCCGATCAACAACGTTTTCTGCTACCTCAAGTTCGTCTATCGCGCCTGGGGTGGTTTGGAAGCGCCGCTGTGGGTGCTGGACCACTGCTCCGTGAGCGTCTAACGTTCGTTCGGACTGGTCCGGACTTGAACTTACCGCGTGAGGCTTTTGCCCGGAAGTGCTGATCGGAGGATATAGGGAAGACCGGAATGAATATTTGGCCGACCGGCTGACGAAAGAGCTTATGTAGGTTCCAATAGATTGTCGTGAGATTGTCGTGGATCAAGCGGGAGGACCACCATGTACCTGAGAACAGCAGAAGGGTTAGGGCAAGTCCCAATGCGATACAACCCTTTTGCCGGCACACTGGGTGAACCCCCACTTCCGCCCGAGATTCAGAAGTTCCTCGCTAGAGTAAAAGGGAATCCCCAGAACTATGAAGCGGTTCTTTTGATCGTCCACTTTCACGAAGAACCGTTTATAAGCGATCGATTGAGGAGGGCCTTTTCGGCAAGCTTTGAAAACGACGCAAAAGATCCGCTTGAAGAAGCCAAAGCGATCCAGGGGGCAGTGACTCAGGCGTTGGAAGGCATCTACAAAAAGCATCTACGGGATAACCGTTTCAGTCAGCTCGTTAAGAAAGAGCAGCAACTTATCTCGGAGGTTGTCAAGGCTTTCCAGAAACGCATCAAAGAATTGGAAACCAAAGGATGGTTAGAGCCGCTTCTGATCGATGCGTTGCTGGCCGACGACCCCCTTGGTCTACCCGCGGTCGGAAGGGCATTTGTCCTTTCTAGTTTGCCAGATGAGATTGCTGAAGAGGTTCTTAACAGCAGGGTGCCGGAAACGCATTATATGAGGTTAGGGAAAGTCCTCCTCTTGATGGCAGAGCAGCGAAAAAACGCTAATCCTGTTTTCAAAGAACGCATCGAAAAAGAGCGGAAAAAGCGAGGGCAATAGAAGACATATCTTGGATCGGCGACACCGACTCAAGATTACCAAAACAAGGATGGCACCATGTATCTTGAGACCGGCTTGGGACAGCCATTCAAACAGCGATCTCCCTATAAGCCTGACCTAAGAAACGTAACTGCGCATTGGACTGTCCAAATACCGTTTAGAAAAGATTTTCGGGCCTTTCGTCAGGAGCTCAGCCGCGCGATTGGATGGCCACACTCAGGGGGCCTTCTTCGCGATGAAACCGACAAGAAATATTTTGACGGGTACCTGCAGGACGATCTTCTCAAGGCCATGCATAATCGACTGCTGAAGCGCAAATCCCCCAAACTCAAAGCAGATGATGTGGTTAAGGTGAACGTTGATATCACATTCAAGAGTATGGATTACACGAACCTGGCGGAAATTGCTGTGAAGGAACAAAGATAAGCCTTATATCTATCTATCTATCTATCTATGATCGTAAACCGTCAGCGTCTCAACCTCGGTTTATGGAACAACCCGTTACCTCGCGGCCTGCTTTACGCAATTCTTATTGCTGTGATCGAGTTGTTAGCGATTTCTTGAGACGTGGAGGAGCCGACAGTGAATATGGTTGGGCACATGAAGGGTTGGGACAATCGATTGCTGATGCACTCTCCAAAAAAGCTCAGGCACCTTTCATTGTTGCCGCAACATACCAACTTATAGGAGAAATACGATGACTACTATTTCCACTCAATCAAATGATGGTGGCCTCGTTATCACGTCGAATGACGGCAAGCTCAATTCTCAATCTGCGGTCCTGGAGGTGAGTGCTACCAACGAGGACTATAACCAACCCGTGCTGCGTATCAAACAAGCAGGTACACATGGAGGGGCGGCCTCGATCCGGATCGATGACCCGAATCCCGACATCGAGTTTGTCGAGACGGGCCTAACGGGTCCTGATCCCAACGCCGGGAAGTTCGAGATTGCCGTTCAGGCGGACCAACTCCAGATCAACGGCCGCAAAGCCGATGTCGGCCCCAACAAAGGCTTTGAGACCATTATCGTGTTCACGCGGCCCGCAGCGGGCGGCAATATCGGTATCGGATTTCCCGAAGCCAACTACAAAAAGTTTGCAGGAGGAAAGGGTGTCATTGTGATCGCGAATGCCTCTGTCGCTCCTTCCCCGCAGAAGAAGATCGCCGGCGCGGGCATCTTGTTTGTTCAGGATGGGGCGCTCAAGTATATGGGTTCTAAGGGAACGGTGACGGAGATCGCGCCGGCCTAGCAGTTATCAGCCGCTCCTTCGCCTCGACGAAGGAGCACTCTGACAGACTCAGTCGCCTTCTGCAGAAAAGGAGATTGACGATGAGCCGCAAAACAAGACAGGCTCGCTCAAAAGTTCCGTCTCGCGCTCGACGAGCCTCTCACTTCATTTGGCCCCTCGGCAAGAGTCCCACCACGCCGGATGAGATGAACACGTCCTACGGTCCGCGTATCGACGCGGATCGCTGGGATTTTCATGACGGCATCGATTTGCCTGCTCCCGTCGGTACAGCGGTCCATGCCATGGCGGACGGCACGGTGCATCGCGCCGGGCCGGCGGATCAGGTTTTCGGCTCAACCCATGTTCGTCTCAAAGTCGTCGATCCGACGGATGGGCAGGATGACCTGTTTCTTGTTTATCTCCATCTCGACAGTATCGCCGAGGGTGTGATTCCCGGTGTCCAGGTGAACCAAGGCGATGTGCTTGGTGCGGTGGGGCAGGAGGATGCAGAGTATCCACATCTTCATTTCGAGTTTCGGAAAGGCGGTCCCGAAGAAGTCCACAGCGTGCATCCGCTGCGTTATCTGGATTACTTGAATACGGCGAATTTCACGCGGCTCCGTTTGGATCGCTGTAATTTCTCCAGCGACGACGGCGACAAGCGACTGGTGAGGCTTCGTTTTGACGTCGTGGACCGCCGAGAGGGTGATGTGAAGGGCGTGGATGTGGAATTGAAGCGCGTCGGCGGCGAGCCTCAGAAGCTTCACGTTGACTTCGATGACCGAGAGACCATTGTGAGCGATAAGGGCGACCAACATGCCTTCAAGAATGGAATCGCTGTGGAAGGTTACCAGAAATCCAACCTGAAGGGAGAGGGATTGAAGGCTCTACGTTATGGCGTGCTGATCAAGGATATTGCTCCGGAATTCGAACGTGTGAAGCTCAATGTGCTGGATGCCAGGAATGAGAACCAGAAGAGCGCCGAATTTCCTTTGCCGAAACTGAGAACCGGCCAGAAGCCCATCAATAGTCGCGCCGGTTTTGAAGAAAGAGAATCGTTTCCGCCTCGAGGTTGGGAACTCAGCATACGGTCCGGGAATATCTGCCGGCCGGATGAACGCGCCAAGCTTACAGATGCGCGCGGATTACTCTGTCAAGACCTCGGTAGCACGCGAGGACCTCTGATTCGCGCAGGGCTGCGCTTTGCCTTGCCCATCGACCGTGCTGTTCGTCCCATGTCCTGGCGCCTAAAGGCCGACATTAAGCCCGCAGAATTGCAAATGGGAAAGGGATTGGTGATGCATCCGTTGGTCTTCTTGGCAGGCAACGAGATCGTCGCCGCCGCTTGCCTGCGGAAGGTCGTCAGCGGAGAACTCTTTGCAGGCGTCATGATTCGCAGCAAGGACGGATTCTTCAGGGAGCGAATCAACAAGGGCGAGAAGGGAAAGATTTCCATGGACGGCCCGATCGGATGGGAGGTTGAGCTGCCCAGAATAGGCACCAGACAGACGACGGCCCTATTACGGCTCAACGACGAGATAGTGGCTCGCATCAACGGCGATACGACGAGGGTCGAGCCTGATGCCGCCTGTGTGGGTATTGTGCATCGGCACAGCGGATTACAGATCACGCTCCATGTTGATCAATTGCTCCTGACGGAGCGCCGTGATAGATGAAAAGAGCCGGTGCAGCGGCACGAAAAATGAAGATTCTCGAACAATATCTCTGCGGCGAACGGTTTTGGGCATTCGTGCCATGAAGGCATTTCCGCATCAAGCCGAGTGGTCCGTGATGAGCTCCGCACAGCGACGGGCGCTGACGAGCGCACTCTCCAGATTGGTCGGCCATCCGGTGTCGGTCCATGCCCCGGCGACGAGCAAATTCTGAATGGGGCTCTGTTGAATCGGCCGCAGGCGCACGACACCGGGCATAAGCGACAGGGCGGCGTGGTGCTCTCGAAAGACTGATCGAACGGTTACCTCCTTCCTGGCCGTTTCTGAGAACAATTCGCATATCTCGGTCAGCGCGGCATCGACCACCTGATCCTTGTTCAACTCGATGAGCTCGTTTCCGACGGCGGATAGTCGATACTCGATCTCGCCTGAGCCGAGCGATGTGCTGGTGATCTGATGGAATGGTCGGCCCGATTGGAGAAGCAGCCGAGGCCGTTGCTTCATGGTCGGGCCGGTCAATTGAATCACGATCTCGCTCAAACTTTTGAGCTCGGTGATCTGTGCGAAATAGGCGTAGCGTGTCAGCAGCCGTTCCGGCAGCAGCTGCAATAGATTTTGGTAGGATAGCGCAATGACGTACCGATCGGCCCGCAGCCTGGTGTCGTCATGAAGCCGGACTTCGCTCACGCCGGTCTGTCCAAAGCGAAGGGTAGGCCGATGGGCCAGGGAAACGATCCGCACATGAGCCCGATGGAGTGTCTGTTTCATGGGAATGATGAACCGATGGTCGATGGAACCGGCCAGAAGTGTGAGCCTCGCGTCCGACGCATCTCGAAGAAACACGGTTGAAAGCAGGTGAACGAAGGTTGCGGCGGAGAGACGCGCCAGCGCGTTGCCGGTCAACCATTGGACGAGCGGATCCCAAATTCGTTCTCTGGCTTCGTGACTTTGTCCGGTAGCCGTCAGCCATTCATCCGCAGTCCGGTTCTCCAAATCCGCCGGGAGGGTTTGGGCCTGTTCCCAAATTTGCTCGACATGGGAGAAGAGTCTCCACCGATCCTGCCACGAAAGGCCGTGGAAACTGAAGAGGCTCATCATCCACTGCAAGGCTCCGGGGAGGCGGGCTGGCTGATAGGGGAAGATTCGCCCGTTGGGCAGCCGAAATCCCAGTGGAATCGTTCGATCGGCTTCCGAAGGCCATTCTCCACCGAGCGCACAAAGGATCCGCCTCGTCTCATGATGGCATCCCAGAACGATCGGCGCGAGTTGGGACGCATCGGTCCGGAACCCATCGAGCCAGTCAGCATGATCGAGCAAGGTGATCCGGTAACCCTGTCGATGAAGATGGTATGCGGTTGTGAGACCGGCCAGGCCGGCACCGAGAACAAGGACGCTGTGTGAAGATGGCTCGGTCACGAGAATCGGGAGCGGAGCCAAACACGTAGAGCAATAATCATTCGTTGGATGGTGGTGAGACTGATACGCGGTCCGAAGACCTGATAGTTCGATTGTTCGATCCGTTCCAAAATCCGACTGTAAACACCACGCATGATTTCTGCCACGGTCAGCGCGCGACGTTCCTGAGGCGATAGTCCCATGAGGGCCGCATCGGCCCGCTTGTAATAATGGTGCGCTCGGGAGGCCTCATATTCCATCAATGCGCGGAACTCCGGAGAATAGCTTCGATTAAATATGGCTTTTTCAGAATGATTCCACTTCCGCAAGTCGTCCAACGGCAGATAAATTCGACTTTCGGCGGCGTCTGTTCCGACATCGCGGAGGATGTTTGTCAGTTGGAAGGCCATGCCGAGCGCGACTGCATAATCTTGTGCGCGTGCCGATGTGACACCGAATATATGTAAACAGATGAGCCCCACCACGGAGGCGACGCGATAGCAATAAAGGGACAGCTCATCGAACGTGACATACCGATTGTTGAACAGGTCCATCTCGACGCCTTTGATCAATTCCTCGAAATACGCCTTCGGAATACCCAAGGCCTTCACATGGCAGGCGAGGCTCACCATGATGGGAGTGGTCGGGGTGCCTGAATACACCGCTTCCAGCTCCTCACGCCAATGCTTGAGTTCGTCTTTCGGGTTGCTCCCGACGGTCGGTTCATCAACGGCACTGTCGACGGCCTTGCAGAAGGCATAGACCGTGTACATGGCGTCGCGTTTGGCCTTGGGAAGGAACAGGAACGAATAGTAAAAGTTACTGCCGCTCTTCTTTGTGTAGGCCGTGCAGTAGGCTTGCGCTTCAGAGACCGTCATGGCGTGCAGCCCGTGGTGAGTGTCGTGGCTTCAAGTTTGATCGCTTTGGTCGGATCGATAGGATGGTCGGGTGTCGGGTGCAGAATAGCCGCAAGCAGCTCTACGCCGTCGACGAGTCGTGGACCAGGGCGGCTGAAGAGGGATGACGCATCGACGACGTAAAGCTCCGTCCGTCGGCAAACTTGCCGCCATGCGCCACCGGCTTGTCCGACGTGCCTGAGCTCATTGACCGTGCGTTCGACGGAGTACCCGCAGGGCATCACAAGGATCACATCGGGTCGAGCGGCCTCCACAGCGTGCCACGTCGTTTCATGCGACGGGTCATTCTGAGATCCAAGGACGTCGCGACCACCGGCCAGCTCAACCATTTCCGGAACCCAGTGGCCTGCGACATAGAGAGGATCCAGCCATTCGAGACACACCACGCGGGGGCGCGATGATGTCCTGCTGATCTCTGTGCGCACGTGGTCTACTCGACGACGAAGCTCCTTGGTGAGTGCCCGTCCTTTCGCGAGGACGTCTGCCGCATCGGCGATACGTTCGATATCATGGATCATATCGTCCAATGTCGTTGGGCTGAGTGTGAGTACCTCGGGTCGATGCTGAAGTGATTCAATCGCGCGTGTGAGCTGGTCCGGCGTGATCGAACAGACGTGACACAGGTCTTGTGTCAGAATAAGATTCGGACGAGCTCGGTAAAAGGCGTCCTCGTTCAGCCGGTAGAGCCGCTGTCCTGACGCAACCAGTTCTTTGACCTGCCTGTCGAGTTCCCTGCCGGATTCTCCGTCCTTTCCGACGAGGGGTTCGATCATGACGGGAATGTGCCGAATCGAGGCAGGAAAGTCGCATTCGTGGCTGATGCCGACCAGTCGGTCGGCCAAATCCAGCGCGGCGACCACTTCCGTTGCTCCGGGGATGAGTGAGCAGATTCTCATCTGTGATATCGCTTATGCCGGCCACAAGCGGGTGCGCACATCCTTGAGACGCGTTTCGCCTAAACTATAACTGATTGCATCGGCCTCGTGAAGATCCTGTACGGTGTGCGTATTGGCTACCGCCAAGACCTTCATTCCCGCTGATCGTGCAGCCCGGATGCCGGGACGGGAATCTTCGATAGCCAAGCAGGCATCCGGAGGGATCGGAGCAGCGGGATGCCGACGGTTTAATCCAGCCAGGGCCTGCAGAAACGGTTCCGGATTCGGTTTGCCGCGCGTCACATCCTCCGCGCTGGTAATGTGACCGAACGCTTTTCGGATTCCGATTTGTTCCAGCACCAACTCGATCTCGGCGCGCAAGGCACCCGAGGCGATGGCAATGGGATAGGTGGCCGCGGCATCTTCAATGAATTCCTTGACACCCGGAAAAATCACCAGGTGATCCTTGATCGAGGTCAAATAGGCGGCGGCTTTTTTCGCCATCAACTCTTCGATAAGCGATGGAGAGAGCGGGTGTTGATTGATGCGTAGCGCTTCCAGAATACATCCATGATCATCGAAGCCGAGATAGTCGGCGTAATAGTCTGTTTCGGTCAAAATGATCTCGATGTCCGCCAGTGTCCGGCGCAGACTTTCAAAGTGAAGCGGCTCGGTGTCGGCGATGACACCGTCGAAGTCGAAGATTACGGCCTGCATGGATTCCTGAGGGTCGTGATGTCTCACCCATATGATGGTGGCGCAAACGGGCGGCATTATAGCACAGAGGGCGGCGATCGTATCGCCGCCCTCTGTGCCTGGTGAGTGTGTGCAAACAGGCGATCAAGGCATCGATCTCAGCTGCTTCTCAGCCAGCCAACCTTTCGTGCCGAAGTCACTGCGGACTGAATAGACCCATTCGCCGGCCTGCAGATCGCCGTCGAGAATCGTGAAAGCGGTTCCCGGTGGAATGGCCGGTCCCGATTTTGTCCCTTCTGGATCTTGAGCCAGAAGCACTTTTGCCCCAGGATTCGTTGGATCCGCGAGTACGCTGACTCGTTGTCCTTCGCTGAACAGCGGAGTCGGTGAAGCGGTGTTCGATATAGGGGGGGCCGGAGCCGGCGAGGCTTGTATCGAATTGGAGGCCATCGGTGTCGGCTGGGTCGATGGGGGTGCAGGAACGGGAGCCGGTGTCGGCGCTGCAGTCTGCGGCACCTCGACCGGTGCCGCAGGAGGTGGAGTCGACGCAGCGGTTTGAGGTTGAGTCGCCGGGACAGGCGGCACCGGTTTCGAGGGAGCCGATTTTCGTGCAATCGGCGGCGGTGGTTGTGGAGCCGGCGATTCGCCGAGAAGCGGCCCGACATACTCCATGATCATCTCCGGCTCCATCGCGACATAGGCTCCGACGCCGATCACGATCAGCACAAGTACCCACAGAAGAGGGCGTCTACTCGATTTCTTAGGCGGCTTCATGGGCGAAGGTGATCGAATGGTGGTCGTCTGTTCCAACTCCTCTTCCGTGAATTCCAGATCCGGTTCCGGTTGACGAGCAAAAAATAGGCTCCAATTCAGAGGACTGCCGACGAACGACGGACCCCAAACGGTAGCAAACATCGAGCACCTCCCTCCAGCGGACAGCATCGTACAATGTACAATCTGAAAAAGTACTTATCACCAAGCCTGGGGGCTGTCAATTGAGTGTAAAGATTCAGCCAAGCCGATCTTGATACGATCGGCGACGCACGGGGCTGTACATGAGACCAAGACGGTGTCGGACTGAGTTCGTGGATTAATAAGAAGGCGAAGTTCACTCGCACCTCTTGCATGTCTGTGAAAGCGGCAGGCACAATGCGGCGGTCGACGATCATGAAGTCCTACCGAGAAGAACTCTGGTTTGAAACAAAGACCAGACGAGCCTATATCAATATCACGCCCCGCATCGAGGCAGTGGTGAGAAAGAGCGGGATACGGGAAGGCCTCGTCCTGGTGAACGCGATGCACATCACGGCCAGTGTGTACATCAATGATGATGAGCCCGGCCTGTTGCAAGACTACGACGATTTCTTGGAACGGCTTGCTCCTCAAGAGGCGGTGTATCGGCATAACGACACCGGCGAGGACAATGGCGACGCTCATCTGAAGCGACAAGTGATGGGGCGAGAAGTCGTCGTCGCCCTCACAGAGGGAAAGCTGGACTTCGGTCCTTGGGAGCGAATTTTTTACGGCGAATTCGACGGACGTCGTCGCAAGCGGGTTCTCGTGAAGATTATCGGTGAATAGGACGGTGCGCCGATCATGTGCGGGGCGAGCGCGGATAATCGTTCTGAGGCTTGCATGGGTAGGAAAAGTTTGGCAACATGCATTTTGAGTTATCGAGTCGTCAGCAGGGAGCCTTGATGTTAGGCTGGTCTCGTCCCGATCCACTCACGCGGGATCTCATTCATCTCATCAATGCCCGTCGCCACGATCATGGCGACACCGATGATGCGATCGACACCTTGCAGGCGTTTCTCGAGCAAGGACGGGAACACGATCTACTGACCGTACTGGCGGCGCTCGACGAAGAAATGGCCGAATGGCTGTTCGATCTGGTCGCCGAGGCGAGCTGCACGTTGCTGCTGGACGGACCGAACGACGAAAAGCCCGCTTACGCCACGATGGCGGCCCTGGAGCTTCCACTGCAGGCGAACTTAACCGCCCCTCTCAAGCTGAAGATCGATCCGATCGCCACGGCCGATCTCCTGCAAAAGTATCTCCAGCTTTCTGCTGGAACAGTGGTTCGGGTCGAGTCGCGCCTCTTGACGGATGCCACCTTGGAAATGTTGAATCTCCAATTGTTCCACGACCACCTTGTGACGGTCGCAGATTCCCGGCGTGCCCAATCCGTGGCGGCACGGTTGCTTCCTCCGGTCGAAAATACCGCGTTTCTCCTATTTGAGCTGATCGGCGCTCCGGATCCAGGTTTGCCGGATACATGGGAGGATCGACAGCGCCGTGAGATTCTCGAAGGGCTGGTGAAACAATGTCCGGAGCTGGCGTGTGCGCCGGATACGATTGAGGCGCCGGTGTTCGCCGCGTATGCCATGTTCGATGCGCAGAATGCGGTACGTCTCCATCATCTTGCCGATGAGACCGCCGCGGTATGGAGGGAACTGGATCCGCTGGTGAGGTCCCGTACGATCGTCCATCTCCATACACAATGCGGAAATGGAGTCTATATGCCCGTGTGGACCGACCTGTTCGATCCGGAACTTCCCGATGACCACGGTCCGGTTTGGACCTCTCCCGATGTCTGGGTCTTCACCGCCGATCTGCCGATTGAATGGCCGGGTGAGATGTTGACCAATCGGTTATTGGCGGAAGGTTGTACCAGATTCGAGAATCATATCGTCGAAACCCCGGACAACTGATTCCGGCCGCTCCTGTCTGCTCTTCTTCGTGCCTCTTTCGAACCTGTCTGTTCGGTCGCCGGGTCGGTTTTGCGCAAAACTTCCGTTTCGGTGATTTTCCTGCAGCTTTATTTTATTCTCACCGTGATGAAAACGACTTACACCCGATCCGGAAAAGCTGTCACGAACTCCATCTCAGTGGTGGGATTGATCTTCGTCTGGACCATCATCTGGGCGAATTTTCCACCGAAGGAAGAACTCTTCTCGGCGCAATCGGCTTCATCGAGCGGTGACACGCAGCGCATACCTGAACTCGATCTCACGATCCCGGGCGTGGTCAACCGGTCTGCCGAAAACTCGGCGGGGACGGCAAACTCGTCGTCTGGGGCTACTCTTGGCGGGTTATCTGTCCCGCGCGACAGGCGCGCCAAGGAAATCGCGGAAGTGAAGTGCGAGGCCGAAGTCCAGCAGTACTGCCCCGATTCCTTGGAGGGTGAAGATCGGCGGCGTTGCGTGGTGCAGCGCCTCAAGCGATTGGATGCGCCCTGTCAACAGATCGTGCAACAACGGCTGGTACGCTGGCGGGAAGCTGAAGAATATAAGCATGCCTGCATCGAAGATATGAAGCGGGTCTGCCTGACCGTACAGCCCGGTGATGGGCGCATTCTGCAATGTTTGCAGGAACACGAGCAGGAACTCTCAGAAGGTTGCTATCAAAGCCTACCCAAAGGTCGCCTTCATCTCCGAAACTAAAGATCTGTGTATCTGGCGCGCCGGCCGCACAGCTTTGCTTGCGGTGCTTTCGACTGCCTGTGTGAGGCGATTCACAGACGGCGATCAAAAATTCGGTTAGCATCGAACCTTCTCGTGGAGAATTGAGAGACGGAGCACTGATAGTATCTAGGCGGCCAACTCTTCGAGACAGGACCGGAGTTCCATGGCGAATTCGCCGGCGCGGCGATAGCGGTGAACCGGGTCTTTGTGCAACGCTCGATCCAGGATATTCTTTAGGGTAGGAGGGAGATCGGGTCTGATCGCTTTTGCGCTGAGATGCGGTGTGTGGGCAATGGCAAACAGCAATGCCGAGACGTTGTCCGCTGTAAAGGGCGGACGACCGGTCAAAAGCTCGAACATCACGACGGCAAGCGAAAAAATATCGGATCGCCCATCCACCTTCTTTCCGGCGATCTGTTCGGGGGACATGTACGTGGGAGTTCCCAGCACGATATTTGTCTGAGTTTTCGACGACGTCGCCATCTTGGCGATGCCGAAATCCATGATCTTGACGATCCCATCGGTGGTCAGCATGATGTTCGCCGGTTTGATGTCGCGATGCACAACGCCCTGCTGGTGGGCATAGTCCATCGCTTCGGCGACGGTCGCCAATATGGGAAGCAGCTTTTCCAGCGGCAGGAGATTCGGTTTCCGTGACCACTGTTTGAGCGTGGTGCCCTGAAGCACTTCCATGGCGATGTAGCCGAGGTCGTCTTCTTCACCGGCGTCGAAGATCGTGACAATATTGGGATGAGACAATCGTCCGGTGGATTCGGCCTCCTGAAAGAACCGAGCCTTCACTTCCTGCAGTTTATCGCGATCATCGATCTCGTCGAACCGCATGGTTTTGATCGCCACGAATCGCTGGATCGTCGGATCTTTTCCGAGATACACCACTCCCATTGAGCCTCGTCCCAATTCCTTCAACACCTTGTACCGACCGAGCGTGCTGGGTGGACCGTTTTGTGTGGTGGGAATGTGCGCGGCGGTATCGGACCGGCCGCGTTCTCGTTCCAGGTCGATTTCATCGGTATCGTCGGCCGGCGCTCCAGGTTCTTCACGTCGAGACGATCCCGCAGGATTCGCGAAAAAACGGTGAAGGGCATCGAGATGCAGAAGCCACGTGGCGGTGATCCAGAATCCGATCAGCATCAATGCTGCAGCATAGGTCAGGGTATAGCGGGTGGGTCCCACACGGTCCACAAGCGAAAGCCCGTCAATATGGAGAGCTTTATCCATGACGATCAGAATGAACAGGATCGTGACTGGAAGAACCAGTTGTCGCAGAAACGAGAATCCTCGTCCGTTATCCGGCATCTGTCGGAATGCGCGGAGCGAAAGGAGGCAGAGAGCGACCAGGCTTGTTCCTTCAACGATGAGGTGAAGGGTTTGGAAACCGGTCAGGCCGAACAGCGTGAGGGGAAACGACTGCGCCTCCGGCAATTTGCTCAGTCCGGGACCGGCAAAGAGGGCGACAAATGCGACAAGCACATATTGAAGGGTCCAGCTCGGCGCGTTGATCATGGGGTGACGAAATCTGAAGATAACAGAGTCTAACGGATACCGAAGAGGAGTCAATAAATTGGAAAAAATATGCGGATACGACAGCGCTAGAGTCGTCCGGCGGCTTCCTTCATCTTGGGAAGCAACGATGTCGGAATGTGCAACGTGCCCTTGCCGATGCCGACGTCGATGTCGGGTTTCGTGAGGCCATGAAAGTCGCTTCCGCCGGTGACCAACAGACCGAGTTGTTGGGCCAGGCTGAGGTATTCTCGAGTCTGTCGCGCCGCATGTGTACTATAGTAAACCTCTACACCGTCGAGTCCGTCGGCTTTGAGCTGTCGAACCAGATCGATCAGCGGCTGCTCTGTGACCTTGACCCATGTCGGATGAGCGAGGACGGCGAGTCCGCGAGCGGCTTTGATCCAGCGAATGGCTTCGGCAGGGCTCGGGAGCTCGCGAGGAACATAGGCCGGTTTCCCTTCGGCAAGAAACCGATCGAAGGCTTCTTTGGCGGAAGCGACGACGCGTTTGTCCATTAAGACACGGGCGATGTGCGGTCTGCCGACGGAGTCGCTGCCCGCGAGTGCGCGGACTTCGTCATACGTGATGTCGATTCCCAGGATCTGTAATCGTTCGATGATCAGTGGATTCCGGCGATGACGAGCGTTTCGCAATGTCTTCAGACGCTCGGACAAAGCGAAGTCCTCCCAATCAAGAAAGTAGCCAAGGATATGTAGCTCTGCGCCGCCGGCGGTCGAGCTAATCTCCACCCCCGGTATGACCTCGATTCCACATTCTTGTCCTGCCGCAACGGCTTCAGTGACACCGGTCATGATGTCGTGATCGGTGATGGCTAAAGCCGTCACGCCGGCTTGGTGTGCCAGACCAATAATCTCCGTGGGCGTACAACTCCCATCAGAGTGAGTGGTGTGGAGATGAAGGTCTAAGCGGCTCATGTGAATGATCCTAGGGGCGTGGGTTTCTGAGCCACGAGTTGCGCCGTGTAAACCGATTCCGAAGATCGGTTTCCTTCGTGGAGCCCTTCGTCATAATGGAGAATGCGGAAGCCGGGTGTGAGGTTCAACAGTTCACCATGCGCAAGGCAAAACTCCCGACGCTTCGGATGCCGGCACTGCACATGGTTATCGATGGTGAAGGTCTCATACAGCAAGACCCCGCCGGGCTTCAACGCGTCGATGAGATGGGGGAAGAGCGGTCGATGCAAGTAGAAGAAGATGAGGATGGCATCGTATGTTTCATGCCCGAGATTCGGCTCCTGCGTCGGCTGTTCCAGATCAAGCACTCGAGATTTGATGCCGGTGAGGTGTCGCGCCCGGACATTGGCAGAAAGTTGCGCGAGGGCTTGCTCATCGCGATCGACGGCTTCGACCTGGTAGCCCAGCGAGGCGAGGAACAGCGTATGACGGCCGCTGCCGGAAGCCACATCGAGGACCTTCCCTTTCGGAAGGCGATGAAGTTGTTGGAAGAGAAACGAAGCCGGTGGCGGATCTGCACGGAGAACCTGCTGTGTGAACCTTGTACGTTCAATGCAGATACCGACGGATCTGGTTACGAAGGAAATCGGGGGATGCAGCTTCCGCAGCCACAGCGTGATACGATCGATCGGGAACTCATCGAACAGAGTCATCAAGAGTCGTTCCGCCAGCGTTTCCAGCAGCTGAAACTCCCGAGCGGTTCCGATGTCGATGACACGCTGAGCCACTTTCGCGTAGTCGATCGTGTGAACAAGATCATCGGACAATCCTGCCGCCTCCAGTCGACAGTCCAATTCCAAATCGACGGCGAGAGATTGAGGGCGAGCGCGTTCATCGGGCGTCACGCCGCAGCGGGCGCGGAACTCCAACTGCTTGATGACGATATGTCCACCCATGTCCACATTGTCGGAGATGGGATTTCAGGCTGTCAAGCGAGGAAGGGAGATGGCATGTGAGGCGACGGATGCGCCGTGTACAACGGTTAGAGGAAGTAACGGCTCGTGTCGAATTTGTACTCCATATTGTCGATCAGCCGGACGATGCTGTGACGGTACGCGCCGGCGTCGTCTTTTTCGGTCAAGTCCAACTCGGGGCCGTTATCGACGGGAGTACTCTGTGCATCGGTAATGACTTTGACGACCGGACGTTCGCTCTCGGTCTTATCGGCGGCAGGCTTGAGCACGACGGCGAATTCATCGGAGTCGAGGACCACCAAGCTTCCGATCGGAATGATTCCCACACAATTGACGAAGAGTTTAAGCAGGGTCGCGTCGAAACTTCTTCCGGATTTCGTAAGCATCATATTCAGCACTTTCGAGGGCGACATCGGCTCCCGGCGGTAGACGCGGGAAGACGTCATGGCATCGTAACAATCGGCGATCGTGAGAATGCGCCCCGTCAAAGAAAGTTTCCACGGTGTTTCCAATTTGGGATAGCCCGAATAGTCCAAGTTCATATGGTGTTCAAAGGATGCTGCGGCCATGCGGGCCGGAAGGTTGGTGATGCCGCGTAACTGCGCGAGACCCAAGACTCCTTCAGTAGGGTGGTTGCGCATCATCGTCCATTCGTCTTCTGTAAACTCACCGGGTTTATTCAGGACTTCAAGAGGAATGGTCGACTTTCCCATGTCGTGAAACAACGCGGCCAGGCCGAGATCGGCCAGCTCGACTTTCGGATAGCCGGCCCTGTTTGCAAGAGCGATGGAGAGCAGTGAGACGTTGACGGAGTGATTGTGTGTGTATTGATCGTGACAGCGAAGGGTCGTGAGGCCCAACATGATCGGCTCGTCCTGCATCATCAAATCGACGATATTCTGAATGGCCCGTTTCGCCTGCTTAAAGTTCAACGCTTTGCCGTCTCGGGACGACTGAACCAGGTTGCCGACCACGTCGGCGGCTTTACCATACGCGGCTTTCGAACGGGCTTTGTGCCGAACCCTCGAATCTACGTTCTCCGCAAGATGTTCTTTCAGGTTGAGGAGTCGAGGGTCCTTCAGTTCGATGCCGGCCACGGCTAGGTTCTTCAATTCCTGTCGAAAGTCTTCGATCGACTTTGTTGTCGGGTCAAGACCGACGAAGAGATGGGCGAACTCCCGAAGGTCCTTGGAAGAAACCGATGAGGAAAAGGTCAACCCGCCGATCCGCCACTTTTTCAAGGCGTCAAGAATGCTTGAGACGACCAGCATTTGTTGCGCCGTCACTTTCAGATGGTTTTCACCGAGGAAGAGGAAATCGTCCTGCACCCACAAGGTGACCGGTTGGTCGTGGGAAAGGGTTTCAATGAGGGTCAACATCGTTTCGACGGGTTTGTCGAGAGCGGCGTTGGCCCGGCCATGGATCTTCGACGTTTTAATCAGCGTATTCAACTGTGTGATGAGTTGAAATCCCAGCATCACCAACTGCTGGTCGAGGATGTCTCCGGCTTCCGACCCTTGGCCGATCTTCTGCGACAGCGACTTTTCGTGTGTCAGAATCGGCTGCATCATATCTTCGTCGGGCGGATTTTGCAGAGACTGTGACCGGCGTTCCTTCATGATGAGCTTCCTAGTGCGTTGTGCCGGTGGAGGGGCCGCCGCGTTGTAGCCGTTGAGCTTGCGACAATGCCGCGGCGCACGCTTGACGAACCGCGGCGCTTCCCTTTTGGGCCCCTACGGAGAGAGCCGCGATGGCGGCAGGGCTGGCGAGCTTTCCGAGCGTTTCAGCTCCAATGACCGCCAGCTCTTCTTTTTTCCTCCGATTCGTCCAGGCCCATTCGGTCATCAGGCGTTGCCAATAGGGAACTGCTTCGTCGCCGCATGTGGCGCGGACAGCATGAAAGACCGCTCGGCGCTCACTGATGGGGCGATCCATGAACCCTTCTTCCGACAAAAGCGGAGACCACAGCGAGAAGGGAACAGTATACTGGCCGGACATGAGCAGCTTGAGAGCGGCAAAACGGACCCCTTCATCTTCATCGGTCGAGAGGGAGAGGAGTTTTGTGCCGTTGCCGTTGGGTCGGAACAGGCCGAGGGCACGGATCACTTCTCGACGAACCTGCGCGTCGGGATACCGGATCAATTTTTCGACCGGTTCGGCGAACTTGAGGTTATTCCACTTGATCAAGATCAAAAGCAGATTGCGAACATACGCGGGCCTCCGATCCGATAATCCTCGCAACAAGGGATCGGGGTGATCTTTTCCCAAGACCGTCAGGGCCTCCGACACAATGGCTTGGTGGACCGGTGATGTGATGTTCGCAAGAAGTGAACAGAGCGAGGAGACGGCATCTGTTTTCATCAGAGACAAAATGGTGGACAGTCCTTTCACATCGGCGTTGGGATTTCGGTTGAGGTAGACTTCGATCATCTTCACCCGTTCCACGCGGCCGAGTCCATTGAGGAGAGAGGCCAGCTGTTGCTTGTGTTCCTCTCCCAAATCAGGCCGTACGGCATCCGTTTCGTGGAGGAGACTTAAGACGTTCTCCAACACTGTCCATTTGCCTTCACGAAGAAGGGATTCCACGACGTTGCTCCACAGATTGAAGAGCTTCGTCAGCAAGACCGAGGATTGTTCCGACGCGAGGATCGCGGTCAGCATGTCCAGGATGTACATGAGACCATCCTGTTTCCGCTCAGCCTCGATTTCTTGCGCCAAGACGGCAAGCTCTTCTTCCGTGACCTCATAACCTGCCAGTCCCGATTGGAAACGACTTTTGGCGTTTCCAGAACTTCCGCCCTCTGGATCGGTTCCCGCGCCACCTCGCTTTTTGCGTTCCCGCTCCTGATCCAACAATTCTCTGAGCGTCGAATCCGACGAACTCATGCTTCCATCGATGCGGACAAAGCCGTCGTTCCCTGCGGAAAATTTTGAGAGTTCCTCGGCGGTCACGAGCGTGATCGTCGACAGATTCCGAGACCAAAGGCGCGTGACGATATCATCGTCGTCCTCATTTGTGTCGGCGTCGCTCCATAAGGAAATGAGGAAGAACGACAGATCCTCTTGTGTGAGGCCTTGGTGTAGGACCAGCTCTCGGATGCCGTCGGCATACAGCTTGAACGCTATACTCTCGCTTCCTCCCTCCTTTTCTGCCTGGTACACGACAGAGTCTTTGCACAGCAATTCAGAACGTTGAACCAGGAAAGCCAATCGTGAATGAACCGCGAGATGATGGGTCAATTCTTCAAACAGCTGCTGCGTAAACTTTTGAGCAACGGGATTCGTTGAGCCGTACGTCCGGTTCGATTTGGCCGTTTTATCCAAGAGTTTGAGGACACGTTTGACGGAGACGATCTCAGGGTCTTCAGCAGTGCGAGCGGCGACTGCGGCGGCCATCATTTCTTGAGCCGTTTTGAGGTCCGTCGTCATACGTAAGACCTACCGGCAGATTTCAGCTTCGTCAAGGAAATCGCGGTTCTTTACAGTCGTTCGGCTCCGGACACGTGCTTGATCCGCGGCTTGTTTGTCACGAGAGGCATCGGTAGAATCGAGCCGCAATGCTATGAGTAGAACTCCACTCGTCATATGTTTCGGCGACAGCCTGACGGCAGGGTTTCAGTCGCCGACTAGAGACAATCCGACCGGACGAGAGACTCCATATGGGCAGTTTCTCCAATCCTATTTGAGTGATGTTGTCGAAGTTCGCACCAGTGGGATCTGTGGTGAATTGACGGGCGAAATGATCGTGCGATTCCAGCGCGATGTGTTGGATCATCAACCCGGCTATGTGCCGATTCTGGGAGGAACTAACGATCTGAGGTGGAACGCGTCACCGTCAGAAATCATGTGTAACCTGACCATGATGTACGAACGGACGCTCGCGATAGGAGGCGTGCCTCTTCCGGTGACGGTTCCTTCGATACGAGTAGAGGATGGTTCGGATGGCACGATCAGTCAAGAGTGGATCGCCGAGCATCTAGACCGCCGAAGCGGATTGAACAGGCTTATCCAAAATTACGCTGACTCAAAAGGCCTCGCCTACGTCGATCTGTTTGCCGCCACTGTGGATCCTCAGAGCGGGCAATTGGCAGAACTGTTCTCGAACGATGGGATTCATCTGACGACCGCCGGGTATCGTCTATTTGCCGAGCAGGTCGCACATGTCCTGAAGCCGGTGTTGAGGCCAGACAGGCAATCATGAGTTCCATGCTCCAAGCCGTCACTGACCGTGAGTTTGATAGGGTGATCGAAACAAGCACGGTCCCGGTGTTGGTGGAATTTTGGAAACCAGGCTGCGGTCATTGCCGAGTTTTGATGAAGGAATTGGAACAGTTGCGGCATGAATGGGGTGAACGGGTGCTCATCCTGACAATGAATGTCGATGAGGAGTTTCAGATCTCCGCTGAGTTGGAAGTCTCATCGCTTCCCGCCCTGGCGTTGTATCGATCCGGTGAATTTGTGAAATTTATCGGAGGGCTCGGGAAAAAGAATGAAATCGTGAAGCAGATTGAGTGCGAGTGAATTCCCTGACGCAACAGGCTCACGAGACCCCTCATGAGCCTGTTGCCGGTCAAACACCATCCGCACTATTGTGGGTAGTCCCTTTCCCTCAGCCTCCTATAGGCTTTTGAGAAACTCAATCAGGTCAAGCCGTTCCTGATGACTGAGCGCTCGTCCAATGACGCCGTTTCCGGTGGGCGCGCTCCTGAATTCGTGACCAGTGTTGAGATTGCCGGGGATCGACGTATCGAGCCGGAAGGTGCCGTCTGCACATTCGGTGCGATACCCCATTTTCGTCGGATCATATTCACGATCGCCCAAGCAGAAGATTACCGGGCGTTCCTCAACCGGCGACAATAAGGCATACAGAGTCGGCACCGACCCATTATGGAGAAAGGGTGCGGTCGCCCAAATTCCGTTGAGAGGCCTGGCCTTATAGATTGTTTTGGTCTGGAGGAGATTCGGCCGGTACCCGTTCATTTGGTCGCGGTCGGCGGGCGCAATGTGATGCTCGTCGTACCAGGCTGTGGTTGCCTTATCGACAACTGTTGCGAGCGCGTTCCCAAACGTTCCCTCGATGAGTGTTCCATTGTCCTTGGGCGTTCCAGGAATACCGAGATACGGGGGAAGAGTGATCCGCCGTTCGCCCAAAATCTTCGCTTGACCTGAGTCTGTCCCAATCTCCGCAACCGGGATTTCGACCAGATCAAGATAGCGCTCACCGGCCTCATTTGGCGCCTGCCAGCGTGTATCGGTCCAGAAGGAAGTTTCATTCACCGGCGCGAGATGGCAGCTTTGACACAACTCCCGGTACAGGGCGCGACCGCGATCCTTGTGCCCTTGGTCGATGCTGCCCAGAATATCTTCCGGCCACACCGGTGAGCGGAGGCCCTTGAAGCCGGGCGTGCCGGAATGCGGATTCTTGCCGGCCAGCAATTGCTCGATCTCATGTAATTCCTGAACTCCGACTGCAGACTTGTAGAGCGGCCGTGTGGGATTGACGAGATTAATTTTGGCGCCGACACCAAGCGCTTCACCAGCGTTGCGGAACATCGGCTGCATAATGGATGCATCATATTCGACCCATGTAAACCAATAGGTATCCCAAATATGTGGGTAATTCACCGGAGCATTGTTACCTGTCAGATTGACCTTGGCCTCAAACCCCGGAGCCCCCAGCAGATTAGTAAAGAACACCTGCGTCCCGATTCGATTGATCGCGTCCAGGCGGGCAAACCCTTCTTCGACATTCTGATCGGCCACGGTATCGGTGATCGTCTTCACCTGTCGGATTCGGGCAAGCAGGGCCTTCAGCTTCCCTTGTAGCTGAGCAGCGCGATCCGTCGTATAGGCCTCACCCAGGACTCGTTTGGCAAATCGCTCAAATCGACCCGGTACGGTGTCTGTCTGAGTGAGTGCCAACTCGAGCGCATTGCGAAACTTGCCGAGGTCGGTAATGGCAGGCGCCCCATCAATGCGGAGACTGGTGCCCCGGTACTCGATCTGCCCCGTATGACAGGCGGCACAGGTAAATCCAATTTGATCGGGCTGCATCTCGCCGGTGACAGGATCTTGCGAAGCGGGCAACTTACTGAACCCGACCGGCAAACCGTCCGGGTTGCCGTAAAACGTAAGGTGTTTGTCTTGGGACCCAGCACCGCTTCCTACCTGTTTGGGACTGGGGATGAAGCCATACCGCCGCAGGTATTCCGAATCCGAGAGAAGGCTGGGAGTGCTCAGCGGAGAAAGTTCAGGTTGCTCGAGTGCCAAAAACCAGGTGTAGGGAACTGGCAAAGTGGAGGTGCCTTGCGAGACATGGTGAAACCAGAACCGTTCGTCGTCCGACCAGTTTTGCTCGAGCCACCGGGTTTGCTTCACCGGAGGATTGTGGGGAATGCCGGGCACAAACAGGGTGGGCATGGAACAACCGGTGATCGACACGAGTGTGAACACGATGAGTAACAGCGAATTCGTTTTCATACTGGCTCCTCTTTGAACAGGCATGACGCTTTTTTCTTATGATCTAGATTAGGGCAAGGTTGTGCCACGGGCCATTTTAGAAGAAAGCGATTCGGATTTCAAAGTATTGTAACCATCTCGTGAGAAAGAATATGTAGAGGAGGTGAATCCATTCCGATCACCAGCGTGTCCCGATACGGGTTTGGTGAATTGTTTTTGCACTGTTGTGTGCAGTGCCGAATGCCTTGGTATGCGGAGCACCTAAGGTTGAGACCGAGGGGCGACATCCGTCTTGTGAATGCGACATGCCGCGCCGCCAGCGTATCGGGTAGATCCGGAATCTCCTTCTGGACCGATTCGCTGTATGTGGTATTAGGACGTTAACGTTTCTTGCCTTAGCTACGCTCCGATCTGAACGAGTGATCTTGGCTGCAACATCGTAAGCGCCTTCTCAAGGTGCGGCACAAGGGGAAGAAGAGCCTGAAGCTCATTGGAGTGTGCCATGAGCACGACTACCGCGATGGGAAGGGTTGCCATATTCTGTTGGTAAGGCAGGTTTCGATCAACTGTGATGAATGCATCGAACTCCGCAGCCGCCAGTGTCAACAGCGCCCCGTTCTTCACACCGCTCCAACCCATTTCAACGACGGTTTTAATGGAATGTGCGGGCAGTGACCGGCGAAGACGATAGGGTACCGATTCGTCAAGCAGCAGGCGCATGAGCGAAAAGACGCTCCTTCGCTGCTTCAAGCACGGCTACGGCCACTTCACGAGAGACCGAGGGGAAGTCCTTCAGAAACTCTTCTAAAGACGAGCTGCCTTCCAGATAATCGAACAGAGTCTGAACCAGCACACGTGTTCCTTTGAAGCACAGTGCGCCGCTCATGATGTCCGGGTCACGACTCAGATATTGGCTTTCCATGGGATCTCCGCATAACTGAAAGGCAAGTCTACCGGTACGAGCGACATAAGTCCATATCGGGAAGATGGTTGCGGCGGGATGGGGGTTGAGTGGAGTCAGCCGTCACCGGGCTTTCTTATAGCACCCGCCAGGCGCGGCCGTCGTTTTGGATCAATCGATCCGCTTCGACCGGTCCCCATGTCCCGGCTTGGTATTCGGGCAGCCACCGTTGTCCCGACTTGTCCCACGCTTCGAGGATCTGAGTGATCCACGCCCAGGACGCCTCCACGGCATCGCGCCGCATGAAGCGGGACGCGTCTCCCGCCATCACGTCGAGCAGAAGGCGTTCGTAGGCCTCCGGGGACGGTCGACCAAACACTTCTCCGTACTTGAAATTCATTTCAACCGGATGGGTCTGGGTGCGGGTGCCTGGGACTCGCGAGACGATGCGGAGTGAGAGCCCTTCTTCAGGCTGAATTTTCAACGCTAAAACGTTTGGAGCTTGAGGCGTCTGTCCACCGGCGTTGAAGAGAATCTGGGGAATCTCTTTGAATTGAACGGCGACTTCGCTGGCCCGTAGCGGCAACGCTTTTCCTGTCCGTAAATAGAAAGGGACACCGGACCACCGCCAGTTTTCGACGAAACATTTCACGGCGACGTAGGTTTCAGTGGTGGAGTTCGGCTTCACGCCCTTTTCGCGGCGATAGCCCGGAACCGGCGTGCCATGGGCCGTCCCCTCCGTGTATTGCGCCCGCACGGTGAACTTTTCCACATCCTTGGCGGTGATGGGACGCAAGCAGCGAAGCACTTCCATCTTGGCGTTTCGCACCACGTCGGGGTCGAGCGAGTACGGCGGTTCCATGGCGACCAAGCACAACAATTGAAGCAAATGATTCTGGATCATGTCCCGTAGTGCGCCGGCTTCTTCATAGTAAGTCGCTCTGGTTCCCACGCCTTCGGCTTCGCTGACAGTGATCTGGACGTGGTCGACGTATTTGTAGTTCCAGATCGGTTCGAAAATGCTGTTGGCGAATCGGACAACCATCAAATTCTGAACCGTCTCTTTGCCCAGATAATGATCAATCCTGAAAATCTGCGATTCATCGAAGACGCGGCCTGTCACTTCATTGATGGCCTGCGCGGAAGCCAGGTCGCGCCCAACGGGTTTTTCCACGATGATGCGGGTATAGGGAGAACGAGCCCCAGGCGTTCCTGCCAGACCGGAACGAGACAAGCCTTCACAGGCAGACGTGAAGGAGCTGGGGGGAATGCTCAAATAGAAAATGCGATTGCCGGGCAGTCGGAAGTTTCGTTCGAGTTCCTCGACTCGCTCTTTCAAATGCACATAGGTCTGAGGATCGTCATTCCCACCTGCCAGGTAGAACAGGTGCTGAGAAAAGCCGCTCCACGTCTCTTCAATCAAGTCCTGCCGCGAATGTTTGATCACGCCGTCGCGGACGGCCGACCGGAATTCTTCATCGCTCATTGGGGTGCGGCCCAGGCCGAGCACGACGTAGTTCGGCGGCAGCAATCCGTCGAGCAGCAAATTATAGAGGGCGGGAATGAGGCGTCTGCGGGCCAAGTCTCCGGAGCCGCCGAAAATCACCAGCGTACAAGGTTCGATGGGTGTCAATGGTTCATGGGCCGGACTGATATCGATCCGTTGACTATTCGTTTGGGCCATCAGCGTCTCCCTAGCAGCATGTTGAGAAGGTCCACCGGCGTCGAAGTGCTTTCAACAGCATGTGTGTGATGCCGGGCTGTCATCGCCGGACGGCGTGACCACCGAAGGCATTCCGCAGGGCCGCCAGCATTTTTTCGGCAAACGATTCATCCTGCCGCGATCGAAACCGTGTGAAGAGCGCCGTCGTGAGGGTGGGAACCGGCACGTCCTTCTCTATCGCATCGGCGATCATCCAGCGGCCTTCACCGGAATCTTGCACGTACCCTTTCAGTTTTTCCAACTTCTGATCGTCTTTGAGCGCGCTCGCGGCCAGCTCCAAAAGCCAGGATCGGACGACACTTCCGTGCATCCACAAATCGGCCACGCGCGCAAGATCGAGCTTGTACTCGCTCTTCGACATCAACTCAAATCCTTCGGCATAGGCTTGCATCATGCTGTACTCGATGCCGTTGTGTACCATTTTTACATAGTGTCCGGCACCGACCGCGCCGACATGGGCCCAGCCGTTTTCGGGCGCCAGAGTCTTCAACGCCGGTTCAAGCCGTTTGACGGCTGCCTCTTCTCCGCCGACCATGAGGCAATAGCCGACTTTCAGTCCCCAGATCCCTCCGCTGGTCCCCGCATCGACATAATGGATACCTTTTTTCTTCAACTCGCCGGCACGCCGCACATCGTCGTGAAATCTCGTGTTTCCGCCGTCCACGATGATGTCGCCTGCTTGCAGGAATGCCGCCACGGCCTGGATGGTTTCTTCGGTCGGGGCTCCGGAAGGAACCATCACCCACACGACACGCGGGACACTCAACTTTCCGACGAGATCGGAGAGGGACGAAGAACCGACACAGCCTTGGCTCTCAGCCTGTTTGATCAACTCGTCGGATCGATCATACACCACTACGCGATGTTGGTCGCGCCGAAGGCGTGTCACCATATTCATTCCCATCTTACCGAGGCCGATGAATCCCAGTTCCATAAGAGCGCTCCTTGGTTTGTCGCCGGTCACAGCCGATGCGGTGTCCGTCGATCGATCTATAGGCTGGTGCGGCGGCTCCTCTCACGTTTGTGCGAATCACGTCCCTACGCAGAGGCAGCCGCTTGAATGCTCCGGTCAGTCGATACGAGCAGGATTCGGGACATCCTTAAAAAGGAGATCGGCAAATTGCCGGCCAAAATTGAGCCGATCGGTCAAGGTGGTGGACGTTAAGAATTGTCCGGCCAGGTCGGCGAGTGCCGGCTCGCGCGAAAACATGAACCGATGAACGTCTACCGGCGCAACCAACCAAAACCCTCTCAAGCGAAAGAACGCCGAGATGCAACCTTCGTAAAACAGCGTTAATAGGTAGTGAGCCGTTCCCGGCTTGTCCATAAGATCCTGCGTTTTCCCCAATAGGTGATAACACTCCGCCTTCAGGCGGATCTGTTCGTTGATCGAAGTCGCCGGAGGACCTTGGCGAAAGCGGTGGTGGACCTTTTCGATCAATTGCGCACAGATGCCGTCGTGATCGTAAAGGATTCTGCTTTTTCGAAGCAGCGAGGGAAGCCGAAGCGAGTACGCAAGGTCTTCTTCGACGGAGTGGTGCCCATGGTAACGAATATCGACCAGGCGATCGCCGACACGAAGCATGTCGTGACCGTCGGCCTCTCCCTTGACCAGGGCGATCAGGTCGATATCGCTGTGGAGCGTGAGGGCTCTCCGCGCTCCCGATCCGACGAGTATGACGCCGACGAGGTCGCCGCCCCTTCGGCCTTTGATGTGTCGTAACGCGACTTCCACATGGTCTTCAAATCCTGGAGGAGGCGGCGATTCGGGCTGTTCCGGAGGCTCCGGGACTTCGAGCAGCTCGGCGTTCAGTTCTTCACGAGTGGGAGTGCTGGTCGTGCTGTGTGTGTCCATAACGTGTTTTAAACCTGATGCAATGAGTCGTATTCGGAAACCATATGAATCGATCAGCGAAGGACTTGTCCGTCGTTCTCGCCACCGTAAGTGTTGCATGGAACGCCATAAGGGAAGAACGGTGTCGCTCTGGCATTCTATGGGTGGATGAATATGGTGTCAACGTTGAACGATCAACGTGTGAGGATCTCGGCAAAGATGGCTGCAGCTTCGTCGATTTGCTTGTCGGTGATATGGAGATGAGTGACGGCTCGATAGCTCTGTCCTCCGACGGCGTTGATGAGCACGCCGTGCTGTTTCAGCATGGCCACCAGTTCGGCCGGAGAGCGCTGCTCATCAACGATATCGAACATCACGATATTCGTTTCGACGTGCTGCGGTGCAACCTGGATGGCGGGAATTGGCTGCAGCAGGCGAGCCAGTTTTTTGGCATGGTCATGGTCGGTCTTGAGCCGAGCGACATGCCGCTCCAAGGCATAGATGCCGGCGGCGGCCAGGATGCCGGCTTGGCGCATCGCGCCTCCATACATGCGGCGAAAGCGGCGTACGCGATCCATGAGTCGCTGGTCGTTGGAGACCAGCAGCGATCCAACAGGAGCTCCCAGCCCCTTCGAGAGACAGATCGAGACGGTTTCGAAGTGTTGGGCGTACACCGCCGGAGGCAAGGTGGTGGCGGCCACGGCATTGAAAAGCCTGGCCCCGTCCAGGTGCATGGGAATTCCGTGTCTGACGGCGAGGGCTCGAATTTTTTCGATCGTGGAGAGGGGATAAATCGTGCCGCCGCCGGCATTGTGCGTGTTCTCGATGCAGATCAAGGCCGTCGTGATGCTGTGCATATCGTTCGGCCTGATGGCGGCCTCCACCTGCTCGGCGGTCATGATCCCCCGCTCACCGGTCACCCAATGAAGTTGCACGCCGGCCAACGCCCCGGCCGCTCCCTGTTCATAGCGAACGACATGGCTCTTGCTCTCGACGATAATTTCCTGTCCCGGTTGAGTGTGTGATCGAATGGCCAGTTGATTGGCCATGGTGCCGGAAGGGACGAAGAGCGCGAATCGTTTGCCGAGCATGGCCGCCGCCATCTCTTGAAGACGATTGACGGTCGGGTCTTCGCCATAGACGTCATCGCCGACTTCGGCGCGCGCCATGGCCTTCCGCATATCGTCCGTCGGCTTGGTCACGGTGTCGCTACGAAGGTCGATCATATAGGCTGTTCCCTAAGAATTCCGTACGGTCTGCGCATTCTAACAGATCTGCCACTTGCAGGTGAAAGCACACCTGCTACACTGCAGGCGCATGGACGAACCGGATCACACAAGACGTGCTCGATGGGCCGATTTCCTCGGCGCGAAGCCGGAAGAACTGGTTCCATTGGCTTGGGCCTTCGTCTATTTTTTCTGCCTCCTGTGCGGCTACTCCATTCTCCGTCCGGTGCGCGACGAAATGGCCATCGAAGGAGGCTTGAAGCATCTTCCCTGGATGATGACCGCGACATTCCTCACCATGCTCGCCGCCACGCCGCTGTTCGGATGGCTTTCGGCGCGATGCTCGCGCTACCGGCTGTTGTTGACCGTCTATGCGTTCTTCATCACGAATCTGTTGGCTTTCTATGCGTTGATGACGAGTCATCTGCATCCGGAGTGGGTGGCCCGTGGATTCTTTGTCTGGCTGTCGGTGTTCAATCTCTTCATCGTGTCGGTTTTCTGGAGTTTCATGGCGGATCTGTTTACACCGGAGCAGGGAGCACGACTGTTCGGTGCGATTGCCGCCGGGGGAAGTAGTGGAGCGTTGCTCGGCCCGCTCTTCACCACGGGCCTCACGTTTATCTTCCCGATTCCGGTGCTGATGGTGGCATCAAGTCTTTTTTTAGGAGCCTGCATCGGATGCGTGTATCGATTGGAGCGATGGGGGCGGACACAGACGATCCACCATCGGCCCCAGCAGGGTGAGCCGCTCCGAGGCAGCTTTCTCGCGGGCGTCCGACTGACATTCTCGTCGCCCTACTTGCTCGGTATCTCCGGCTACCTGGCGATTCTGACTATGACCGCCACAGTCCTGTACCTTGAGCAGACGCGCTTGGTGTCGGAATATCTCGACAGACCGGAGGCCCGCACGCGGCTCTTTTCCACCTTGGACTTCACGACAAGTCTCCTGACGTGGCTCACGCAGGTATTCGTGACCAGAAGACTCATCGGCCGGTTCGGTCTCGTGGCGGCGTTACTCTTCTTACCGACGATCAGCCTGGTCGGATTTTTGGGGATCGCCTTGTGGCCGAGCCTCGCCGTCTATGTCGTCTTTTCCGTGTTGCGGAGAGTGGGGGAATACGCGCTGTCCAAACCGGCACGGGAGGTTTTGTTCACGGTCGTCAGTCGCGAGGAAAAATATAAGGCCAAGAACTTCATCGATACGGCCATTTCGCGTGGCGGCGACGCAACGACGGCCTGGCTGGTGACGGCGATGAAATCTCTCGGTGTCACGGCCACGCACATTGCCTGGGCATTAATTCCATTGATGGGGGTGTGGGCCTGGTTCGCCACTGTGCTGGCCCGGCAGGAGAAGCGCCGGTCGGCATCTCCCTTATCTTCGGCATCTTCGACGACAGAGAGTACTCGCAGGACAGCATGGTGAACCGTTTGCTTTGGACTCCATCCATCTAGTCCCGAACGACGACTGATCCGATTACATAGGAACTGGCTCGTCCGGACTTGGCTCCCCGGATCCGAACCTCCGACACATCGCGCACGTGCTCACGGAAGTTCCAGGTGCGGTCGGCTTTCAGCTCGGGCCAGAACCACCAGGTGCCATCGCGCTTTCGGAACCAGAGTTGAATCGCCGTGTCCGGCAGCACTGAAATCGATTCCAGGTCGAAATACGTCGGCGTATGATTTTCGACATGGCTGACCCAGATCTTGACCCACTGATTCCGGTCGTGAGAGGACAGGACGCGGGGGGTCTTCGTCCAATCGACATCGGTGCATTTAAAGTCGACCAGTTTGCCGAACCCTTTACCGAAACCGTCCCCTGGATCAGGAAGGGTGTAACACTCGATCCCCGTTTCCATGTTCAAATGGAAATGCGTGTGGCCGATGGCGTCGAACGTGACATCGCTTCGTGAACAACGCTGGCGGTAGGCCCAGCAGTCGCTATGTTTCGATGGATCACACATCTGCAAGGGCCCGAATCCGATTCGGCCCGTCCTGAAGGCCAGCGTTGATCTGGCCTGGCCATAGACATGTTCCAGCGCGCCCTCATCGTCGAAATTGACCAGGCATTGTTGAGGACTGCCGCCGTTGGGACGGGCTTGTACGACCTTGGGCGGTTGGCTCTCTCGCTCTCGTTCGGCTGCTTGTTCGGACGTGGCTTGCGTCGGAGGAGTCATCTGGGAACTTCCCGATTTCAGCTGTGCGCAGGCTCCCAGTGACACAGCCAAAAACAGACAGAGAGTCAGTCTGAGACAGCATCCATTGACCTGAACTAATGAGCGCATCGCTCTTCCTTTCTTTTGCGCCAATGCGAGCCGACACATCATTTCCTCATTCGCCATTCTAAGGACCGATTGTAGCAGGTTGAAGGAGGGGCTTTTCGGTTATTTACTCATGAAAAAAACGCGTGGTATAGTCCGACGCCCTACATGATGTGCGCCATTGTCTCAGGGAGATGGATTGATTGCAATGAACCATTGGAACCCGTATGGCGATTGAAGTTCCGGTCAAGTTGTACATCGAGAAGCTATTGAAGGAGTGCAGGAACGTATCGGTCGACCTAGCTCTCCTTCCGGGCCCCGTGAAATTGAGGGCATTGCACTCCGTTGCCGATCGAATGGCTACGGATCAAGACATCATTCTCGCGGAAAACGCCAAAGATGTCGAGGCCGTGGGAAAGTCCTTTGAGAAGGTGGATACGAAGGATCGGATGAAAGCCGCCGTGGCTCGCGTTCGTCTGACGTCCGATCAGATGAAGGAGATCGTCGAGCGGCTGCATTTCATCGCCGATCTGCCGGACCCCGTCGGCGCCGTGACGTCGCGACAAGAACGTCCGGATGGGTTGCAAGTTTCCCGGGTGAGGGTGCCGATCGGAGTGATCGGCGTGATCTCCGAACGAAATCCGCTCGTCACCGTGGAATCGATCGCGCTCTGTCTGAAATCCGGCAACCTCTGTGTCTTTCGTGGGGCTCCGGAATGGACGTTGACGCATCAGGCGATTGATGCATGTTTTCGTGAGGCGGCAACGGAGCACGGCATACCTCAGGGTGCCTGGGTGCTCATCGATCGCTCAGAGAGGGAAGTTGCGCTCGACCTGATTCGATCGAGTAAGTACCTCGACGCGCTCATCGTGCGGGGCGGAGCCGGCTTACGAAAGACGGTTGGGGAGCAAGCCAAAGTCCCGGTTCTTTGCGATGACGGGGGACTCACGCATTTTTACGTCGATGAAGATCCTGATATTTCCGTCGCGCAAAGCTTGGTGATCAACTCCAAGGTACAGCAAGCAGGAGCCTCCAACGGGCTGGATACCCTGTTGGTGCAACAGATCGTGGGACGGCAGTTCTTGCCTCCATTGATCAACCGTCTGCTGGACCAATTCAAGGTAGAAGTGCATGCGTGCCCTAAGACGGTCTCGCTCATGGGACAAATGGCGATGACGGGGCATACCGCGATCATTCCGGCGACGGAGGCGGATTGGCGGACGCAGTTCGCCGGTCCGACCCTGGCTGTCAAAATGGTCGAAGACCTCGATGAGGCGCTGGCTCATATCAGGGTGCACGGGCCCTGCCTCACCGCCGGAATCGCCACCACGCGCTACGAGTCCGCCATGCGATTCACCAGGGAGGTCGATGCCGGTGCGGTGCTGGTGAACGCATCAACCAGACTGCATGCCGGCGATAGTTTCGGGATGGGGAGCGACGTGGGCCTGAGCGTGGGGAAACTGCATGCGAAGGGGCCGATCGGGCTGGAGCAGTTGACCTGTGAGAAGTATGTGGCGTTCGGGTCGGGGCAGCTTCGGTTTCCGCATCCGGTGCCGGAAGCGTATTTCGATGCCATCATGCTCAAAAGGCCGTGATTCTCCTGAAGTGTGAAATGTGAAGCGTATCTCGTAACCCCTCACCCCGTACCGCTCGATACCATAAGCCATCAGCCATATGCTCTGTTCCTCGGACGAGATACGAACGACGCTTCGCGAGCATCTTGCGTGGTGGGGGCTCAGGCACTTCTCATCGGACCGGGATTATTTCGCATGGCAGCGACAGCGGCTTCCATATGAAGATCTGAAGCGGCTCGCTTTTCATGCCGAACAAAAACGCCACGGTGATCGCCACGATGAAATCATGTTCTATGATGTAACCGCACATCCGAAGATTTATCCGGTTCTCTATAGTCAACGCTATGAATACTACGAGGAGATCGGTGTGCGGATGACGGCCCACTTCGGCCAAGCGGAAGACATCCTCGATTTTGGTTGCGGCATCGGAGTGCTGACGGTCTTCTATGCGCGTCTCTTCCCGGAGAAGAATTTTGTGGGTATCGATCGGTCATCCGCTTCCATCGTCGTCGCGCGGGAAAGGGCCGACAAGCTTGGGTTGCGCAATCTCCGATTTGAGTGCGTGGATGTGGACGTTGAGCCGCTCTCCGGTTCGTACGATCTCGTGGTGGCGACCCATGCGCTGGTGCAGGCTGAACAAGACCGAGGTCTTCCGAGCCGGAATTGGCGAACCTTTGAACGAGCGCACGATCCTTCGCAGCAGCTGACGTTCGAACGGCGGACAGGGCTTGCGATTCGACTGGACGAGCTGTGCCGGGTCCTGAACTCATCCGGCCGCATGATCGTGAGTGAGAAAACGCGGCAGTTGGCCAGGAGAGTGCCGTTTCAGCGCGCATTGGCGAACAGAGGACTGCGGCTCGTCGAACGCCCGGCCCCGATCCGCTATCGAACGGTCGAAGAAGTGGTGGACGATGGCCCGTTTTATGTGCTGGATCGGAGAAGCGAGGCGACGTTGGATTGGGATGAGGAGCCGGAGCAGGATCAGGGACAGCATTTCGATCCTCACACCGTTTCGATGTCGGCAGGCGCGGTCAACGCGCCGCTCTACGAGAATCATTGGCCTTCGGCACAAACGACGTGGGAGCAACTGAAAGACCGAGAAGTCATCAGAGAGACCACCCGCCAAGCACCCGATGGTCGGCAAGTGCATGCCGAACGTGGGCGCTCCCACGGGCAGCACTATCTGTACTGCGCCAACACCTTCGATCAGCGGCAACTGGTCATTGACGAAGAGGCTCGTGTGACGATGCTCGATGAGTACTATCAAGAAATCACACGAGGGCTTCCCTAGGAAAGCTACTGGTCCGTACTGGTCTGTTCGACTCTCCAGACTCAAATCAATAAATACCCGCTATTCCATGCACAATTGAAACGTTATGCCGACAAATCGGCCCTATCATCCGTCGACGAGGAATTTGTATCGGCATTGATCGAACAGGCTCCGGGACAATCCGAGCGCATCATGGAGGTGCTGAATCACTCACGAACCGTCAACGATGCTTTGGAAGAAGTGACGGGCTCGCGCATCGTTCGGATGGGAGCGCTGGAACGTGCTCGTACCTTTACTGCAGAATTGGCCGACCTTCTGGACAAGCTGAAGAAAGACGATGGGCAATAATAGAGGAGGCGCCATGGAGACCAGTATCGCTGGGTTGTAAGCTTTCTAGAAGACAACGATAGCCGTGAACCATGCGATCCATTCAGTGAAAGGACGGCATATCTTATGCGTGTCCATACTCAAGTTGCGTGAATTGTTTTAGTTGACAGAAGGGATTGAAGAGGAGTAATGGAGAAATAGTCCACTGATGTGAGGGGTCCTACAATCCTCCGAGTCCTTCCGAAGCAAGAGGGGGTTGAAATGGAAGACCTAAGTCCACCGGATCACGTCGCCCCGCCGAATCATGGGCGGGTGGTGCGTCAGTCACGCTAGCCTATTCTCCATCGGCAGTCGCTTTCCCGCGTAGGGAACCAAGGTGGTCATATCGACGAGCCGTATGGAGGTTCAAAGCCGGCGCGAGAAACAGGATCGCTGGCAATCCGAATCCATTGCTGACGAAACGCTTCTAAGCCCATTCCTCGAGCGGGTCGTTATCACTACAGAAGAGATTTAGGTGGCGTCCTAAGCGCCTACGCGGGTGACCCTTCCATATGGAAGGGTCACCCGTTGCGGATCTATTTGAACAGGTTGAACAAGCCTGAGACAAAGAGGAGGTGTGGAGCGTCTAAGGCCTTTTTGAGAAAGCAACGCGAAAAAAACGCAACGTCTGAGCTTTCGGTACGAACGAAAGGAGCGAGTTATGGATAGTACCTTCTTGATGTTCGCGTCTGTCATGCTTGCAATCTTCATCGGTGGCTTAGTCGTATACAAAAAGAGTTCGTAAAGAGTTCGTAACGCGCCCGGATCAGCATATTGGCCAAAAAGCACCGGTGGCGAGCGGCAGGTCTTCAATCAATAGCGGATACGTAACGGTTGAGGTTTGTCGCTAGTGCGCCGGTGCGTGGTGGCTTAAGCGCGTCGCTCAGTATTCGTCGATTTCGTCAGTCTCATCGATCATCTCTGCCGTGATCTCATCACTCTCGGCGGTCCATTGAGCCAGTGGAATGCCCTTGGCTTTCAGAATGGCTTCTTGCTCGGTTCCTGCTGCCATGGTGAGTTCATAGGTTACTGTTTGCTTGACTTGAAACATTCTCATAATTCTTCACCTTTTTATTCTGCTCCATCTATCATTTCGATCTATCATTGATACGCTGGTTGCCGATCATCGGTTCTATCGGAAACGACGATCTATGATACCTATCGCTTAAAGAAAAGGAGGGAACCATTCTTCACGAGTTCCACCACGGTAGCCGGCGCCATTGTAATCGATTCGGGTATGGATACTATAGAGTCTCCTTCAAGCTGTCATGTTCCAACTCCAAGACAGGGTGACCGTTGCCTTGACTCTATTTCCGTTGCTTTGCTAGAGTGACCAATCCAAGTCTAAACGATTGAAAGTTCCCACTGTTTCTGAATTGTTCCACAAAACAATCCGAGGGAATACCGTGATGAACGCGTGGCTTTTTGACGATACCTTTAAACGTAATCCATTCCTTCTCTGTATCGAAGGGCTCCAAGGAGAGTGGGGTGGCGGAGATTCGGTGACGGAGGAAGAAGAACTGCCGTTGCCTCCGCAGAACGTTCAAGCAAAGCCGGGCAACGGGCGCATTACCGTCACGTGGGATCCGGTTCCTGATGCCATGTACTACAACCTCTATTTCCAGACGACCAAAGGTGTGCAGATCAAGTTCTCAGAGCTGACTCGTCCCATAGCGGGGCCAGAAGATTTCAAAAGTGCGATCGGTGTGAAGAAAGACAAGGCCACCTGCCTGGAAGGCGCCTCTAGTCCTTATGTCCATGACGATCTTGCCAACGGCACCTGTTATCACTATGTCGTCACCGTCGTCACTCCCAAGGGCGAAAGTCCCGAATCGCAAGAAGTGATGGCTATTCCATCGCCCTATCTCCTTGCCATGGTCATCGGCTGCGAAGGAGTGGGCGACGGCGAATTGAACTCGCCCACAGGGATCGCACTCGACAAGGACGGCAACATCTACGTGGCAGATACCGACAATCATTCGATCCAAAAATTCGATCGGACCGGAAAGTTTCTGGCTCGATGGGGTGGTGAACCCAGTTCACAGGAAGGCCAATTTTACTATCCCCGCGGGTTGGCTGTCGGGCCGGACGATGCCGTGTACGTGGCCGATAGCGGCAACAACCGGGTGCAGAAGTTCGATCCCGAAGGCAACGCGCAGAAAGCCTGGGGCAAGTTCGGGTTCGCCTGGCGTGGAGCCGACATGGGCCGCTTCGATGTGCCCTGGGGCATTACGACGGATCAAGACGGCAATGTCTACGTCTCCGACACGAGCAACGCGCGCATTCAAAAATTCCAAGCCGACGGCCAGCCGCTGTTGAAGTGGGGCCGTGACGGCAGCTTTGACGGCGCGTTCTTTTTCCCGCGCGGCGTCGCGGTGGATTTCGTCGGCAATGTGTATGTCGCCGACGAGAGCAACAGTCGTATCCAAAAGTTCGATGCCCGCGGGAGTTTTTTGACGAAGTGGGGGCGAGAGGGCCATGGACCCGGACAGTTCAAGTCTCCGTGGGGCATCGCGTGTGACGCGTTAGGGAACGTCTATGTCGTCGACAGCGGCAACCATCGGATTCAGAAGTTCGACGGCAACGGCACGTTCCTTTGCTCATTCGGGAACCGCGGAAAAACTGAGGGACAGGTCAATTTTCCCTACGGCATCGCGGTGGATAAGGAAGGCTGTGTGTACGTCGCCGACAGCGGCAATCACCGCATCCTCAAATACGTGCCGACCGAAGAAGAGATGAATCGTGGGAAGGACCAGCCGACGCAAACGATGGAAGCCGGTGGGATGCAGCCGCCCCGCAGTCTTGCCGTCAAGGCCGGTGATACGGAAGTCTTCCTGAGCTGGATGGAAGTACCCGGCGCGCAATCGTACAATCTCTATTTCAGCACCGCGTCTCATGTCACGCTCGAGGGGGCGACGAAGATCGAAGGCGTGACGAATCCCTATACGCATGAAGGTCTCTCCAACGATACGCCGTACTATTATGCCGTGACCGCATCGTTCGAAGACGGGACGGAAAGCGGACTGTCGGAAGAAGTGATGGCGACGCCGGTGCTCATCGATATCACAGCGCCACAGAATCCCTACGCCGTGATCAATCATGGAGCCTTCATAACCAATTCGCCCGATGTCGTGGTGACGATCTCGGCGACCGATTTGGACACGGGGGTCGGGGCGTATTTTATTTCTGAAAGTCCGCTGACTCCGATGGCCGGGACACCAGGGTGGGTGGATACGACGCCGGCGATCAAGTTCGGATCCACGATACCGTTCATTCTCTCGCCTGGAGACGGGCACAAGACTATTTATGTGTGGTTCAGAGATATCGGCAACAATGTCTCCACGCCGGCCAGCGCCACGATTCTGGTCAATACATCGGGCTATTTGTGCGTGTCGAAATGGGGGAAACCCGGACGGGGCGCATCGCTGCTGCACGGCGGAGAATTTATAGCGCCGATGTACGGACTGTGCGTCGACCAGCAGGGATCGCTGTTCGTCGTCGACAACGGCAACAATCGCGTGCAGAAGTTCGACAATGCCGGGAACTTCATCATTCTGTGGGGAAGTTTCGGCTCGGCCAATTCGAATTTTCACAATCCCACCGGTATTGCCTGCGACGGCAGGGGCGATGTCTGGGTGGTGGATACCAACAACCACCGGGTTCAAAAGTTCGACGGGAAGCTCGGCGGCTACCTCATGAAGTTCGGTTCTCGTGGAAACGGTGAAGGACAGTTTAATGCCCCCTGGGGAGTTGCGGTCGATCGCGTCCGTGGCTATCTTTACGTCGTCGACAGCGCCAATTTCCGCGTGCAGAAATTCGACATGTCCGGTGAGTTCATCATGGCCTGGGGCAGCTTCGGCAACGGAGACGGCCAGTTCTATTTTCCACGCGGGGTGGCGGTCGATCAAGAAGATGGGGCGGTCTATGTCGTCGATATGGGAAATCACCGCATCCAGAAGTTCGATACCAGCACCAACGTCCTGCCGCAACTGTTGACGAAATGGGGAGGCAGTTCGACGGCCGGGCATGCCAGTAGTTCTTTGGCGCAGGAGGCCGGACAATTGCGCTCTCCCTGGGGCATTACGATCGACGGAGCCGGGGATGTCTATGTGACGGATACGGGGAATCATCGGATCGAAAAATTCGACCGGGAGGGTAGTTTCATCACCCAGTGGGGCGGGTTCGGCAACGGGGGCGGGCAATTCAATTTTCCGTATGGAATCGCCGTCGATGCGAAGGGGAGCGTCTTTGTCGTCGATAGCGGAAACACGCGGGTGCAGCAGTTCATGCCGGCGGACGAGGGCAGCGAGCGGTTGCAGGACGAAGCCGAGGAGTTGGTCGAGTTGGAGAAAGCGCAACGGACGCAGAACGTTTGAAGAGGGAACGATGCTTGACAAAGAACCGCGACTAGGTCTGACGTACGATGACGTGGTCCTCGTGCCGGCCAAGTCGCAGATCGTGCCCAACGAAGTCGATACCGGCACCTTCGTCTCGCGCAATATCCGGATCAATATCCCGCTTGTCAGCGCGGCTATGGATACGGTGACAGAATCTCGGCTGGCGATCGCGATGGCTCGCGAAGGGGGAATCGGAATCATTCATCGTGTGCTGTCTCCGGCGGATCAGGCGATAGAGGTGGATAAAGTCAAGAAGTCCGAAAGCGGGATGATCATGGATCCCGTGACGATTTCTCCCGACGAAACCATTCGGGATGCCCACCAGCTGATGGCGAAATATCGGATCTCAGGCATCCCCGTCACGAAAGGGCGCAAGCTGGTCGGGATCCTCACCAACCGCGATCTGAGATTCGAAACCAGGATGGATATGAAGGTGTCGCAGGTGATGAAGCGAGACCGGCTGATCACGGCGCCGGAGGGCACCAGCTTGGAGAAGGCAAGAGAGATCCTGCATGAGCATCGGATTGAAAAACTACCGGTGGTGAATAAGGAGTTTGAACTCAAGGGTCTCATTACCATCAAGGATATCGAAAAGCGGATCAAGTATCCCAACGCATGTAAAGACAGCCACGGGCGCTTACGGGTCGGAGCGGCGGTCGGCGTCGGGCAGAATACGGAAGAGCGCGTGACCCTGCTCAAGAAATCCGGCGTGGATCTTGTGGTGATCGATACGGCGCACGGCCATTCGCAAGCCGTACTGGATGCGGCGAGGATGATCAAGAAGCTCTACCCGGATCTCGAACTGGTCGTCGGAAACATTGGAACGATGGAGGCGGCGAAAGACCTTCTCAAGGTCGGAGTCGACGCGGTCAAGGTCGGAGTCGGACCGGGATCGATCTGCACGACACGGATTGTGTCGGGCGCCGGGATGCCGCAGTTGACCGCCATTGCGGATTGCGCAAAAGCTTTACAGGGGAGCGGTGTGCCGGTGATTGCCGATGGAGGCATCAAATTCTCCGGCGATATCACGAAAGCCCTGGCCGCCGGGGCGTCCTCTGTGATGCTTGGCGGGCTCTTTGCCGGAACGGAAGAGTCTCCCGGTGAGACGGTGCTCTATCAAGCCAGAACCTACAAGGTGTATCGCGGCATGGGCTCCATCGGGGCGATGGAGCGAGGGGGCGGTGATCGATACGGACAAGGAGGACGCCCGGCCCAGAAGCTGGTTCCAGAAGGGATCGAAGGCCGTGTTCCCTATAAAGGTCCGTTGGCCGCCGTAGTGTATCAGTTGGTCGGCGGTGTGAGATCGGGAATGGGATACTGCGGCTGTAAAACAATTGCCGACTTGCAACAGAATGCCGCGTTCATCAGACAGTCCGTGGCCGGACTCCGGGAGAGCCATGTGCATGACGTGATCATTACCAAAGAGGCGCCGAACTATCGGATGGATTGGGAGTGACTTACTCGTTATTCGTGAATCATGAATCGTTAATCGTAGCTTTTCATCCATTGTTCTCTTGCGGTTAACGCTTAACGTTGCACGATTAACGTCCCCATGGAACTCTGGCACGATAGAATTCTGGTTCTCGACTTTGGGTCGCAGTACACGCAACTGATCGCCCGCCGCATTCGCGAAGCGCAGGTCTATTCGCAAATTCTTCCCTGTACGATCCCGTTGGCGACGATTCTCGCGTATCGGCCGCAAGGCATCGTCCTTTCCGGCGGCCCCTCCAGTGTGTACGAGAAAAAGGCTCCGATTGTCGCCAAAGAGCTGTTCGATCAGAACATCCCGATCCTCGGCATTTGCTACGGCATGCAGTTGGTGACTCATCTCTCCGGAGGAATCGTCGCGAAGTCGACACATCGTGAATATGGCAGAGCCGATCTGACGATCGACGATGCAGAGGATCTTTTTAAAGGAGTCGGAGCCGATCGATCGACCGCCGTGTGGATGTCTCACGGTGATCGCATCGAGCGGATGCCGCCGGGGTTTCGATCGATTGCGCATACGAACAACTCGCCCGTCGCGGCGATGAAGCGGGACGATGATCAGCGCCGGATCTATTGTTTGCAGTTCCATCCCGAAGTGGCGCACACGCCGGAAGGGACGAAGATTCTCCGCAACTTCGTCTATGAGATTTGCGGCTGCAAGTCGACCTGGACCATGCAGTCTTATGTTGAGACCGTGGTCGGGCAGATTCGTGAACAGGTCGGCAAGGAGCGAGTCATCTGCGCACTGAGCGGCGGTGTGGATTCATCGGTTGCGGCGGCGCTGACGCATCGGGCGATCGGCGATCAGCTCACGTGCATCTTCGTCGATAACGGCGTTTTGCGGGCCGGTGAACGTGATCAAGTCCGGAAGACCTTCGCGTCGCAGTTGCATCTCAATGTACGAATTCTGGACGGGACCAAGCAATTTCTCGCCGATCTGAAAAATGTGACGGATCCGGAGCGAAAACGAAAGATCATCGGCCGGCAGTTCATCAAGCGATTCGAGGCTGAATCCAAGAAGCTGAAAGGCGTCAAATATTTGGTCCAGGGCACGCTCTACCCCGACGTGATCGAAAGCATCAGTTTCAAAGGCCCTTCGGCCACGATTAAAACCCATCACAACGTCGGCGGCTTGCCGGCGCGCATGAAGCTCAAGCTCATCGAACCGCTGCGGGAACTATTCAAGGATGAAGTGCGGGTGTTGGGAACGGAACTGGGATTGCCGGACGAGATTATCTGGCGCCAACCGTTCCCTGGGCCGGGTCTGGCGATCCGCGTGCTCGGCGCAGTGACGCCGGAACGGTTGGCGATTCTGCGGGCAGCGGAAGCGATCGTCGATCAGGAAATCCGAAGTGCCGGTCTCTATCGTGAAATCTGGCAGGCGTTTGCCGTCTTATTGCCGATTCGAACTGTCGGAGTGATGGGCGATCAACGGACCTATGAGCATGTCATCGCGATTCGCGCCGTCACCAGCGTAGACGGCATGACCGCCGATTGGGCCAAGATACCGAACGACGTGCTTGGCCGCATATCGAATCGGATCATCAACGAAGTCAAAGGCGTGAATCGGGTCGTATACGACATCAGCTCGAAACCACCGAGCACCATTGAATGGGAGTAAGACGTGAATCGTTATTCGTTAAACGCAGGCAGAAGCCCATCTTGCGGTTAACGTGTAACGATTCACGATGAACGAAATGGAAGTCAGGCTCCAAAAGCTTATCGCCGGCACGGGGCTTTCGTCACGCCGAAAGGCCGAGATATTGATCGCTTCAGGCCGAGTGTCGGTGAACGGCAAGGTCGTCACGGAACTTGGGACGAAGGTCGACCCTACCCGAGATCATGTGAAGGTCGATGGGAAGCATCTCACATCGGTCCAGCCTTTTGTGTATCTGATATTGAATAAACCCAAGAACGTGATGTCCACGCTCGATGATCCGGGTGGACGGACGACCGTGAAGGATTTCTTGCGTGGAGTATCCGTTCGCGTGTTCCCTGTCGGCCGGCTCGATTTCGACAGCGAAGGGTTGATGTTGCTGACGAACAACGGCGAGCTTGCGCAGGCCCTGTTGCATCCGCGCTATCATGTGCCGAAGACGTATCTGATAAAAGTGAAGGGTGCGTTGAGTAATGAAGAGATCGCTCGTTTGGAGCGAGGAGTCAAACTTGAGGACGGGATGACGGGTCCGGCCCATGTGAAGAAGGTGCGAAAAGTCGAGGCGAACTCCTGGCTGGAAATCACCATTCGGGAAGGACGCAAGCATCAAGTCAAGCGCATGTTGGACGCGGTCGGGCATCCGGTGCTCAAGCTCTTACGGATTCGGATGGGGCCTCTCTTGCTCGGCAATCTGGAACCAGGAGAGTTTCGGTTCTTGACGGATCGAGAGGCCAACACGTTGAGGGAGTTGGTCGATGAACGGATGGCGTCGGTGGAACGGGGAGAGGAGCCGGTACCGAGACCGAAGCGGCCGATCAGGGGAAAGGGTTGGGCCAAGCCCGAGAGAAATAAAAAGTTTTCCGGGAAGAAAGTGAAGGTGACATGAAGATCCGGACTCACCGCTGTGGAGAGTTGAATACGAAACAAATCGGCAAGACCGTTGTCTTGAACGGGTGGGTTCAGCGGCGGCGCGATCATGGCATGGTCATCTTCATCGATCTTCGTGATCGAACCGGCATCACGCAGGTCGTATTCAACGCGGAACGAAATCCTACGGTTCACCACGCAGCCCATTCACTCCGTAGCGAGTGTGTCGTGTCGGTCATTGGCCAAGTCATGGCGCGGCCGGATGAATCGAAGAATCCCAATCTCTCCACCGGAGAAATCGAGGTCTTCGTCGACGAGGTGGAAATTCTGAATGAGGCCAAAACACCGCCGTTCTTGATCGAAGACGAGGCGGAAGTGACGGAAGCCATCCGCTTGAAGTATCGTTTTTTGGATCTGCGGCGCCCCAGAATGCAGCGTCTCTTGAGGCTACGTCATGGGATCACGCAGGCTACCAGGGAATTCTTGAATGCGGAAGACTTCTTGGAAGTAGAGACGCCGATTCTGACCAAGAGCACACCGGAAGGCGCTCGAGATTATCTGGTTCCGAGCCGCGTCAATGCCGGGCAGTTCTTCGCGCTGCCGCAGTCGCCGCAATTGTTCAAGCAAGTTCTGATGGTCGGCGGAGTTGATCGCTACTATCAGATTGCCCGCTGTTTCCGTGATGAAGATCTCCGAAACGATCGGCAACCGGAGTTCACCCAGATCGATCTGGAGATGTCGTTCGTAGATCGTGAGCAAGTCATGAGTCTCATGGAGCGCATGATCGTGACCGTCTTCCGTGAGGCAGGCGGTGTGCAGTTGCCGACGCCATTCCCTCGAATGACCTACGCGGAGGCCATGGGCCGTTACGGATCGGACAAACCGGATCTCCGGTTCGGCATGCCGCTTTATGACGTAACGGCATTCGGCGCGTCGAGTGAGTTCAAGGTCTTCAAAGAAGCGGCGACCAAGGGCGGTATCGTCAAGGCATTAATCGTAAAAGGAGGGGCGGCGCTGTCGCGAACACGTATCGACGCATTAGGCGAAACGGCGAAGAGCTTCGGCGCCAAGGGCCTGGCCTGGCTCAAGATTACAACGGAAGGACAACTTGAATCGGTGATTGCCAAGTTTTTGGATGCCAAGGCATTTGCCGCGGCATTGCCTCAAGCCATGCCTGGGGATTTGGTTCTATTCGGCGCGGACAAAGCCTCGGTCGTCCACGATGTGATGGGACGTATTAGGCTGTTGCTGGGCGAAGAACTGAATCTCATCGACAAGACCGCTTGGAAGCCGCTCTGGGTGACGGATTTTCCGCTGCTCGACTATTCCCCGGAGGAGAAGCGGTATGTGGCCATGCACCATCCGTTCACGGCGCCGCTTGATGAAGACCTGCAGTTGTTCGAGTCCGATCCTCTGAAAGTGCGGGCGAAGGCCTACGACATGGTGCTGAACGGGAGCGAGGTTGGGGGCGGCAGTATCCGTATCCACCGACGAGATGTGCAAAGCAAAGTATTCGATCTCCTTGGGATCGGCAAGGATGAAGCATCGGCTAAGTTTGGATTTCTGCTCGATGCGCTGGACTATGGTGCGCCGCCGCACGGCGGCATTGCATTTGGATTGGATCGATTGGTCATGCTGCTCGGCAACGCCGATTCCATCCGCGACGTCATCGCATTCCCCAAGACCCAGAAGGCGCAATGTCCCCTCACCGATGCGCCGTCGGCAGTGAGTCCGGATCAACTCAAGGAATTGCGCATCAAGCTGGATGTGGTCGAATAGGGGGTTCTAGTCCGCATGGCCGGCAATACGTTCGGTCACATTTTCACGGTTACCTCGTTCGGTGAAAGTCACGGACCGGCCATTGGATGTGTCGTCGACGGTTGCCCACCGGGTCTTTCGCTTTCGACTGAAGACATCCAGAAAGATCTCGACCGACGAAAGCCGGGCACGTCCCGCCACGTGACCCAGCGTCAGGAGTCGGATACCGTTGAAATTCTCTCCGGCGTGTTTGAAGGACGGACCACCGGCACGCCGATCGCGCTGTTGATCCGCAACGAAGATGCGCGAAGCCGCGACTACGGAAATCTGATCGACACCTTTCGCCCGGGCCACGCCGACTATACCTACTGGCAGAAATACGGGATTCGCGATCATCGAGGCGGAGGGCGGGCATCGGCCCGTGAGACTGCGGTTCGAGTCGCTGCCGCCGCCATTGCGAGGAAGTGGCTCAGGGAGAAATATGGTGTCGAGATTCGCGGCTATCTGAGTCAGTTGGGTCCTCATGAATTGCCGTTCAAGAATTGGGAAGTCGTAAGGAGCAATCCATTTTTTTCTGCCGATCAAGACGTCGTTCCCAAGCTAGAAGCCTTCATGGATGAGTTGCGGAAGGCAGGTGATTCGGTCGGTTCCAGAATTACGACTGTGGCCGAGCAGGTGCCGGTCGGGTGGGGCGCCCCGGTCTATGGAAAATTGGATGCCGATTTGGCCGCAGCGATGATGAGTATCAATGCGGTGAAGGCGGTCGAGATTGGGGCAGGCTTCGCGTCGGTCGCGCAGCGGGGCTCACAGCACGGCGATGAACTCACGCCAGAGGGCTTTGTCACGAATCACGCCGGCGGCATTCTAGGTGGTATTTCCACTGGGCAGGATATCGTTGTGACGATCGGGATCAAGCCGACATCAAGCATCCGTGTGCCGCGCCGGTCCATTGATAAGAGCGGCAAGGCCGTGACGGTAGAAACCACCGGCCGCCATGACCCTTGCGTCGGCATCCGGGCCACTCCGATTGCCGAGGCCATGATGGCTCTCGTACTGATGGACCATGCGTTGTTGCATCGCGCCCAAAATGCCGATGTGAGGACGAAGACACCAAAGATTGCTGGTTCCATCAAACGGAGTGCTTCACGCGAAAAGGGAAAACCTGCCTCGAAGATTAATTCTGATCCTGCCGAAGCGTAACCGCTCAGCCTCACGCTTGGATGAGTCCTTCGTACGTGAGAAGCTGTCCGGCATACTGATCTTCTCTATGGTGTCTACCCCCTCCAGACTGCGAATCTCTGCCGTATAGTGGCGACTCGTTCTGAGCGGGCGCGCTGTTCGATAAATGCAAGAACTTTTCTACGAAAACCTGCTTTGAGTGCCTCGCTTGGAAACCAGGGAGCTCTACTGCGTGCGCTTCCGACGGCCTTTTCTCCTACTGTGATACTCCCGTACTGGTTTCGACCTGGTCGGCGATTTCTTTGATGTCCTTGGGGTACAGCACGATTTCAATCCTGCGGTTGGCCGATCGTCCCTCGTCGGTATCGTTCGAAGCGACGGGTTGCGTGTCCGCATGACCGACTGCGGAGAGATGAAGGGGATCCACGCCACCCCGATCGATCAAATAACGTACGACCGCCGTGGCCCGTGCCGTCGAGAGTTCCCAATTCGTCTTGTAACGACTCTGCAGTTTGACGCTGATTGGCACATTGTCCGTATGGCCTTCGATTCGGATCCGCTTGTCGGCGACGGTTTTCAAGAGATCGCTGACCTGCTTCAGCATCTTCTGGCCGTCCGGTTTCACCTCCGCCTGACCGGAGTCGAACAAGACCCGGTCCACCATATTGATGGTAAGGCGGTCGCGTACTTGCTGGATGGTGATAGTGCCCTTGGAGATTTCGTCTTGGAGCGACTTGGATAACTCTTCCTGCGTTCGCGTAAGCCGCTTGATCTCCGCGTCCTTCGATTCCTTGGCAGCCCGCTCCTGATCGAGTGTCTCAGCCATCCGAGCCTGTTCCTGACGGAGCTGTTCACGCTCCTTCTCGATTTGGGCTGCCTTGGCTTCCATCGATGCAGCCTGTTGCTGCAACTTCGCGATTTCCTCCCGCGCGGAAGCACTGCCGCTTGCATGTTCCTGTTCGAGATCCGCAATCTGGCTACGCACAGTGGCGAGTTCCCCGCTCAACTGTTCGGATCGAACTTGGAGATTCTCCCGTTCCTTCGCCAACGAGCCGGCTTGTTCTTCAGCGGCTTTCCGCTGAGCTGCTTCCAGGTCGAGTGACTCCCGCATGTCGGTCAATTGCTCTTGCTGTTGCGCCGACTGTTTCTTGAGCGCGTCAAGTTCATCAAGCGTCTGCTTGTGAGTGTGCGCGCTCACACAGCCTCCGACGGCCCACGCGCACAGCAGAGGCAACGCGGTGGTCCCGAACAGCATAGTTCGATGACTTGATGTGGATCGCATAGTCTCCTCCCTTATGTGAGGCGCAAGGAACGTACTGAACGGAGCAAGCTTGATGCCTGACGTTTCAATCATTCGGCTGAGGGTAACTGCCTATTTTGGGTCAACTTGAAGGTGGAATTATAGTCCGATACTTGTCTTCGTCAAGAGAAGCGGTCAAATCCGAGGAATCCGCAAGCTTGCCGAGCTAACGCTCCAGCGAAGTGAGAAAATCTCATTCGGCAACTCGAAGCCGGTGGCTGTCTGTTGGTTCGCATGGGGGAAAGCACGACTGGTATCATAACCGCATCATGAACATTTCTTAGCCGGTTCTGCGGCACACCGAATCAATGAACATCTAGCGAGGCGTATCCTGAAGGTATTGGCCCACCCCTAGTCTGCACCATAGGCAAGCTGATATGTTCCCGAAGTAGGTGGAGCAGGTAGGAGTTCTTCCGCCTTGCCGAAGTTACAGAGGAATGCACTGAATGATTGAGATTTATACGGATGGTGCCTGCAGCGGAAATCCTGGACCAGGAGGCTGGGGGGTTTTGCTGCGGAAGGGCGATGCCGAAACGGAACTATTTGGTGGGGAGCCGGCGACGACGAACAATCGGATGGAGTTGCTCGCAGTCATTGAAGCGTTGCAGTCGCTCACTCAACCGACACAGGCGCGGATCTACACCGATTCGCAATATGTTCAGAAGGGCATCAGCGAGTGGATCCACAGTTGGAAGCAGCGTGGGTGGAAAACAGCCGGGAAAGATCCGGTGAAGAATGAAGATTTGTGGAGGCGACTCGATACGTTGGTTGCCAAGCATACACTCAAATGGCACTGGGTCAGGGGACACAACGGACACCCGGAGAATGAGCGGGCGGATGCGTTGGCTCGCGCCGGTCTTGAACAGGCTCGCCGAGCCGGTCGACCAGTCCGGCAACCGATCCTGGCCTCGATTGATCTACCGGTCAAAGAGTCGAGCCGATCAGGAGGCGATTCCATTCCAATCCTCGATATCGAGCATGCCACGGTCTATCGAGGCGATACCTGCGTCTTCTCGGATTTGTCCTTCGCGTTGCGAGCGGGAGAACATGCGGCCATTCTTGGTCCTAATGGAGCGGGGAAATCGACGCTTCTCAAATTATTGTCGGGTGAAGTCCATGCGATGTCGAGAGATGAAATGCGGATGGCTCTCTTCGGCGATGAGCGCTGGAATGTCTGGGATGTGCGGAAACAGATCGGTATTGTGTCTCACGATCTCCAACGAGACTATCTGATCTGTGCCGAAGGGCAGAATGTGGTGCTCTCCGGGTTCTATGCGAATAACGATACTTATGAATACCAACAATTCACTAAAACGCAGATGACCAGGGCGTATGAAGTGATGCAGGAATTGGGGGTTATGTCCTTGTCCAGCCGTCGCTTCGGCCATCTGTCCACCGGCGAGCAGCGACGATTCCTCTTGGGTCGGGCGCTGGTGCATGACCCGCCGGTGCTGGTGCTTGATGAACCGACAAGCGGCCTCGACCTCAAGGCCTGCTTTCAATATCTCGATCTGCTGCGCGCTCAAATCGCGAAAGGAAAGACCGTTCTGCTCGTGACGCACCATCTGCATGAAATTCCGCCGGAGATCGATCGCGTCATTTTCCTGAAAGACGGGAAGATTGTTGCAGACGGCTTCAAATCAACTCTACTGACTGACGATCAGGTCAGCCGGCTGTTCGACGGTAAGATCACCCTCGTTCAGGCCAACGGCTGGTATCAAGCTTTGCCGGGATAACAATTCAATCCCCCTGTACGCTCCATTTCTTTTGACGAACACCGTTTTGAGCGATAGGCTTCAGATGCCGGTATTCACCGGAGGCAATGGCATACGTGGTCGAAGCCCTACCAGCAGGTCGGCAGTGGCGGCGTCTTGTTGCGCTGATTTTTCTGATCAACTTCATCCAAGGCGGCTTCTCCATAAATTCGGCATGGGCCGAAACCTGGATTTGCCCTCGCCAAGGACAGTCGGATCTGTATACCGACCGTGGGTTACCAGGCTGCAGGCTGCTGAGTGAGCCGAAGACCTATTCTCCGCTGGAAAGCTCTCCAGCACCTCGTCCTCCTAGACCGGCCATCATTCCGCCACCGGTGTCCAGCACCAACTATCCCGGCAATCCTTCGAAGTCATATAGCCGACCACCGGTGCCGTTTCCCGAAGTCTCTCTGACAGTGCCCCTGTTGAGCGTTGGTCAAAATAACGCGGGTTCTATTACCGGTTCATGGGGAGGATTTGTGGCGCAACTGACGGTGGGATACAAGGCTGATGGCAAGGGACCGGAGATTCTTGGCGATTCAAACCTCATGCCCGTATCCGCCTATTCATTTCATACGGCTGTCATGGTTGCTACAAAAGCGGTGGGATATGATCCCAGATACTTAAGTGTGCGCATCCTGGTGCCTGCTCGGTTGGATGGACCCAGTGCGGGCGGGATTTTTGCCGTGGGCATTGCTGCAGCACTGCTCGGCGACCCGATTCGCCAAGACGTCTGTATGTCGGGGACGATTGAGCCGGACGCGGAGATTCAAGCCGTGGGTCGACTCGTGGACAAGATGAGCGCCTGCCGGGACCTCAGAAAGACCACGATGATCGTGCCCGATGCATTGGATAACAGTCATCTCAACTTTACCGGCGCTGAGAGATCCATCCAGGTGATCGAAGTACACACATTCTCGGAAGCTTACAGTGCGGCAACCGGTCAAGCCTTGCGCCAAGTTCCGTAGCGTTCTCAATGCAGACTCATGTTTCATAAATAGGAGGCCCTGCGATGATGCAGACGATAAGATCGGTGGGCCTGACGATGCTGAGCGTTGTACTGTTTGCTTCTGCCGGCTTGGCGGCTGAGCCGGTTAGAATCAATTCCCTGTTCGCGTATCCGGAGGCGTATAAGATGAAAGTTGTCCAGGTGGAGGGTAGGGTGAGGAACTACCGCATGAATCACTTTATCGGCCACAATACCAAGCTGGAAAAGTGTATTCAGATATTCTCCATCGAGGATGACACCGGGACTATCGATGCCAGCTATGCGACCATCTGCCAAATGGGAACCATCATGCTCAAAGATGGTGATCAGGTCACGATCGAAGGGCACTTCTTAGGGACATTAGACGTGCGGTCGGTGAGGAAAAATTGAAGCAGATTCCTGAAGAGAGAATCGAGGGCTGCTTTGAAAGCGGAGGTTATTTAGAAACGTATGCTCGATCTTTGTCGAAATCGATCCAGGAAAGCAAATAATAGAGCAAACCCAGCAGCCAGAAAATCGGAATGATGACCAAGACGAGAAGGAAGATCGTCATGAGGCAAGCTCACTTCTTGTCGTTGCGATGGTAAAGAAACCGGGTCAACACGACCTTCAGGTCCGCGCGGAGGTCGGCGAGCGGAATGAGGCCATTCTCAAGAAATTGTCTTTCTGCTGTCGCAGGAAAAAGCTGAAACGAGCGCGTCAGAACCTCCGCCGAGATGTCGTCATAGTAATAGCGCACCAGCTCCATGACGGTGCTGTCGTCGGTGGGAAGGGTTTCTTCGTGGAAGAACGACGTTGCCATCAAATCGATGCCACCTTCTCATAAAACTGATGGTCCTCGCGGTATCCTCCATAGCCGAATCCAACCTGGTCCAATGAGGCCACCAGATCGATGTGCGTCAGATACTTCACCATTTTGTATCCGACCTTCGTCTCTACCCGTAGACGGCAAGGCGCGCCGTGTTCGTAGGGGAGCGGATGTCCGTTCATCTCATACGCTAGAATTGTTTGCGGATCCTGCACCTCGTCCAACCTCAGCACTTCATAGTAATGGTCGGGCGCATATTCTTCCTGGACGAACGCATGGAACACGATCCACCTTGCTCCCGGCTTGGGACGACAGTGCTGCAAGACCTCGCGGACCTCTACGCCTGCCCAGGTCGCAATGCCGGTCCATCCTTGAATGCAGTTGTGCCTGACCGTTTGTTCGCGCTTCGGCATCCGCTGGAGATCGCTCAACGAGAGTTCCATCGGCTGTTCAACGAGTCCACCGATGCGCAAGCGCCAGTCGTGAAATCCGGTTTCCGCCATGCGACGATAGTCGCCGTTCTCGGGCGGATAGCCGTTGACATGGTGCATCGCTGTTACGTCCTGTCGAGCGAAATGCTGGCGAGACCTCAGCTTGCCGAAGAAGAAACGCATGAGCGGCTCGACGACTTTCGCGGCATGTTCTTGAAAACTGCGCTGGTGCCGGCGCGTGTATAACGTCGCGGCAATGTGGATGCCGATTAAGGCGACGAGTGCCAAAGAAGCCGAGATGAATGCCATCATAGCAGGTAGTCCTGATGGACCAAACATGGAAAACATTCTCTCCACGTCGCGTGGAAAGTGGATGAGGACAACCATGGTGAGATGGGTCAACACATAGAGGATCATGAGCATCAGGCCGATAAAATGGATACTTCGTGCGCCCTGCCGTCCGCCGAAGAGAGCGACGTACCAGGGATATCGAGCGATCAATGCGGGCGACTGCGCGAGCCCGGTGGCGATCATCAGTGGGCCGAGGAGAAAAACGACCCCGGCGTACACGAGCTGCTGGAGAGGGTCGTAGGGATGAAATGAAGATTCCGGCGGAATGCTAAGGCTGATGAACGTGAGGACGCTCTGCCAGGCTTCAGGGAAGATCGACCAGCTCGTTGGAATGAGCCGCCGCCACTGTCCGGTAGCGAACAGCAATCCCACATAGCAAAGGCCGTTCACAATCCAAAGCGGCACGATCAAAAAATGCCAATTACGGCCGGCTCCCAGATTGTGGTGTCCTCCCGGAATAGCGAAGATAGGGGAAACGTCCTCCGCTTCATCCAGTGAAGTGAATAACCGATTCGTCGGCATCTTTTTCTTCCCGAACTTCACCCACTCGTTTCCCGGTCGGCAATGGTCATTCCAATAGAGTTTGGGATGATCGGCTAGAATCTGAAGGCCGCTTCGTATCAGAAAAAAGATGCAGAAGAGATTGATAAAGTGATTGATCCGGAGCCAGATGGGAAAGCCGAGATCGTTTGTGTTCGGGTCCATACCTGGAAATTCCTTTTGGTCGAAACTACGTGTTCGGATCGCGCCCCATCGATCGCCGGATTGCCGCACTCTTGCTAATTCGCATGGTTTTCTGATTCCGGTGACGTCTTTTCGGTGCTCTGACGATGTTGTGCCGGCCCGCCTGCGCCTGAAATGGTATAGGCCGTATTGACTAACGACAGATGGGAAAGGGCTTGCGGAAAGTTTCCCAAAAGCCGTTTCGAAGCCGGATCATATTCTTCTGAAAGAAGACCGACGTCGTTCCGAAGTGCCAGAAGTCGCTGAAACAGCTTGACGGCTTCATCGTAACGGCCTTGAAGAACATAGGTATCGGCCAACCAAAATGAACAGGCGAGAAATATGCCTTCTCCTGCCGGCAAACCATCCACGCTCTGAGAGCCATGGTGGGAATAGCGTCGGATCAATCCATCGTGGCACAATTCCTTCTCGATCGCCGTCACTGTCCCTTGGACACGTGGATCATCATGAGGAAGGAACCCCACCGACGGGATAATCAGCAGGCCGGCATCGACTTGTCGTGATCCATAATACTGCGTAAATGTATTGCGCGCAGGATCGAACCCCTTATCGCATACGTCTTGATGGATCTCCTCTCGAATTCGTTTCCAGCGGGCTGCATCACCGGGAAGATGAAACGTTTCGATGTCCTGGACCATGCGGTCCATCGCGACCCAGGCCATGATCTTTGAATGGGTGAAATGCCGGCGAGGGCCTCGGATCTCCCAGATGCCTTCGTCGGGCTCTTTCCATTTTGACTCGAGGCATTCCATCATCGTGGTTTGGACGGCCCAGCCGCGTTCGTTGGTTTGCATACCGGCCCGGCGTGCCTGATGGAGGGTATCCATGACTTCGCCGAACACGTCAAGTTGAAGTTGGCGATAAGCCGCGTTGCCCGTCCGGACCGGTGTTGATTTCTCGTAGCCCGACAACCAAGGAAGCTCCAATTCGGTCAGACGCCGTTCGCCGGCAATTCCGTACATGATTTGCAGTTGGCTCGGATCGCCGGCGACTGTCCGAATGAGCCAATCTCTCCAATTCGATGCCTCCTCTTTGTAGCCGGCGGCCAACAAGGCGTAGAGGGTATAGGTGGCATCGCGGATCCAACAATAGCGATAGTCCCAATTGCGGACGCCCCCAAGACGTTCGGGGAGGGAAGTGGTGGGCGCCGCCACGATGCCGCCGGTCGGAGCATAGATCAGAGCCTTGAGGGTGATAAGTGATCGAACCACCGCTTCTCGATGCTCCTCTCCGGGGCAGCATTGAGAGGTCCACTGTCGCCACCATCGCGTGGTTTCCTTGACTGCGTGGGCGGCATCAGGTGCGGAGGGGATCGGTTCATGGGAGGGATGCCATAGCAACACGAAAGAGACTTGCTGTCCGGCCTGAACATCAAAATCCGATACCCTCGTCGATTGCTTCCCATGAGTCGGCGCGCCGGTGAAGACGTACACGCTATCGGGTCCGGCGATCGCATGGAGGCCGTCGGCATGCCTCGTGACCCATGGAACGACGGAACCATAATCAAAGCGAAGAATCAGCTGCATATGCATACGAACTGAACCATGAATACCAGTCACTAGACGCACGATCGTCGGATGGTCTTGCCGGATGGGCATACAATCGATGACACGCACGGTGCCATCCTTCGTTGTGAAGTCCGTCTCTAGGATGAGGGTGTCCGGCCTGTAACGCCGTGTGACACGATGCTCTTGATCGGCAGGAGCGATCATCCAACGTCCGTTCTGCTCAGTACCGAGCAAGGCCGCAAAACAGGCGTTGGAATCGAAACGCGGTAGGCATAACCAATCGATGGAGCCGTTGCGGCCTATCAACGCCGCCGTATGCGTATCGCCGATGAGTGCGTAGTCTTCAAGGTGCATCTATTTCACCAGCCGCGAGTTGGGCGATGGAGTTGTCTCTTGAAGACAATGCAAGCGAAATGCCTTGGAGAGGGTATGAAAATCTTCACGGTTATTAAATCTCGATTGGGACAATTTGACATCATCATGACAGTTGTTCCCGAGTTCAGGTCTTTTCTCGAGCGTCCTCCTAGCATCGTTGCCATGTAGGTCAAGCTAACGTCCTCCCCATCCCTTGCCGAGTGCGAACACCGTATAGAACGTCAGCGACACGATCACGAGACCGCCGCTGATGTACAGATTCAGTTCCATGTTGTCCTCGAGCAGTTGGATAAGCATCCGTGTGCCGGCCACCGAGACCAGCGTACCGAGCACCAACCGCTTCGCCATTTCAAGTTCCGTCTCGATCGACGACCGCTGCTTGGCAATCGGATTGACGTAGAGGCGGAGATTGCGATAGGCGACGATGCCGACGATGCCGGGTAGGGGGACCAACAACAGGAGTTCGATCGAATGCAACAGAGCGGACAGAAGGTCACGAAACGCTTCATGAGTAATGTGAAAGACGTGCATATAAATGAACTCGGCGGTTCGGTACGCCAGCCAGATGGACAACAGACACCCTCCCCACGCCAAGGGCCAGAGCAGCGCCATGACTGCATAGTGCGGGACCGAGACCACGACACGCATGAATTTTCGCCACAGTGAGCTCACCTTTCGTGCTCAAATTCTTCAACGGCCACGTCCAGATGACCGTCTATTTGTAGAACCTGCACTTCTACCTTTCCGTTCGGGTCACGCTCAAAACGGAGATGCGCTTCGGCCTGGCCCACACGCAAGTGGCGGACTTCCAGATGATGAATGAAATCGGGCAAGAGCGGTCTCACGATCCTAAGGCGCCCGTCGAAGGCTTCCGGAGTGAGTCCGAGCAGAGTTTCGATCAAATACGGCATGGAGCCCGAGGCCCAGGCCTGCGGATGGTCGGCGACCGGATACCGGATGGGAATTGGATCGCGCATGCGGGAGAAGCCGCAAAACAGCTCCGGCAGCTGATCGGCCTTGAAATGGATTGCCGTTTCGACAAGCCCTTTGAACACCCGCAGGAACGCCTCATCAAGGCCGTACCGCCTCAAGCCCGCTCCGATGAGTGCATTGTCGTGCGGCCACACCGATCCTAAATGGTAGCTGCCGGGATTGTAGGCTTTTTCCTTATCCGAAAGCGTGCGGATGCCCCAGCCGCTGAACATGTCGTCGGACATCAATCGCTCCATCGTCCGCTTCGCTTTATCGGGATCGACGATGCCTGTCCACAAGGCCTGTCCCGGGTTCGAGGACATGACGGCCGCAGGCCGATTGCCGGCCTGAAGGGCCAAGGCATAAAAGCCGTGATCTTCCAACCAGAAATCGCGATTAAACCGCGCGCGCAGTGTGGCCGCCTCGCGCCGTAACCGGACGGCGCGTTCGGCGTCTCCGCCGCGCGCGTACAGGTCTGCGATGACCAGCTTGGCCCAATAGGCGCACCCCTGTACTTCGACGAGGGCGATCGGCGGTGTCGCGAGACTGCCGTCCTCGTTGACGAGGGCATCACCGGAATCCTTCCAGCCTTGATTGGTCAATCCGCCCTTTTCAGGATCGTCGCTGGTGTAGGCCAAATAGCTCTCCCCATGCCGATCGCCGTGCCTGTCCATCCAATCCAGTGCTCGTTCAACATGGTCCTTCAATTCCTGAAAGAGTGTCAGCTCGCCCGTCCAATGCGCGTGGCGGCCGAGCAGGATCAAGAACAGCGCCGTCGCATCCACTGCTCCATGATATGGCGTGTGCGGGATCAGATTCAGATGCGCGGCCTCGCCGATGCGCAACTCATGGAGAATTTTCCCCGGCTGCTCATCACGCCATTCGTCGTAACGTTGACCTTGGTATTTGGCCAGGAGCCGCAGAACCTGTGCTCCGATATCCGGCGAGTAGGCCAGCATCTGTAATGCCGTAATCATGCTGTCCCGGCCGAACAGCGTCACGAACCACGGTACCCCGCCGGCAAAAAATGTCTCGTTATCGATCGTGCTTCTCAGGACGCGCAGATCGCGCAGCGACCGATCAAGGATGCGCTGAAGGACGAAACTATCGCTTGAGATCCTCGTGGTGGAGTTCAGCCACGCCTCTGCCTCTTGATGCAGGCGAGATTCGAGGCGCCCGATGTCGGGACTTTCGATCGGTTTCGGTTCGGCCCCGCGACGGTCGGCCGATTCTCGGATGACGAGCGAAACATGCAGCTGCTTGGTCTCTTCCGGATCCAACCTCATGTGAAACACGGCGCGCGAACCCTCGGACTTGTCGACGGCGCGCGAGAAATGAACCGTGAGACTCCGATAAAGGTTGTCCTTTCCATCGTAGAGAAACGTCAGGGCACCGTCCCTCCACATCGGCGCCTGTACGGTTCCTAACTTGTCCTTCAACATGCCTTTGACGGTGTAGAGATCTTCGAACCCGGCCCGGAAGTCAAACGAGACGGGGAATTCCGCCGGTCGCCGGCCGTAGTGCTGAAAGTCCAAGACATCGTGCAGGGCGAGATTTTGAGCGTCGATGATGCGACGCCATCGAAGGTCGATCTGCTCTTCTTTGATCGTGGTCCCGTCCGATGTTTTCATTTCCCGATTGAACAGTTCGAACGTACCCATAAAGCCGGGAGTCGCGCTGCCGCCCAACGCCGGGGCGGGCTTCCCATCCAGCCTAAACTCATAGCCGTTCAGATACCGGCAGTCGTGGTAATAGAGACCATAGACATGTCCGTCCTCTACGGGCACATTGCCGTCCTGCTCGCAGAGAAAGAATACATTCCCATCCTTGAGCACGATTGCATCCGCAATACTGTCGGCCGTGGTCGGCCGTTTCTGGGTGAGGAAGTGTTGCTTGCGTTTCTTCTGCTTTTGAGAAAGGCCGACGAGCTGGAAAGGCTGCGGATGGCCTGGCTCCATGAAAGGCCACGCCGGCAATAGGATGAGCGAGAGAAAGCTTCTACGGGACAGAAGAAAGGATTTTTGGGGGTCTCGGTCCCTCATGCAATCTCTGGCCGTCGTTCTTTCACGCTCAATGCACACCTACTGTCGAAAGGGCTGATGAACCGATGAGTCGATCGGTGACCCACTCCGCCATCCGTTGTCGCCCCATCTCCGCTCTATATCTGCATCGGTTCAGCCCCGAAGATGGAGCTATAACGATAGGCAGTAGGAGAGCGCTTGCTAACGAATGATCGCTGGCTCAGTATGCGTAGCCTTCAAGATGCGCCGATACACCCCATGCGCGTTCGCTTCAATGACGGTGACGGCATCCGAGCCGATGCCTCGCCCTCTTGGACTGTGCCTTCGCATAGCACATGTACCCGGCAGCCAGACCAAGACTGGTCAGGCTTATCCAATTCCTGCGCATATTGAGCCAGGACTGGAGACTGAAGGATCGCGACTTGCTGTCGAATTCGCCATGCGCGCCGAAATCTCCCGACAATGGCTCATGCAAGTTGTTCGGACGGTGAGGATTCACCGGTTGATCGGTCTGTTGCGAGTGATAACCCATCCAGGCCAGATAGTGATCGGCAAATCCAGGCATGAGTTTTTGGCCGATAATCGCCTTAACCGCGGAGAACCCGATCCAGAGCTCACGTCGTCGGTGATGTGCGGCCCAATAGGCGGCTCTGGCGATGACCTCCGGCTGATAAATCGGTGGAACTGGCTGTGGATGATGCGGCATGCGACTTTTGGCCCAGGTAAATTGCGGGGTGTTCACGGCCGGCAATTGCAGCGTCGTAATGTCGATGTGGCTGCCGTCGTGAATCAGCTCGGATCTTAGCGAATCGGTAAAGCCCTGAATTGCATGCTTGGCGCCACAATAAGCCGATTGCAGGGGAATCGAGCGGTAGGCGAGCGCGGAGCCGACTTGGATGATTTTCCCTTTATTGCGCTCCCTCATCCGCCGGACTGCCGCAAGCGTGCCATAGACATACCCAAGATAGGAGACATTGGTGACCCGCTGATAGTCTTCGGGCGTCATATCGACGGCCGGCGAGAGCACCGTGACCATCGCGACATTCACCCAGACGTCGATCGGACCCAATTCTCGCGTGACGGTATCGGCCGCATCCTCGACCTGTTGAGGATCTGACATATCCGTCTGGACGGCGATTGCACGCTCGCCCGCCTCTTCGACTTCCCGCCTGGCGCCCTCTAATCCATCACGGCTCCTGGCGAGCAAACCGATGGACGCTCCATGTTTAGCGAACTCACGCACGATGGCGCGTCCGACACCGGCTGAGGCTCCAGTCACCACGACCACTTCTACGCGCCGCTCATTCTGTCGCATCCCAAGCTTCCTCCCGTGGTCCATTACACGACTTCAAGATGTCTGCGACGGTTTCTAATATCTCACGATGAAAGAGGTAGCAGACGACCTCAACCTGACCGCACACACGATCGCTTTTCACAAATGCAGAATCATGGAACGGCATGGGCACAAGAACTCTGCAGACTTAGGATCAAAGAATGCTCGGAGCTTCCGACAATGCTCGGCCTCCTTGCCGTCGTCACACAACTCCTCTCAAGCTTGAGCCGGAAGAAGCCGCCGACTTCTTCACCATACGACAGGCACACCACAAATGGGATTCTTTACTTATCTATTTTGGTAAACTTCGAGCCTTCCAACGACAAGTCGTACATCAGTCCCTTCTGGCCGAAGACGAAGCCGACAATCGGCTCGTTGAATTTTTTCGTGTCGACTGAACCTTCTGCTCCGAGATTCGCCAGCACGACAGAGCCGTCCACCCCAACCTTCCAGCCGTTACTCTCGCGAAATTTATTTAGCGCCCCGTCTTCCAAAAACACGAGAAGAATCGACTTCATTTGCCCCCCGAGCTGAACCCCCAAGGAGGCCGAGGCCATGTTGTAGTAACTCACAGTCTTCCCTTCAATGCGTAACTCCCCTTCGCCATACTCACCGCCGACCCCCACACCGGCCTGGATGACCTTAGGAAGAACCAATATCCCTTTGCTGCTTGCCAAAAAATCCTCGGCGCCCCTGACGTCTTGGACAAATTGTTTCAACGCGACATCGACGTTGACGTCGATTTCCTTCGCTGTGGCCGCATAGACCGAACCGACAGACCAACTCGCGATCGTCAGAGTCATGGTCATGGTAACAGCTACAATCGACCAGATGCGTTTTACATTCTGCATGGCTTTTCTCCCTTTTCCTTAATTAATTACCGCCCGCGATACGGGCACTCACAACATGGCTCAGCCGTGTATAACACGTGTATACGTGTATAAATGTGATGGTACACACAAGTTCTTCAGGCAGATACTGTCAAGACCCCCAGCTTCCACCGTCTCGGCTTGTCGCTCCGCCACGGTTGGCTCCGTCAGCGATTGATACGTCGTGTACATGTCCGCATAGAGCCCCCGCCCCACAACCAGCGCCGCAGCGTCTCCGCGCCAAGCGTGATGCCATCCCGCTCGGCCAGCTTCTCTATCGCCAAGGTCATGACGCTGGGCCAAGGAGTCAAAGTGCAGCTGCCTGGGCCCAGAAGAAACCGACGAGAGAAAAGATGTACCGGAGTCTGTATTATCCTGTTACCCTCTCATGCTGTCCGCGTCGACGAATGCGTGCGCTGCATTGACCAGAGCCAGATGAGACAAGCCCTGTGGAAAATTTCCCATCTGGCACTGTTTCTCCGGATCGTATTCCTCCGACAGTAAGCCGACATCGTTACAGAGTCTGAGAAGGCGTTCGAATAAACGCTCGGCCTCTGCGCGCCGCCCCATCAGGACGTAGGCATGTGCCAGCCAGAAACTACAGGCGATGAAGACGCCCTGCGTCGGTGAGTCGGCGCTCCCGTGGCGATACAAGAGTCCCTCGTCAACCATCAGTTCACGTTCGATGGCCTGCACGGTGCCGAGTACACGCGGATCATGGGGCGGAAGAAATCCGACGACCGGGATCAGTAGAAGACTGGAATCCAGCGCGGTAGAGCCGAACTCCCGGACGAACGTGCCTCGTCCTGGATTGTAGCCGTCACGACACACCGTCTCATGGATTTTGGCGCGGAGATTCCGCCAACGATCCAGCGGTCCTTCCAATCTAAACCGTTCGATATCCTTGACCGCTCGATCCAATGCCACCCATGCCATCACCTTGGAATAGGTAAACTGCGTCCGTTCACCTCTCGCTTCCCAAATCCCCTCGTCCGGACGCTCCCAGATCGACTCCAGACGATCAATCAATCGGCACTGCAGGCACCACGCCGTTGGCTCCGGTTCGATTCCTCTCTCGCGGGCCAGGTGCATCCCCTCCATGACCTCGCCGTACAGGTCGAGTTGAAACTGTCGGAAGGCTTGGTTTCCGATGTGCACCGGGCTCGAGCCGTCATGGCCGGGTAACCACGGGAGTTCCTGCTCAGGCAAGCGGCGTTCCCCCGCCACTCCATACACGACCTGAATAGCCGATGGATCGCCGGCAACCGTTCGCTCGACCCATTCCCGCCATGCCTTCGCTTCATCCTTGTATCCGCTGTCCAGCAACGCGCATAGGGTAAAGCTGACGTCCCGAAGCCAACAGAAGCGGTAGTCCCAATTACTACCGCTCCGCAGGCCTTCCGAAAGAGAGGTTGTAGCAGCGGCCACCATCCCGCCGGTCGGCGCATAGGTCATCGCCTTTAATGTGATCAATGAACGAACGACTTGTTCTTTCCAAGGGCCGCGATACGTGCACCGATCCGACCAGTCTCTCCACCATTGCTCCGTCGTCTCGACGGCTTTCTCCGGATCCAAGGCCGGCGGCGGCGATTCATGAGACGCATAGGACGCCGACACGAACCAGAGGCGCTGCCCAGTCGAAACGGTAAATTCCGCCGTCATCGCCTGCCGCTCGTGGCGAAGATCCGCATCCGCGCGCAAGCACACCGCATCAGGACCGGCCATCGCCGTCAGCATTCCGTTAAGACTGCGAACCCAAGGAACAATCAAGCCGTAATCGAACCGTACAACCAGCTCCATCTGCATCCGAACGCGACCTTTTCGCCCTTCGACCATGCGGACCACGGTCGGATGGCGCTCTCTGATCGGCATGCAATCCACGACGGCAACTGATCCGTCTACGGTTTCGTATTCGGTTTCCAGGATCAACGTGCCGGGTCGGTAGCGACGATGGATTCGATGGACGACTCCTGCCGGCCTCAGCAACCAGCGGCCGTGTTCCGGCCTTCCCAGCAGCGCGGCGAAACATGCGGCGGAATCGAAGCGCGGCAGGCACAGCCAATCGATCGATCCATCACGAGACACCAAGCCAGCCGTATGGGTGTCACCGATCAACGCATAATCTTCAATCTTGGACGGCACGGATCTGCTCAACGCGCGAGGTTAGTTCCAATAGGATTTTCGGTAGAGAGCTAATTCGCACTGCGCGGTCATCATCAATACGCTCATGACTTCGCCCATCACGCTTAAGACTTTTCCAACTTCGTTCGAAGTTCGCATACTTCATACCAAGTAACGCCGTTTCACTGTGGGGAGAAGAAACGCGATCTACAACGCAACATCTCATCTATGTAGCATAGCGTCGATAACGTGATCGGCATGACCTCGAGACTAAGCGGACGCGCGCAGGAAAGACGTGAACTCAGGAACAACTGTTTCGACAGAATGTCTCGACAAAGACAGAGTGTCGCGCTCGGGCATCAACAATCGTGCAGATTTGCGGTCGTCTTTCAGGGCATTCCGATTGCAGTCTCTTCAAGAGACTACATGTCGTCGACCAACTTGCAGGCGCCTCATCCGGGCGGAAAAAATACGGACAGGAGGAGTGCTATGTCGAAAACCGTCGCAGATATTTTGATTGATCGGCTGGTGGATTGGGGAGTGCGAACGATCTTCAGTTTTCCTGGAGACGGGATCAACGGAATCTTTGAAGCCCTGCGCACCCGAAGCCAAGACATACAGTTGATCCAGGTTCGCCATGAAGAAGCCGCCGCCTTCGCCGCGTGCGGCTATGCGAAGTTCTCCCGTCGTCTCGGTGTCTGCTTGGCCACGTCGGGACCGGGCGGGATTCATTTGTTGAACGGCCTCTATGACGCCAAGATGGACGGCCAACCGGTTCTGGCCATTACCGGTCATACCTTTCACGATCTCATCGGCACACACTATCAGCAGGACGTCGACCTGGATAAACTCTTCATGGATGTGGCGGCCTATAACGAACGCATCATGGGGCCGGCGCATGTCCGCAACGTCGTCGACGAAGCGATCAAGACGGCGATCTCGAAACGCACCGTCGCCCATATCACCATCCCTAAAGATATTCAAGATTGGACAAGCGATGGAGCACGATCGAAGGCCAACATTCCTAACCACAGCGCCGATCTCTACACCGAAGCGTTCCCCTTGCCGCCGCAAAGTCTACTCCAGCAAGCCGCCGATATCATTAATCAAGGGTCCAAGGTAGCCATCCTGGCCGGTCGTGGATGCCTCCCGGCGCGTAAGGAAGTGATCGCGCTGGCGGAGAAGGTGGGCGCTCCCATTGTTAAACCTCTGTTGGGCAAAGCCGTGGTACCGGACGACCATCCCTATACGACCGGCGGAATTGGTCTCCTCGGGACAGCGCCTTCACAGGAAGTTCTGCAAGAGTGCGATACCTTGATCCTGGCCGGGACCAGTTTCCCGTATATGGAGTTCTATCCCAAACCTGGCCGGGCCAAAGCGGTTCAAATCGATATCGATCCCGCCCGCATCGGTCTCCGCTATCCCGTGGAGATGGGGCTGGTCGGTCAATGCTGGGATGTGTTGCGCGCGCTGCTGCCGTTGGTTCAACACAAACCTAATCGAGACTTTTTAACCAATGCACAAGAAAAAGTGCACCGCTGGAATCAATTGATGGAGGAACGAGGCACGCGGACGGATATGCCGATGAAGCCTCAAGTGATCGCCCACCAGCTGAACGATGTCCTGACGGACGATGCCATTATTTGTTGCGACACGGGGACCGTCACCACATGGGCCGCCCGCCACATCAAGATCAAGGGCACGATGGAATTTTCCGCTTCCGGCACTTTGGCCACGATGGCCTGTGGACTGCCCTATGCGGTCGGCGCGGCCGTTGCTCATCCGGGCCGTCAGGTCGTGTGCTTTGCCGGTGACGGCGGCTTTACCATGCTTATGGGGGAACTGGCGACCATCGTGAAATATCAGCTGCCGGTCAAAATTATCGTCGTCAAGAATAACGTGCTGGGGATGATCAAGTGGGAGCAGCTCGCGATGGAAGGCAATCCACAATATGGAGTGCAACTGCAGCCCATCAACTTTGCCGACTTTGCGCGGGCCTGCGGAGCCGAAGGATACACGGTGGAAGATCCTCGGCAAGTACCCTCCCTGTTGAAAAAGGCGTTCAGCCAGCCGGGCCCGGCCTTGATCGAAGCCGTGGTCGATCCGAACGAACCTCCGTTGCCAGGCAAAGCGACCGTCGATCAGGCATTGACCTTCGCCAAGGCGCTGGCGCGAGGAACGAAGGATCGATGGGGCATCATCAAGACCGTGGTCGAAGACAAGGTCCGTGAGGTGGTGTAGCGATGAGCTCCTCGAAGGTCTCGCAACAGGTCGATCGGCGCGCCGCCGGCGCGCGGCGAGCGGAGGTACCGATCGATGAGATCACGGTTTCGGCGTATCATGTGCCGACCGACTTTCCCGAATCGGACGGCACGCTGGCGTGGAACAAGACCACGCTGGTGTTGGTGGAAGCGAAGGCCGCCGACCGGCATGGCATCGGGTACACCTATGCCGACACCGGTACCGCCTGCCTGATCAAAGACACACTCGCGGAAGTCGTCAAGGGACGAGACGCGATGGATGTGCCCGCATGCTGGGCGGCCATGCTGCGCGAGATCCGCAATCTCGGCCGGCCCGGCATCGTCTCCACCGCCGTTTCGGCCGTCGATGCGGCGCTGTGGGATTTGAAAGCCCGCCTCTTGAATCTTCCATTGGTGAGATTGCTCGGAGCGGTCCATGCCGGGGCGCCGGTCTACGGCAGCGGCGGCTTTACCTCGTATTCGATCGATCAGCTCCAAGAGCAGCTCGGCGGCTGGGCAGCGGAGGGCATTCCCCGCGTCAAGTTGAAAGTCGGAACCGAACCGTGGAAGGACGTTGATCGAGTCAAAGCGGCGAGAGAGGCGATCGGTCCCGACGTCCAATTGTTCGTGGATGCCAACGGCGCGTACAGCCGCAAGGAGGCGCTCGCGTTCGCGGGAGCCTTCTCGTCTCTGAACGTGAGCTGGTTCGAAGAACCGGTCTCCTCCGACGATTTGGAAGGCTTGCGTCTCATTCGCGATCGCGCGCCGGCCGGAATGGATATCACGGCGGGAGAATACGGATACGACCTGTTTTATTTTCGTCGCATGCTCGAGGCCGGAGCGGTCGATGTGCTGCAGGCCGATGCGTCACGCTGCGGGATTACCGGCTTTCTCAAGGCCGCCGTCCTGTGCGAGGCGCGCTGTCTTCCCATTTCAGGGCATTGCGCGCCGACCCTTCACCTGCACGCGGCCTGCGCCGCCACGCCGCTTCGACATCTGGAATATTTCCACGATCACGTCCGAATCGAACAGATGCTGTTCGACGGAGCCGCTAAACCGGAAGGCGGGGTGCTGTACCCGGACCTGTCCAGGCCCGGCATGGGCTTGGAATTCAAACGGGCGGACGCTCAGGCGTATGCCGTCTAGTATCCACGGAGGAGAACTATGCTCGGTCAGGAATTGGTGCAGGAATTGGTGAAGGACATCGGACGAACGTCGCGACGGACGACCACAACAACGGCGCAAGTCGATGCACAGGCATTGGCCGCCGAACTACGTGACATCATAAACGGCGAGGTTCGCTTCGACGACGGCAGCCGTGCGCTCTATGCCGCCGGCGGTGCCAATTATCGCCAGGTGCCGATCGGGGTGGTCATTCCAAAGAGCGTCGAAGACATCATCGGAACCGTGGCCGCGTGCCGTCGCTACGGCGCTCCGGTCTTATCGCGCGGCGGCGGGACGAGCCTCGCGGGACAGATCTGCAACGTCGCCGTTGTGATGGACATGTCCAAGTATTTCAACCGGATTTTGGAACTGGACCCGCACAAGAAACGGGCACGGGTCGAGCCGGGCCTAGTCCTCGACGTGCTGAGAAACGCCGCCGAGCAATACCATTTAACGTTCGCCCCGGACCCTTCCACGCACAACCACTGCACCTTGGGCGGCATGATCGGCAACAATTCCTGCGGCGTCCATGCCTTGATGGGAGGCAAGACGGAGGAAAACACCGAAGAACTGGAGATTCTCACCTACGACGGATGCCGCATGCGCGTCGGCAAGACCAGCGATGATGAATTGGAGCGCATCATCGGGGAAGGAGGCCGCCGCGGAGAGATTTATCAGAAGCTCAAGACGCTGCGCGACAAGTATGCCGATTTGATCAGAGAGCGTTATCCGAAAATCCCGCGTCGGGTCTCCGGGTACAACCTCGAGCAGCTCTTGCCGGAGCACGGATTCGACGTCGCCAAAGCGCTGGTCGGCACGGAAGGGACCTGCATGACCGTGCTGGAGGCGACGGTCAGACTGGTCTACAGCCCTCCGAAACGGATCACGGTTCTGCTCGGCTATCCCGACGTCTACCAAGCCGGCGATCATGTGCCCGAGATCCTCGAATACCGTCCCATAGGATTGGAGGGGATGGATCAAGTGCTCGTCGAGAATATCAAGTTGAAGGGCAAGCATCCCAACGACGTTAAGATTCTGCCGGAAGGGCAAGGATGGCTGTTGGTGGAGTTCGGCGGCGAGACGACCGAAGAAGCGGACGAGCAGGCGAATCGTATGATCAGCGCGCTCAAGCGCCATCCGAACGCGCCGAGCATCAAGCTGTACGACGATCCGGAACACGAAAAGATCGTCTGGGAAACCAGAAAATCCGGCCTGGGCGCTACCGCGCGTGTGCCCGGGCAACCCGATACCTGGGAAGGCTGGGAGGATTCGGCGGTGCCTCCGGAAAAACTCGGGCAGTATTTGCGCGATCTCCGCGCCCTGTTCGAAAAATATCATTACGGCTGCGCTCTGTACGGCCACTTCGGACAAGGCTGCATCCACACTCGAATCGACTTCGACTTGAAGACGAAAGACGGCATCAAGAAATTCCGTTCGTTCATCGGCGAGGCGGCCGATCTGGTCGTGAGCCACGGCGGGTCATTGTCGGGAGAACACGGAGACGGCCAGTCCCGCGCTGAATTTCTGCCGAAGATGTTCGGTGATGAGCTCGTCGAAGCGTTCCGCGAGTTCAAAACCATCTGGGATCCGCAAGGCAAGATGAATCCTCACAAGATCGTGGATCCCTACCGAGTGGACGAGAACCTTCGATTGGGGGCCGACTACAACCCGCCTCCGACCAAAACGCATTTTTCATACGTTGAAGATGAGGGAAGCTTCGCCCGAGCGACTCTGCGCTGCGTCGGCGTGGGCGAGTGCCGCCGTGGGCAGCAAGGGACAATGTGCCCCAGCTATCGGGTTACGCGCGAGGAAATGCATTCGACTCGTGGGCGAGCGCGATTGCTGTGGGAAATGCTGGAGGGCAACCCGCTCAAGGACGGATGGCGGGAAGAGGCCGTCCATGATGCGTTGCATCTATGTCTGGCCTGCAAGGGGTGCAAGCACGATTGTCCGGTGAACGTCGACATGGCGACGTACAAGGCCGAGTTTCTTTCGCATTACTATGCCGGCCGTTTGCGGCCGATGCATGCCTATTCGATGGGTCTCATCTATTGGTGGTCGCGTCTGGCCTCGCTCATGCCCGGTATCGCGAATTTCTTCACGCAAACGTCGGGCATCAGCGATGTCGTCAAAACTGTGGGGGGGATCTCGGTCCACCGGAAGATGCCGCCTTTTGCCAGTCAGACTTTTACAGAATGGTTTCGCCGCCGGCCGTCGCACAACATAGGGCGACCGAAAGTCATTCTGTGGCCGGATACGTTCAATAATTTTTTCTTCCCGGAGACGGCCGTGGCGGCCGTCGATGTGTTGGAGGCCGTCGGGTTTCACGTCACGATCCCGAACCGTTCTCTCTGTTGCGGACGGCCGCTGTACGATTTCGGCATGCTCGATCTGGCGAAATCCATGTGGCGGCAAATCCTGGAAACGCTGCATGAGGAGATCGAGGCCGGCACGCCAATAATCGGTTTGGAACCGAGCTGCGTGGCGGCCTTCCGCGACGAGTTGGCCGATTTGTGTCCACAGAGCGAGGATGCCAAACGGTTGAAGGCGCAGACGATGACGTTGGCGGAGTTTCTCGAATCCAAGGCTCCGCACATCGAATTGCCTCAGCTGCCTCGGAAGGCGATCGTTCACGGACATTGCCATCAAAAGGCGATCATGGGGATGAGCGCTGAGCAAAAAGTGCTCAAGCGCATGGGGCTGGATTTTCAGATTCTCGATTCAGGATGCTGCGGTATGGCCGGCTCGTTCGGATTTAAGGACGGCGATCACTACGACGTGTCGATAAAGGTCGGTGAGCTGGTGCTGCTGCCCGAGGTACGCAAGGCGCCGAAAGAGACATTGATTCTTGCCGATGGCTTCAGTTGTCGTGAGCAGATCTTGCAGACCACCGACCGGCGCGGCCTGCATCTTGCCCAAGTGCTGCAGATGGCGCTTCGTGACGGGCAACGGGTCGGCCCCGGTGTGCCTGGATGGGAGTATCCCGAGCGCCGTTACGTCAACCCGCCAGCCCTTCACGCGCCCTTTACACGAAAAGACGCGGCGGTGCTCTTTGGAGCAGGCGCCTTGCTGCTCGGCGGCGCGGCGGCGTGGATTTTGAGTAGACGAAGACGTTTTAGGTGAGGAGAACACACCATGGACGGGCGTCGGTTTTACGAAATGCTGAACAACGTCGGGTGTTCAGGGCGCACCAAGGAAACGAAGTCGAATTGGCCGCTCTCGTTCGCCGTGAGCATCTGTTCCGATATGAACAAAACGTTGCCTTATGGGGGATGTACCGTCGGTCGGCAGTCTATTTCTTCCGCAATCCAAACAATACTCCGGCGCCGCCGGCGCCGGCTGCGGGAAGATAGCCGGTCAGCACTTCCTTGAAACCCTGGGCTTTGCCTCGGGCCCAGTCAAGCGTACGATTCACATCCGCTTGGATCAAGGTCCAATCCAGGTGAATCCAGCCGGTCGTTTTAAGGATGGCGATGAGTGCCAGCAATGAGATGGTGACCAACAGGGCGAGTTTTAGGGTTTTCCGGAATGCCCATCCAAGCAAGAATCCCCCGAGGAAGCTGCCACCCGCGCTCGCGAGTGCCGGCGACATCATATTACTGAGCCAGGCGCCGAGTCCGGCGACAGTCGTCGCACCGGCGGCGAGAAACGATTTAGCCGCCCAAGGAGGGTCGGACATCATTGTCCCTAGTGTTTTAGCAAGGAAGCCGCTCTGAGGTGGGGGAACTGGATTGCTCATAGCCGTTTTGTGTCGAACGTGTTGCAGACAGCGGGATCGCCGGATTCGAGACCCCGCTTGAGCCAGGACATCCGCTGTTCAGATGAGCCGTGGGTCCAGCTTTCCGGTTGGACATGGCCACGCGACATCTTCTGCAAGCGATCATCCCCGATGGCTGCAGCCGCGCGGAGTCCGTCTTCGAAATCGCCCGGCTCGATCAAGTTTCGTTCTCGCTTGGCGTGATGACCCCAGACACCGGCATAACAATCTGCTTGGAGTTCCATTCGGACCGAAAGCGCGTTTCCTTCCGCCTCAGAGACCTGCCGTTGGAGGCGGTGCACCTTTTCTGCGACGCCGAGGAGATTTTGCACGTGATGGCCGACCTCATGGGCGATCACATAGGCCTGAGCAAAGTCACCCGCCGCTCCAAGACGATGCGCCATTTCATCGAAGAAGGCAAGATCCAAATAGACCCGACGATCGTTGGGGCAATAGAACGGTCCAACAGCCGACGATGTGGTGCCGCATGCCGACTGCACGGCACCGGAAAAGAGGACAAGACGCGGGTCCTCGTACCGAGGACCGAGTAAGTTTCGCCACGTCGTTTCGGTATCTGCAAGGACGACGGAGGCGAACTTGCCGAGTCGGTCTTGAGGGGCCCCGACCGGGCCGGATTCGGTCGGGGCGGACACCTCGGTCATACTCTGGACACCTGTGAGGAGATTCAGCACGGTCAAGGGATTGACGCCTGTGAAGTAACTGATGGCGAGTGCCAGCACAATGGTGCCGATACCGAGGCCGCCCCTCCCGATGCGGGCCGGACCCATGCCGCGACGATCTTCGATGTTGTCGCTTTCGCGTTGATCGTCGATACGCATAGGCGCTCTCCCTCGCGCCGCACAATCAGTCCGATTCTTTCTCCATCGACTGAATGAATTTATCGGCTTCGGCGATGGAACGGTTCATGTCTTTGACCAGTTGGTCGACCTGCGCGTCGACTTTCACAAGCTCTCCCTTGATGGCGGCGAGCGCGCGCGCATTCAGGTTATGTTTCAAATAGAGCACCTGATCCCGCAATGGGTTGAGGACCGGTTCAATCCGCTGTTCAGCCCGTTTCATGGCTGCGAGCATCTCTCGGTAGCGGCCCTTGGTTTGAGTGAGTTTGACTTGACTCTTCCGGCGCAGGTCGGCGCTCGAGTACTGACCCAGTTCTTTTTCCCATTCCGAGAAGAGTGCATCGGCCACGCTTTCGACGTCCGCGATTCGCTTCCGGACCGATTCGGCACTGTCCTCGCTTGTCTCCAGTTCACCGCTCAGCTTCTTATAGGTGGCTTCCAGATCTCCTCCTTCATAGGAGACGACCTTCCCGAATTGCTCCAGCGTGCTCTGAATCTCTTTCTTCGCCTCTTCCTGAGCGTCTCGCGCTGATTTGACGCGGCTGCTGAGGATGTCACGTTTGGCATAGCCCATCTTCTCCATGGTGGCGATATAGGCCTTGTCGCAGGAAGATAGGCTCAACGATAGGAACATCAGCATGACTATCGGAATGACTCGCAACATGATCGCCTCTCTGCGCGGAAGCGGATATGGTGTCGATGAATGAATGCGTCTTAGAATCTCACGCGACTCTGCATCATAGCTGAAGAAAGCACAGTGGGAAAGACCCTAGGTCGACCTCTACGAGTATTGCTGTGTAGAAACGGTACATCCATCGCGCTATAGTGTGAACATGCGTCTCTTGGCGTTCAACTTGTGGTGGTGGGCGGTGTTGGTTCTGACGGCAGCCTGTTCCTCACAACGAGTGATTCCTGAAGAATTAGAGCCTCTGGTCGACCGAACGGTCCCGTTTCGTGAAGTGGTTGCCGCTCCTGATTCATACCGGGGCAAGATCGTGGTATTGGGCGGCGAGGTGCTGAAGGCCAAACGATTGAAGGATGGAACACAGATCGAGCTCCTGCAATTGCCGCTCGATAAGGGAGAGCAACCGATTTCCAATCGTCAACAATCGCAGGGTCGATTCCTCGCGATCCAGCAGGAGTTTCTCGACCCCGCGACCATCGCCGAAGGAACAAAGATGACGATTGTTGGAGAACTGTCGAAGGCAAAGGTCGAGCATCTCGACGATGTCGAGTATCGGTACCCTGTGGTGATCGTGAAATATCTGCATATATGGCCGTCTCAATCCTATGGATATGCCTATCCGTATCCCCGATTTTCGATTGGAATCGGCGGCGGCACAGGCGGCAGGATGGGTGGTGGCGGTGGATTCGGCCTCGGATTTTGATTCGTGACGCATGGCAGGAAATTCCATCCGTCCGGATCCGGAGCCGTTTCATTCGTAGGGCAATCTGCCGGACACCTCAAGGAATTACCTCTACGTCTATGATTTCTATCGACAAACAGAGGAACTTCTTGCGTCCCGCAAAGTCCACTTGCGTGTACGGAATGGAGCATGATATGCAAGCATAAGTGGTAGATGCAGGAAGCAGCACCTTGTGAAGGAGATGATCACATGAAACAAACACAGCAGCCCACGAAACGTAAGGAAAGAGTCACGCTGTCTCTGTCTGCCGATATGGTCGAGCGATTGCGGACCGTCGTCTATTGGAGTCCCACGTTGACGCTGACCGGTGTCGTCGAATCCGCGATTTTATCCACGCTCAAGAAACTGGAAAAAGGAAAGCGTTTCAAGAAGAGAAAGGGAAAGTTGCCCGTCGGACGTCCTCGCAAGGACCAGTCGTCTTGATGCTCACGTGGGATGTAGCCGACATGCAAGCATTGGCGCAGAAAACCTGCTGACGTCTTTCCTCGAAAGCCGGTATGAGCGTAAGGCTCTCAACCGTACGGTTCAAACGAGATGTGTTGATTCTTCTACTGCTCGTCGGCTGTGTCGGGTGCGATCAGCTTACCAAAGATGTTGCTCAACAGTACTTAGCCTTTGAGCCTCCTCGATCCTGGTTCCACGATACCGTTCGTCTGGAGTATGCCGAGAATACGGGCGCCTTCTTGAGTCTCGGCAGCGGGTTTTCCGAGTGGCTACGAGTGATTCTCTTCCAAGTGTTCCCCGCACTCTGGCTTTTGGGGTTGGCAATTTTTCTGTTCGTCGCCAAACAAATACCGCCGCTCTCCGTCATTGCTTGGAGCTTCGTCCTCAGCGGAGGCATGGGCAACCTCTTGGATCGCCTGCTTCACGAGGGACGTGTCATCGACTTCATGAACGTCGGCATCGGCAGTCTCCGAACCGGCATCTTCAACGTGGCCGATGTCTGCATTACGATCGGTGTATCGTTGCTCGTGCTCGGGATATTACAGCGATCACCTGTTTCAGTAAATGGATAGGGATTCTTGCCATAGCAAGAGATTCGACTCTTGATCCACGGGGGTGAGTATGAAAAATCTATGTGCGATCATCATGTGTTTGACATTGCTGACGGGATGTTCAGGAGCAGTGGGGAGCGGCCTGCTCGGCGGGGTCCTCGGGGTAGGAGCAACAGGCGGCGGCTATGAATATAATCTGAAGCGTCAGAAAGATAGGGTGGAGGAGGACTTTAAAGCCGGGAAGATCGATCAAAAGGAATACGAGATACGTAAAGATCAGATCACTCGCGACTCATTCTTTCAAAAGTAAATTGATCTGCGGTCGTGCTATCGTTGATGGTATTGTGAATGCGGTTGGATGCCGACGTATGACAGGATAATATGAAATGCCTTGTAATCTTCAACTCGCCCTGAAGGAGTCACTGTTTTAAATAAGCAGATCTGTGGCGGCATCTGATCACCCAATCGACTCCACTTCCGAAATGATCGTGTGATATCCGCTCGCGCCGGCGGGTTGCGGTCTCACAATCTCCGCAATTTTCTGTTGACCCGTTGTGTCCGTGGCGCGGACAACGGTTTGAAACTTTCCTGGTTTCGGCGGGCGCTAGGTGTACCGATGGCATCGCACCCACCGACGCTGCCGACTACCGCTCCCAGTCCGAACGCTTTGCGCCGACGAATAGGAAACATGTTTCTAAAATTTTTCATAGAATTTGATTATACACGGGCCGGACTCTTGACTCTGGGGAAATACCTTGTTATCTTTCCGTTCGTTCGTTGGTACTGTGTTCCTGCCTGATGACCGCGCCTGACGGCGAGTCACGGTGCGGTGCCAAAGGGAAACTACCCGAAGCGAAAAAATGTTTCGAGCGGGTCCCTTGACACGCTACGCTGCACGTTGTATGGTACGCGGCTCGCGTGAGGAACGCGATCGTTCTTTGAAAACTGAATAGAGGACGTTGAGCAAGGTGTAAGGTGTATTGAAGTGGTGGCCCTTGGTCCAAATTCT